>JAFWWC010000028.1 GCA_017518105.1 Selenomonadaceae bacterium
CCTCGACACTAGCCGAAGGGCTTTTTTTACTGCCGTGACGATTTTTTTACCATTTCCAATCAGATTCGCTCATATAGTGCCCTGTGACGTTCATTGCATGCTGACGAGCCTCTTCCTGCGTGATTTGCTGCCCGTTAAGATGATATTCGTTGCTTGTTCCGTTGCTTGGAATATAATTGTTTTTGATTTTGGCAGATATGCCGACTTTCGCCCAAGCACCTTGAATTGATTCCCTTGTAGCCTCACCTGTAAGAAAATAAATTCTTGGGGCACCGTAGCGGTCTGTAGAACCGTTCAAACTGTTCAAAAAGCGTGTGTCATCTGCTGTTTCGTAGCAATTACCGCCCGCCACACCGTCAAGTTCGTCGTCGCTCATCACTTCATCCGCGAATTTCTTTTCATCAGCCATAATATCAGCCTCCAATTTGTTTTCTGCAACTTATACGTTTCAAATCAGATTTCGTTACAGATTTTAGCAAAAAAATTTTCTGCCGTCAATCGAAGTGGAAAAATCCGGTATTTCGGATAAAAATCCTGTATGCTGGATTTTTCAGCCTTTTTCAAGCCCTCATAAGGGGCTTTTTTAGCTATTTCGCGTAATGACGCCATTTAGCCTTTTGAAAAATCCGATATTCTGGATTTTCCGTTTTGAACCTCAAAATCGCCTCCAAAACCGTTTTAAAGGCTCAAAACTCGTTTCAAAGCTTCAAAAGCAGTTTCAACGGTTCAAAATCACTTTCAACGCTCTGAAATCCGTTTCACAGCTCCAAAATCACTTTTGGCAGGAAATTTTACTCTCGCGGCTAATTTTTCGCTCGGAAGGTGATTTTATGGACTTCAAACGCTTTTTGCCCGCTATCGTATCGAATTTAGCCGCCGCTCTCGCCGAAATTTTACTTTTGGCGGCTTCTGCGTGGCTAATTGCCTCCGCTGCACTGCATCCGCCCCTTTCCAAGCTCTCAATCGGCATTACTTTAGTCCGAACGGCTGGAATTTCACGCGCCGCACTCCGTTATGCCGATAGATTCATCTCGCACAAGGTAATTTTCAAGCTCCTCGACGATTTACGGCGAAAAATCTTCCTCAACGCCGCAAAAATCCTTCCGCTCAAGTCCGGACGCTCTCACGAAGGCGATTTACTTCACAATTTAACCGTTTCAGCCGATTTTCTTAAAGATTTCCTGCCGCGAGTCATTTTGCCGCTATCAACCGCCGCCCTCATCACGATTTTGCTAACATTTTTCCTATTCGAGCCGCTGAAATGGTTTGCGATGATATTGCCCGCGATTTTTTTTATAAATTTGATACCGATTGCGCTTAAAGCCGCTGATGATTCCGATTACCGCGAAAAAATTTTAGATTTCAATGACGGACGCGACGAACTTAAAATATTTGGCACTGCGCCCGCGATTAAACGCCTAAATCAAGCCGCAAAAGACTTTGGCGCGGAAAATTTTAAGCTAACTGAGCGGCAAATCAATTTCGACACGGGATTTAGGATTTTGAACGCGGCAGGATTCTTTTTTATGCTGTTGAAAGTCGCGGCGGTAGCTGATACAATCGCGTTGACGGTTTGGACGCTGATTTTTTTTGCGACGCTAGAAATTTTTGCTCAAATCCCGTCGGCGATACGAACTTTGAAAAAAATTCGCGCCGTTAAGCTCCTTGACAATAAAAAAACGTCAGCCGCGCAGATTTATAAGACTGATAAAGCTGTCGAGATTAAAAATTTGAGTTTCGGCTACGACAAACAGATTTTTGACGATTTCAGCTTGACGATTGAACGCGGCGAGAAAATTGCGCTTGTCGGGGAGAGTGGCGCGGGCAAAACGACGTTGCTTTACTTGCTGATGAAACTTTTTGAGCCTGATAGCGGCACGATTGCGATTAATGGCACGATTTCGGCGGCGACGTTCACGAATTACATTTTTTCGGCGTCGATTCGGGATAATTTTAAAATGCTCCACGAAAATATTACTGACGAAGAAATTTTATCGGCATTGAGGACTTGCGAACTTGAGGATTTTGATATTAATGCTCCGATAGGCGAGGACGGCGAAAATCTTTCAGGCGGCGAACGAAATCGCTTGCAAGTGGCGTTGGCAATGGCTAAGGACGCAGAAATTTTGATTTTAGACGAGCCGACGGCGGGGCTTGATAAAAATCTTGCGGATAAACTGATTTCAAACTTAATTGAGGCGACAAAAAATCGCACGTTGATAATCATCACGCACGATTCAAATTATTTTTCGGAAATGGGGAGGATTGAACTTGTACATTGATTTATTTTGTGATATATTTCAGTCAGAAAGGAGGAGTTTATTTTGATAGCAGAACGTTACAACAAGAATACTGATGAAGATAAGCTTACTGGACACTTTTTCGGTACACTTCGCTACACGAGCTTTGAAAAAATTTTGAAACCGCTCTTAGTGAATTGTATTCGCACTGCAGAATTTGCCAACAAGATTAAAAAGATTCGCGGAGGCTACTGGGGAGACAAGATTATTTTTTGGTGGCCTGAGAAATTGAAAGGCGAAATCGATGTATTGCTTGACTTTGAGGAAATTTTAATCGGTATCGAAATCAAATATCAAAGCGGCTTGTCGAGTGACGACCAGCTTGAGCGCGAAGCCGAAATTTTGCAGAAAAAAGCAAACGGCAGGGAAAAAATTCTAATTTTGCTCGCGCCAGAATCGACTTGCCATGAAATTGTGACTGACAGACGCCGCAGAAATATTTTCAATGAATTTGGCGTCAATCTTAGTTATATTTTTTGGGAAAATGTATTGGACGAGTTAAATAAACTGCAATTAATAGGTTTCGATGAGCTTATAGCAAAAGATTTGATTGATTTGCTGAAACTCAAAGGCTTTGAAACTTTTCGTTCGTTTGATGTTTCTATAAAACTTGATGACTTTTCAAAAGATTTTTTTATATCTGATGAGGAGGCTATTAATTTGAAAGGTAAAGATTATGACAAAATCATTAAGAAAGCTTTTGAAATTGCTGTAGACACTCATAAACATGTATACTTATTAATCAAGCTTTGTAAAAGTTTGTGTGAAGAAACTGACAACAAATACGAACCTTTAATTTTTTCGGGTAATAAGTATTTTATTCATTGGTTCTCAGATACCGATTCCGATGATAAATGGCCTGATTGGTTAAGTTGGTCGACAAAGTTTTTTGTTCTGCCATTCAAGCTTAAAGAGAATGAAAATGGAAAATCAATCTATGTTATGGAAATTAACCTATATTATCCGCGTGTAACGGTTGCAAAATTCATTTACAAGAATAAATTCAATTATAGTAAGCTCAAGATTAGTAATAAAGACTTTGATAAGTATAGCTTACCGATTGATGTCGTGGATGATAAATATTTGCATAACAAAATTAATGGATTTACAAAGGTCACGCCTCTAAAATTCAATTCTGAATTAAGTCATGCTTGGTTTGCTGAATTTCCGCTTAGCGAGATAACTGCAGACAATGTTCAGGAAAAAATCTTTGGAACGTTCGATAAACTTGCCGAGTTGAAGTCTTGATATTAAATTTTTGGTAAAAATTTTCTGCCGTCGAAAGTTGGCGGCTTTTTTTGTTGTCAAAGTGTAAGGCGGCGTTGTATAATCTTCAAAATCATAATCGAGGAGACTAAAACTATGTACACTAAGAAAATTTACTTCAGCGGGGGCAATGTCAACGAATTGCAGGAGATTTTTACGGATATTCCAGGCGTAGTGAGCGTATTGGTCGGGAAATTGTCTGCGCGGAACGTTCACAGCTACGTAAATCCCGAATTGCAGACGTTAGAAGGCGTTGAGAGCGTCGAAATTGAATTCAATCCAAAGAAAATGGATTTATCAATGCTAATGGACGTACTTTTTAACGTTTTGAACCCGTACGCCGACCAAAATTTAGGCGTTTACTACAATTCGGGCGAAGATGAGCCGCAAGTCGAGTTGCATTTGAACTTTATAGCCAATCGCGGCAAGGAACCAGTCGTATCAAAGGCATGTTTGACGATTAACGACCCGCACATTGATAAAATCGTTCGGAAATGCTATGTAAAAGTCGGGCGGCTGATAAATTTCGTTGCCGCGCCCGAAGAAGAGCAAAATTTCCTTCGCAAGCACCCCGAAATAAAAACTGACATAGACTTGACAAAGTTTAAGACTTCCCTTAGATTTTAGCTAAGGAGGTGAGGACATGCGCGAACGTTTGGAGGAAAAAAGGAAGAGATTCTTAAGCAAAATGCGCAATCGGAAATTATTTTGGTCATTTATACTTTGTTCTTTGATAATCGTGGGGTCGCTAGCGCATTTGGGCTTTAATTCGGACTTTACGCGGCTAAAAGAGGACATAACGGAGAAAATTGCGCCGGAAAAGGTGTTGCCGACGTTCAACGAGCCAACAACGATAATGATAATGGGCGTGGACGAGCGAAAAGACGATGTTGGGCGGTCTGATACGCTGATGATATTAAATTTATCGGCGGATAAGGCGTCGTTGCTGACAATTCCGCGAGATACAATGGTTTATATCGAAAAACACGGCTACCAAAAGATAAATGCGGCGTATGCATACGGCGGAACTAAGTTGACGCGGGAAACTGTGGAAGAATTTCTCGGAATAGACGTTGATTACTACGTTGCGATAAATAAATCGCGATTTGCGGAAGTAATTGACGCGATGGGCGGCGTGGATATTTATGTTGAACGCGATATGCACTACGAAGACCCCTGGGACGACGACGGCGGGCTTTATATCGATTTAAAGCAAGGACTTCAGCACTTGGACGGGCAAACGGCGATAGAATTTGTAAGATTTCGCGATTCTGAGGGCGATGTTGGTCGTGTGAGGCGTCAACAGGCATTTATGCGGGCTTGCGCGGACAAATTGACTGAACCGAGCATGTTAATTAAAATTCCGGAGCTTTTGACGGTTGCAGTTAAGGCGATTGACACGGATTTAAGTTCAGGGAAGATGTTAGCGGCGGCAGGCTCCTTAAAAAGCGCGGAAGCCAAAAAAAATGTTAAAACGGGCGTTGTACCTGGTTGGTTGCAATATATTGACGAGGTAAGCTATCTGATTCCCGATGCTGAACGCCTCGGCAAGGTTATGCGGAAAAATTTGGACTTCGACGTTGATAAAAAGCATTTCGAGCGGCTTGCTTACGATTACACTCCGGGAAATGCCGCTGATTATTACGATGTGAACTTCAATCCGGAAAAAGATTTGCGGCTCATGGATTATCTTGAGCGTCGCAAGTTTGATTTATCGGAAAACGAACTTTAAGGAGGCTAAAATCTTGCAAACGACTTTGAAAATTATTTTTCTAAGCGCGGTAATGATTCTTACGTCGGCAGTTGCTTTTGCCGAACCTTATCCCGCCACGCTGGACAATGGAAATTGGGTATGCGTTGATGGTGGAATGGGCGTTGGAAAATATGCTGACAGGTCTTCCGTTGTCGCAGAATTTTATTCCCCGCCGAATTATCGAATCGCGATTGATATAATTTATGTCACCTTCTCCGACGACTATTGGCGTAACCACCAAACCTATATTGGCGGTCCCTACAAAATTAGCGGCTCACAAACCCTGCATTTTCGTTATCATTGGGGAAGAAAAGCTCTTTCCTATCTTCAAAATGGAACTTGGCTTGATTGGGATATTAACCACGACTACAGCCACGCAGAAGGAGCCCCGCTCATTCCATATGCGGCGGAAGTTGCATTCGTTTCAGCGTATAACATGAAATTTTTTGGCGACACGACTGGTTATAGCCCCGTGTTGAAAGGTTATCGGCGCGTCATTGACGAAAATCTTTATCGTGCGTTGGGCATGTAAAATAAAAAAAAACTCCTGCCGAGGTCGGCGGGAGTTTTTTTGTTGCAAGATTGATATTAACGTTTCGAGAACTGGGACGCCTTGCGAGCCTTCTTGAGACCATATTTGCGGCGTTCTTTTTCGCGAGGGTCGCGGGTGACGAAACCAGCCCTTTTGAGTGCGGGACGCAGGTCGGCATCGAGTTCCATTAATGCGCGGGTGATGCCGTGACGAATCGCGCCTGCCTGACCGGTGGTGCCGCCGCCCTTGACGTTGGCAATCACGTCGTATTTATCATTCATCTCGGTGAGGACGAGCGGCTGACGAACAATCAGCTCCAAAGTCTTCAAGCCGAAATATTCTTCCATTGCGCGATTGTTAATGGTGACTTTGCCGTCGCCCGGAACGAGACGAACGCGAGCCACTGAACTTTTGCGGCGACCGGTGCCGTAGTAGCTTACTTGTGCCATAATCTTATCTCTCCTTAGCGCGTTTCAATTTTAAGTTCTTCGGGCTTCTGGGCGGCGTAGGGGTGCTTATCGCCCGCGAAGACGTGGAGCTTTCTAAACAAATCCGCGCCGAGTTTATTTTTCGGCAACATACCCTTAACTGCGTGTTCAATGACGCGTTCGGGGAACTTTTGCATCCACTCGCCAGCAGTAGCATACTTGCCGCCGCCGAGGTAGCCGCTGTGGTGGAAGTAAACCTTCTTGCGCAACTTCTTGCCGGTGAAGACGACCTTAGCCGCATTGATGACGATAACATAATCGCCCGTATCGACGTGAGGTGTAAACACTGGTTTATTTTTGCCGCGAAGAACCTTCGCAATCTCCGCCGCCATACGACCGACGGTTTTTCCTTCGGCGTCGACGATGTACCATTTCTTCTCAACGTCGCCCGCCTTTGCCATGTACGTATCTTTCACGATTTCTCCTCCATGACTGATTTTTATTTGACCGCACGACGTAGTTCGCTTTTGTCCGGGGCTAATGGAAACATCGGCAACCCGTCATACGCCGGCGATTGTAATAAAAACGCTTTGCGCTGTCAAGTTTACTTTATGAAGTTAAGATAGATAGCCAGCAAGATTAAGCCAGGCACACCGAAGACCCCGACAATCAGCGCGTGAATGAACGTTATCTTTATCGTGAGGATTCCCGTTAGGTTGACGAGGTAGAGAATCGCCGCGCCGATTATGCTGTTCCAAATTATCTTGAAGGGCAACTCGATAAAAAATTTAAGCGCGAGGATTATCAACAGCCCCGCGACCAGTCCAACTCCGATTTCAATCATGTTCATGCTCCTTAAAAATTTTTTCGTGATTCTATAACGCGGCAAGAAATTTTTCAAGGCGTTGCAGAAAACAGTTGATACCTGCTATAATCGAAAAAAAATCGCGGAGGGAATTGTAATGAGTTGGAAGAAAATAATTTGCGGGGCATTGGCGGCGTCGATGATTTTTTCCGCGTCGGTCTTTGCGGCGGAGGAATCTGCCAATGAAAAGCTCGCAAGGATTGAAACTGATACTTATGGCTCGGAGCAGAGCGGCGCAATCCTAGATAGAATCAGCCGCTTGGAGAAGAACTACAGCGGGCAGAACATGAACGGCAACATGAACGCTCGAATAGATGCCATTTACGATATTCTTTACAATAACGACGTTGGACCGGGCGTCTTGGCGAAGGTAAACGCGCTGGAATGGAATTTCAATCACGAGGTGGAAAGCGGCGGTATCGATAAGCGGCTGGCGACTTTGGAGAATGCTATCCTAGGCAAAATTTCGGAGGGCAGTTTCAACGATAGGATTCGCGCACTAGCTAAGGCGTCATACGGTCAGGATATTTTGCCGATAACTCTGATTCCTCTTCCCGAAAACACTTTGATAAAGGTCGTGACGACCGTCCCCGTCGGCTCGAAGACTTTGCAGGAGGGCGACACCATTCCCATTGAGGTTGCCGAGGATGTCTTCGTTGACGGCGGGCTTGTCTTTGCTAGGGGCTTGCCGGGTGAAGGAGTCGTTACGAGTGTTCATCGCGCCAAAAATATTTTCAGCAACGGCAAGATTGAGGCGGACTTCCACACGTTGAAGGCGATTGACGGACAGAACGTCAACACTTACACGGGCGTTGAGGCAATCGACGCCATGACTGCGGCTTCAATGGGGCGCGGATTGAGCTTGTTAGGGCAAACCTTTTCGGGCAAGAACAAAGCGATTGAAGAAGTCCTAGTTCGCGGCAAGAATATCGACTTGCCGGCGGGCGTGGAGCTTTATCTTCAGATTAAAACGCCGATTGTTGTTTACGGCGTCAAGACGACGGGCGGCGGAGTTTCAGCCCTTCTACCCGACGAGACGAGCAATCTTGCACCCGACGAGACAAGAACTCCTGCGCCCGTCGAACCGACAACTCCCGCGTCTGACGAGCCAGGGACGCTTACGCCTGACGAACAAATAGCGACGCCGCCGAGGGAGCCGGAAGAAGTAATTGTGCAAGTCGACCCCGAACCGTCAAAGTCTGCACCGACTGCTGAACCAAACGTGGCACCGCGCCCCGACGAGGGCAAGACCCCTGACGGTTACGACGGAGAAATCATAGAAATTATAGACGAGGATTAATGATGAAAAAATTTTTAGGCGTCGTATGCGCCGCGCTATTCGTGACTTCGACGGCAGAGGCAGTTTACGAGGCAAAATCGGATACGGGCACAGGGCTTTTTGACTACATAGAAAATCGGCGGCGCGAGGCTCGTGAACAGCGATTGACTGAAGAACAAGAGAAATTACTTGCCGACATTGCCGAGGCTAAGGAACGTCTGCCGCACGCGCAAAAGGAAGGCGACCAAGTCCCAGCCGTGTTCGAGGGCGATGACATGGTTTATTATTCTGGTAGCGGCGAGTTCATTGCGACGGGCAAGGTTGATATTATTCAGCTTGATGGCTACCGTTTCCAAAGTGCGGAGGCAAAAGGCAACGTCAAGGAGCAAGTCGTTCGCGTGGACGATAGAGCGCATGTCCTGCAACTTACGGAAGGTGCGCCGCGTGTCACTCTCGACGGCTACAAAACCGTTTACAACTACGGTACGAAAACCGGCACTATGGGCGAGGCTAACGGCAAGGCGGGCGAATATTATCTGACGGGCAAACGGTTCGAGTTTTACCCCGACCACATTGTCGTTTATGACGGCACGCAGACCAAATGCGGCGCGAAGTCTCCAGATTACCACCTGAGCGCGGATAGAATGGAGATTTGGCCCGAACAGGTTATCCGTATGTACAACGTCAAGTTCTGGATTAAAAATAAAATCGTCGGCACCAAGGATTACGAAGAACGGAGCATGGAGGAGAAGGGGAAGAATTATTTCCCGCGTGTCGGCTACAATAGCGACCACGGCGTCTACGTTGAAGACAACTTCGAGATTCCCCTCGGCAAGCATTGGGATTTGTTAATCGGTGCGCATATCGAGACTAAGAAGGGCATTCGTAGCAGGGCGGAGCTTTTTTACAATAATCGCGAGCTTAATGCCTGCGTGAAGTACGGATTCTACGACGATAGCGACGCCCGCTGGATTCAAAAGGAGCCGTCGCTTGATATTTGGTACGGGCGGCACATCGGCACTTCACCCATAAGCTACAGAGTGGAGGGCGAGTTCGGGCATTGGCGGCAAAATGCTGTAGCCAGCACGCACCAAGAATACGAGCTTAAGTTGTACCACGACCCGATTAACATCGGCGGATTTTTACTCTTATTGGACGCGGGCTATAAAATCACTAAGGACGACGCTAAGAACGTTCCAAACGGCAAAACGACGGTTAAGGGCTCCAATTACAATATTTTGCTCGGCAGAGAGTTTAACGAGCGGCTCGCGACTTATGTGGGCTTTTCCTACGACAAGAACAACTCGACCAATTCGCTTTTTAACTACGACGTAGATGATTATTCCCGGAAGATTCAAGCGGGCGTGAGTTATTGGATTACGCCCAAAGATAGAGTGGTCGTCGGTGTCAAGTGGAATGCCGACAAGCACACAGTCGAGGACGTGGATTATTATTGGTATCACGATTTGCATTGTTCGCAGGCGGTTCTTCGTTGGCGCGGCAAGCGTCGTAAACTAGAAGTTCATTGGGAGTTTGTGCCGTGGTAAATTGTATTTTTCTCATCATCGTTTCGTTAGTATTATTTTTTTTAGGCGGCTGGCTCGCGCCGATAACCGACCCAACCGAATCCGTCTATACGCTTACGGCAAAGGAAATGTTAGCGGCGGGCGATTGGCTCAGCCCACGCATATACGGCGACTTTTGGTACGATAAGCCGATAATGTTTTATTGGGAGCTTTTAATCGCGTATAAAGTCTTCGGCGTCAATGAGTTTGCGTCAAGGTTCTTTCCAGCAGTCTTCGCGACGGGCGGATTGTGCCTGACGTATTTTTTCGGCGCGAAGCTTTACAACAAAAAAATCGGATTGGCGGCGGCTGTCCTGCTAGCGACCTCTTTGGAGTATTGGTACCTGGCGCACGCCGTGATAACCGATATGACGCTCCTTGTAATGTTCTCGCTGACGCTGATAACTTTCTTCCTCGGCTACCGCGCAAACCAACCTAAGCTCTATCTAATCTCGTTCGCGGCGTCGGGCGTGGCAGTCCTCACGAAAGGTCCGATTGGATTTTTCTTGCCTGGTCTCATAATTTTAATCTTCCTCGTGTGGCAGGGCGACTTACGACACTTGCTAAAGCTCTTCCGCCCGAAGAATTTTTTTGTGCTGATTGCAATTATGTCCGTCTGGTACCTGCCGATGACTTTTCTGCACGGGGCGACGTTCCTTGAAAACTTTTTGGGCGTGCACAACTTCCTAAGGGCGACGGTCTCGGAATATCCCAAAACGGACGTCTGGTACTACTACGCGCTGATTTCGGTTGTAGGATTCGTGCCGTGGTCAGTGCCGTTAATCCCAGCCGCCGTGAAAAAATTTTTCCGCAGAGCCGAGCTTTTCATTGAGGAAGGACGCTTGCCGACCTTCGAGACGCACGAGAGATTTTTAATCGTGTGGGCGGCTACGGTTATAATCTTCTTCCAGCTGTGCGCGACGAAATACATAACCTACACCCTGCCCGCCATGATTCCAATCGCAATATTCGTGGCGCGGTACTTCGTCAATCGCTGGCGAATCTTTATCGGTATGGCGGGCGGCTCGCTGATATTCTATCCGCTGTTGTTTTGCTTAGTCGCCTTGCCCGTCACCGAGGACAACTCCGCATGTCGTGAGGCTCAAATAGTCTCGCCGCTCCTTGACGATAAAACTTGCGTCGTAAGCCACGGCAAAGAGTATGCGGGGTCTTTGGTCTTCTACACGGGCGCAAAAATTTATCGGCTGGAGACGCCTAAGAATTTCGAGTTGGTTAAGCCAAAGCCGCTGACGTGGACGAGCAAAAATGTAATGCCGTTCATGCTGTTTGACGAGCTACCCAGCGATAAAAAGATTGTGGCGGTCGTCAGCGTCGATTTTGAGAAGAGTTTCTTAGCCAATGCGGCGGGCAAATGGGAACTCGTCGGCGAAGTGCCAAAGGGGCAACTTGAATCACTAGCCGAAAACTTTTTCTACGGACGAGAGCAACGCAAGTTGAAGAGCAAAATTTATCTCAGGAGGCAGGAAGATTGATGATAAAAGTTATTCCCTATGAATCAAAATTCATCGGCGCGGCAATAAAGATTTGGAATGAAGTCGTTCGCGATGGCATTGCCTTTCCGCAAGAGGACGAACTAGACGAGATAACGGGCGACGAATTCTTTAAGGCGCAATCGTTCACGGGCTTGGCTGTCGAGGGCGGCGAGGTCTTAGCGTTGTACATTCTCCATCCAAATAACGTCGGGCGGTGCGGGCACATTTCAAACGCAAGCTACGCGGTTCGGGCGGACGTTCGCGGGCGGCATATCGGAGAAATTATCGTTAAGGATTGCATTGCTAAGGCTAGGGAACTCGGCTTTAGGATTTTGCAGTTCAATGCGGTTGTTGCGTCGAACATTCACGCCCGCCATTTGTATAAGCGGCTCGGCTTTAAAGAACTAGGCACGATTCCCGGCGGCTTCCGTATGCCCGACGGCTCGTTTGCAGATATTGTCCCGCAGTTTATCAGTTTGACTTAGGAGGTCAGCGCGTTGCAAGAACTCATAAGCATTACGAACAAGATGAGCGGCAAGAAAGTTTTGGTTATCGGCGATATTGTCGCTGATGTCTACGTTGACGGGCGCATTTCCCGCATATCCCGCGAGGCTCCCGTTTTGATTTTGGAGAAGGCTGGCGAAAAGGTCGTTGCGGGCGGGGCTGCTAATGTCGTTACCAATGCGGCGACGCTCGGCGCGGAGGTTTATGCCGTCGGAGTCATCGGCGACGACATGCACGCGGAGAGCTTGCGAAATATTTTTAAGGAACTCGACGTTCACATTGAAGGGCTTGTCCGCGATAAGTCACGTCCGACGATTGCTAAGACCAGAATCATTGCGGGCGGTCGGGCGACGGTCAGTCAACAAATCGTCCGCATTGACGAGGAGAGCAAAGAGCCGTTAAGCAAGAAAGTCGAAGCCGAACTGATTGCTAAGATTGATAAAATTTTGCCGAAGGTCGACGGGATTATCATGAGCGACTACGGCTCCGGCACGATAACCCAAAATGCCCGCAAGTTGATTACCCGCTACTCCGGCAAGAAGAAGATTCCGAGCATCGTCGATTCGCGATACAATATCGGGGCGTTCGAGGGCGTCGGCTACGTCAAGCAGAATGATTCGGAGCTAGGGACGTTCGTCGGTTATCCGCTAAATGACGTGACTGACTTAATCGGCGCAGGCACGAAGCTTTTGACTAAGTTGAACGTCGACGGCGTGTTGATTACTCGTGGCGAAATGGGCATGAGTTTGTTTGAACGCAACGGCGCGGCGCATCATATCCCCGTTAGCGACATGAGCGAAGTTTACGACGTGTCGGGCGCGGGCGATACTTGCGTTGCGGCATTCCTTCTGGCTTTGACGGCGGGTGCTCAACCGGCAGTGGCGGCTAAGATTGCAAATTTCGCGGCGGGCATTGCCGTTCGTAAGCTCGGAACCAGCACAGTCAGCGCGACGGAATTAATTGCTACTTTGGAGAGGGCAAGATAATGTTGATTGACAGAAGAGACGCCGCGACCTTTTGCGAGGACTTGAGGCAACGCGGCAGGCAAATCGTCTTTACGAACGGTTGCTTTGATATTATTCACGCGGGGCACGTCCGCTACCTGACGACGGCTAAGAGTTTCGGCGACGTGCTGATTGTCGGCTTGAATAATGATGAATCCGTCCGCCGTCTCAAGGGCGCGAACAGACCGATTAACACCCAAGACGACCGCGCAGAAGTTTTATTGGGGCTTAAGGCAGTCGACCACGTGATATTCTTCGGCGAACAGACTGCCGAGGCTTTGATAGCCGAAGTCAAGCCCGCTGTCTACGTTAAGGGCGGCGATTACACTTTGGAGACGTTGCCCGAAGCCGCGATTGTTCAAAGTTATGGCGGGCGCGTCGAGCTAGTTAATCTGATTGCGGGGCGTTCGACCACGAATGTTATTGAAAAAATTTTAACGGAGCTTAGGTGACATGGAAGATTTAAAGAACGTTTTAATCGTCAAGCTTAGCGCAATGGGCGACGTGATTCACGCCCTGCCCGTCAGCTACGCGATAAAGGAAACTTTCCCAGAGGCAAAGGTTACATGGGTCGTGGAGCCGCCGTCATTGCCACTACTCGAAATGAATCCTTGCGTTGATAAGATAATCCTGTTCAACAAAAAGAATTTCCGCACGCTCAAAGGTTTCATGAAGGAGTTTTTCCCGTTCAAGCACGAACTGCAGGAACAGAGCTATGACGCGGTACTTGACTTGCAAGGGCTGTTCAAATCTGCGGCGATAGCTTTCTTTGCCAAGTCGAATATCAAGCTGGGAATCTGCAACATGCGCGAGCTTAGCGATAAAATTTCAAAACCCGTCGTCGGCGAGAACGCTGAAGGGCACATCGTCGAACGCTACCTTGACACGGCGCGGGCAGTCGGTTGCGTCGTCAATGAAGTTCGTTTCCCGATTCAAGTTCCAATCGAGCAGTCGGAAAAGGCGCGGGCGATTATGGAGCATGCCGGCATTCGCGAGGGCAATCCTTACGTCATCTTTGCAGTTGGGGCGAATTGGCCTAATAAACGCTGGCCGACGGATAACTTTGCGGCGTTGGGCGACTGGTTCTATCAGCTGGCAGTTATCCCAGTGCTTGTCGGTAGTGGCGACCTAGACGAGATGCGCGCTAAGGAAATCGAAGCCAAAATGGAAATCCCGCCGATTAACCTAATCAACCGCACGAACATTCCACAGCTTGCACACGTCGTCAGGAGTTCGCGACTTGTCATCGGCGGCGACACGGGGCCTGTTCATATGGGCGCGGCTCTGGGCGTGCGGACGATTATGCTTATGGGACCGACGAACGTCGAACGCAACGGACCTTTCGGGCAACTTGAACACGCTATTGAAGTCGAGCGACCTTGCAAGGGCTGTTGGAAACGCTTTTGCCCGAAGAAAGAAGATTGCCTAGAGAAAATCCCCGTCAGTTTCGTCGAGGACAAGATTAAATCCATGGGATAAGAGAAATCCTCCCGACCGCGAAGGTTGAGAGGATTTTTTTTGCTTAGCCGTCCTTGTCCAAAATCTTTTGCCCCCAAGCGTAAAGCTCATTGAGTGCGGGGATTAGTTCCTTGCCAAATGCCGTCAACGAATACTCCACGACCTTTGGCGGCTCCGAAATTATTTCTCGACGCACAACAAGCCCGTCCGCTTCCAGCTCACGCAATGATTTTGTCAGCATAAAGTGCGTTATGCCTGGTACGCGCCGCTTGAGTTCGTTGAATCGAGTATTTTCTTTCTCGTGCAGGTACCACACGAGCGGCAACTTCCATTTCGACCCGATAACGTCCATTGCGCAAAGTATCGGGCATTTTTTATTGACGACATCACTTAGCGTCGCGTCAATCGGATAATTTTTCTCGTTCATGGCTCAACCTCCAGACGGGCAGTTTATTCTGCGTTCTCGTCAAAAATTTTCCTTACGATTATACTTCACGCAGTCAATCTTTGGGAGGCGAATGCAAATGCCGTTCATCATATCGAAAGTCAACATACCAATCAACGCGGCGCAGGAAATCAAATTAAAGACGCGGCTCGGCAAGGCGATTGAACTTCTGCCCGGCTTGAGCGAAAAATATTTGCTCGCGGGCTTTGAATCCGATTGTAGGTTCTATCTACGCGGCAAAAACGACGAGGCGATTGCTTACATTGAAGTCAGCGTCTTCGGCAACGAAAATCATCTCGGCTACGAAAATTTTTCCGCCGCCATTACTAAAATCTTCGTCGAAGTGCTGAACGTTCCGCCGATGAACATCTATATCAAGTTCAATGATATTGCCGCGTGGAGCGTCGGTAGCGTTTATTTTGACAGGAGATGAATCAGCGTGGACGATAAAATTTCTCTCGTGACGTTTACTGACCCGATGATGGGCTTGTCTTATGAGTGCGAGCCGATTTTCCGCAAGCTCGAAACGCATTTTGCCGGCAGGATAGATTTTCATTACGTAATGAGCCTTTTGGTTCGCGATGTGTATGAACTCGTTGCCCCCGACGATTTGAAACTCGACAAGGAAGTCGCGATTAAGAAGTATAACGCTCGGCTTGCTGAAATTTATCTCGCGGAGGAATCTCTCGGCGGTCTGCCAATCGACATGACGGGCTTTGAATTGTTTTCGACGGCTGAAACTTCATCTAAGCCATTGAATCTTGCTTACAAAGCCGCGCAACTCGTCGACGCCGCTAAAGCCGATGAATTCTTATACAGATTGCGCTACGCTACGATTGTTGATTGCCGCCCGACGACCAGACTGCAAGAACTTTTGAAGGTCGCAATAAAAACCGGCTTGGACGTGAAAAAATTCCTCGCGCACTACAACGACGGCTCGGCGGAGAAAAATTTACAATCGGACTTGCAAACCTGTCAGCGGCTCGGCATTCATTCCTTGCCAAGTTATCTGATTCAGTACAAGTCGCAGGGCGCATTGGTTCAAAACCTAATCGGCTACGAAACTTTTGTTAAAGTCATTTCTGATTTGAGCGGCGGACTTATAAAACCCGTGCCGCCCGAAAAAAATCTTGAGACGTTGCAAGATTTATTGAACAAGCACCCGCTGATTTCGGCGATAGAACTTCGCGAGGCGTTTGGCTTTGATGACACGGCTCAAATCAGAAATTTTATATCGCCGCTCGTCGATTCGGGCGAAGTAAGGATAATTAACGTTCCGCACGGTTGGTTCATAGAAAAAAGTTTGGAGGGCTTAGCATGAAAAATATTTTTGAATCGGTCGAGTTAAATAATCTGCGCGTTAAAAATCGTCTGGTGCGTTCGGCGACGTGGGAAGGCATTGCCGCCCCTGATGGCTCAATCGGCGAGGACACTTACGAAATTTATTGCGAACTAGCTAAAGGCGGAGTCGGCACGATTATTACGGGCTTTACCAGCGTGGCGACCAATGATTTTTATTTCGGCGGCATGATGAGACTTTCCGACAACAAATTGATTCCGCAGTATAAAAAGCTCGTCGAAATTATTCACGCTGAGGACTGTGCGACGATTAGTCAGCTTGCCTTAGGCGCGTTCTATGATAAAAATCTAGTCGAGGTCAGCGAAAATAATTTATCAACCGAAAACGTCCGCGAGATTATAAAAATGTTCATCGATGCGGCGATTCGTGCTGAACTTTGCGGCTTTGACGGCGTTCAAATTCACGCGGCGCATTTCTTCTTCCTTAGCAGATTTATCAGCCCGTTAATTAATCACAGAACGGACGAGTTCGGCGGCTCAACTGCTAATCGCGCTAAAATTTTACTCGACATTCTGCGCGGCATAAAAAATTCTGCTCCTAAACTTCACGTGACGATAAAAATCAACTCAAGCGATTTTACAAGTGGCGGACTTGATGAAGCGGAGAGCTTTTTGATTTGCAAAATGCTTGCGGCGGCTGGGATTGATTCAATCGAGGTCAGCGGCAACGGGACTTCGGTCGGCGGCATAAAAGCGGGCGTCAACGAGGGTTACTTTGCTAACTTTGCGGCGCTCGGCTAGCGGAAGTTGTTAGCGTTCCTGTAGTTTGCGTCGGTGGCTGGCGCAGTCGTCAGGAAATGGAAAAGTTTTTGAACGCTAGTAAGATTGAATTGATTTCCTTATCGCGACCGCTCGTCCGTGAACCAGATTTGCCAAAAAAATTTCTTAGCGGCTCAAGCGACGTGTCAAAGTGCGTTTCCTGCAATGCTTGCTATCGGACGCCGGCTCATCGTTGCATTTTCGGGAGGCGCAGATAAATGGAAAGTTTGAACGTCGAGACGCAACGCGGCACGGTTTTAAATGGCGTTTTATTCCCCGCGCAGAATTCTGATACGGTTGTCATCGCGATAACTGGCATTCACGGCAATTTTTACAGCAATCCTTTCTACTACAACATAGGCGACACGCTCAGCGCGAACGGAATTGATTTTATCTACGCGCAGACGAACGACGCATTCGGCGAGATTGAAACCTACAACACCAAGACTGGCGAGAAAGAACTTATCGGCTCGTGGAACGAAAGATTTTCCTACACCGACGAAGATATTGACGCTTATCTTGACTACGCCGCGAAAAATTATCGTCACGTGATTTTAGCGGGGCATTCGCTCGGCGCGAACAAAGTTATCTATTATCTTTCCAAACACCACGATAAAAAGCGCGTCGAAAAATTTATTTTGATGAGTCCGGCGAATTTAACGCACATGATGAGCGGCGTTAGCGACGGCGAGCGCGATTTTATAGAAAAATTGGTTCGCTACGGTCAAGGGAATAAAATTTTGCCGTTTTACTTTATGGGCTGGGTTGTTTGCACGGCGAACACGGCGCACGACTGGTTGAGTGGCATTTTGGACAATGCAAGCGGAAATTTTAGCCAAGTCGAGCAAATCACGCACACTGGCGCATTGATTATCGGCACATACGATACTTTCACCGACGGCGACCCTTCAGGCTTCTTAAAAAATATCAACGACCACATGCCGACCGCCTCCGAGAACGAATTAATCTTTATTGAGCGTACAGGGCACACCTATCAGCAAAAGCACGACGAGATAGCTAAGATAATAAAAAATTTGGCAGTAGAATGGTCAGCGAAAAATGTTCATCGCTTGTCCAACTCCGCGGTAATCTCGTAATAATCGGAAGGGTGAGCCTTAAAGCCTTCGACGTTTGGTTTCATGACGAGCGACATTTTCAAGTGTGCAACGTAAATCAACGCACAATCGTCAAGGACTTGTTGACTCATCTTAATCGCAAGTTCCGAACGTTTATCCGCGCCGAAGGTGTTATGCAATTCGTCTTCAAGCGCGGCAATCTCCGGGCTGTCATAAAAGCCCGCGTTATCGACAGCACCGGGGACAATGTGGCTCGTGAAGTAGTATTCGCCGTCGCCCGTGGGAGCCGTCACGATTGCCTTGCTAAAGATGTCGTAGTCGCCGCTCTTAAGGAACGTCTTGTAGTTATCGGTGGCGTTTACGTTGAGTTTGACGCCAATAAGTTTCAAGTTAGCTTGCGCGGCTTCGGCGAGGAGCGGCAGTTCTTGACGGGAGGTGTAAGTTAGCCAACGAAGCTCAAGATTATGTCCGTCCTTGTCAACATAGCCGTCGCCATCCGAATCAGCCCAGCCCGCCTCCGCTAGAAGTTTCTTCGCGCCGTCGAGGTCGTAGGGGACTGCGTGAACCTTATAATCGCCGAAGGGCAGGTTTGCAGGGAAGGGACCAACCGCCGGCGTGCCGTTGCCGCTAAGAAGAACCTTTGTAAAGTTTTCCTTGTCAATCGACATTGCGATTGCGCGGCGGACGTTTATATCTTGTAGGGCGGGCGTCTTGAAGTTGAATGCCGCTTGATAAATCCTAGACGTGTCAACCTGCGAAATTTTGTAGCCGTCGTTGAAAAGTTTCAGGCTCGAATAGGGCAAACCCTGCGCCGCGTCGAGTTCGCCGTTTTGCATGGTCATAGTCAGCGTATCGCCGTCGGGAATGCTCTTGACGATAACTTTATCCATCTTCGGCTTGACGGCTCCCCAATAGTTTTCGTTCTTAACCAAGTCAATCTGCGTGTCCGTGACTTTTACGGCTTTGTAAGGCCCCGTGCCCACGACGATATTATCATTAATGCCCGCGTCAACGTCGACAATGCAACCGTAAGGGTCGCTAAGGTAGTTCAGGAGGGAGGGCACTTTCTCGGCTGATTTAATCGTCACGAATTGTCCGTCAGCTTCAATCGCAGAAATATTCAAATCGCGGGGTGCTCGGTCGTGATTGGCAATCAACGCTTCGAGACATCTCTTAACAGCCGCGCCGTCGACTTTCTTGCCGTTGCTGAAGGTCGCCGCGTTTTTGATTTTGATTTTAACGGTGAAGTCGTCGACCTGTTCAAAGCTCTCGGCAAGCCACGGTTCAAGCTCCATGTGTTCGTTGAACTTAAAAAGCGTCTCGCCAATACCGTAACGGAGCGTCGACCAGCCGCTATAGCTCTCGTGGGGATTGGTGCCGGCGTTCTCCATTGCCACGCCATAAGCAACCGTGCCATAAGTAAAAGTCTTTTCGCCCGTCGAAGTCGTCTGCTCTCCGCCGCCGCAACCCGTCATCATCAAAGCCGCCGCGCAGAGTCCTGCCAATAATTTTCTCAAGTCAATACCCCCAAGTCAAAAGTTTCCAAGTCCCGTCGGCGTAGCGTCCAAAGTACCACGACCAATTTTTATAATCGCTGTCATGATTCCAGGCGGAGGGCGTTCCGTCGTCGGGCGGCGAATGAAAATCCGAATAGAAGACCATGCACGCCGTAAATTTTTTCTCGTAGCCGTGAGCCTCGGCAAGCTCGTTCATGTACGCTACGTTCTCTGGGGTGTTGAGTTCGTCACCGCCGTATTGAATCCTAAGCGGCGTGCACTTCCACTCGCGGAGCTTCTGATTAATCGTGTCAATCGCGAACGTCGAATCCGCGTAGCTAATCGCCTCAACCGACGCACTCATCAGCAACATTACAATCAATGCCGTTAAAAATTTTCTCATGGCTCGTCGCCTCCTCGGACGAATTATAAAATGCCGCCGCAAAAAAAATAAGCCCCATGCAGGGTTTTCAGCGGGGAATAATTTTGGCGGCTTCGATAAGTTTTTGAATGCTGAAGTTTATGCTAAGCGCGGCTTTGTCTGGCGGTTGCTCAAAAGGTCTCTTAAGATAAACCGTCTCGTTTTTGTCGGCGTCGAGTTTGACGATTGCAAGAATAAAGTTATCGGGGTTGTTCAATGCGGCGATTATCTCGTTGCGGCTGACCGTAACGCTTTCGGCGTCGATATACCTACCTTTGACTTCAATTAGGCGAGAAATTTTTCCGTCGTGCGAAGTCGATTTAATGTCGTAGCCGAGATTTTGACTGCTGACATCATCGGGCACAAATCCTAAGTTGCGTTCAATGTTCATAACGATATTCATCGCGGCGAGTTCGGCGGCTTTCCTAATGGCAACAGTTTTATCATCGACGTTGCTCCAATTTTTACTATAGCTTGGTGCGAAACTCTCTGTGCGGTCATACTTTGTGTTGCTGTAGACGGCAAAATTTTCTTCATGATTAATCGTTGGGTTGCTGTCGACTTTGGAAACTTCTTCGGCGGGTGGCGAAATCTTTTCTACAGCGTCTTTAGGTTTATCAGGTTCCTTTTCCGTGATGTCAGGCGGAAATTCATCATAAGGAATGAGTTCAGCGTTGTGGCCAGCCGTCAACTTATGCAAATCAATTTTGGTACCGCGTTTGTAGTAAATTTCTTTAAGAGAATCGCAACCTTCAAAAGATAATTTGCCAATAGAAGTAACGCTTTCCGGAATTTTTATACTCGTTAAGCTTGTACAATAACTGAAAGACCTTTCGCCAATAGAAGTAATACTATTTGGAATTTCTACGTTAATCAGCGAAGTGCAACCACTAAAAAGCCTTTTGCTGATAGAAGTAACTGAATCTGGAAGCTTTACATTAGTTAGCGCAGTGCAACCGTTGAAAGCTGAACGACCAATAGAAGTAACTGAATCTGGAAGCTTTACATTAGTTAGCGCAGTGCAACCGCTGAAAGCTGAACGACCAATAGAGGTGACTGAATCTGGAATATCAACACTACAAAGCAACTGGCGAGCACTGAATGCCCAACAACCAATAGAAGTAACACCTTTAGGAATTTTTATAGCCGCTAAGCTTTTGTAATCAATGAACGCACAATCGGCAATAGAAGTTATACCTTTCTCAATGATAATATTCTTTACAGAATTGTACTTATCATACCAAGTCGTCATGTTATCGTATAAATCGTATAAGTAACATTTTTCCATTGCACCGTGCCCGCTGATTGTGAGTGTGCCTTCGTCGTCGAGCGTCCACGTTAGATTTTCTCCGCACATACCGCTTTTCATATAGAATCAACTCCTTTGGCGTGATTCTAATACAGGCGCGGGAATTATTCAATGTTGACGGCGGCGGGCGGCGGCGATAAAATTTTTACGAAGGAGGCGATTGACTTGCCGATATACAACGCGCAGATTCTGGAGGTAGACGCGGCAGAAACTCGACGATACGCGGGCTTGCGCAAGGCTCAGGGCTTCGGGGAAAAAAATATTCGTGACGCCTGCGCCGAAGCTCTGCTACTGCTTGAGGTTCGCGGTGCGTGGAACGTCTACGATTACAAAGCTCCTGTCGTGCAGAGCGAGCAGCCCTTTACAATCGTCGGCAAATCGATTCTCAAGCACCTAGACGGCTGCGAACGGGTCATCTGCATGGCGGCGACGGTCGGGGCGGAGATTACTCGCGAAGTCAACAGGAAGTTCGAGCGCGGCGAATATCTAGCGTCTGTTCTCTTGGACGCGGCGGCAACAGCGGCAGTCGAGCAGGCGGCGGACGCTATGGAAAGACATTTCGCGGCGACCTTCGCTAAGGACGGCTTCAAGTTGCGTTGGCGGTTCAGTCCGGGCTACGGCGACTGGGATTTGACAGCGCAGGAGAAACTTTTTACAATCAGCGGCGCGGAACAAATCGGCATGAGTTTAACCTCGGCGATGATGTTGGAGCCTCGCAAGTCAATCACAGCGATTATCGGGCTAAAGCGAACGGCTAACAAACTTCAAACCAAGAAAGCTTGCGCGACGTGTGATAAGCTCGATTGCCCCGCGAGGAAGTAAGCATGTTAAAGTTTTTCAAGGAGATGTTGCGACGTATGAAGAGAAACGACCCGTGTTGGTGCGGAAGCGGCAAGAAATATAAGAAGTGTCACGCGGACTTTGACGCACGGCTTGACGAGATAAAGTTCATCAAAGCCAAAAGCCAAGTCCGTCCGCCGAAGAGACTGATTAACAACGCGGCGGACATTGAAGGCATCAAGCGGGCGGCGGTCATCAATACGGGCGCGCTCGACCTGATGAACGAGCTTGTTAGGGAAGGAGTCGACACCTTGACGCTTAACGACGCGGCGCACGAGTTCATCACAAGTCACGGCGGACATCCGAGTTGCCTTGGCTTTGAAGGCTACCCGAAGAGCATTTGCATTAGCGTCAACAACGTCGTCTGCCATGGCATACCCTCACGCAAGGAAATCCTAAAGGCGGGCGACATTCTCAACATCGACATTACCACGGACCTTAACGGCTACTTTGCGGACGCCTCGCGCATGTACACGGTCGGCGAAATTTCTCCGGAGGCAAGGCGATTAATCGACGTGACGCATGACATTATGGAAGCGGGCATTGCGGCGGCTAAGGCGTGGCACTTCGTCGGCGACATTGGGGCGGCTTGCGGCAAGATGGCTCATGATAACGGTTATTCCGTCGTCACGGACTTGGGCGGGCACGGCGTCGGCAAGAAATTTCACCTTGAGCCGTTCGTCAGCCACGATTGCAAAGCGGATACGGGTATGCTCCTTGTCCCAGGCGTCGTCTTGACGGTCGAGCCGATGATTAACGCCGGCAAGTATCAAGTCGTAGTCGACGCGGACGACCATTGGACAGTTCGCACTAAGGACGGGAGCTTATCGGCGCAATGGGAGAAAACGATTTTGATAACGGAAACGGGCGCAGAAGTTTTAGCCAGTTAAGGAGGGCTTGTCATGAAAAAGATTACGATGATTAAGATGGAGGGTTGTCCGTATTGTGCGGCGGCGTATCGGGCGATTGACGAGGTCAAGAAAGATTATCCGCCAGTGGAACTTGAGGTTATCGACGAAAAAAGGCAACCCAAGCTTGCCGAGAGATTCTACGATCATTATTACGTGCCGAGCATGTACGTTGGCGGCAAGAAGATTTACGAGGCGCAACCCGGCGAGACTTACGAAGAATGCCTTGCCAATGTCAAGAAAGTATTCGAGGCGGCATCATGAATAAGGCGGTTGTTCTCCTAAGTGGCGGGCTTGACTCGACGACGTGTCTTGCTATGGCGGTTGATAAGTCGGGCGCGGATAACGTCACGGCTTTAACAGTCTTCTACGGTCAACGACACGCCAAGGAACTCGAAGCCGCCCGCAACGTCGCTACCTTCTACAAGGTCAAGCATTATGAATTGGACGCCGCAGAAATTTTTCGCCATTCAAACTCGGCATTGCTTGATACTTCTAACGAACCATTGGAGCATTCTTCCTACGCCGAACAGATTGCAAAGAACCAATCGCCAAAGGTGGCAACTTATGTTCCCTTCCGCAACGGCTTGATGTTATCGATGGCGGCGAGCTTTGCAGACGGGCTTTACGATGATGACTTAGTTAAGCTTTATATCGGCGTGCACGCTGACGACAACGCGGCGGGTCATGCCTACGCTGACTGCCGTGCAGACTTTGTGGCGGCGATGAGTGCGGCAATCCGTATCGGCACCTACGAAAAGATTCATATCGTCGCGCCGTTCCTCTGCCAAAAAAAATCCGATGTCGTCAAAGTCGGCTTGAAATTGGGTGCGCCGTATCATCTGACGTGGAGTTGCTATGAACGCGGAGACGTTCCTTGCGGGCATTGTGCCACGTGTATTGACAGGGCGCAGGCGTTTGCTGTAAACGGCGTTAAAGACCCGGCGTTGGTTGAGCTTAAGCGCAAAAAGTTTCTCTCGCTGGTTTAGTGATATTGACGGTAAAAAGTTCTTATGTTAAACTGCGGCAATCTTAACCTCAGCGCGGTTTGACGAGACTCCGACGCGGACTGAGCTGACGGAAAAAAATTCTACGCAGGAGGAAACGACATGTTAGACAAACAAGCAAAGCAGGAGATTGTAAAAAAGTACGCGGCACACGAAGGAGACACTGGCTCGCCCGAAGTCCAAATCGCACTCTTGACGGCTCGCATCTCTTACCTTACTGAACACCTCAAGGAGCACAAAAAGGATCATCATTCGCGCCGCGGGCTGTTGAAGATGGTCGGGCAACGCCGCCGCCTTTTGAGCTATCTTAGCAAAAAGGACATCAACCGCTACCGCGACATCCTCGCCAAACTCAATCTCCGCAAATAATCTTTTCGATAAGCAAACAAATGGGACAGGCTTTAGGGCTTGTCCCGTTTTTGTTTGACGGGAAATTTTCGCCCGCTTATAATTTAATAAAACTCTCAAAAGGATGGACGATAAACGTGGACGCAAAAAATATTGAGCTTACGAAATTGCTTGATGAAATCAAACGTGGTGAGATTCAACTACCAGACTTTCAGCGCAGTTGGATTTGGAGCGACGGACAGATTAAATCTCTGCTTGAAAGCGTGATTCGCGGCTTCCCGATAAATTCAATCATGCTTTTGGCTTGCGACGCAGACACTGTAGAATTTTCCTTCCGAAAGATTGAATTGCTTGAAAGCGTCGAATCGAAGCCGCAACATTTAATCCTCGACGGGCAACAGAGATTGACTTCACTTTTCGGCGCACTTTATTTCAATGAGCCTGTAAGAATCACAGACAGCAAGGGCAAAGTGAAAAAGTATTTTTACTATGTTGATATGGCAAAGGCGATTACCTCTGTCCAGAATTCAGAGAGCGTCGAAGACATGATTATTTCCGTCGACGAAAATAGAAAGTTAAAAGCTAAGGGCAAGAATTTTGACTTGTCGACACCCAAAGGAGAATTCGCCGAGGGCATGTTCCCACTGAATAAAATTTTTAATGGGATATTAGATTGGATTTTGAAGCATCAGAGCTATTACGAGAATAACGATTATAAGCAGGCTCTTGTTAATAAATTCTATGACGAAGTCGTCAAAAAAATTTCCTCTTACAAAATTGCGTGCATCATGCTGGAAAAAAATATTCCGCTTGAGGCGGTCTGCAACATTTTCGAGAACGTCAATATCGGCGGCGCAAAGTTAAGCACGTTCGATTTGTTGACGGCGATTTTCGCTAAGCAAAAAGACGAAAACGGCAATCCAATAGAATTGCGCCGTGACTGGGAAAAAATTAAAGGTGGCTTCGCCGAAAAAGGCTTGGATACTCTTAATGAGATAGATTGCTTGGATTTTATTACGGCGTTGACGCTTTTGGTTAGCTATGAAAAATTTTGTTTAAATGGAAGAAACCCTGTCAGTTGCAAGAGCGAAGACATTTTGAAGCTTACCTACAATGAATACCTTCAATATCGCGAGGATATTATCGAAGGCTTTGTTGAGGCGGGAAAATTTTTGGAAGAGGAAGGCATTTCGACGATAAAATATCTCCCCTACAAATCGCAGTTAATTCCTATGGCGGCAATCTTCGCCGAGCTGAAGTTAGCGGGCAAAGATAATGCGGCGAGTTGGAAAAAAATTGAATGTTGGTATTGGTGTGGCGTCTTTAGTGAAGCTTATCGCGAAGGACATTTATCACGCTTCGCCAAAGACGTTGTGCAAGTCATGAAGTGGATTGATAAACGTGAGGAACCCGAAATAATTCGTAAGGCTCAAATAGTGGCAGGGCGGTTAATGAGCGTCAACAGCACTCGTTCGGCACCTTATAAAGGAATGATTTCGCTGATAATCAAGAACGGCGCGAGGGATTTTCTTGCGAGCAGGAATATGGGCACGAGCGCGAACTTTGCTGAAAATATCGATGTGCATCATATCTTCCCGAAAAAATATTGCGAGGCTCAAGGCTTGCCCAAAGCCCGATGTGACAACATTGCCAACAAGACGCTTATTCTTAAGAAAACTAATCAGACAATCGGTAGCGACCCGCCGAGCATTTATCTAACTAAGATTGAACATAAGACGAGGCTTTCAAGCGCAGAGGTCGACGAAATTTTAGAACGTCATTTTATCGACCCTGCATTATGCCGCGCAGATAATTTCGACGCCTTCATTGACGATAGGGCTAAGAAAATCTTCGACGAGATAGAAAAGCTAACTGGACGCCAAGTCGTTGGTCGTTAATAAAAAAATCCCCGCCGCATGTGCAGTGGGGATTTTTTTTACGCGTGATTAGTTGCCGCCTTCGTTGCCGAGGAAAAGTCCTTTGGTAATCATCCACCAAGCGACCGTCCGCATAGCCGAGATAATTTCAAGGGCGTGCGCTCTCTCGTCAGCAAGATTTACGTCGTTGAGTTCGTTAGAGGCGACGTGCGGTAAAAGTTCCATGACGTCCGAATCAATTTCTCCAGCAACCTTAGCCGTAAGGAATGCATCTGTGTTAAAGCCAACGCCGTCACTGTTAAAGAGGCTCGGCGCAATCGAGTAGTAAGCAAAATCTTTTGGAGCAATCAGTTCGATAAGAGTCGGAACAATCGAGATATGGTCGCCGACTGCATCGGGCGGAAGGATTTCTTTAGTAATGCCCGCGCCATACAGGACGAAAGGAACACTTTGATGTTCAAAAATCGTCGGGTGCCTAGAAGGGTCGCAACGAACTGCATGGTCGCCTGTGACGACGAAGAGACTTTCCGGATAGCGTTCACTCGTGGCGCGGATAAAGTTCGTGATGACCTCGTCCATATACCAATAGTGCCCAAGCTCAATCGCCAGCTGATTCACGTCCTCGACGTTCGGCATATTCTTTAAAGCCTCAGTGACGGCTTGAACGTCGTAGCCCTCAACCGCAAGGTCGAGGTTATACGGCGGGTGATTGGTCGTCGTCATTATTAGATGAACCGTCGGAGGCTCGTCGGCTAGGTGCGCTAAAAGGGCGTTGAATAAATTCTCGTCCTTCGTGCCCCAAGTCGTTTGCTTTTCGGCGTTGAAGTCTGGATAGCCGTAAAAATTATCGAAGCCCTGCGCCAAACTCATCTTAGCGATTGAATCCCAACTGGGCATACCGCCGTACCAAAAATCAACCTTGTAGCCGAGCTCGCGGAAGGCAGGAGCCATAGCCGTGATATAAAGCTTGTCATAAGTGCGCGCCTGGTAGTTGACCTTGATATTAACGTCGGGCAAGCCCGTCACAAGTCCTGTTATCGCCGTGGACGTGAAGTCGCCGTTTGGCATAAAGTTGCGGCTGTAGTAGCAATTCTCCTCCGCGATAAGCGATTTGATTCCTTCGGCGACCAAAAGTTCATCGTACTTGCCGAGCATCGGCCACTGCATGAACGTTTCGCCGAGGATTATAAAGATGTGTTTGGGCTTTGGAATGTGTTCGCCAGGTGCTTTGCGTTCGAGGTAAGGCGCAAGGTTCTGTTCAGTCAAAGTTTTGTTGACGGCGACAAATTGCGCAGACTCCAAAATTTTATTTGCGTCGACGCCGGAAATTTCGCCCGCCTCCATGCGCTTAGCCATAGCCCGTGCTCGATAGAGTGCCTGCGCGTCGTCTAGGATACACTCGTTTAAAAAGTTGTCAGTCGTCACGCCCGCGTTCTCCCAATTAATTCCGCTACCGTAAGTAAAGCTCCCGCCGAAACGCACGAACAGTCCAAACAGAATCACCACGACGCCGAGTCCCGCACCGAAGCCGACGCGTTTAACTTTGCTTTCGAGTTCAGGCAGTGGGAAAGTTTTTATCAAGAGCAGACGACTGAGCACAGCGACGCAAAGCAACGTAAGAATCACCGCGACGATAGCCCGCCAAGCGATTCCGTACTCCTGAAACATCGTAACGATTATCGACCAAATGTCATCGTTGAAGCCCTGCACGACCTCCATTCCGAACGTCGATTGGAACGCCCGATAGTAAGGGAACCTAAGCATGAACAGCAACGAGAATATTAGCGACGCGATAATCCCGATAAAAAGCCGCAACCGTGACTTCAAGCCGCCGAGCGTCACGAAGACGAACGAGATTAAAGTTACTGCGCCCGCCGTCTTCAAACTAAGCCTAAGCCCTGTGAACATTGCGGAAAATATTTGCGTTGCGCCCGACTCCGCGTTCATGTAGCCAGACATAAACACGATAAACAGCCCGCGATAGACTTCAAGCAGAATCAGCACGAATAAAAATAGTCTCGCGTCGCGTTGCACGCCCTCGAAAAATCTTTTTAGGAACTTCAAGCGTCAAGCCCCTCCCATAAATTTTTTCGCCATTATAGCAGATTTTATCGCCTACGCAAAAGAATAAAAAAGCCCCCTCCAAAGCGGAAGGGGTTTTTCGTTGCAATAATTACGGCTCAGAAGTTGTAGAAGTCGAGCGATTTGATTACGAATTTTTCGGATTGCGGAATGAAGACGATATTTTGAGACTCTTCCTGCGGATAGACACGAGTCGACATGACTTCCGCGCCGTCGTTGATGAAAATTTCAATCGCGGACTTGTCGAGGAAAATGCGGAACTTGAGAATATCGCCGAAGGGATGCAGTATGACTTTGCGAACGCCCTTGCCGCCCTCAATCGTCTGGTCGCGGTTAAGCTCAATGACAGGTTGACCTTCTTCGAGATAGTATTTGACGGCGGTCTTTTCTTTGTCACTACTAAAGAGATCGAACTCGAAGTTGTTGCCCGAAGCATTAACGTCGACATCAAAGAGCAATTCGCCGCAAGTACCTTTAACGCCGTCAAGTTGTGTTTCCTTATCGAGGGCAAGATCTTTGTAGTGAACGCCTTCATCGCGCATACATTCGAGTTCTTTAGGCGGAATGGTAAAAACTCTGCCGTCTTCTTTGAGCTGAAGTTCACGCGGAATAGTAAGCATCGTTGCCCAGCCGTCAGCCTGTTCGGGGAAGGGACTTTGCCACGCAGCCATCCAAGCGATAATGAAGTAACGACCTTCAGGATTCTTCATCATTGTGGTTGCGTAGAAGTCGAAGCCGTGATCGAACGTGAAGAAGTCGCCGCGATAGAATACGCCCTGATCGTAATCGAGTGTACCAATCATGTAACCGGCTTGGTGGATGTTGTGGAACATGTAGCCTTTGTACGGGACATGCTGCGGCGAAGTGATCATAACGTACTTGTCGCCGAAATGCGCGAAACCTGGGCATTCCCACATGGTGCCTTCGGAGTAATCTGGCTTAGAAATGGCGACGACGGATTTAAACGTCCAGTCGAAGAAGTTCTCTGACTCGAACAGGACGATTTGCGTGCGGGAGCGGTCGCGAATTCTGTTACCAATTACGCAGTAATATTTGCCGTTGTGATCCCAGATTTTCGGATCGCGGAAGTCGATGTTTGCGATAATCGGGTGATCGTTCGGAATGTCAATGACCGGATTTTTTTCGTACTTAGTGAAGTTAATGCCGTCTTCGGAATAAGCAAAGCACTGACGCTCGGTGACATTGCCGCCGCCGGCACTGCCCGAAGGATTATAACCGGAAGGATTTTCGGCGGAAGAATTGACGCCGCCCGAACCGTTGAACCTTTGCGAGGTGTACATAAGCCAGAGCTTGCCTTCAAACTCATAACCGCAACCGCTGAAGCAACCGTCCCAGTCGTACCACTCGTGACCTTCGGAGAATGCGCCAGGCGTAATAGCAATCGGCTGATGTTCCCAGTGGCAAAGGTCTTTACTCGTGGAATGACCCCAATGCATGGGTCCCCAGTTCACGGAATACGGATGATACTGATAGAAAATGTGATACTCGCCCTTGTAGTACGAAAAGCCATTCGGGTCGTTGAGCCACCCAACCGGCGGCGCGACGTGATACTTGGGATACCACTTGGACTCTTGAACTTTTTTAGCCTGTTCGGGGTCTAATCTTTTGTCTAACATTCTTAACCCACCTCCGCCGCTGATTTTAAGTTAGAATAGCTTTAAAGTCAACGGAAAACCTTTGGCAGATTCAAAAATTTTTGGTACAATGCAGGAAAAATTTCAGGAGGTTAAAACGTTGAAGCGAAAACTTTTTTTATTGATAACGTTGGTGATAATGATGATGACTTCGACGACATTGGCGCAGGGCAAAAAGATTCTGTACGTGCCGATAGACGACCGCCCATGTAATTTATATCAAGTGGTGCAGGTGGCAGAAAAACTCGGCTACGAACTGTTGACGCCGCCGACTGAACTTTTAGGACGCAACACTCATAAGGGCGACCCCGATAAGCTTTGGGCGTGGGTGGAAGAGACTGCCCCGCAAGCCGACTTTGCCGCAATCTCGACGGACGCAATGCTTTATGGCAGTCTCGTCGATTCGCGGATTCAGGATCTCGACCCGCCAGAGATTATGGCTCGCGCAAAACGTTTTCAAGCCTTCGATAAAAAATTTCCCTACCTGACGATTTATGCCTTTGGAACGATTATGCGAACGCCCCGCGGCGTCTCTTATCCTGGAGTGGAGCCAGATTACTACGCTACATACGGTTTGCAAATTTTCCAATACACCGCCCTACTCGACAAGCAAGAGACGGAAGGACTTTCGCGCAAGGAAAAAAAGCAACTCGACGCATTGAAGGCGGCAATCCCCGCTGAATATCTTTCAGACTGGCTAGACCGCCGCGAGGAAAACTTCGACGCCAACAAATATCTGATTGACTTGACGCGGGAAGGTGTCTTCGATTACTTCTTGCTCGGCTGTGATGATAGCGCGATATTCTCTCAAACGCACATGGAAAGCCGTTACCTTGCCGACCACGCAAAAGATTTGGGCAAGACAGTCGTGCAAGTCACCTCTGGTGCGGACGAACTCGGCATGTTGATGATTTCCCGCGCCATTAATAAAGACCGCGACCAAATTCCGTTCGTTAGCGTCATGTACAACGACGGCAAGGGCGCGGCGACTTTTCCGAAGTATTGCAACGAGCCGATTGGCATTTCGATTGAGGCGGCGATTATCGCGGCGGGCGGCTTGAGGGTTCCTGCTCCCGAACGCGCCGACTTGATTTTAGCCGTCAACACCCGCAGCAACGGAAAGACCTTAGAGGCTCCCGACCTTAAGAAGAATAAGCTTCAGCTCCGCGGCGACCTGAAAACTTTCCTTAAGCCCGTCAAGAACTTCCTTGAGGCGGGCTACCCCGTGGCAATCGCGGACGTATCTTTTGCGAACGGCGCGGATAATGCGCTTATGAATCAGCTAAAGAAAGACGACCTGCAGTACAAGATTCTAGCTTATGGCGGCTGGAACACCGCGACGAACTCAAGCGGCTTTCTAATCGGCGCGAGTGTCTTAGCTAAGTTCATGGACGAGCGGGACATTGCCGAGCTTTTGACGACGCGTTACCTTGACGAGTGGGCTTATCAAGCGAACGTCCGCCAAGAGATTATCGCCGAGTGTTATCGCGTAGGCATTGACCCGTACAAGATTGGCGAGGACGCAACTCCTAAGGTGAACGACTGGACGACGGAAAAGATTAAAGCCTTCGCCGCCGCCAATCTGATTTTGCCGCGTGGCTTGTGTCTGGAGGATTTAAAAGTTTCTCTGCCGTGGCACAGGGTCTTTGAATGCGACCCGCGCTTTAAACTTGTTGACTGATTGGAGGTATAATGATTATGCTTAATAAGATATTCCGCCTATATGGGGGGGGGGGCATAGCAGAGGACAAGTCGCCGTATTCTATGCTTTGCTCATTCCGGTATTCCTGTTTATGGGCGGTGTGGGACTTGACCTCGGCTGGTACTATCTGAACGTATCGAGACTTCAAAACGCGGCGGACGCGGCTGTCCTTGCGGGAGCAAAGAAGTTAATCGAGGCGCACGCCTTATTCCAGGGCAAAAGCTACAAAAACAAACTCGTCGATAAGTATCCTAAGGACGAAAACAAGCTAGCAAAAGACGAGGACGGCAACAATATATCTACAACTGACGGCGATTTAGAGGCTTTAAAGTATGCCAAGAAAAACCTTGGGGACACAGCTTATGCGCCGCCGAGTCTCTTCTCCGTTGCGCAGGCGGCTGACGATAAATCTACTAAGGACGGCTACACCAGAGGCGACAATACAGTAACGATGACGACGAATCTTTATCAAGACGGCGAAGATTATTTTTACGTCGTTGGGCTTAGCGAGAACATTCACCATTTCTTTATCGGCTTCCTTGATGATATGAACGCTGGCGTTGTAGCTGTCGCGTTGCTGTCTAAAAATATCGATGACAGCGAAGGCGGTAATCCCGACCCGCCTGAACAAGAACTCACTGATAAAAAAATAATCCTCGATGCTAATGAAGGATCATTAATCGACGAGAGTGGCAACACCAATAAATCTCGCAGAAATGTTGCGGTCAATATAGATGAAGATAACAACTATGAGGATACTTCCTTACCGAAGGCTGGCGCGATTAATCTGCAAAAGGAAGGATACATTTTTAAAGGCTGGAATACAAAAGCAGACGGTACTGGTACTTCTTACAGCGACGGCAAAATTTTTTCGGCAGATGTACTTGAAACGCTACTTGCTGACGGCGATGTAGTCTTATATGCTCAATGGGAGCTAGGGCAAGAAGATATAGAATATGTCGAGGAAGGCGCATCAATTTTCGGAGCAATGAAAGGAGACAAAACTAAGGAAAACAATATCCGTAAGGGTCTCGAAGAGCTCATGACTTACAGGACATGGATGGCAGTCGCCAAAGAACTCTATTCGACAGGTACAGTGACAGTTAGCAAAAGAATCGGTACCGGCTCCTATACCACGTTCACTGAAAGAATTAATAGCATGGATGACGCCTATTGGTGGGCAGATTATGTTCCTACCATTACTCCTGCAAGATCGGGTTCGTCTGTGTCATACAACAGTAGCGGATATCGTCAAGAAATATTGACAGTAAAAAGCGAAATTAAAAAGGCGGGGCAAGAGAACAATAAAGATGTCTACTACGATTTGAGCGACAAGCAAACGATTTTCTTAGACTTGGGCGCGGACTTGAACTATAAAGACTCTAACAGTAGTGGAAAGGGTTTGTTTAAATATTCTTGGGACGTTTCTGATGCTCAAAGTGGCAGTAGTGTTAAGAACTCTATTACGGCAAAGAAAAATTCGTGGGTGAGTAGCAATCCGAGTTTGACGTATCAACCGGGGAGTAGCTACATGAAGTACAGGGTGCACACGAACATTAACATTGACCAAAATTGGACGGTTCGCAAAAATCAAACCAAGACTGACAAATACACAAGCTACTATACAAGCATGGGCGAAAGTGTTCCCGATTCGCCTAAAGATCCGCTCTATATGCGTATCGAAAGCGAGGAACTTAACGAGGCGGATCTGGACAGGCAAAATACAACCGTTCGTCAGATTAATATCAATATCAACGTCTCCAACACGGGAGAAAAGGACAGACCGCTTGTTATCTTCTATGAAGGACCCGATCGCGGGCTTACGGAAGCTTATGATCAAGCGGAAATTTCGGGCAATCAAACGGTGAATCCCAAAGCGACATATCCTGACTTGACTTTGCGCGATCCTCAGCCGCTTGTATTGAACTTGAACGCTGACTTCAGAGGTATCCTGTTTGCGCCCAATAGTCCCGTCATAATTAAAGGCAACGGTCATAAATTCGAGGGCTTTGTTGTCGCAAAAGAATTTTATACGGGAACAACGAGTAGCGACAATTACGGCAGTCTTAAAGGAATTGGTAATCCGACCAAACGCAGACCCGTTGAAGGCGAACTTCCTTACAATGCAAAGTCCTTCGATGAGTTCAGAGCGACCTACTACAACAGCTTCACGGCATACAAGCAGAAGAACTTTGATGAGTATGAATATGTTTATGAGATGAGTTCCTTTAATCTTAGTAGTGCGTAACATTACGATTGGTTCGATATTCCCGAACTGGAGAGGACAGTCTACACTTATTTAAATCCCGACACCTCAAGAGACATGTTCTTTACAACAGTAAGGTCGAAGTGGGTGACCTGACATAAATTCACAGCGTCGCAGGGGAAAATCCTTGCGGCGTTTTTATTTGACTGCTAACTAACACTTTGCTACAATCGATTAAAAATTTCGCGTGAGGTAATCAGATGACTAAGAAGATAAAGAAGACTAACGCCGCCCGAATTCTTGACGGGCTGGGCATTGCTTACGAGATAAAAACTTATGCCGTGGACGAGTCGGATTTATCAGCGGTGCACGTCGCCGAGGTCAGCGGACTTGATATTAAGATGATTTTCAAAACGCTGGTGGCTCGTGGCGATAAATCGGGCGTGATTATGGCGGTTATCGGCGGCGGCGAGGAGCTTGACTTAAAATCTTTGGCTAAGGCGAGCGGCAATAAGTCCGTGGAGATGATTGCGCTAAAGGAGCTGTTGCCGTTGACGGGTTATGTTCGCGGAGGGTGTTCGCCGCTGGGAGCAAAGAAAAATTATCCCGTGTACCTCGACGCCCGCGCCATGACGTTGGAAAGGATTTCAATTAGTGCTGGGCAACGCGGAATGCAACTCGTCCTTGCGCCGCAAGATTTAGTTAGGGCAGTTGGGGCGACGGTCGCCGAACTCGTGCAATGATTGATAAGCTAAGGAAGTTCTTTCGCGAGAACACCGGCGAGATTATCGGCGCGTACTTCGACGGGGAAAAGATTTTTATCGCACGGCTTACGGAAAAATTTGAGACGACAGAGCTTGAGGCACCCGACGCGGCGATTGAGGAGCTTGCAGAAAAAATTTCGCTCGTGTGCAAGCAAAAAGGTTGGCGGGCGTCTTCGGTGGGATTTTGTCTTCGAGAGGGCGACGCCGTGACTTTTCAAACGGAGGTCGGCAATATTCCAGATAAGGAACTGCCCGCGATGGTCAAGAGCTGGGCACGGGCGCAGGCAGGCGCGGAGGCGGTGTTCTCGTTCGTTAAGGTCGGCGAGGAAATTTGGATGGAGACTCTGCCGCGTGCTAAGGTCAAAGAGTTCTACGCGGCGTTCGCTAAGTTCGGAATGAGCTTGCGCGGCTTGTCAGTCATGCCCGCCGACCTGTTGGCTAAATCGCCGTTCGACAGGACAGAATTTATATCGGAGGTCGTCCGCGACAAGAAAGCCCCGAACCTTTTATCGGCGCGGGGCAGCGTGTGGAATTGGCAAAAGATTTCGGGCGTGGCGGCGACAATTTTTTTTATTGCGTTGGTTATCGGCTCGGCAAAAGTTTTCGTCGACTACGACGCGGCGGCAACCGAACTAAACGCGGCTAAAGCTTCAATCGATAACCTTCGCGAAGACCTGACTTTAAAGGAGACTCTCGACGCGGACATTGACGAACTACACAGGCTTAACGACTTAGCCGCACAGGTTGCCACGAACAAGAACTTAAATCACCTAATCAATCTCGGAAGGGTTGCGGGGGGCGGCGTGCGTTTGACGAAAGTCCGCGTAGAAGAAAACTTCATGGAGCTTGAAGGCTTGACGGACAAAGCCGACGCCGTGAAAAATTACCTTGCCCGCGTGAAAGATTCTGTTATACAATCGGCACGGCTTGAAAGTTCAGCGGAACGCGACGACGGAGAAATTGTCTTCGTGATTCGTGCGACGCTTTAAAAATAAGAGGTGGGGAATATGGAACCCGAACAAAAAAATCTCATGAAGGAACTTATAATCGGTGCGTTAATCGTCGTGGTGATTCTTATCATCGGCACGTTTTGGATGGGAACCAGCGTAAACGATGACAACGCCGAGGCAGTCCGCACGGTGAGCATTCTTTATCTTGATGAGCTTGCTGGAAGACGTGAACAAGTCGTTGCCAGCAAACTCGGCGACTATATCAACGACATGAACGTTGCGATGGACATAATGACTAAAGACGACCTAAGTAGCGTGGAAAAGTTGCAAGCCTACCAGTCGCGCATGAAGCGGACTTACGGCTTGGAGAAATTTGCCTTCGTGGACGCGGACGGCTTGATTTACACTTCCCACGGCACCAGAGGCGACATCGGCATATACAGCTTTGATTACAAAAACCTCACCGAGACGGAGATTTCAATCAAGAACCTTGAGAGCAACAACAAAAAGATAGTTATTGCAATGCCTGCCGATAATCTGCCCTTCATCGGCAAAACGCTCGTGGCTTGCTTCGTGGAGATTGATATTAATCGCATGTTGGAGGCAATGTCCCTGCAGACGACCAATAGCAATACGACCTTTTGCAACCTCTACACCAAAGACGGCGTGGCGTTGACGGGCGTTGTCTTAGGCGGTCGCTCGGCAGAAAGAAATTTGTTCTCGGCAATGGGGCGGGCGAAATTCGAGAAAGGCTACCAGCTCGACAAGATGAAGCGGGACTTCGAGAACGGCATTAAAGGTTTCGTCGCCTTCAACTACAACGGCATTAGGGAGACGATGTACTATATCCCGGTTCACGGCACAGATTGGGTATTGACTTATCTGATTCGCGAGAGCGTCATAAGCGAGCAAATCAACTCCATTACCGACGGAATCATCACGCGGAGCCTAGTTCACTCGGTCGTGACGGCTTTGGTTTTGGTCGCTATGTTTATCCTCGTGATTACGCAACTAAGGAAGGCAGCCAAAGCCCGCCTTGAAAAAGAGACCGCCGACGCCGAAAACCGCGTTAAGCAACAGGAGCTGGAAGAACAGCTTGCCTTGCAGGAAGAACTTTTAGCGCAGGAACAGGAAAAGGCTCAACAGGACATCATGATACGCGCCTTGGCTAGCGATTATCGCAGTGTTTATTACGTCAATCTCGCTGACGATTCGGGCATTTGCTATCGCGGCGACAGTGGGTTAAAAGGTGCCCTTTCCGAGGGCGAAGGCTTTAAGTTCAGCAGACGATTCACCGAGTATGCAAATCTCTACGTTACCGCCGAATATCGCGACGACTTCTTAAAGTTCATTGAGCCAGAAAACATACGCGAAGCTTTGGAGAAAACCGCCGTCATAATGTACCGCTACTTGGCAAATCGCAACGGCAAGGAAAGCTACGAGATGATTCGCATGGCAAGCGTTATCGCCGACGACGGCACTAAGATTTCAAATCACGTTATCGGCGTGGGCTTTACGGATATTGATAACGAAATGCGCGACGCCTTAGCCAAGAGCCAAGCCCTAAGCGACGCCCTAAAGACTGCAGAGGAGGCAAGCAAAGCTAAAACGGCGTTCCTTTCCAGCATGAGCCACGAGATTAGAACTCCAATGAACGCGATTATCGGACTGGACAGCTTAGCACTTCACGAGCCAGGCATATCAGCCACGACCCGCAGTTACTTAGAGAAAATCGGCACCTCGGCACAACACTTGCTCAGCTTGATAAACGATATACTCGACATGAGCCGCATAGAATCTGGGCGCATGACCGTCCGCAATGAAGAATTCGCCTTCCCAAAGCTGATTGAACAGATTAATACGATTTTCAGCGGGCAATGCAAGGAAAAGAAGCTCGAATACAACTGCCACGTCAAAGGCGAGCTTGACGAGTATTACATTGGCGACAGCGTCAAACTGCGGCAGGTGCTGATTAATATTTTGGGCAACGCCGTTAAGTTCACGCCCGAAGGCGGCAAGGTCGATTTAATCGTGGAGAAGACTGCGAGCTTTGATAAGAAATCGGCGATTCGATTCACGATAAAGGATACGGGCATTGGCATGAACAAGGATTATCTGCCGAAGATTTTTGAAGCCTTCAGCCAAGAGGACTCGACTGCCACGAACAAATACGGTAGCTCTGGACTGGGCATGGCGATTACAAAAAGTATCGTCGAGATGATGAACGGCAAAATCGAAGTCGACAGCCAAAAGGGAGTTGGCACAACCTTTACCGTCACGGTTACCTTAATGGATTCGGATAAACAAGACGCGGCGAAGGATGATGTTGAGATTCGCCCGCACGAGATGAACGTTTTAATCATTGACGACGACCCGATTGCTTGCGACCATGCTAAGTTGGTTTTGGAGAAGGCAGGCATCGCCGCTGAAACGGTTTTATCGGGCAAGGAAGCAATCGAGATGGTCAAGCTCCGCCACGCACGCCGCGAGCCGTACAACTTGATTATCGTTGATTGGCATATGCCAGAAATGGACGGCGTGGAAGTCACGAAACAAATCCGCGAAATTATCGGCAACGAGACGGCGATTATAATTCTGACGGCTTACAACTGGGACGACATCATCGACGAGGCAATCGCCGCCGGGGTTGATAGTTTCATCGCTAAGCCGCTGTTCTCCGGCAATCTGATTGAGGAATTCAAGAAGGCTCTTAAGAAAAAAAATCTCAGCACTGCCGAGACGAAGACCAAAGCCGACTTAGCGGGCAAGAGGATTCTTTTGGCGGAAGATATGCCAGTCAACGCCGAAATTATGATGATGGTTTTGCAAATGCGCGAGATTGAAGCCGACCTAGCCGAGAACGGAAAGATTGCCCTAGAGAAGTTCGAGAACTCGCCCGAAGGATACTACGCCGCAATTTTGATGGATATGCGGATGCCAGAAATGGACGGCTTGGAGGCGACGCAACGAATCCGAGCCTTAGACAGGAAAGACGCAAAAACCATTCCGATTATCGCGCTGACTGCCAATGCTTTTGATGAAGACGTTCAACGATCTTTGCAGGCGGGATTGAATGCTCACCTATCAAAGCCCGTCGAGCCTGATGTTTTATTCGAGACGCTGGAAAATATGATTAAAGCTTAAAAGATTTCCCCGCCGAGTTGCGGGGCTTTTTATTGCCGAAAAATTTTTCTAGGCGTCATTGCTAAGCGATTCGGCTGTATATTATTATCCAAGAAATTATTGGTCAGATTGTGTACGTGTTTTATGGGAGGAGCGGATTTTTATGGAAGTTTTTAATTTCGACCTTCAACGTTTTGCAATAGTGCCTACCCTCCTTACTGGTGAAGATGGTAATGGCGTTCGTTATTGGAATACGATTCCAGGCGCGGAAGTAATTGGATTTGGCAACACGTTTTTCGTCAATCATGGAGCCGGTTGCGTGATTCAATGCAGTAATGTTGATTCTCATGTTTACAACGATACAGTGGCTCCTAATGTTGTAATCAACGGTGACGGCGGAAATGATTATCTGATAAATGACGGAACTAATGTTAAAATTTACGGTAACGGCGGACAAGATAAGCTTTATAATCACGAATTAGGCAAGAACACAAAGATTTACGGTGGCGCGGATGACGATTACATCGATAATAGAGCAGATAAAGTTTTCATTGACGCAGGTACGAATAATGATTATGTTTGGAATAACGGCGAAAATGTTGATGTAACTTGCGGTTCCGGTGACGATACCGTAAGAAACAGCGGCTTGAGGGCGATAATCAACGGGGGCGGTGATGAAGATTCAATTCGCAACTATGGTTATGGCTCAACACTCGACGGTGGCGACAAAGCTGATATTATTGAAAACTTTGCCAATAACATTTCAATGGTAGGCGGCGAGGGAAACGATAGCCTCCGCAACGACACCTACGAAGGTGAAACAAAAAAAGTTACTATTAACGGCGGCAAAGGCGACGATTACATCAGCAACAACGGCGCAGACGCAAGAATCAATGCAGGAGCAGACAATGATAGTGTATATAATTACGGAGCTAATGTTAGCATACAGGGCGGCGATGGCAACAACAAAATAAAGAATGGTCATTTTGAAGGACATATAGAACTTGTCACAATAGGAACAAATGGCGATAAACCTGAGATTAGAGCAAAATTTATCATAGACGAATCTTTAAACGGCGGCAATGACGTTACAATAATTGCTGGCAATGGCAACGATGATATTCAAAATTTTGGCGGCTCACGTGTCACGATTGACGCGGGCGATGGCAATAATAATATAAGTTTGGGTGGCACGTCCAATAACCTTTCAATTAAAGGTGGCAAGAACAATGATACGATTATTGCTACAGGCGAGAAAGAATATATAGTCGAAGGTGAACCCAAAACTATGGGGAACGGTTCGCAAGTAACAATCGATGCTGTTGGCGGTAAAAATTTGATAAACGTTGCGAGCACGTGGAGTTATGTTACGGTTGAAGGCGGCAACGATTCGGAAGGCGTGGACATTATTATCAACGACGCTGAAAATGTTTTGCTAAGAGGCAATGACGGCAATGACTACATTAAAAACACGAGCGATTCCGCAGTTATCTTCGGCGGCGACCACGGCGACATTATCGAAAACTACGGCAACAACACCTTCATCGAGGGCGACAACGCAAGCGGCGCGGGCAGTAACAAATTCGGCGATTATATCTACACCGATAAGGGCAACAACGTAACGATTGACGGCGGCAACGGCAATGACCTTATTGAGGCTTGGCATGACCTAGACGCTTCTATTTTTGGCGGCGCAGGCAACGACCGCATTCATTTGTACAGAGTTTCTGCCTACGATAAAGACAGCATCCTATGGAAAGCGGGAAAAACAGTAGCACTTGATATTCTTTCCAAATACAATGCCGTTACAGAAATTTCTTCTATGGTACTTGGCGGATTAGAGGATTTGTTTAGCCTTTATAAAGCCGAAGATGTGGCAAGCTTATTGAAAGGTACCGCCGTCACTTTAGGAGATATATTCTTGCCGATTAGTTCTGTTCTGGAAATTAAATCCTATGTCGACGAGCTTAACCAGATTAAAAGCACAGTCGCGGGCGGCGCGGGCGACGATACCATTATCGCTGACGGTTATGCGCCTCGTGTCTTTGAATATTCCGAGGGCGAGGGCAATGACGTTTACTATCACTTTAACGACAATGAAAAGGATTCTTCTCTTTCGACGCTGGAGATTAAAAAAGGTCGAATAACCCAGATTGCAGTTATCGGCGATGACGTAACGTTTGTGGTTGGGGCGGATTCTTTGACAGGTTCTGTTAAGCTAGTCGACGGTGCAGATAAAAAATTCAAACTCGTGGAGGACGAGGAGTCCGATTCCTCACCGACGCGGGCTTATGGCATGAACTACGACACGGGCGAGGTCGTCTGCACAATCTTTGGCTCGGCGGCTAACGATGAACTTCAGGACAACGTCGGCATTAAACGAGATAAAACAACGGGAGCTTATTGGCGTGACCCCGCTGAAACTGTCGAACCGCAAGATACGATAGTTGGCGAAACTTTTGCTAATGTCATTTACGGCTACGACGGCTCCGACAATTTGCGCGGCAACGATAAGAACGATACGATTTATGGCGGCTCTGGCGACGATTATATCTTCGGCAACGGCGGCAATGATGTCCTCTACGGCGACGCGGGCGCGGATAAAATTTATGGCGGCGACGGCAATGATACAATTTACAGCTATGTAGGTGATACCGTCGATGGCGGCGCGGATGACGATTACATTTACAACTTCAGCTCGCAAGTTTCAATCCTCGGCGGCACGGGCAATGACAAAATTATAAGCTATGGTGGCGAAGTGACAATCGAAGCGGGAGACGATAACGACACTGTTGAAGTTTACGACAACAACATAACGGTCGACGGCGGCTCTGGCAACGATTCGATTCACGTTGGCTCTTCTACTTCTACTAATTCTACGTTCAAAATAAAAGTAAATGCCGGTGCGGATAACGACACAATCCTTAGCGAAGTTTCGTTGGTCACGATAACGGGCGGTTCGAGCAACGATTCGATTATACTTTCTTCTTCTGCAGATAAGAATTTCATTGAGTACAAAGACGGCGACGGGCACGACGTGATTCAAGGTCTCGACGATGACGATACTTTAAAAATTTCAACTGGCAATGTCAGCGCGGTTACGGTTGAGGGCTCGGACGTTATCTTGACTGTCGGCGAAGGTTCTCTTACCTTTAAAGAACTCGCAGACAATGAATTCAAAGTCACGGACTCCGCAGGGGAAATCACTAAGTATAAACTGTCCGCTGATAAGACGACCAAAGAAGTTAGCGGTTTGATTGTCGGCGGCAAAGGACAAAACACTCTTTACGGCACGAGCGGCGGCGACCGTTTCTACGGAAGCAAAGAGGCAGATTTGATTTACGGCAATGACGGCAAAGATACTCTCTATGGTGAAGGCGGCAACGATACGATTTACGGCGGCGCAGGTGACGATTACATTTACGACGACAACGGAGAAAATACAATCTACGGCGGTAGCGGCAATGACTTCATTTATGCAAACGGGAAAAATAATTTCATCGTTTATAATTTGGGCGACGGCAACGACACTGTCAGCGGTGCGGGAACAATTCAAATTTTAGGCGAGGGTTATTCTTCTATAAAAAGCGAAGGCAATATGATTCTTACCGTCGGCAACAACAAAATAAAGCTTGTAAACAATGCTAAAGGAAACCTCTTCAAAGTTCTGGGAACTTACATTGAGCCTTCTCTGCCCGAAGGAGTTTCCTTTGACGGCGAAACGATGAGCATTTCGGTAAATTATACGGATTATGTGATTGATTTGCGGAATTATCCCGATGTTAAAACTTTAGATGCCTCTAAATATGAAAAAGGTCTTGAGATTGTCGGCAATAATTCAGTGAAGTTAATAAAGGGTTCACAAGGAAATGATATTATTCGCAACAAAACAAATTCGCAAACGGCAAATACAATGTCGATGATGGCGTCGGAATCTACAATTAAGGAAATTGTCACGATAACAGGCGGTCTAGGTAATGATACTCTTATAGGCAATGCGGATAATGATAAACTTTTAGGTGAGGCTGGCAATGACAGTTTAAGCGGTGGCTCTGGCAAAGACACGTTATCGGGCAGTATTGGCGACGATAAATTGCTCTGCGGGGCTGGAAACGATAGCTTAAGCGGCGGAGAAGGTAAAGATACCTTAAGCGGCAGTTCTGGAAACGATAAATTGCTCGGCGGAGCTGGAAACGATAGCTTATCAGGCGGCGACGGCAAAGATACGTTATCGGGCAGTATAGGCGACGATAAATTGCTCGGCGGGGCTGGAAACGATAGCTTAAGCGGCGGAGAAGGTAAAGATACCTTAAGCGGCAGTTCTGGAAACGATAAATTGCTCGGCGGAGCTGGTAACGATAGCTTATCAGGCGGCGACGGTAAAGACACGTTATCAGGCAGTATTGGCGATGATAAATTGCTCGGCGGAGCTGGCAACGATAGCTTATCAGGCGGCGACGGTAAAGATACCTTAAGCGGCAGTTCTGGAAACGATAAATTGCTCGGCGGGGCTGGCAACGATAGCTTATCAGGCGGCGACGGTAAAGATACCTTAAGCGGCAGTTCTGGAAACGATAAATTGCTCGGCGGGGCTGGCAATGATTCATTGAGCGGCGGCTCCAGTGCGGACACTCTCTTTGGCGGCTCTGGGGCTGATAAACTTTACGGCGGAGACGGCAATGATATTCTCCAAGGCGGCTCTGGAAATGATAGTCTCTGGGGCGATGCGGGTGCCGATACGTTCATTTATGAGGCGGGCGACGGCAAAGACATTATCTACGGCTTCGCAAACAATGACACTTTAACGCTAGATTATCTCTATTTCACCTCGTCGTATAAAAATAAAGCCGTCACGCTCACTTTTGATGAAGGCTCCATTACGTTTAAGAACTTCACGGCAACAACCTTCCACATTAATAACGATACTTATAAAATCACTAACGGTAAGTTTAAAGCTTGTTGAAGAACTACTTAACGTCACGTATAAAAAAATCCCCGCCGCCATGTGCCGTGGGGAAATTTTTTTGTCGTCAATGATTCAGCTTTAAGCGGGCGTTTGGAAAGTTCAGCGTGGCAAAGTAATCGTTAAGAGTTTCTGCTCGGCGAATCATCTCAACCTTGCCGCTCTCCCTAATCAATAGCTCCGCACTCCTCAGCTTGCCATTGTAGTTAAAGCCCATAGCGTGTCCGTGTGCGCCCGTGTCGTGGATAATCACAATGTCGCCAACGTCGATATGCGGCAAGCGTCGGTCGATTGCAAACTTGTCATTGTTCTCGCACAGCGAACCCGTCACGTCGTAAATCTCGTCGCAAGGCTCGTCCTCTTTGCCCAAAACCGTTATGTGGTGATAGGCGTCGTAAAGGGCGGGGCGCATCAAGTCCGACATGCACGAATCAAGCCCGATGTATTGTTTGTAGGTGTTCTTCTTGTGCAAGACCGTAGACACGAGCCAGCCCGCCGAACCTGTCATCGCACGCCCGCTTTCCATTGCAAGCCGAATATCGCCTAAGCCAACGGGAACAAGTATTTCGTGGAAAAGTTCCTTAATGCCGTCGCCAATCGTCTTTAAATCGACGGGCAATTCATCTGGACGATAGGGAATGCCTAAGCCGCCGCCCAAGTTCACGAACTCAAACTTTATTCCAAGCTCGGATTTAATCTTCGCGGCGAGTTCAAACATAATCCGCGCCGTGTAAATGAACGTCGACGCCTTGCGCTCATTGGAAGCAATCATCGTATGCAAGCCGAAACGTTTAATGCCCTTGTCGAGGCAAATCTTGTACGCCGCAAAGATTTGTTCGCGGGTCAAGCCGTATTTAGCCTCGGCGGGGCGTCCGATAATGTCGTTGCCGTCGTTCATGATGTCGGCGGGGTTGTAGCGGAAGGAAATTATTTCGGGCAAGCGGGCGTTTCGTTCAAGGTAGTCAATGTGCGTTATGTCGTCTAGGTTTATAATCGCGCCGAGGTCAAGAGCCTTGCGGAACTCTTCGGCGGGCGTGTCGTTGGAAGTCAGCATAATCCGTTCGCCGACAACACCAGCCGCTTGACTGATAAAGAGTTCGGCGATTGAACTGCAATCCGTGCCCGCGCCGTCACGAGCCAAAATCTCGACGATGTAAGGATTGGGCGTCGCCTTAACTGCAAAATGTTCGCGGAAGTCTGGTGCCCAACTGAATGCCTTGCGCAGTCTGCGGAAGTTTTCGCGGATAATCTTCTCGTCGTAGATATGGAACGGCGTCGGGAATTTTTTTATCACTTCGCGCAAAGCGTCTGCTGTCAGTGGGAAGTTTTTGGGAGTCTGGAAAATGTTCGTCATCTGAATCCCTCCGAAAAGTTTTTTTAGCCCGCCGATTATAACAGAAAGACTTCGCACGGGGCAACTTTACAAATCCTGGACTTCATATAGCCGATTTATAGAAACTCTCCGCTAGTCATTGCAAAAAGCTCGTCGACGTGATAATTTTGCCGTGCATTTTATTTTAGGAGTGATTCGCATGAGCAACGAAGAGATTATCCGAGCATTTCACCTGATGTGGGACAACTTCCCCGAAGCCGTGACGATTACGCAAAAGAGCCGCGAGATTGTCGCCGTGAACAAGAAGGCGGCGGAGTTCGGATTGACGCCGGGCATTAAGTGTTCGTCGATTGGTAAGCCGGAGAATCACAAAGGCTGTCAATGCGATAAGGCGGTTGACACGGGCGAGGCGCAATTCTGCACTTACGAGGGCAACTTCGGCAAGGCTTACGGCTACTGGATTCCGATTCCTGAAAAGCCGGAGTGGGTTATTCATTTCGGCGTGGGTTACGCCTTCGAGTATCCGAAGATTGACCGCAGTCCGTCTGCTAAGGCAAAGGAAAGTCTCCACGGCTTGACGAAGGGCACCAACCTTGAAGCGGCAATGGGAGCATTGGCGACGGGCGAGGCTAGCGGCGTGATGATGTATTACGCGTTGGCTCGGCTTGCTAAGGAGCAGGGACTTAACGAGGTCGCGGCGACCTTCATCGAGTCGGCTAATCAAGAGGCAGTACACGCGGGCTTTTACGCAACTCTCAACGGCAGAGTTCCTAAAGACTTCTGGCAATTCGTCGCGGGCGTCGCTAAGGCTGAATACTGCGGCAAGACTAAGATTAAAGGTTTGGCGGATATGGTTCGGGCGGCGGGCTTGACGGCGGCGGCTGATGAAATGGAAATCTTCGCCGAACAGGAATGGCACCACGGAGTTGTTATCGACGAACTGATTGCCAAGCACGCGCCGAAGGATTCTATCAAGGACGGTAAAAAATGGGTCTGCGGCGTCTGCGGCTATGAACATGTTGGAGACGAGCCGCCTGAAGTTTGTCCTGTGTGCGGTCAGCCGTCGACTGTGTTTAAGGAGAAAGTCAGCTTGCACGGAGCGACGAAAGGCACCGACTTTGAATTTATTTCCAAAGAGGCGGCACGCGCTGAACTCAACGGAACGATGATGTATTACGCCCTTGCTTGCATGGCTAAGGAACAGGGACTTGACGACTTGGCGAAAACGCTAGCTGATTTGGGAACTCAAGAGGCGGTGCACGCGGGCTTTTATGCAACTGTAAGCGGCAAATATCCGAAGGACTTCTGGGAACTCCTCGACAGAGTAAAGGCGGCTGAATTCGGCGGCGAGGCAAATGTCAAAGCTCTTGCTGTTAAGTTCCGGGAGGCGGGCTTTGGCAAGGTTGCGGACGAAATGGAAACCTTCGCTAAACAGGAAAGGCATCACGGCGAAGTTATCGAGGAGCTGTTCAAGCAGTACAAGCCCGACTTCAAGCCCGCTGATACTGCTGGGAAAAAAGTTTACGTCTGCCCGTGCTGCGGCTATAAATACGTCGGCGACTTGGACGCGGAGCCTGACGATTGGACTTGCCCTGTTTGCGCTCAGCCGAAGAAAGATTTCAAGTTAATGGACGCCGCCCCCGCTCTGAAGGCTGAACCTGGGCAAAAAACTTTCGTCTGCACGATTTGCGGCTATGAACATGTCGGCGACGCCCCGCCTGAGGTTTGCCCCGTATGCGGTCAGCCCGCGTCGGTGTTTAAGGAGAAAGTCTAATGAATCGGCGCGAATTTATTAAGGCGGCAGGTGTTGCGACACTCGGCTTGATGATTGACGGTCAAAATTTTGTTGAGGCTAGGAGGTCTCCAGCTATGAAAGTATCTGCGGTTAAACTCTATGACGGCGGCTATATGATGAAGTCGTTTGCTTGCGGCGGCGGCTTGCCCGAAGGCGCGATTAAGGAAGAGAAGCTCCGCTCCAGTCTGCAAAACTTTGTTATCGACACGGGCAAGGAAGTCATCTTAGTTGATACGGGTTTCCCTGCCGAAGAAACTGTGCCCGTAACCAAAGACTCCGTGATAACCTTCGGCGACAAGGTCAATGATTACGTCGAGGCACTCAAGGCGGCGGGTTACGAGCCGGAGCAGGTCTCTAAGATTCTTATCACGCACAAGCACGCCGACCATACAGGAGAGCTTCGCCAATTCCCGAACGCTAAAATTTTTATCTCGCGTATCGAGGCGGACGACATGAAGTTGACGGGCGATAACGTCGTTAGAACTGACTTCACGGACGGCGCGTATAAAAACTTCGACAAGTGCCAGAAGATTGCCGACGGCGTCTATTACATCTTCGCGCCCGGTCACACGAAAGGCAATTCAATCGTCATCGTTGAGGCGGGCGACAAAAATTATCTGATTCATGGCGACGTAACTTACACCGACGAGGCTTTGCTTGAGAACAAATTATCCGTTGTGTTCGAGGATTTGCCCGCCGCTCGTGATACGCTGTCGAGAGTCCGCACCTTTATCCAGAACAATCCGACCGTCTACTTGTCGACGCACACGCCCCTTGGCTATGAAAACCTCGACGCACAAAAAATAATGAGCCTCCCCGATGTCGAGGACGCTCCTGCTGTCGAAGAAAAATCCGAGGCACCTAAGGCGACTGGTACTAAATGGGTCTGCAGTGTCTGCGGCTATGAACACTTCGGGGACGAACCGCCCGCAGTTTGTCCGCGTTGCAAGCAACCGTCTACTGCGTTTAGGAAAGCTTGATTGATTCGTTCATGCTACCCACGCGATAGCCTTGCAAGTCCAACGTGACATAAGCGAAGCCTAACGACTTAAGCTTATCGACGATTGAGGCTCGCAACTCCATTAGCCGTGGAAAATCTTCGGGCGGGACTTCAAGACGCGCAAGCTTATCATGCACGCGCACCCGCAACTGATTAAAGCCCGCGTCCGATAAAAAGTCTTCCGCCGCCTCGACCATTGCTAGCCGTTCAGTCGTTAAAGGTTCGCCGTAAACGAAACGCGACGCAAGGCACGCCATAGACGGCTTAGCCCACGTCGGCAAGTGCAGTTCTTTAGATAGCTCACGTATCTCCGCTTTGTAGAGTTCGACTTCTCGGAGCGGACTTTTTATTTTCATTTCGACTAATGCCCGCGCCCCCGGTCTATAGTCGCTTGCGTCGTCCATGTTCGAGCCTTCAATCAAAGTTCTACCTTCGGCTAGCCGCAAGAAGTTTTCAAACAGCGCACGCTTACAAAGGTAGCATCGGTTAATCGGGTTATCCTTGACGCCAGCGACGTTCAACACGTCCGCTTTGAAGATGATTTGCTTAATGCCCTCGTCCGAGCAAAACTTTATCGCCGCGTCCAGTTCCCTGCGCGGGATAAAGCAACTCTCCGCCGTCAACGCAAGAACCTTATCGCCTAACTCGTCGTGCGCGACCTTTAGCAGTAAGGTCGAGTCGACGCCCCCCGAATACGCAACTGCCACGCTTCCCAGCCCGCGAAGATATTTTCTCAAGTTCTCTAGTTTGCTCATGTCCAAGCCCGCCTTTACAAAATTTTTCCTTTCCATTAAACTTACGGCGTTATTCTATCACGGAGAAGAAATTATGGACAAGATTACAATCATCGTACCCTGCTACAACGAGGCGGAAGTCATCGACCTGTTTTATCCGGCGGTTCAAGAGCATATCGAGAAGATTGACGATTGCCGCTTCGATTATGTCTTCGTCAACGACGGTAGCCGCGACGAGACTTTGAACAAGCTAAGGGCACTGTCCGCCGCTCATGACGACGTAACTTATATCAGCCTGTCGAGGAATTTTGGCAAAGAATCGGCGATGATGGCGGGCATTGATTACGCGACGGGCGACGCCGTGATTATCATGGACGCCGACTTGCAACATCCGCCGAGTTGTATTGCCGAGATGATTAAATGGTGGCGGGCGGGCTATGATGATGTTTGCGGCAAGAGGATTGACCGGGCGGGCGAGACGTGGCTTAAGCGGAGCTGTGCTAATCTCTTCTACGCCGTCATGAAGAAGTTCAGCACGTCTTACGAAATGCAACGCGACGTTGGAGACTTCCGCTTGCTTGATAGAAGGTGCATTGAGGCGTTAAAGCTCATGCGCGAGAACCAGAGATTCACTAAGGGCTTGTTTACATGGGTGGGCTATCGCAAGAAGGAAATTCCCTTTGAAGTTCAGCCGCGAGCCGCCGGGTCGACGACGTGGAATTACTTCGCGCTGTTCAACCTGGCGATGAAGGGCATGACTTCCTTTACGACCGCGCCGCTTAGGTTGATGACGTTCCTAGGCGTGATGATTTCGTTCGGGGCAATGGCTTATATGCTGTTCGTCCTGACGATGGCTCTGCTTTACGGCGACCCCGTGGCGGGCTACCCAACGCTTATGACGGTAATGCTTTTCCTCGGCGGCATACAAATTTTATCGCTGGGGATTATCGGCGAGTACTTAGGGCAAATCTTCCACGAGACCAAACGCCGCCCAATTTACCTCGTCGACGAGATTGACGGCAGGCGCATGATTTATAAACCGCAACTTCAACCGATTGAACGCAATACGATTAAAGGAGACTGATTCACATGAACACGTTTAACATTTTGGCGGCGGACGGCATTGCCAACGAAGGTATCGAACTGCTTAGGAAAAATTTTTCCGTCGAAGTCCGCGATAAGATTTCGCACGAGGAACTTTTGGAAGTCATTCCGAAGTTCGACGCTTTGATTGTCCGCAGTGCCTCTAAGGTTACGGCTGATGTCTTGGAACGTGCCACCAATCTTAAAATCATTGGGCGGGCGGGCGTCGGCGTGGACAATATCGACGTGCAAGCCGCCACCGAACGCGGGATTATCGTTATCAACTCGCCCGACGGCAACACGATAGCCGCCACCGAACATACCTTTGCTATGATGCTAGCCGTCAGCCGCAACATTCCCCAAGCCAATCAGACAATGCACACGGGCGGCTGGGATAGAAAAAAATTCCTCGGCGTGGAGCTAAGGAATAAAACGCTTGCGGTTATCGGGCTGGGCAAAATCGGGGCGGGCGTCGCTAAGCGTGCGCAATCCTTCGACATGAACGTTATCGCCTATGACCCGTTCATAAGTGCGGAGCGTGCCAAGTCCCTCGGCGTCACTCTCCTTGAGCTTGATGACCTCTTCCGCCGTGCAGACTTTATAACCGTCCACATGCCGCTGACCAATTCAACTCGCGATATGATTTCCCTTAAGCAAATGCGTATCATGAAACCGACTGTGCGATTAATTAACTGTGCACGCGGCGGAATCATCAATGAAGGCGACCTCGCGACGGCTTTGACGGAAAAGATTATCGCGGGCGCGGCTGTAGACGTATTCGAGAACGAACCTCTTGCCGAAGACTCGCCGCTTAGAACTCTTCCGAACATAATCTTGACGCCGCACCTAGGAGCCTCCACCGTCGAAGCTCAAATCGGAGTCAGCGTCGACGTTGCCAAAGGGATTATCGACGCCCTGAACAATAAACCAGTCGCAACCGCCGTAAACCTTCCGCATATCCCAAGCCACGTCTTAGAAAAGCTCGCGCCTTATCTCGACCTGGGCGAACGTTTAGGCAGGACGATTACCGGCATGAGCAAGGAGCCAATCTCAAGCGTGCAAGTCAAAGTCAACGGCAAGATTGCGGACATGAACTCAAGCCTTATTTCCACCGCCGTGCTTAAGGGCATGTTGACTGCCGCCCTTGATAACAACGTCAATCTCGTCAACGCGAATATCCTAGCGGCGGAGCGGGGCATTCACCTGTCCGAAATCAAATCGAGCATTGCCCGCGACTTTGCAAACCTCGTGACGGTCTCGGCGAACGGAAACATTGTAACCGGTACGCTTTTCGGCAATGAAGGTCGCATAGTCGAGATTAACGGCTTCCGCGTCGACGTAGACCCGCACGCCCGAATTCTCATCTGCCCGCATATCAATCGCCCCGGCGTCATCGGACTGGTTGGAACTCTGCTCGCCAAACACAACGTGAATATTTCGGGCATGCAGGTCGGCAAAACCCCGATTGAGGGTACAAGCCTTATGGTCTTGACGGTCGACAATCCGATTGCTCAACGCGTCCTCGACGAGATGAAAGCCCTTGAGCCGATTTTCGACGTGACGCCCGTCGCTTACGATGATTAAGAAGAAATTTTTAATCGGCTTCGGGATTGCCTCGTTAGTGGTGCTTGCGATTTTATTTCTAATCGGACTCAGCGAAGACGACACCCCACCGCTTGAGCCGCCGCCGCCCGTCAAAAAAGTTAGCGTCTACGTGTCGGGGCAAGTCAAAAATATTTCTGTCGTCGAATTGGAGGACAACGGCAACTTGCATTTCGTCGACGCTGTTAATAAAGCGGGCGGCTTAACCAACTTGGCGGACGCTGGAGCAATCAACCTTGCCGAACCGCTCACCGACGGTCAGCATATTCACATTCCCACCAAAGAAATTTCCTTGCAAGCCCAAAGTATTTCCACCGCGTCAAGCGACCTCGTGAATATAAATACCGCCGACGCCGAACGACTGGAGACGCTTAAAGGCATAGGACCTGCCCTCGCACAAAGAATCATCGAGTACCGCGAGCAAAACGGCGCGTTTCAGTCAATCGACGAACTTAAAAACGTCCGCGGCATCGGGCAAAAGAAATTCGACGCCTTCAAAGATAAAATCACGATTTAAGCCTGCCAATGAGTTTGATTTTTTATCCCCATGCAGGGCTTATTTTTTTTGCGCAAGTCGATTAAAATTTTTTGCGGAGTGATTTTGATGTTTGAGAAACTTTTGAGGGTTGAGGATTTGTCCATCGCTTACGGCGGCAAAAGAGTTGTTCGCGACGTGAGCTTTGAGGTCAGGCGCGGAGAAATTTTAGTTATCGCGGGCGAATCTGGTAGCGGCAAGTCGACGATACTAAAAGCGATTGGCGGCTTGCTCGGCAAGGGCGGCGCGATTGTCGGCGGACAAATCTTTTTTGACGGGCGCGAAATAACATTCCTTAGCGACAGCGAGCGGCGAAAAATTTCGGGCGAGGCAATCGGATTTATCTTCCAAAATACTGGCGCGTCATTTTGTCCAATACGCACGATAGGCGACCAGACATTTGAGGCAGTCAAAGCCCATTGCGATTGGGATAGAAAATCTTTCCGCGAACGAGCAGTCGACCTCATGCAGAAGATAAATCTTGCGCCCGAAATCTTGGACGAGTACCCGTTCCGATTATCGGGCGGCATGGCTCAACGTGCAGGGATATTGGCGGCGACGATTCTTGAACCAAAGCTTTTACTAGCCGACGAACCGACAAGTGCATTAGACGCCGTAACGCAAGTCAGCGTCGTCAAGGAGTTGTTAAAGCTTCGGGAGCGGCTCGGCGTGTCAATCGTCATGGTAACACATCACATGGGCGTAGCGTGGCGCATGGCGGACAGGATTTTAATCATGCGACAAGGACAGCCAGTCGAATTCGGGACGCGGGAGCAAATCTTCAACAAACCACACGAGCCTTACACGCAAGAACTAATCAAGGCGGTGCCAAGGTTATGATTCTGGAAGTTCATCACGTCAAAAAGTTTTTCGGGAGCAAGCTTGTACTTGACGACGTGAGCTTGACTGTTGACGCGGGAGAGTGCTTAGGGATTGTCGGCTTAAGCGGCTGTGGCAAATCGACGTTGGCAAAGATTATCGCACGGCTTATCCCTAGCGACGGCGGCAAGATTTTTCTTTGTGGCGAGGACATCACACACGCGACGGGCAATGACTTCTACCGCAACATGCAAATGATTTTCCAAACGCCCGAAGACTCATTCAACCCGCGACGGACTTTGGGCGCGAGCATTGCCGAACCGATTAAAAATTTCCTCGGTAAGGACAATCTAAGCAGACGAGTGGCAGAGCTTTTAGAGGAAGTCGGGTTGCCTGCCGCTTATGCCAAACGTTATCCGCGAGAAGTCAGCGGCGGCGAATGTCAGCGGGCGGCGATTGCGCGGGCGATTTCGATAAATCCGAAACTTTTAATCTGCGACGAAGCGACCAGCGCACTTGACGTGACGATTCAAGCTCAAGTCGTCGTGCTATTGAAAAGATTCTGCGTGGAAAAAAATATCGCGTGCCTGTTCATCACCCACGACCTAGCATTTTTAACGAGACTAGCCGACCGCGTATTAGTCTTGGAGGAGGCGCACCTAAAGACGCTTGACGAATCAAAATTCAAGGAGGCTTTGCAATGGAGCATTTGAATCAGCGGATAGAAAGTTATTGGGACGGGAGGAGCAGAGCTTTAAGCAAAGTTCGACGCCTTGAGCTTGACGGCGTTGACGGAGCGGCTTGGCGAAGTCTCTTCAAAAAAAATTTGCCCGACGGCGTGTTAAAAGTTCTCGACGTAGGCACGGGCGCGGGTTTCTTCGCGGCGATTCTCTCTAGGCTCGGTCATAAGGTTATCGGCGTCGATATGTCGGCTAAGATGCTCGGCGAGGCAAAAAAAAATCTGCGCGAGCTGAAAATCTCTGCAGACTTTAAACGTATGAACGCGCAATCCCTCGACTTCGACGACGAGACCTTTGACGCGGTTGTAACCAGAAATTTGACGTGGACGCTCCCCGATGTCAAGGCGGCGTATCGTGAATGGCGGCGCGTCTTGAAGGTCGGCGGCGTGCTGATGAACTTCGACTCGGACTACGGCGACAAAAATTTTTCTGCGTGCGCTAAGGGCAAACCCAACGACCTGACGGAGTGCGACGCGATTAAAAGTTCCTTGACGATAAGCACCTGTCGCCGCCCGCATTGGGACGCCGGATTTTTGGAAGGATTGAACTTCTCCGTTCGCCTCGACGAGAACATATCGCACATTGTCCAAAGGGATAATCGTTGCGGCTATGATTCGGTGCCGCTGTTCGCAGTTTACGCCGTCAAGTAATTAATCGAACATTTCACACGCGCTGAAGAAAATCGGAATCTCTCGCGCCGCGCTAGCCTCGCTGTCAGAGGCGTGCACGGCGTTTTTAGTTTTGTCGGCGGCGTAGAGTTTGCGGACGGTGCCTTCGGCGGCTTCAGCGGGATTGGTCGCCCCGTTGAGTTCGCGAACACGTTTAATCACGTCGTCGCCCGCCAAGACCAGAGCCATAAGCGGCGCACTCGTCATGAACTCGACTAACGCGGAGTAGTAGGGGCGTCCGATGTGTTCGACGTAGTGTTTGGCGGCTAGTTCAGGTGTCATGCGCATTACCTTAGCCGCGACGACTTTAAAGCCCGCGTCCTCGTAAAGCTTGATGATGTCGCCCGAATGATTCTTGCCAAAGGCGTCGGGCTTGATAAGTACCAAAGTTTTTTGCATGATGATTCCTCCTTGCGATTAACAGTCGGCGTGATAAAATTGCGTCGAGGAGTTGAAGTTTATGTTTAGCAATTTTATCGTAGCAGTTAGCGCAGTCGTCCCGATGTTCTGCTTGATGGCAATCGGTGCCTTCGTGAAGTTCCAGAAGTGGCTGACTGAAGAAGAACTTAACCATATGAATCGAATGGTTTTCCGAGTGTTCTTCTGTTGCATGATGTTCCACTCGATTTACACCACGGAGCTTGCAACGAGCTTCCGACCTAAGCTGATGCTGTTCGGGGCGTGCGGCGTGCTGATAATTTTTTTCCTGCTCATGCTGATTATCCCACGAATCGAACCGGATAACAAGCGGCGCGGCGTCCTCGTGCAAGCAATCTTCCGGAGCAACTTTGTCTTAATGGGCGTTCCGATTGTCGCGAACATTTTCGGCGACGAGAACATTGCCGTATCGACGATGATGATTGCTATTATCGTGCCGATGTATAATATCCTAGCGGTGTTCGCGCTTGAGACGTTCCGCGGTGGAAAATTTGCCCTGTTGCCGATAATAAAAGGCATTTTCAAGAACCCGATGATACTTGGAGCAATCGCGGGCGCGACGCTCCTAATCCTCGGCGTCGAAGTCCCTAAGCCCGTCCTCAAACCAATCGGACAAATCTCTGCGGCGACAACTCCCGTTGCACTGATAATTTTGGGCGCGTCGTTCAGATTAGGTGCCACTCACGAACATAGAAGGCAACTCCTCGGCGCGGTCTTCGGACGATTAATCCTCGTGCCCGCAGTGATGTTATCGACAGCGGCTTATGTCTTCGGGTTCACGGGGATTGAGTTCGTCACGCTGATTGCAATCTTTGCCTCGCCGTGTGCAGTCGTAAGCTTTGCAATGGCTCAACAAATGGGCGGCGATTCGGAGCTTGCAGCTAATTGCGTGGTGTTCACGTCGGGCTTGTCGTGCTTAACGATATTCTGCTGGATACTTTTATTCAAGACGTTGGGAGTATTTTGATTGCTCATAAGTCGAACAAAGATAGCTGACCTCGTCGAATAGTTTCAGTCGTCGGAGGAGGAGTCTCTGTGCCGCGTTCGGTAGGGTTTTTGAGCACGCCACGTTGAAACTTTCCCGCTGTCGAGTGGGCAAGCTCGTCGCATCGTTCATTGAAGTAATTGCCCGCGTGACCTTTGACCCAATTAAATTTCACCGTGCGGCTTGAGATTAACCTATCAAGCTCCTGCCACAGGTCTTTATTGAGCACGGGGCTTTTAGTCGCAGTCTTCCAGCCGTTAGACTTCCACTTGACGAGCCAACCATTTGTGAAGGCGTTCTTAAGATAATTGCTATCCGTGAAGAGTTCGACGCTTGCGCCCACCGAAATTTTTTCCAAAGCTTTTATCGCCGCCGTCAGCTCCATGCGATTGTTCGTCGTATGTTCCGCGCCGCCGTAAATTTCTTCGCGGTGATTCTGTTCGTCGACGAGGACTGCTGCCCAGCCGCCTGCGCCCGGATTGCCTAAGCACGAACCGTCCGTATAAATTCTAATCATCTTACAAACCTCCTACGCGGCGATAAGCTCCGAACGTTCACGACGTGGGCGCGTCCACTGGATGCAACGTCACGTTGCCCGTCCGTATAAATCTTAATCATCAGCTTACCTCCCATAATTGACAAGCAATAGGATTTGTGATAATTTTTTTCGTAAGTAAGGCATCAACTTTAAAGGTAGGCAATCGATGTTTCCCCGTCGACTCCTTCCTCGTTAATATAAGTTAGACGATTTTTGAGCCGTGGTGCGGCTTATTTTTTTCCGTTGAAGTGGTCGATGACGGCGAGGATGAAGCTACCGACCGAGCAGATAAGCTCAAGCCATTCGTGGAATTCCATGCTCGTCACCACCTTCCTTCGAGGAAGAAAGCCGACACATCAGACTGCCTACCGCGCCGGAATATATCATACGCCCAAAAACATTTCAAGGAAGAAGGACTTGCAATGGACATTCAAGACAAACTGAAGACCTTGCCCGATTCGCCCGGTGTCTATCTCATGCACGACGCTCGCGGCAAGATTATTTACGTCGGCAAGGCTCGCGTGCTAAAAAATCGTGTTCGCCAATACTTTCAAGCCAACAAGAATCATTCCGCCAAAGTCAAAGCGATGGTCGCTAAGGTCGCCGACTTCGAGACGATTGTAACTGCCAGCGAAGTCGAAGCTCTTATCCTCGAATGCAATCTGATTAAACAACACCGCCCACGCTATAACATAAGCCTCAAGGACGACAAGAGCTATCCTTATCTGCGCGTGACTGCTGAGGACTTCCCGCGAATCATTTTGACGCGACGCATTGTTCACGACGGCTCGCGCTACTTTGGCCCTTATACCAGCGGACTTGCCGTTAAGGAGACTCTCGCCCTGCTCAGGAAGATTTTTCCGCTTAGGACGTGCAAGACCTTTGCTAAGCGTCCGTGTCTGGAGTTTCATATCAAACGATGCCTCGCGCCGTGTGCAGGGAAATTTCCTCGCGAAGATTACTTGCGCCTCGTCAATGCCGCCGAAAAATTTTTGGAAGGTCGCACTGCCCAAGTTGAACGCGAACTTGCCACGCAGATGAACGCCGCCGCCGAGGCTTTGGACTTTGAACAGGCAGCTAGGCTCCGCGACGTGCTAGCGGCTGTCCGCAAGGTCACAGAGCGTCAAAAGATAGTAACCAACGTTGGCGACGTTGATGCGATTGGTTTGGCACGCCTTGAAGGTCAGACTTGTGCGCAAATATTTTTCATGCGTGAGGGCAAGGTCACTGGTCGCGAAAATTTTTTGCTAAGCGGCACCGACGACGAATCCGACGCGCAGATTGTCACGGAATTTATCAAGCAGTACTATTCACGGGCGCAACTGTCCGCCGCAGAAATCTTGTTGCCGACGACCTTGCCCGATGACGATTCAAAAATCCTAAGCGAGTGGCTCGGCGTGAAATTAATCGAACCTAAACGCGGCGTCAAACGTTCGCTAGTGGAGATGGCTACCGATAACGCAGAAAAATTTTTGTCTGAAGAACTTCAACGCAAGCAACTCAAAGACGCTAAGACGCTCGGCGCGGTCGAGGAGCTGAAAACCTTCTTGAACCTTCCGCGACTGCCGCGGCGCATGGAGTGCTTTGACATTTCCCACATTCAAGGCGCGGAGACTGTCGCCTCTATGGTCGTCTTCGTGGACGGCTCGCCCGATAAGAAAAGCTATCGCCGCTACAAAATCCGCTCGACCGAAGGCAAGCCCGATGATTTCTTGTCTATGCGCGAAGTCACTAGCCGCCGCTACGGGGCAACGGATAACCTCCCCGATTTAATCGTTATCGACGGCGGGCAAGGGCAACTTAGCTCCGCTCTGGAAATCATTCGCGGCGCAGGTCACAGCGTCCCGGTCGTCGGGCTCGCTAAGCAATTTGAATTAATCTTCGTCGAAGGCTCCTCCGTTCCGATTGAACTTCCCAAAGATAGCCAAGCCCTTAAGCTCATGCAACGTATCCGCGACGAGGCTCACCGCTTCGCCATAACCTATCACAGACACCTTAGACGCAAACGCAACTTGAAATCCGCACTCGACAACGTGGCGGGCATTGGCTCTAAGCGGCGGGCTGAACTCTTTAAACACTTCGGCTCCCTGGACAAGATAAAAGCGGCGACTGTAGATGAACTCTCCACCGTGCCGAGTATGACACGTGCCGCCGCCCAAGCCTTGAAAGAGTTCTTCGACGCCCAATCACATTGAACAGCTGAAAACGTCATGCTATAATCGCGCCGATGCCGCACCTCTTAAGGCGGTAAGCTTACGCTGGAGGAGGGAGGTGATTATCGTGGAGATTTTTATCCTGCTCGGCGTGACTGCAGTCGGCGGAACAATCGGTACCGTCCTCGGCGGGCTGATCCTCGACTACATCCGCAAAAAGCTACGTTAAGCGGCAGCCACTCTAGCTAGGTGCCCTAGACAATCGGAGTCACTAACCGATTAGGCAAAAACGAAGCCCCCGCACGGGTCACTACTCCGGCGGGGGTTCTTCGTTTTGGTGATACTCGTGGAACTACGTTTTTTATCCTGCTCTTGTAAATCGGCACCGTCAATCTATCACACGCGCCCTAACTTGTCAAACGTTTGTATTCCTTCATGAGCTTGGCGACTATCGCCGCCTCGTCGTTTATGATGTCCGCGAAGCCATACGCTATCGCTACCGCCAAATCGTTTTCGCGGTGGGCGTCCCGCAAATCGGCTGGCATCGTCGCTTCGTCATAGAGCTTTGCATACGTCCAATCAGGGAACGCCGCCCGCACCTTTAATATCTCCTGCGCGGTCTCTTCTATCCGCCGCCGCTGTCGACCGCTCGGCTCAGCCCAATAAAAATTATTGTACACGACACCAATCGAATAACTGTAGCTCGTTCCAAGCGGACAATTCGTCGCCCGCATCCACGCCATATGAATTGAACTCGTTAGCACCCCGAAATGATAAAGCGTTGCGTTCGGAAGGACGAATACTTTATCACTGCATAAGACCGAATCATTCATGAAAGTCATTGGAATATACTTGCGCTCGCCCGATGAAGTCTTCGCCATAACAAGAAATTGTCCGTGTGGAAAGTTTTCGACATGAAAACGCGTAGGCTTATCGGCAAGCTTGCGGGTGCCGGGGCTTTTACTTTGGAGCCGATAACGTCTGACCGCCTCGACGCGTTCCCAACACAGCGGCATAGCTTTAATCTCCTCAAGCGGCAAATCCTTAAGCAAAAGACAATAACGCCGTTTGCCCTTGATGAACTCTTCTGCCCCGAACCACGGACGGAAATATTTCGCGGCGGCTGGCTCGTCTCTTATGAAGTCTTCCATCTCTTCGGGCGTGAACAGATAATTGCCGCCGTCAATGGGCTTGTTGCCAATGCCAATGACTGGCACGCCGCTTTGAATGTGATTGGGGCGGCTCTCCACGAAAATATTTTCGCCGTCGACGAGGTAAGCGTTGATGTTTTCGGCGACCGTGGCTTTGTTGCCGTCGATTAGGAGTTTGGGCTTGGCATTATTTGCCGTGCTGAACCCGACAACGATGCAATGAACGTGGGCTTGATTCTCGGAGTCGCTAAGCCATTTGAACGTTCGGTGCGCAAAGTCGATGTGCACGCCCTCGGCGAAAAGCCTTTTCCAGAGCGTGCCGACGCTGTCGCCTTGGCAGAGTGAATTGGTAGCAACGAGCGCGGCGCGGGTTTGATTGCCCGTCATGAAGTCGGCGGCTTTCTTGTACCAGCAGGCGACGTAATCGAGATTGCCGATATTCCTCCAGCCCGCGAAGACTCGGTTAATATCGGCGGCTTGCTCGTCAGATTTCTCGCGTGCGCCACGATAGGGCGGGTTGCCAATGATGAAATTGACTTCTGGGGCGAAGGTCTTCCAATCAAGGCGCGTGGCATTGGCGGCGATAACGGAAATGTATTTGATAAGGGGCAGTTCGGGCAGGTCGCGATTGATAATCCAAGAGGTCTCGCGCTTCATCTGAATATCGGCAATGCTAAGGGCAAGACGAGCCACGGCTACGGCGAAGGAATCAATTTCGATGCCATAGAACTGACGTGGCGAAACTTTGATAGGGTCTTCGGGCAAATCGGCGTAGAGGTGAACTAGCTCTTCGATAATCTCATTTTCCAGCCGCCGCAACGATAGAAAAGTTTCAGTAAGGAAGTTTCCGGAGCCGCAAGCCGGGTCTAGGAAGTTCAGCGAGGCGAGTTTGTCTTGAAGGCTCTTAAGCGGGGCGATACGGTTCCTCTTGTGCATACGCTTGATATTGGCAAGTTCGCCGCGCAGGTCGTCTAGGAACAGCGGGTCAATAACCTTGTGGATGTTTTCAATCGACGTGTAGAAAACTCCGTGCTCGCGTTGTTCGTCGCGAAGGCTGAATTTGGACTCGAACATTGCGCCGAAGATAGGCGGGCTGATTTCACGCCAGCGAAAGTTCCTAATGCCTTGGACGTTGCGGAGCGTGGCGGCAGGATTGGTGATGCGCTTGTTGTAAGCGGGCAGAGGAATCTTTTCATCGAATAAGCCGCCGTCGACGTAAGGGAAAATTTTTAAGTCGTCGTCTAGGTCGGCGCGTCTATGATTATCCCGGCTGAGCACGTCGAAAATCTTCTGCAGGGCTTCGACACGCTTTTTATCGTCGAACTTGGCAATGTAGCCGAAGAAGTCATTGGCGTCGAAAGTCTTCTGCGTGTTGTCGAAAATCTTAGCGTCGCCGGCATAGAGGCAGAATACCAGCCGCGTACAAAGTTTGTTGAGGGCGTCCTCGAAGTGGCGGACTTTGTTTTTCTCGTAGTTCGACTTGAAGGCTTTATAAATCCTGTCGATGTCCTTCAGAGCCGCCAGGGAAATTAATTCTTGCGTGGAGGATTCGTCAGCAGTCGGGTCGATTAAAAATCTCAAGCGCGGATATTCGTAGACGAGGTCGCGGAGCCTGATAATCGTCTGCTTAGGCTCGAAAAGATTTTGCGTGAAGTTATAAACCCTGAACTCTTGAAAGTTGCAAGTGACAATCCAGCGGGGCTTTTTGTCGGCGGGCAAGGCGTCGGCGTAGCGCATTGCCTGTTCGAGGACGGATTTATCAAGTTCCACGTCGAAAGATTTTTGCTCGATGAGGACTTTGGTCGCGGGGATATAGGCGTCGATGTAACCTTGCGGCACGGGAACTTCAAAATCGATAAACTTATCTGGGTCATCAACGCCTAAAATATTTTTCAGCAATGCCCGCCAGAATTTTTGAGTTTCGCCTTTCTCGTAGCCGCGTTCGTGCCAGTCCATTGAAAAGATTTTTGCTACGTGTGCAATGTCAATGTCATTCATGAGAAATCGCCTCCCGCGTCGATTATAGCACAACACAGCAGAATAAATAATTTTCGCCGCGTGGTTTACATTCCGCGCCGCATTTGATAAACTGCCTTAAGAAAATCAACAGGAGGTGGCATAAGATGAAAATCGGCGACAAAGTTGTCTACCCGATGCACGGTGCCGGAGAGATTACGGGCATGGAGGAGGACGAAGTCGGCGGCGTCATCAGTTCATATTATGTCTTTCATCTTCCGGTGGGCAATATGAAACTTATGCTGCCTGTCGACAAATTGAACGAACTGGGCTTGCGAGACCTAATCAAGCCCGCGCAACTCGATGAAGTTATCGAAGTCTTGAAGGCGGAGACGGAACCATTTCAGGGCAGTTGGAACAAAAGATTTCAAATGAACCTTGAACGACTGAAGACGGGCAATCTTTTGGACGCAGCGGTAGTGGCTCGGAATTTATCCCGGCAAGACAGCAAGAAGAAAATCTCCAGCGGCGAACGAAGACTGCTTGACCTGTCCCGACAAATTCTGATAACCGAATTGGTCTATGTGTGCAACAAGACGCCCGAAGAGATTACGGCTTGGGTCGACGAGCTAATTCAACTGCCAACGGCGGACGAGAATTGAACTTTATCCGAGGTCTGATAGGGCTTCGGATTTTTTTCTTGTCAAAAAATTTAAGGCGTGGTAGAATTCCGCCGAAAATTTAAAAGCGTGGTGAGCAAATGCTGAAAGAGGTAGCGCGGGCAAAGATAAATCTGACGCTAGACATCAAAGGCTTGAGGACGGACGGTTATCACGAGGTATCGATGATAATGCAGACGATTGAACTGGCTGACGAGCTATGGCTAGAAAAAATTTCGGACGGCGTGGCGTTGTCGATGGACGCAACACAAATAATCGGCGGCGAACTCATTCCGACGGACGAAAAAAATTTGGCTTGGCGAGCGGCTCTTGAGGTTCAAAAATTCTGCGGAAAAGGTTTGGGCGTGTCGATAAGCTTGACGAAGAGAATTCCAGCGGCGGCAGGTTTGGCAGGCGGCTCTGCTGACGCGGCGGCTGTGATTCGCGGCATGAATCGACTTTACGAACTGAACTTGACCGAAAGCGAGCTTTGTAGAATCGGAGAAAGCGTCGGCTCGGACGTTCCCTTTTGCATAATCGGCGGCACGTGTCTTGCAGAAGGTCGCGGCGAACGTCTGAGACGCCTTAGCCCGATAAAAAACTTCAGCATCGTTTTGGCTAAGCCTCGCGGCGAAATCTCAACGGCATGGGCTTACAAGACTTACGACGAAAGCCCCGCGAAAACTCACCCGCCGAACGAAAGAATTATTGAGCAGTTGGCAAGCGGAGAATACGACACGGCATTTAAAAATTTCTCTAACGTCCTAGAAGGCGTCGCACTCAAGAAAATTCCCGCCGTAGCTGATTGCAAAAGGCAAATGCTAGCCGCTGGTGCCGAGGTCGCATTGATGAGCGGCTCTGGTCCGACGATATTTGCACTAACGGACGCTGAACACGTTAAACAGATTGCCGAGAGCGTAAAGGACGCTCAAATTTTTATCACGAAGATTTTTTAAGTAAGGATGAATGACGATGGGCAACAGACTGGAACCGATAACGATAGACAATTACCAGCCACTGCGCGAGACGGTTTGCGAGGCATTGCGCGACGCGATAAAGCGTGGGATATTGGAGCCGGGCGAACGTCTTATGGAAGTTCAGCTGGCGGAAGAATTGGGAATCAGCCGCACGCCCGTCCGCGAGGCAATCCGCAAGCTTGAGCAGGAAGGCTACGTTATCATGATGCCGCGCAGAGGAACGTACGTATCAAGCCTTTCCGTTCACGACGTTAAAGAAATCTTCGAGATACGCACGGCACTGGAATCCTTGTCGACGACGTTAGCGACTATGCGCATTGAGCCGGAGGAGTTGGAAAAGCTCCGCGCCTTGCTCGTCGAAATCGAAGGACATATCGAACGCAAGGACATGGACAAAATCGTTGCAACGGATATTGAGTTCCATGGGCTACTTTATCAAGTCAGCCGCAATGAAAGGCTCGTGACGATAATTAGCAACTTGAAAGAACAACTCGCCCGCTTCCGCACCTTGTCAATGTCATATCCCGGACGACTTCAGAAGACATTGGAAGAGCATCGGGCGATGGTCGAGGCGATAGCAGCTGGCGACGTGGACGCCGCCCGCGACGCCGCCGAACACCACATGGAACAAGCGGAAGAAACTTTATTGAAGGCAATGAGGAAACATACGGAATGAAGATTGGAGGTAAGCTTATGACCTTGGAAACGATAATTTTAGCAGCAGGCAAGGGCACGCGCATGAAAAGCGCTATGCCCAAAGTCTTACATAAAGTCGGCGGCAAACCTATGCTTCAACACGTCATCGACGCGGTAAAAAAAGCTGGCTCGTCGCGTGAAGTCGTAGTTATAGGTTCGGGAGCTGAACTGGTTATGCAGACGATTTCGGGCGTTGAATTTGTCATGCAAGAGGAGCAATTAGGAACAGGACACGCGGTTCTTTCGGCGGAGAAAAACTTTGAACAGTCGGAAGGAACCGTTTTGATTCTGTGCGGCGATACACCGCTTTTGACGGGCGAGCTTTTGCAGAAGTTCACAGCCGCCCATGAAAGCTCCAAATGCGCGGCGACTGTCCTAACTGCCGAAATGCCCGATTCAACAGGTTATGGGCGCGTGATTCGCGAAACGGACGGCACGTTTAAAAAGATTGTCGAGGAGAAGGACGCAACCGAATTCGAGAAAAAAATCCGCGAGGTCAATGCGGGCGTCTATTGCTTCGACGTTAAGAAACTCTTCGGCGCGTTGGCTAAGGTCAAGAACGATAACGCGCAAGGCGAATACTATTTGCCCGACACGCTGACGATTCTTAAGGAGGCGGGCGAGACGGTCGGAGTTTTTACGGCTGACTATGCTGACGAGACGCTAGGGATAAATTCTCGTGTTCAGCTAGCCGCCGCCGATAGAGTCTTCCGCATGAAAAAGAATCACGAGCTTATGGACGCGGGCGTAACGATTATAGACCCCAACACAACTTTTATTGATTGCGACGTTCAAATTGGGCAGGATACGATAATTCATCCTAACACGTACATTGAAGGCAAGACGACGATTGGCAGGGAGTGCGATATTGGTCCAGATATTCGATTCACGGATATGAAGGTCGGCAACAAAGTCAAGGCGCAGTTCAGCTATTGCCACGAGGCTGAGATTTGCGACGGCGTCACGCTAGGTCCTTATGTCCACATTCGCCCCGGCACGACGATTGGCACGGACGTTAAGATTGGAAACTTCGTCGAGGTCAAGAACTCCAATATCGGCAAAGGCTCCAAACTTCCGCACCTGCAATACATCGGCGATACGGATATGGGCGCGAACGTCAATGTTGGTTGCGGAACGGTAACTTGCAATTACGACGGCAAGAACAAGTTCCGCACGAAGATTGGCGACAATGCCTTTATCGGTTGCAATACAAATCTAGTCGCACCGGTAAGTGTCGGGGACGGAGCGTATATCGGGGCAGGTTCGACGATAACCAAGGACGTTCCGAAGAATAATCTAGCTGTCGCCCGCGCCCGCCAAACCAATATCGAAGTCTGGAAGGACAAACGCAAGTAGCCTTTGGAAGTGTGATTACTGCGTCGGCGTCTTGAACGCTGATTGAGTAAAATTTTTTTAGGGGAGCTGTTCAACGTGAGCATTAATGGCAACACGATTAGTAACCTCTGTTTGATGACGGGCAACGCCAATCCTGAACTGGCGCAGAAAATCGCTGACCATATCGGCGTAAAAATCTTTGATACGTTCGTCGGACGCTTCAATAACGGCGAGTCGCAAGTCATGATTAGCGATAGCATACGCGGCAAGGATATTTTTATCGTTCAGCCGACGAGCCAACCCGTCAACGATAACTTAATGGACTTGCTGATTATGACGGACGCTTGCAAGAGGGCTTCGGCACATTCAATCACGGCGGTTGTTCCCTACTACGCTTATGCCCGTCAAGACCGCAAGACACGCGGGCGCGAACCTATCTCCGCCAAACTCGTCGCCAATCTCATGGTCGCGGCTGGTATGTCACGCGTTTTGACTGTCGACTTGCACGCAGGACAAATTCAAGGGTTCTTCGATATTCCCGTTGACCACCTCAAGGCGGCTCCTGTGCTTGCCGATTACTTCCGAAACCGCAACTTCGGCGATGACTTGGTTGTCGTCTCGCCTGACTTGGGCGGCGTCACTCGTGCTAGGGAATTGGCGGACTATCTCAAGGCTCCGATTGCAATCATTGAAAAACGTCGCCCGCGTCCCGGCGAGGCAGAAGTCATGAGCATTATCGGCGAGGTCGAAGGAAAAGTTGCGCTGATGGTTGATGACATTGTAGACACGGCGGGCAGTCTCTGCGAAGGCGCGAAGGCTCTTAAGAAACTCGGCGCAAAGCAAGTTATCGCCGCGTGTACTCATGCAGTCCTTAGCAACAACGCCGTCGGCAAAATCAACAACTCCGATATTGAACAGCTCGTCATAACCGACACGATAGCCTTGCCGCCCGAAAAGCAATCGCCAAAAATTACAGTGCTTAGCATGGCTCCGGCTATCGGCGACGTTATCTTGAACATTCAGGCGCATCGCTCGGTTAGCTTGCTCTTTAAATGATTCATAGAAGGTTTTATCGGCGGTGAGCAATCGCCGCTGATTTTTTTTGCAGGAGGGATTTTTATGCCAGCACCGCAAATTAAGGATAAAATCAAAACTCGTGAGCGTCCAACTTACGAGGAAATGATTTGGGAACAACTGCAGGATACAAAAACTGAAGTCAGGGAAACTCGTAAAGAACTCAATCAACGCATGGACAGAATCGAAGAAGAACTAAAAGCCACGCGGCAAGAATTGAATGCGCGTATCGACAAGCAGGAAGAGAAAATTGAAAGGCTTGCCGACAAAATTGATGACTTGCACAAGGAAATAAAATCTTCGACTGGACACATTTCCATTGCCAATATCTCGACGGTTGGCATTGCGCTTGCCGTCATTTATTCCATAATCAAATAAACGACAGGAGGAAAAGTTTTTATGTCTATTGAAAAGCTGGAATTCCAAGCCGAAACCAAACGCCTGCTCGACTTGGTTGTTAATTCGATTTACACGAACAAGGAAATCTTTCTGCGCGAACTCATCAGCAATGCCAGCGACGCCCTCGACAAACTCCGTATCGAATCGCTGACGAACTCTGAGCTTGCCAGCGACGACGAACCGGAAATCTTTGTTGTGCCCGACGCCGCCACCAAGACCATTACAATCAGCGACAACGGAATCGGCATGACCCGCGAGGAAGTCATCTCGAATATCGGGACGATAGCTAAGAGCGGCACGAAAGATTTTCTCGACAAGCTCCGCGAGGCAAGCGGCTCGGCGGCTCAAGAACTTATCGGGCAATTCGGCGTCGGCTTTTACTCGGCGTTCATCGTCGCGGAGGAAGTCGAAATTCTAACACGCAAGGCGGGCACGGATTCGGCTGTTAAGTGGACGAGCGACGGCGCGGGCGAATACTCGATTGAAGACTTTGACAAAGAAACGCACGGCACGACGATTGTTTTGCACCTTAAAAAAGATTTCTGCGGCGACGGCGAATACAACTTCACGGACGCGCACGAGGTCGAACGGCTCATCAAGAAGTACTCCGATTTTGTGCGCTATCCAATCAAGATGAATTTCGAGGTTAAGGGCAAGGACGAAGACAAGCCAGAGATTGAGATTCGCACAGTCAATTCAATGAAGCCGCTTTGGACGCGCAATAAGTCCGAGATAACCCGCGAAGAGTACGACGAATTCTTCAAGCAACAAATGCACGAGTGGGAGGCTCCTCTTGAAGTCTTCCACGTCAAGGCGGAAGGCACCGTCGAATATACCGCGCTCCTTTGCATACCCAAGCGGGCTGCGAACAATCTTTATTACTCCGATTACGAGGCGGGGCTTCAGCTGTATTCGCGGCACGTTTTCATTATGGATAAGTGCAAAGACTTTTTGCCGGATTATCTGCGGTTCGTCAAAGGTTTGGTTGATTCGCCCGATTTGCCGCTGAACATTTCCCGCGAGATACTTCAGCAGAGCGTTGAGGTTAAAGTTATCGGCAAGGCGTTGGAAAAGAACATTCAAAAGCAACTCGGCAAGATGTTAAAGGACGACCGCGACAAGTACGAAGAGTTCTGGCGCGAGTTCGGTAAGTCGCTAAAAATTGGCGTTTATAATTCCATGTTCGACACGAAACTAAAGGACGCGCTGAAAGATTTGCTCCTGTTCCCGACTTCCAATGACGGCGGCAAGCTCTCGACGCTGGCGGAGTATGTTGGGCGTATGCCGGACTTCCAGAAAAATATTTACGTGGCGGCGGGCAAGGACGCCTCTGCGATTGAACAGCTCCCGCAAATGGAATTGCTCCGCGAACGCGGGCTTGAGGTGATTTACTTAACTGACCCCGTAGACGAGTTTGCCATTCAAGTCTTGCACGAGTATGACGAAAAGCATTTCCAGTCGATAACGCAGGAGAATTTCGAGCTTGATGACGCCGAGTCGCAGAAGGTCAAAGCCGAGGTCGAAGAGATTGCCAAGACTCATGAAGATTTACTCAAAGACGTTAAGGAGGCAATCGGCGACGACGTTAAGGAAGTGCGGCTGACTTCGCGGCTAAAATCGGGTGCAGTCTGTTTGGTCACGGGCGAGGGCGGACCTTCACTGACAATGGAGAAAACTTTCGCGGCGATGAATAATCCGCTATTCAAGGCGACGCAAATCCTTGAGCTTAATCCGAATCACGCGGTGTTTAAGAAGTTGGAAAGCCTCCACGAGGGCGGCAAGGATTCCCCAGCCTTCAAAGACCTGTGCACGACGCTTTACGCGCTGGCGTTGCTTATGGAAGGCGTCCTGCCCAACAACCCCGCCGATTTAGCCAATAAGGTCACGGAACTATTAACAAAGTAACGTTTGCAATTCGCAAGCAAATAATTTAAAATCCCCCTGTGAAGTGCAAGGGGATTTTTTTTGTAGGGATGCTCGGAGGTAAGATGATAAAACTCATAAACGTCACGAAAGTTTTTGGCAAGAAGGTCGCGCTGAACAATATCAACCTTGAGATTGCTGACGGCGAAACGCTTGCGATAATCGGCGGGTCTGGTTCGGGCAAGTCGACGCTCCTTAGGCTGATGATTGGTCTGATTCAACCGACGAATGGCGAGATTTGGATAGGCGACGACGAGATTTCACATATGGACGAACGAGAAATGATGAGAGTTCGACTGCGAATGGGAATGGTCTTCCAATATTCCGCGCTGTTCGATTCGATGACGGTCGGCGATAACGTTGCTTTCGGGCTGGTGGAGCACACGGACTATAGCAAGGAAAAGATTCAAGCAATCGTTCGGGAGAAACTTCATCAAGTCGGCTTGGAGGGTGTGGAAGACCGTATGCCAAATGAACTTAGCGGCGGCATGAAGAAGAGAGTTTCCTTGGCGCGGGCGATTGCCTTTGAACCGGAAATTATTTTTTATGACGAACCTAGCTCTGGTCTCGACCCGATTACGACGAATAGGATTGACGAGCTGATTATAGAGACGCAACGAGCCTTGAAGGTAACGAGCATTGTCGTTACGCATGACATGGTGAGCGCGTGCCGAATTGCCAATCGAATCGCAATGGTTTATAACGGCGAACTGATTGCAGTCGACACGCCCGATAACTTTAAGAAGATTCAAGACCAACGCGTCAAAGAGTTCTTCCGATTAATAGATTAAACCTCAAGGAGGCGAGAGAATGTCAGTTGAAGCAAAAGTCGGAGCGTTTACAGTCGGAGGATTAATGCTATTGGGCGGCGCGGCGGCTGGGCTAGGAGATTTCAGTTTCGGCGGCAATGACGATTATATTTTGTACGCGGGCTTTAAACAGGTCGTAGGACTTCAGCAGCAGTCGGACGTTCGCTTGAGCGGCGTCTTGGTCGGCAAGGTCACTAAAATTACGACAGAAGGTACCGGCGTCACCGTCACGATGGCTGTTAATCCCGACGCGAAGATTCCTAAGCAGTCTAAGGTCTCGATAACTTCAAGCGGCGTCATGGGCGAGAAGTTCATAAACTTTCAGCCCAAAGTCGATAACGGCGAATATCTTCAGAACGGCGACTATCTTTACGGCACGGACGAAGCGGGTATGGATAAGATGTTCGACGGCTTAACAAAGGTTATGGACAAGGTCGAAGTTCTCTTGCAGGACGTGCACGCAATCTTAGGCGACGATGTATTTAAAACGTCAGTTGTGGATATGAGCAAGAATATGAGCGAAGCCTCCGAGCACGTAAACAATATGACAGGCACTTTTGAAAAGATTGCAAAAGACAACGAAGCACTCTTCAACGATATGATTCAGCAAATGAATGGGGCGGTTGCCAATATGAATCAGTCGATGGCGAACGTCGAGCACATGACAGCTAACCTAGATAAGTTCGCAGGCGACCCGCAGACCGTCGAAGAATTGAAGATGACGCTTAATAACATTGCTAAGACCTCAAGCTCGGTGGCGAACATGGCGGACAACATGAACAAGTTCGCGGGCGACCCACAAGTTGCCGAAGACTTGAAAGCGACCGTTCACAATGCCCGAAGCCTAACCGAACGCGCCGATAAGCTTTTGGGCAAGGTGGAAGGCACCGCCGATAAGATTTCAAAGATTGACGTTGCGCCCTCGGTTGATATACTATACAGCGGCAAGAAGCACAACTGGAATACGAACTTCAATCTGGATGTGAGGAGCGACGATACAACCTTCTTGCTCGGCGCGGAAGACATTGGAGACCATACGAAATTGAACTTGCAAGCAGGGAAAAAATTCGGGACGGACTTTGGAGCACGTGGAGGAGTCATCGCGGGCAAACCGGGCATAGGACTGGACGCCTACGCCGGGAGCCGGTGGAAGTTCTCCGCCGAAGCCTACGACCTAAATCATGGCAGAGTTCGTTTGAAGTCGCAATTCAAAGTCGCCGATTCAACTTATCTCCTCGGCGAGTGGCACGCCGTCAACAAGAAGGAAGAGCGCGCTTTTTATTTCGGGCTAAAGCAGGAGTTCTGATATGAGAAATCTTTTGGCAATGTTCTTTGTGATGATGATACTGCTGACGGGTTGCAGCAACGAACCGTCCGTTGAAGTCAAGACGGCAAAAGTTGCGGCGGGGGATGGGGCTTTGACCTTAACACGCGACGGAAAAATTTCCCTTAGCAATGAACAAGAGGTTCTGTCGGGCGTGTCAGGCAACGTGATAGAAAAATCCTTCCAGGACGGCGACGAGGTGACGGAGGGGCAGCCACTGTTCAAGATAGGCAGTAAGGAAGCTGAGACCGAACTTTTGCAAGCTAAGCAGGAACTCGCACAGGCAATGACTACCCTGGCAAAGGAAGTCGCGCAAAAAAAGCCCGTCGAAGAACTGCAAGCCGAGATATCCGAACGTCAAGCACTCATAAAAAAGTTGGAGGACGAGTCGGCGGCGGGGATTGTCTCTTCGCCGATGGCAGGTCAAGTTAATATCGGAAGCGTTCGGCTCGGTGCAGAGGTCAAAGCTGATGAAACGGTTCTCGCGACGGTCGGCAAGGATAATCCAGTTATCGTTCGCTTTGAAGTTTCGGAGGCGGAGAAAAATATTTTGTCGACGGGCAAGTCTAAAGTCACGCTGAAATTTATCGACGGCACGACTTATCCTCGCGAAGGCAAGCTAACCTTCAATGGCACGACGGCGGAGGCGACCTTCGATAATCCAATCGGGCTGTTGCTCCTTGGTAATGATGTTCGGCTTGAGATTAGCGGCTTGAGCGTTCCCGATGCTCTGCTTGTCCCCGAACAGGCGATTCATCAGCGCGAAGGCGGAGATTATGTCTTCGCTGTCGATTCAAATAAAGCCGCCTTGAAGAAAGTTTCAATCGGCGGCAAGATAGGTAATAAATTCATTGTGGATGACGGCTTGAAGGCGGGCGAAGAGGTTGTCATTGAGGGCTTGAGCAATCTGCACGAAGGCACGCCGCTTTCCGTGAAGAACGATAAATAAGTTTGGAGGAGATTGAGATGAGGATTTCCAATCGTATCAAAAAGAATATTCGCAGGAAGCTGGCGGCAATGTGTGCGGGCATCATGGCTTTGATAAACGTCGGCACGGTCGACGCGGCGGCGGTCGTTAACATCACGCTGGACGAGACAATACAACGTGCCTTCGAGAACAACCGCACGATTAAAGAATCAGTTGCTGAACGCTCGCAAGCCTTCTGGAGCTTGAGTGAGGCACGCCGCCAAGGCAATCCGCAATTAACGTGGAGTTGGAGCGGCGCACGCGTCGGCGGCATGTCTTACGATGCCTCGAATACTCGCCACGCCTTTACAAACACTGGCTCTATAAGTATGCCAATCTATCAAGGCGGGCGGCTAAGGGAAGGTCGTCGCTCGGCTCGTTATGCGTTAAGTTCGGCGGATTTGTCCCTGGAAAACACAATGCAGACAGTTCGCTTGCAGTCGACGGTTTATTATTTTGATGTCCTGCAGTACAGAAACTTAATCGACGTCCACGAGGAAGAAGTCTTGACTTTGCAGGAGCATTTAAGAAACGTCATGGCGCAATTCCGCGTGGGCACCGTGGCTAAGGTCGACGTTTTGGAGTCGCAGGTCGAACTTGCAAACGCTATGCAAACTCTCGTAAACGCCCAAAACGCTTACGACGTTGCGGTTGCGAATCTGAACAACTACATTGGTTTGCCCGCTGATACGGTTATTCGTCCTCAAGAACAGCTCACTTACAGGAAGTACGATTTGAAGTTGAGCGACTGCACCGCTTATGCTTTGGAGAACCGCGCCGATGCCGCTATGGCTGATTACGCCGTTAAGCAAGCCGAGTCCGCTAAGAAATCGGCTAAGTCGGGCTGGTATCCAAGTGTCAATGCGGGTATCTCCAAGGAAATTGATACGGAAAATATGTTCGGGCACAAGACGAACGACCAATGGTCGATTGGGGTTAGTGCCTCGTGGAATATCTTTGACGGCGGCATAACTCGTGCGCAAGTCAATCAGGCGGATGCGGCTTTGATTCGTGCACAAGAGGTCGCCGCCCAGACCCGTGAACAAATTCAGCTTGAAGTGCAATCGGCTTTCCTAGACCTGCACGCGGCAGAAAGGAATATCGGCACCACGCAAGCGGCGGTTGTCCTCGGCGAAGAGAACTATAAGATTGCTCAGGTTCGATACGCGGCGGGCGTGGGCACAAACCTTGAAGTTATGGACGCCTCGGAAAAGTTAATGGAGTCTCGCTCGAATTATTTCACGGCTCTTTACAACTACAACGTGGCTAAGGCGTCGCTTGATAGATATATGGGCGTGCCGGTCGAAATTGATGTTGTGCGTTATGTCGAATCCGAGCACGAAGGCAAGACCGCCGCGCAGTCCCGCGAAGACGCCGCCTTGACTAGTGACGCCGCCGCAGTTCCAGAGACCGCTGAAGTCGCGCCAGTCGTCTTGATTGATTTCGAGAACCCCGCGCCGTTGCCCTCCGAAGAAGTCGACAAAGATAAGGCTAACGCTAAACCAGAAGCCAAAGATAACGTTCAACAAGAAACCAAAGACAACGTTCAACAAGAGATTAAAGATAAAGCCTTTGAATAAAATTTTTGAGAGGAGCGGCTCGCCGTGTTGAAAGTTCTAAAAATCCTCGGCGGAGTACTGATTATCCTTGTGCTGGGCGGCGGGCTTTATATCAATTCACAGCGGGCGGAGATTATAAAGAAGGCGTTGACGACGGCGGAGGAAACTGCGTCAAATAAATTGGGCGTGCCCGTCAAGATTGGTAGCGTCGACCTCAACGACATAAACATTTTCGACCGCGACAAGAACAGCGACATCACAATTCACGACATAGAAATTTTCGACAATAAGGACGAACTAATAGCCCGCGTCGATACGGCGGCAGTTAATTTTAAATTGTTTGCGCTGAAGGACGACCCCGTTGCCGCGCTTGACGAGATTAAACTTGACGGCGCGACCTTCAACCTTAAGCAACGCGACGACGAGTCATGGAACGTCAACGATATTAAGGTTGAGAGCGAGGGCGAGTCGACGTTCGGTGCTAAAGTTTCAGTGACACGCGGCACGGTTAATGCGGAATTCGGCGGGAAAAATATTTCTGTCGAGGAAATCGCCGCCGAAGCCGATTGCGCGGACATGAACGCAATCGCCGCCAAGCTCAATGCAAAAACTCTCGGCGCACAAGTAAACGCCTCTGGCACGCTCGGCGCGGCTCAGCAAATCATCAATGCCGATGTCGACGAAATTTTTTTTGATAAGCTCCTGCCTTACTTGCCCGCAGATAAAATTCCTGAAGGCGTGGAGATTCTCGGAGGCTCGGCAGAAAATTTTTCTGTGCACCTCCTGCGCCGCGATGACACTTTGACTTATCTTGGTTCTACAAAAGTTAAGGGCGCGACCGTCAAGGTTGAGGAGACCGACGTTGAAGACATTAATGGCACCGTGACCTTTAACGAACGCGAAATCATTCTAGACGCCTCTGCCACGGCAAACGGGCAACACGCCTCGGCAAGCGGCACGATTCGCCTAGACACTGACGAAACTTTCTTTGACATCTACGCGGAGGCAGATAATTTCACACCCGCAGCAATCATAAACGATATAGGCATTGAGGGCGCGGCGAATATTCAGGCGCACCTCGTAGGCACCGCCACCAATCCTCAAGTCGACGCCGATATTTATTCCTCGTGGCTCGGCTATGAAAACCTTTCCGCACAAAACATTTCCACTAAGCTCCGCTACGTCGGCGAGATGATTTACCTTAACGACACCAAAGCGGACGTCTTCGGCGGCAACGTCGCGGGCAACGTCGAAGTCAAAACCTCTGACCTTTCCTTTAATGCACACGTCAAAGCCAATGGACTCGACGCGGCAACGCTTTGTGAGTTCGGCGGCTCCGATAAGATTGTTAATGGCACGGTCTCGGCGGACGTGGGCATTAACGGCAACCGCGAAGGTCTTGCACAGCTTAAAATCTACGGCAACGCGGGCGCGACGGGTTTGGACTTTGAAGGTCTGCACGTCAACGACGCGAACGCCTCTTTTTATTTCACCGATGACGACTTGACGATTGACTACCTAAGCGCGAACCTCCCGAACAGAGGCACGCTCGGCGTAGAAGGGACAATCACTGACACGACTAACCTTGACTTGAACTTTTACGGGGCGCACGTCGATATGTCTATCCTCAAGCGGTTTAATAGCGCGTTGGACATGAGCGGCTTGACGGACTTTAAAGGGACGATTCACGGTCACACGGACAATCCCAACGTTACTTTGGAACTTTCCGCCGTCGATAACTCTAAACGCGAAGGCGAACACTTCAAGGGCAAACTTTTTAAGCAGCCCTTCGACTCAATTCAGCTTGCGGTGTCTGGTAGCCTCGACGGCATCAACATAGATAAGTTTAACCTAGAGAAGGACGGCAACTTAAAATGGACGGTCATTGAGGGCAAAGTCAGCTTGACGGGCGACAAGGCAATCAATCTGCAACTCGACACGAATAAAGTTCGCGCAGAAGACATCGCCGCGCTCGTGGCACCCGACCAACCCATAACCGGCAACGTCACCAACACTGTTAAAATCACTGGCACAATCGACAATCCGCAAGTCGCTGGCAATATCAAGTTCAATCGCGGCAGTTATCGTGGCATCCTCCTAAGCGGCATGACGGGCGATTATTTCTTGGAAGGCGACGTTCTCCGCCTGCAAGACTTTGAAATTACTTCGCCGATGATTGATATGGTTTTGAACGGCACGATTAATAAGACTACGCAAGTTATGGATTTTGTCGTTCAGGGCAATGATATTCGTTTGGAACGCTTCAAAAGCAAACTGCCCGAACAATACGTTGCCGAAGGTCACACGACCTTTGAAGGAGTCATCAAGGGCACGCCCGCCGCTCCGATTTTCGACGGCGAGCTTAAGTCTAAAGAAATTATTTTGAACGGCATATCGCTTACCAATGTCTATGGGCACCTTGCCTCGAATGGCTCCTATGTTTATCTTGAGGACTTCCACTTTGACGACGGCGACGGCTCTTATCAAATGCAAATCAATGCGAACCTAGACAGCGAAACTATCAGCGGCGAAGCGGACGTAACCAACGTGAATATTGCCAACCTGCTGACGATTGCCAATTACAAGAACGACCTTATCGACGGCAGATTGAACAGCAAGATTTTAATCAGCGGCACCCTAAGCCGACCGCAAGGCTCGTTGATGGGCGACATTCCACGCGGCAAGCTTGTGGGCTACGACATTCACGGCATAATTGTTGACGTGCGCTTAATCAACAACACCGTTTATATTAATCGGCTTGAAGGCTATCAGGGCGACAAGGGAACGTTTAACTTGCTCGGCTCGGCGAATCTCAAGGGAGCACTTGACTTGACGTTGACGACTAAGGAGTTGCCGCTGGGCATGTTCACTGCGGCGGCGGGCTACAAGGATTTAGAGATGGTCGGCACGTCGAATATCGTAGCTAAGCTCGGCGGCACGGTGGATAATCCCTTCGGCGAACTGCTCTGGACTGCGACGGGCGGCATTAAGGGTTCGACCTTCGACTTGCTACACGGACACTTTTTGCTAAAAGATTGGCTAATCAATGTCGAGGAACTTAGCGTTCAACGCGAGCTTGCAGGCAAGACTTACGGGGCACGGGCGTCGGGTTTCGTCCCGCTTAAAGCTGTGCTTGCCGAGACCAAAGAAAATCTCCCCGACAACGAACAGCTGGACTTGACGGTATCACTCGACGGCGCGGACTTGAGTTTGCTCCCCGTCATGAGCGAACATATCGCTTGGGGCATTGGTGCTTTGCAGGGCGCAGTTAAAATCACGGGCACGGCGGCTAATCCTCAAGTCAACGGTACAATCTCTTTGAACGACGGCTCCGTTAAGGTCAAGGGCATGAAGACTTTGATTGAACACATAAACATTTCGACGGCGTTTAAGGGCGAGCGATTCGACATAGAGACTTTCTCAAGCAATATCGGCGGCGGCACTTTGACTTTGACTGGCGGCTTTAGTTTCCCCGGCTTGACGTTCAAGGATTATAACTTCGACCTCGTGGCGGATAACCTCAATATCGACAGCGAACTTTATGACGGTCCCTTCAACGCGAATTTCAACCTAAGCGAAGGAGTCATCTTCCACAGAACGCTACCGAAGGTCACGGGCGCGATTAATCTTGATAAGTGCCGCGTGGGCATTCCCGACATTCCCGACGACGACGAGCCGCCCCCCGAATTTATCTTGGACGTGGCGATTAATCTCGGCGAAAAGGTTCGGTTATACAAATCGCGAATGATTGACTTGCCCCTTATCGGCTACGCGCACTTTGAAGGCACGACGCTCCAGCCAAAAACCTCCGGGACGATTAATGTTAAGCGCGGCGGTACCTTGACTTATTTGGAATCAGTGTTTAATATTCGCGAAGGCGAAGCCCATTTCAATCAGGTTGGCTCATTCCTTCCGACGATTCATCTTGCCGCAGATACGAAGATTTCTAACACGAAAATCTTCCTGAACCTGGACGGGCTACCGAACAAAGACTTGCAACCAATGCTGACTTCAAGCCCAGAGATGACGCAGGAAGAAATCCTCAAGCTACTGACCCTTCGCGAGGCTTACATAAAGGGCGGCGAAAATAATTTGACGGCGGCGGACGCCTTAGCAATCGGGCTTCAGATGACGATACTCGCTGATATTGAGGACGTGTTGAAACGGACGCTCGGCATCGACCAGCTATCAGTATCGAGGGGTTCGGGCTCCATGTTCGAGCAACGCATTTCCGCCGAGCAGAGCAACAGCGACGACAAGGATTACAACTTCAAAATCGGCAAGCACATCACCGATAAATTTACAATCCGGTACACTCGCGGCTTTGGCAGTCACAAGCTCAATCGCTACGGTATTCAATACGACTTCAACGACAACATAGGCTTGACGGTTGAGCGCGAGGGCAAGGATTATATCTTCAGCGTGGAAGCACGTTTCAAATTTTAGTTAGGAGGCGATTCATTTTTGAAAGCCAAAAGATTTTTGCGAAGAAAACGAGCGGCATTGGTGGCGGCGTTAATGCTCCTGTCCGCGACGGGCGAGGCGGCTCCCGATATTGTCAATGAACCATTCGGGACGACCCCAGGCACACCGGAGTTTGACGAGCCTATTGTCGAGGTCGATATTCCTCTTGAAAAAAAGGAAAAAACACCCGCCGAGACTCCTCAACCGACCGAACAGCCTGCCGAGACTCCTCAACCAGTCGAACCACCCGCTAATCCTTCCGAAGTAGAAGTTGTCGACCCGAATCAGTCTGTAATTAAACAGCAACAGCCCGCTGACGCTAAGCAACCGACTGAACAGCCCGCCGACGCTAAGCAACCAGTCGAACAGCCCGCTGACGCTCAGCAACCGACTGAACAGCCCGCTGACGCTCAGCAACCAGCCGAACCAGTCGAGCCTTATCGCTCCAAAGTCGATACGACGCTCCTTGATTACATGAAGCAATTCGAGGGCAAGACGATTGTTGATATTGTCTTCGAGGGCGCGAGCGAGACGACCCTTCCCACAGTCAAAGTTGCAGTCCTCGAACACGTCGGCGACACCTTCAGCGGAGCGGCGGCTCTTCGGGATAGGAACGCCTTGATTAATACGGGTTACTTCTACGAGGCTTATCAGACGTTCGAGGAGATACCCGAAGGTATCGTTATTACCTTTCACGTGCTAGAAAATCCTGTCCTTACAGACGTCGTCTACACGGGCAACACGCTTTACACCAAAGAAGAACTCGATAACATCATGACAATCAAGCGGGGCGAGATTCTAAACAGCAACACCCTGCACGATAACATTGCGGCGATTCAGGAGGACTACCGCAACGAAGGCTTTATCCTCATGAAAGTAACCGACATGAACATTGACAACGATGGCGTCCTTACTCTAAAGATTAACGAGGGCATTTTGGAAGGCTACGCCGTAAAGGGCAACAAGAAGACCAAAGATAAGGTTATCCTGCGCGAGATGCGCCAAGAAGTCGGAACGCCTTTCAATGCTAAGCTTGCCCGACGCAGTATGCAACGCGTCTACAATCTCGGCTTCTTCGAGGACGTTAATATCAAGATGAATCCCGGCGTAGAACCAAACGCGATCATCATGGAAGTAAACGTTAAGGAGAAACGCACGGGCACGTTCGGTATCGGCGCGGGCTATTCGACTTCAGACGGTATCATCGGCATGGTTAGCGTGACTGATACGAACTTCCGCGGGCGTGGCGATTTGATTTCCGTTATGTATGAGAAAAGCGGCGACGAGAACGACGCTCACGGCTATAGCTTCACGTTCCGCCACCCGTGGATGGATCGTCACGAGACCGCCTTTAGGTTTCAAGTTTACAACCGCACCTACGCTTACAACGATTACGACACCCGCGGACATTTCAAGGAAGAGTATATGCGTAAGTATTCTGGCGGCGAAATCACGTTGAGCCGACCTGTCAGCGAATACTCGACCAACTTTATAACCTTCCGTAGCCGCAAAGATCAATACGTTCGTCACGTCTCAAGCGGCAACATGGGCGACCGCTCCACTGAGGAATTTGCTGATTGGCGGCATGATAATTTCGGCTTGACGCGCAGTATCATCTTGGAGCACATAACCGACACCCGCGATAACATCTACAATCCGACGACGGGTAGCAAGGTCAATCTCTCCTTGGAGGCAGGCGGTCTTTGGGGTGGCGACTTCCATTATCAGAAGGCGTCGATTGATCATCAGCATTTCCGCGTTGCCGGCGACCACGATCAAATTTGGGCGTTTCGTGCCATGGCTGGCTATGGGCGCGGCGATATGACAGAGTTTAACCAGTTCCGACTCGGCGGACAAGGCTCCTTGCGCGGCTATCGTGATGACCAATTCCGCGGCAATAGAATGCTTCTCGGCTCCATAGAATATCGCTTCCCGCTTTACAAGAAAATTCAAGGCGCACTCTTCACGGACTTTGGCGGCGTCTGGGATACGGGCTTCCGACCAAAGAACTTTAAAGGCAGTGTAGGCATCGGCGTCGCGTTGAATACTCCGTTTGGTCCTATGCGTTTGGATTACGGGCGCGGCTCTCAGGGCGGACGTTTCCACTTCACGGTTGGCACTTCTTTTTAACGAACAGCGAACAAAAAATCCCCCACGGCTTGGGGGATAATTTTTTTGCGTATCATTTGAGCGAACCATTCTGAAGTTTTTCGGCGAGATATTGATAGTATTCAAGGTTCGTGACGGCGACTTCATTGCTGATATTCGCGAAGTCGGGCTGAAGATATGCTTCAAAGATTTTCAAGTCGTAAGCGTCGCCGCTCCTCTGAATGCAAACATCAAGCCCCATTTCAAAGAGCGTATCCTTGAGGAACGATTGATAGTGTTCGGGGAAGTCATTTCCCAAATTCATCAGCTTATCGCGAAGGCTCTTACAATTCTTGCCGAACTCCGCCTTAAGGAAGTCTTCAAAGCCCATGGTGTAGCTTACTGCGGGAACGAGGTCTCTTTGTCTGCCGATTTGCGGATAAGCAAAGACTTTGAATTTACCTTCCTCGCCGCGTAGCGTATGCAATCTTATCGTGAACGGGTTGCCTTGCCGCGTCCGAGACATGCAATAGGGTTGGGCAATGTAATTCTTCTGGCTGGAAATCTCCTCGTAAAAGTTCAACAGACTATTGACGCTCTTTAGGGCAATCGTTTCGCCGTTGACGGTCGCGACATATTTCCCGCTATCGAAATGTATCCTAACCAAGCTTTTATTGCCTCCGCCAGCTGTCGGCTTCAAGATAATATCGTCCTGATATTTATCAAGCAACGACAGGAGCTGATTAAAATTGCTGACGGCTTGCGTCTCGATTAGAAGGTCTCTAAAGTTTTTGTCCTTAGAGAGGGTCTCGGCGAAGGGTTGATTTTTAATAATGCTCACGGGGCGAATCAGATAGCTTTGCTTTCTAAGTTTCTCCATGATAGCGGCGGTCTCGCCACGGAAATAAGCTATGTCGTTGTCTATGATACGCGGCAACGGGGCGACCTTCTCGACTTTGGAATTGTTTTCTAGCGCAAGAGCTTTAACCGTCTTGTCTTTGAAGTCAATGTCCTCCGGCTCAAAAAGTAGCAGCTCAATGTTGAAATGCTTAGCCATGCAGAACAGTGGATAACGCGGATTGGATAGCTCCCAAAAATTACAGGTGCCCTTCTTCATGAAGCCGACTCGCAATAGAGGATTTTCTTGCCAAATGGGTTGCGGAAAATTGCTAGCGGGTTGTGGCGGTCGTTCGGGTTGCTCGGATTCGATTGTTATTCGCACGGAGCCGACTTGAATTACCTTGCGGGTCATTTGTCCAAGCTCAATCTCCTCAGCGGGCTGAAGGTCTTCAACGGGCTTAGAAGTCTCCTCGGCGGGCTGGAGGTCTTCGGCGGGCTTATCAAAGTCGAACTCGCCTTTAAGATACGCGGCATAAGCAAGGAAGCCCGATATAGTGTGCTGCACGTCGTCGATACGGACGCGGAAGGAGTCATCGCGAACAAAGAAGCTGTTCAAGATGCGTTCGGGGTTTTGGAAGTACATCGCCACTTCCGGAAAGAAATACGAGTTCAATAACTGGTCGGCGCGGAACTTCACCGTTGAATAAAAAGTTTCCTCGTCCACGCGTTCCAAAAGCGATTTCATTTCGGGCAAGGACTTCATGCGCTCAATCATCTTCGCCGTCGCCATGACTTGTTCAAGTCTTATCGGGCTGTTGGCGTGGGCGTTGACCAGCTTTGGCAGATAAGGAAGCGTGTTATTGAGTCCAAGCTCGAAATATTTTTCTTCGGGGCGATAGAGCGTGAACTCATTGGTAGCATAGGCGAGCCAGTGGTCGTAGTTCTTCCAATACTCGGTTTCGATTAGCCGATTAAGGACGCGTTCGCAGGATTCGAGGAGTTCAGGGGCTTTGGTTATGGCATAAAGGCGCAACATGCCGTAGATAGCCTCGCCGTCGTAATAGGGAACAGCAAAATCTTTCCGAACGGAGAAATTGCTTAGGTTCAAGGCATGTATGAGCGTGCCGTCCGCCTTCTGCACAGAAAAGATACTGCGGGCAATCGAATTCATCAGCGGGATATATTTCTTCGTGCCAGTCGCCGTCGTCCACTTAGTCAAAGCCAACAACGCTAGACCACTCATGCCGACAGTTGACCTCTTGCCGTCGTTTAGGTAAGCAATATCCGCGCCGTCGGGAGCTTTACGATAGATGATGTGATTGTTTATCGCGTATTCCAAGCCGCGTTCGATTGCCCTGCCGAGTGCCTCTTTATCGTCGTCGTCTTCGCTTATGGCATAAACCTCCGCCATAGCAAACAGCGTTCCTAAGTGGCGGTGAATATTGTAGCCGTCAATCACCTCGTCATTGCAGGGATAAAAGCCGTAGACAAAAAGTCCGTCGTCCTGACATTGAGCAACCAGATACTTCGCCGCCGCCTTAGCCATGCTGATAAAAAGTTCTGGCTCGTCCTGGTTAAGGGGTCGCCTCTCCGCGAAGTCGCCATTGCTAATCAGCTTTAACGGCTCGTCCATTCCGTCCTGAATAAAGATTGCCGACGTGTTGAACAGCTCAATCTTATCCTTGCGCTTCATCTTCGGGAAACTCCGCTCAAAGCGTTGCCGGCAATAAACGTCCGCATTTCTCGGTTGGAACTCGCATTTAGTCTTTTCCTCTTTGGACGAGTAGAGAATTGAGTTAGCGTTGAGCTCCTGTTCCGTGAAAGCCAACTTATAATCTTTGTCGATTGCTAATCCGTGCCTGAACCAGCCGCGCTTGCGAGTCTGTATCTTGTCAACGTACTCCGCCCAACGCATACTTGCCGTTGACGTTACCCAATCCGCTCGCAGGACGGTCGGTTGCTCCTTGTCCGCGAAAAATTTTTCCAACGCGGTCATGGCTACTTCCCAAGCTTGCTCTGGCGTGGTGCGCACGGCATGACGCACGACGGCTCTTTCCTTCATCGTCGAGGCGGAAAGGAACAGGCGACACAGCTTTGACCCTTTGAACGATTCTATAAAAGCCGAATAAAGTTTCTCAGATAATTCCTTTAAAGCCAATCAAACCAACTCCCTTTCAGACAAAATGATTGAGCATGTCGCCGACCGAATCAAAGACTTCTGACGCCTCCCGCTTGACGAAATCTTTAGCCGTGTAGACCGTGAAGCCGCCGAAATGTCTTATCATCGGCAAATCGTTCGACTCGTCGCCGATAACAAAAACTCTCGCGCCCTGCCAATTCATGACGCGCAACAGACTTTCCACGCCTTGAGCCTTATTTATGCCCGCCGCCACGATGTCAAGGCTGTGAGTGTTCTTTTGGGCGTAAATCTCCGCGCCGTACTTCCGATTGATAATCTCAGCCGCCTGTGCGGTGTCTTCGGGCGTCGTGAAGTCCAATGCAAGCTGATTTATCTTCTTCGGGAGCGTGGCGACCTGTTCATCATTAATTTTCGTCAATGCGAACGACCATTTATCATATTCGCGAAACATCCACGATTGCTCGTTCGTCCGGCAATAAAATACCTCGTCCGCCGCCTCAAACGCAAAATGCAAGCTTTTATTCGCGCACGGCTCGTTCATCAGCTCTAACAAAACTTTTCGCGGGACTTCCGTCTCAAAAATGACTTTGCCCGCCTTATCGTGAATTATCGCCCCATTACAGCAAATCGCGAAGTCAACTTCCAAATTAAACTCCTCAAGGTGCTTCTCAAGCATGACGAACGAACGCCCCGTCACTATTCCGAATTTATTGCCCGCCGCTCGCCAATTTCTTATCGCCCAAAGCTCGTCAGCGGGGATTTTTAAATTTCTGTACAACGTGCCGTCAAAATCCGTCGCCGCTACCTTAAACTTCATAGATAACCGCCTCCGTCGCCCGCAAATAGTTTTTCTCGTCGGGATAGTTGCCTAAAATCTTTTTCCCGCCCGTAATCGGCAATTTAACGTCGTGCGTCGTGAAATTTACCGCAACTATAATCGTTTTGCCTCCGAGCGTCCGTTTGAAGATGTAAAGCTCCTCATTTTCCGGATAAAGTTCCTCATACTCGCCGCGAAGTAAAATTTCACTCGAATTACGCAACTTGCTGAGCTTACGATAATAATTCAACACCGAATCGGCGTCCCGCTCCTCAATCTCGACATTGCAACGCTTAAAATCCTCGTGAACCGGCAACCACGGCTTGCCACTCGTGAAGCCCGCATTTTTTGTCGAATTCCACTGCATCGGCGTCCGCGCATTGTCACGACTGAACTTTTGCGCAAATCTTAACGCCTCTTTATCAGTCAATCCGTCCGCTCGCGCCAAATTGTAATTTCCACGCGTCGATATGTCATCAAAATCATCAATCGAATCAAATTTCGCGTTCCCGAAGCCTAATTCCTCGCCTTGATAGATAAACGGCGTCCCGCGCAGGGTAAAAAGTATCGTCGCTAACGCCTTCGCCGCCAAAATTTTATCCGCGCCGCTTGGGAAGAACGTATCTATCGAGCGCGGGCGGTCGTGATTCTCAAAATATATCGGATACCAACTATCACGCGTCGCAATCTGGCTTTCTGTCAAAGTTTTTTTCCATTCGCTCAATTTATACAGTCGCGCACGATGCCAAATCTCTATCCCATTACTAAACATAATATTAACGTGGCTGAACTCGAATAGCGTATTAAAAACTCCATTTTCGCCGACCCACGCGCTTAAATCGTCCGGTTTTACCCCATTTGCCTCCGCTACAGTGAAAATATCTTTCCCTGCAAAGACTTTTTCCTTAAATTCGCGCAGATAATCTAAAATGCCAGGAGTCGCCGCCGTCATGTTGTGAATCGAACTCAATCCGTCCTCCGAATCAACTTTCCCGTCGATAAACTCGCTCGGCTTCTTAATATAAACAATCGCGTCGATACGAAAGCCACTTGCGCCCTTTTTTAACCAAAAATTCGCCGCGTCATACAATGCTTGCCGAACTTCGGGATTTTCCCAATTTAAATCTGGCTGAGCCTTCGCGAACGTGTGCAAATAATATTGTTGCCGCTCCTCGCACCATTCCCAAGCACTTCCGCCAAAAATCGAACGCCAATTATTTTTCTCGTCCCGCCAAATATACCAATCGGATTTCGGATTATTTCTGCTAGATTTCGACTCCAAAAACCATTTATGTTGGTCAGACGTGTGATTAAATACCAAATCAACGATAATTTTAATGTCGCGGGCGCGTGATTCGGCAATTAATTCGTCAAAATCAGCCATATTTCCAAAACGCGGGTCAATTTCTGTGTAATTCGCAATGTCATAGCCATTATCGACCATTGGCGAGACGTAAAACGGCGTCAACCAGATTGCCCCAACGCCTAAACTCTTAATATAGTCCAATTTTTGAGTAACGCCGCGCAAATCGCCAGTGCCGGTGCCGTTTGTGTCCAAAAAACTCTTCGGATAGATTTGATAGATAGATTTTTTCTGCCACCAATGCAAATTTTCTGCTCCGAACGCGATAACCGGTGAAAAATAAGTTGCCGCCGCCATTGCAATCGCTCCTTTGATAAAAGTCCTCCTGTTCATAAAAAAACCTCCTTGCGGAGGATTTTAACTTATTCAAAAGGTCTTGACAATGATTTTAGTGCCGACTGGGAAAATTTTATAAAGCTCGTAGGTTTTGCCGTCCAAAATGATAGTAAGTTGGGTACCTTTGCCGGTTCGCAGTTCCAAATCGTGAAATTTTCTATTCATATCGAAGATAAACCAGTTTCCGTCGCGATGAAAGGTTCCGTCCGCCGCGTCGAAGGGCAATCCGACGCCTTGAGACTGATATTTTGTTCTGACTAGGACGAATTCGCCGTTTTTAAGTTCAAGTTCCTCTATGACGGGCGTTTTTTGCACTGAGTGGATAAATTTAATAGTGACAGGGAGATTTTCTCTAGAATTTATGACTGCGACGGCTTGATTATCAGTTCCGACGAAAATTTTAGGCTGATGAGTGATTGTAAGCAAACAAATCGACGCGAGAACGGCTAAAAAGATATTTTTCATGATTGAGAGCCTCCGAAAAGAAATTTGGGAAGATTATAGCACGAAAACGGATTTGAGAGGCGTTTTGAGCGTGTAAATTACGTTTTCCGGAATAGCGGAATTTGTATCGCGCCATAATGCGGTTTTTTCAGCATATACAAAAATCAGGGTTGATTTGGAGGTTTGATTTACGTTTTCCAATATATTGGATTTTGTCATTTGAGCCATTGAGCTTTATTTTTGGGCGTTGTGTGCTATAATCTGGCGCGGTGATTAAATTGTTTGAATACGAATTCATGCGCAACGCCCTAATCGCAGTCCTATTGGTTACGCCGCTGTTCGGATTGCTGTCGACGATGGTCGTCTCGAATCGAATGGCATTTTTTTCGGACTCGTTAGGGCACGGGGCGTTCACGGGGATAGCAATCGGGGCGTTAATCGGGGTCGGCTCGGAAATTTTCGGGCTGTTAGGGTTTTCGATAGGCTTTGCCCTGCTGATAACGTACATAAAGAACAAGACGCACGCGGGAGCCGATACGGTGATTGGGGTATTCAGTTCAACGGCGATAGCATTAGGGCTAATGTTGATGTCGGCGGGCGGGCAGTTCAATAAATTTTCGCGATTCCTAATCGGCGACTTGTTAAGCATCACGCGAGAAGACTTAATCGGGCTGACGATAATTTTTTTAGTCGTCTTGATGAGTTGGGCGTTGCTGTTCAATCGGCTACTGATAATTTCGGTGAATCAGACGCTAGCACGCAGTCGCGGGATAAAAACTCAAGTCGTCGAGTCGATATTTGCGGTGATGTTGGCAGTCGTGGTGGCATTAAGTATTCAATGGGTCGGAATTTTGATAATCAACGCGCTATTAGTGTTACCGGCGGCGGCAAGTCGCAACGTGACTAATTCTGTTAAAAGTTATCATGTTTTGAGCGTAATAATTGCGTTGAGTTCGGGTTTAGCGGGATTAATCACGGCTTACGAGATAAATTCGGCGGCGGGAGCAACAATCGTAGTATTTGCGGCGGTAATTTACTTTTTAACCTTGATATTGAAGCCGCGGTTCATAAAATAGGAGGCATTTTGATTGAAAATGGGCTTAGCGTTAATATTCGTAGGGTTAGCGGGAATTTTATGGGCGAGTTCGGGCGTAGCGGTGCAAGATTTCTTTTCGCACTCGGAAAAGTCGCCAATGGAGCTAACGAATATCCGAATGTGCATTGCGGGCTTGATTTTAATAATAATGGCGGCGCGGCGGAAAAGTTTTCGGTTGTCAGTAAAAAAATTGAATGACAGCCCGAAATTATGGTTTGACGTGACGATTTATAGGAGGATTTCGATTGAAAAGGGGCTTAGCGTTAATATTTGTAGGCTTAGCGGGGATTTTATGGGCGAGTTCGGGCGTAGCGGACTTGATTTTGATAATAATGGCGGTTCGGAGGAAAAATTTTTGGTTATCGGTAAAAAAATTGAATGACAGCCCGAAATTATGGTTTGACGTGACGATTTATAGGAGGATTTCGATTGAAAAGGGGCTTAGCGTTAATATTTGTAGGCTTAGCGGGAATTTTATGGGCAAGTTCGGGCGTAGCGGTGCAAGATTTCTTTTCGCACTCGGAAAAGTCGCCAATGGAGCTAACGAATATCCGAATGTGCGTAGCGGGCTTAATTTTAATAATAATGGCGGCTCGGCGGAAAAGTTTTCGGTTATCGATAAAAAAATTGAATGACAGCCCGAAATTATGGTTAGACGTGGCGATTTACGGCGTGATAGGCGTGATGTTCATGCAGTTCACGTATTTTGCGGGGATTTCAATCGGCGGAGCGGCTGCGACGACTGTAATTTGCTATGCATGCCCGGCAATGGTAGTTTTATGGGAAAGTTGCTACCACAGACGATTTCCGAAGCTCGGCGAGGTATTAGCGGTGATTTTAGCGATGAGCGGAGTATTTTTGCTCGTGACGGGCGGAAATCCTACTAAATTGCTCGTGCCAATGGGTTGCGTAGTGTGGAGCCTGCTAAGTGGGGCGGCATTTGCCTTCAGCGCGATATATCCGAAGCATTTATTTGCAAAAAAAATAGACCCGTACTTTTTGACGGGTGTTGGAATGTTTATCGGCGGGCTGTCGACGTTTCTATTGATTGACGATTGGAATTGGCTACCATTCCTTGCCTCGGACGTTCTCTTTGACGTGAGCTGGATAATCATCTTTGGGACGATTGGTGCGTTCCTGAGTTTCAACGCGGGCTTGAGGTTCCTAACGCCGGAGGAAGCGTCAATCACGGCGACAACCGAGCCGGCGGCGTCAGTCATCATCAGCTGGATAATCTTCGGAACGGCGTTTGGGCTGGTCGAGTCCTTCGGGATAATTTTAGTCCTTCTTGCAATCGTCATGCCGTCCATCGTCAAGCGGTGAATCATCTTTCCCAAAGCAGAGCAACCGTCACGCCCTTAAAAGCGGTCTTCGGCAGGGCGAATCGTGCCTCCTCCACGCAACAAAGAGCCGCCGCCTCACAGACATTGCCCACGCCCACCGAACGCGTAACAAACTTTGACTCGTCGAGTTGATACTCGTCGATTTTTTTTTGCAGTTCCGTCGGCGAGAAGAATTTTATTTCAAGCCCCATGACCTCCGCCAATGATACTAGTCCAGCTTCGTCCTTCTTGAGGTCGACGCTTGCCAGGAGTTTCACGCGCTCAATCGGCTGATGAATCATTGCGCACGCCCGCTGAATTGCCTCGAAGATTTTTAGCGAAGACGTTCCGCGCCTGCAACCGACGCCCGCGATTAGGTTCTGCGGAATCAGATTCAAGCGCACATCGCCCGCCGTAACGAAGACATCTTCCCCGCGAAGGATTGCCGCATTAATCGCCTTGATAGCCTCTTTAGGTTCGGGAAGGAGTCCGAGCCGTGATACAATCGCGTCGACGGAGAATTTGCCTTCAACGTCCGTTGCCGTCGTGATAACTGGGTTTGCGTCAATCGCCGAGGCAATCTCCACCGCCAGTTCATTCGCCCGCCCGATGTGCCCGCTTAACAGGCTTATGACATTGTGCCCGCCCTCGTCGATGACTAAAACCGCTGGGTCGCTGAGCTTGCTTACAATGTGCGGCGCAATCATTCGTACGGCAATCCCCGCCGCACAGATAAAAATAAGTCCATCGAACTTGCCGAAAATCCCCGTGACTAGGTCGGCAAGCTTATTAAAGTTCTTTCCCTTGGCAAAAGTCTGTCCGCCGACCTTCGCCGAAATCTTTTCGGCAAGCCGTGCGCCCTTCGCCGTCAATGATATAATTGCTGTTCTCAATTTATTATCTCGCCTGCCTGAACATATGACTAAACATTGGTGAATACAGATTGGACTTTTGATAACTCTTGGAACTCAAACAATGCCCGACGACAATCATAGCCGTGCGGTCAATCTTAGCCTCTTTGACTTGCTCAACGATTGTATCGAGGCGTCCACGGATAATTTTTTCTTCGCCTGGCCACGAAGCTTTATAAACTACGGCAACGGGCGTTGATGACTTGAAGCCCGCCGACATTAAGTCTTGCTTTATCTCCGAGAGCAGATTGACTGATAGGAATATGCAAAGCGTCGTTTGATGTTGTGCGAGCTTTTTGAGGGATTCGGAATCCGGTACGGGAGTTCGTCCGCCGCGCCGCGTGATTATGACCGTTTGGGTTACGCTCGGCAATGTGTATTCCTGCTTGAGAGCCGCCGCCGCCGCCAGGAACGAGCTTACCCCCGGCGTCACGTCGAATTCTATTCCGCGTTCCCTCATTGCGTCCATCTGTTCCTGCGTTGCTCCATAAATTGACGGGTCGCCCGTGTGCAGTCGGACGGTCGTCTTGCCAGCCTTCTCCGCCAGCGTGATGACGTGTAGGATTTCTTCAAGCATCATCTGGGCGGAGTTGTAGATTTCGGCATCGGGCTTGCAATATCTTAGAATTTCTTCGTTGACGAGTGAGCCAGCAAAAATCACAACGTCCGCCTCGCTAAGGAGCCTCTGCCCTTTGACGGTGATTAGTTCCGGGTCGCCTGGTCCCGCTCCGACTATATGAACCATTGCCTATACCACCTTTACAAAAAATTTTTATGTGCGGCAATTTTATCACGCGGCGAAGATTCAAGCAACGCGCCAAAAAAATTTTTGCCTTTCAGAAAAAAAATCTTGTACAGGAAAAAAAATTATGCTATCATGCGAAAAACAAACGGAAGGAATCTTGATTCAAGGAAGGGTGAAACAAAATGGCTATGACAGTGGGCGGCGTGAATTCTTACGTAAGCAATTACAACAGAATCAACAGCGCGACGCAAAAAACAATTCAAAGTATCTCGACGGGGCAGAAATTCCCGACGGCATCGGCGGGCGCATCCGAATACGCGATAGCCGCTCGCCTTACAAGCAATATCGGAGCAACGTCGCAATCCGTTAGGAATACTCAGACCATCGGTTCGGCTATTAAAATTTCCGAAGGCGCGATAAACAATACCGTCCAGAACTTGACGACGATTAAGGAACGCCTTATCAATGCGGCGAACGATACGAACGAAACTATTGACCGTCAGGCAATGCAAAAGGAAATCAATCAAATCATCGCGCAAATCGACTCGAATGCTTACGTTGAATACAACGGCAAAAGACTCCTCGACGGTTCGCAGAGTAGCTTGATGTTCGCAGGTATCGACGGCTATGAGAACTTTCAAGCGGGCGACCTTCGCGCCTCAACTCTCGGTTTAACGGACGCTCAAGGCAATGTTGCAATCGACGTGTCGACGCGTGAGGCGGCTAGTGATTCGCTAAAGATTGTCGACAGAGCCGCAACTGTTGCGGGAGATATTCTCGACAGTATGCATGTTTTGGGCGATTATGTCGTTGACGGTTTCACATTTGAAACGATAGATCCTGCCCTTGACGAGGCGACAACCCAAGGCGCACAGCTCCAGCGGCTCGAATTCCAAGAAGCAAATTACGCGACGATGGAAGAAAATCAAATGGGTGCCTTGTCTACTATCAACGACGCCGATATTGCAAGACAAGTTGTGGAGTTGCGTACTCAACAAACGTTAGAACAGTTCGCGCTCTTCGGCATGAAGATGTTCAATCAAAATCGTGCAAGTATCCAAAGCTTGTTGCCCTAAAGAGCAACGCTTGCGGGCATAGTTCATCGGTAGAACGAGAGCTTCCCAAGCTTTAGAGGTGGGTTCGATTCCCATTGCCCGCTCCAATCGAAATCTCAAGAGGCACGCCCAGCGGCGTGTCTCTTTTAGCTTGCTTTTTTTGTAAAGCGTGGTATAATCTGCGCGTGTCGTTTCGGGGCGTAAGTTCCGAGGCGGCGAGAAGAATTTTTTTAAGTTGTAAGGAGATTTATCTACATGGCTTTTGAAGACAAAACCCTCGTGTGCAAGGACTGCGGCAAAGAATTCATCTTCAGTGCGGGCGAACAAGAATTCTATCATGAACGCGGCTTTGAGAATGAGCCCGTGCGGTGTCGTGAATGCCGCGACAAACGCAAACGCCATCGCGAAGGCGGCGAGCAACGGCAAATGTTCACTGTGACCTGCGCCGAATGCGGCAAAGAAACGGAAGTCCCATTCGAGCCGAGAAACGACCGCCCGATTTATTGTCGCGATTGCTTTAACAAACATCGTCCTGCGCGGCGAGCTCAATTCCAATAAAGCTTAGACGAACGAACCTTTTAAGCCTGAATCATTTCAGGCTTTATTTTTTTTCGGGGGCGTGATAAACTGTGCAAAATTTTTTAAGGAGGAGTTCCCATGAAAATTGCAATGGCGAACGACCACGCCGGCACCGCGCTCAAGAATCAAATTAAAGCCTATCTCGAAGAGCAAGGGCACGAGGTTAAAGACTTCGGCACCTACGACGAGGAAGGCTGCGACCTGTCTGATTTCGTTTATCCGGCGGCTTTGGCGGTTGCTAAGGGCGAATGCGATCGCGGGATTTTCGTTGACGGCGTCGGCTACGGCTCAGCACTCATCGCTAACAAAATCTACGGCATCTATGCGGCTGTCTGCCAAGACCCGTTCTGCGCTCAGCTGTCCCGCGAGCATACCGATTCCAACGTCCTTTGCATCGGCGGCAAGATTATCGGCTCGGCTATCGCAATGGAAATCGTCAAGACGTGGCTCAAGACCGAACCTTTGACGGCAGAAAAATATCGCCGCCGCGTTCAGAAGGTTGCTGACATCAACAACAAACACTGCGTCCCCGTGAAATAATCTGTGTTAAGAAATTTTAAGCTCGTCGACTATCGGCGGGCTATTTTTTATAAACGATTCAACGTTGGGCAGGATTTACAAGAACTTTGGCGAAAGTTTGTTGCCAATACCGCATTAATATTTTAAAGGGCATGTTAAAATCTTTTGGAACTCATTATGCGTATCATTGCCAATCACTAAGGAGGGGCGAAAATTGGAAAAAAGGGAGAGTTTATGGGAAGCATATCTAAGGCGCGGCTTCAGTCGTCGGAGCTTCTTAAAGGGTTGTGTCGCGTTGACATCGCTTATGGGCTTCAGCACGGATATGTTCTCGAAGGTCGTGGAGGCGGCGGAGTCTAAACCGTTGCCGGTAGTCATTTGGATTCACGGGCACGAGTGCACGGGTTGCGACGAATCGTTTATCCGTTCGGGCGCACCGCTCGCCTCGGACGTGGTGTTATCGTCAATCGCTTTGGAGTATGACCACCTCTTGAGCGCGGCTTGCGGAGCACCGTTTGAGGCTCACCTTGACGAGACGATTGCCAAATACAACGGGCAATACATTCTGGCGGTCGAGGGCGCGATTGCAACCAAGGATAGCGGCGTTTACTGCATGAGCGGCGGGCACACGTTCACGCATCTTTTGGAGAAGGCTGCTAAGGGGGCGGCGGCGATTATCGCTTACGGCTCGTGCTCGGCTTACGGCGGCATTCAGGCGGCTAAACCTAATCCGACTGGCTCGGCTGGCATTGAACGGTTCGTCGGCGGCAAACCTGTCGTCAAGGTTCCAGGCTGTCCGCCTATTCCCGAAGTTATGACGGGCGTTGTTATGCATGTCGCGTTGTTCGGAACGTTGCCGCCCGTTGACGCTGACGGTCGTCCGAAGCAATTCTACGGCAACAGAATTCATGACACGTGTTATCGGCGTCCGTTCTTTGATGCGGGCATGTTCGCGGAGAATTTCGACGACGCGGGCGCGAAGGCGGGTTGGTGTCTTTATAAGCTCGGCTGTCGTGGCCCTGAAACTTACAACTCTTGCGGCAATCTGCGTTGGTGGCAGGGCATGAGCTATCCTATCCAGTCGGGTGCGCCGTGTATCGGTTGCTCCAATTCAAACTTCTGGGACGAAGACCCCTTCACAGACCGTTTGCCCAAATATGGTAAGCTCGGCGACGTGGACAAAATCGGCGTCGGGCTCGGTGTCTTGACGGCGGCTGGCGTTGGTGCTCATGCGGTGGCTAGTGTCATTCAGCGCAATACCCGCGAAAATCTTTTGGAAGAAGATCATCACGAATAAACGAGGTGAAATTAAATGCAACACGTTGTAGTAGACCCTATCACCAGAATTGAAGGGCACTTGCGCGTTGAAGTTACTGTGGACGAGACCAACGGCACTGTCACCGACGCAATCTCAAGCGGTACGGCATGGCGCGGACTGGAACTTATCTTGAGAGACCGCGACCCCCGCGACGCTTGGGCTTATATTCAACGTATCTGCGGCGTCTGCACCACGGCTCATGCGCTTGCCTCCGTCCGTGCAGTCGAGGACGCGCTCGGCATTGGCATTCCGCTCAACGCAAATTATATCCGCAACATCATGGCGGCGACGCTCACGGTTCAAGATCATCTGATTCATTTCTATCATCTGCACGCGCTTGATTGGGTTAGTCCCGTCGAAGCTCTCGCCGCAGACCCCGCTAAAACCGCTGAATTGCAAGTCGCCGTCCTCAATGCCTATCGCGTCGATTTGAAAGTTCCCGAAGAAGTCAACACCGAAGCTTATCCGCATGACTTCCCCGCCGCCACGCCGCAATACTTCGCGGGCATTAAAGCTAAGGTTCAAGCAATCGTTCAAAGCGGGCAGCTCGGTATCTTCTCGGCTCACTGGTGGGATCATCCCGATTACAAGCTCCTGCCTCCTGAAGTTCATCTTATGGCAGTTGCTCACTATCTGGAAATGCTCGATAAGCAACGCGAAATCATTACGCCGCACGTCGTCTTTGGTGGCAAGAATCCTCACCCGCATTACGTCGTTGGCGGCATGCCCTGTTCAATCAGCCTGATGGACGGCAACGCCCCGATTAACACGGCTCGCCTTGCAATCGTCGACCGGGCAATCAATATGGCTCGCGACCTCGTCAACAATTATTATCTGCCCGACCTCGTGGCAATCGGCGTTATCTATGCTAAGGCGGGACGCGTCGACGGCGGCGGCTTGGCTCGTGAACGCGTGCTTGCCTTCGGCGATTATCCGCTGACTGGTTATAAGGGCACTTCCACTGGCGGCTACTTTGAAAATCTGTTGGTTCGTTCAAATGGCGTCGTCGAAAACTTCGCAAGCGGCGTCAATAAGGCTGTCTTCACTCCCGTGACGGCGGAGGACTTGAAAGCCCCCGACATCATAACCGAAGGCGTCGAGCACGCTTGGTACGAATACCCTGAGACCGCCGGTAAGAACTTGCACCCGTGGAAAGGCGTTACCAAAGACAAATACACCGGACCTAAAACCGGAACGCCGACTATGTGGGAGACGCTTAACGAGGCGGGCAAATATTCTTGGCTGAAAACTCCTAAGTGGAAAGGTAAGCTCTGCGAAGTCGGACCGCTGGCGCATTACATCGTTATCTACACCAAAGCCGCTAAAGGTTTGCTCCCCGACCCGACTTGGGCTGAACAAATGATGCTTAAGCAAATCGAAGTCGTTTCTAAGGTGCTGGGCGTCTCTGCTGAAGTTTGGATGCCGACGATGCTCGGACGCACGGCTTGCCGTTGCTTAGACGCTCAACTTGCCGCAGAAGTTAATAAGTTCTTCTTTGACAAGCTCATTGCCAATATCAAGATGGGCGATACCGCCGTTATGAACAACGAGAAATGGACGCCTGACACCTGGGCAACTGATTGCATGGGCGTCGGCTTGTATGAGGCTCCTCGCGGCGGCTTAAGTCATTGGGTCTGCATTAAGAACGGCAAGATTAGCAACTATCAATGCATTGTCCCGACGACGTGGAATGCTTGCCCGCGTGACGACCAAGCCGGGCATGGTGCTTACGAATTGGCTATGATGACGACTCATGTTGCCGTTCCAGATAAGCCGCTTGAGATTGCAAAAGTTATCCGCTCGTTCGACCCGTGCATGGCTTGCGCTACTCACATGTTCAACGCCAAGGGGGAAGAGATTAACATCATTTCGACCGACCCCTACGGGAGGTGAGCAGTCATGGCGATTAAATCTGTCAAAGACGTTAAGCGCAAAGAGTATTACCTCTTTAGTCCGTTCCTTAGGTTCTTCCATTGGATTATGGCTTCGCAAATCGTCGTCCTGTTCGCGACGGGCTTGCTAATTACCAAACCAATGAACGTCGGCGCGGTGGAACCTGTCTTTACGAATACTTCAATGGATTTGGTTCGCGATATTCATTTCACGGCGGCTTTTATCCTCTGTGCGGCGTTGATTCTGCGTGTCTATGGTTTCATCGTAAACAAAGGCGACCGACTCTTCCCGCGCTTTTGGGAAGGACATTTCTACTCCGAGACCGTCGACGTTGCCTTGCACTACATGCTTTTGAGAGGTCACCACGCATCTTTCCTGCGCAATCCTCTGGCTCGCGGCTCCTATGCAATGCTTTATGTCCTGCTTGCGATTGAAATTTTCACGGGCTTTGCAATGTATTGCGCGGCGAATCCGGCGGGAACTGGCTACATGCTCTTTGGTTGGGTTAATACCCTCGTCGGCTCCGAGATGATGAGCCATTACATTCATCATTACGTTGCCTGGTTTATAATCCTGTTCGCAATCGGGCATTTGTACATGGTTATCCGCGCCGAGTTCATGGAGGGCGAAAGCGAAATTTCTAGCATGTTCTCTGGCAAAAAAATTCTCGCACACACGCCCAAGGACGCTAACGAACTCGATTGAAGATATACGACGCAAAAAAAAACTCCCGCCAAATCGACGGGAGTTTTTTTATTTGCTGTAAGGCTCGCCGTTGTAAATCCTCGGTCGCGTCTTAAATTTTTCGTTGATGATACTTTTGCTCGCGTCAAAAGAAGTCGTGCGAATGTCCATTAAGTCCAAGACAGCATGAATCAAATAATCCGTGCGGTACGGACGGTCAAGCGCGGCTTTGATTGCGGAAATCTTTTCGGGATAACGCTCGCAGAACTCTTTCGACGCCCAAACCAACGCGGGAATTTCAATCACGTGGACGTTACCAACTTCCTCCATCGAATGACCAAAAAAATCATGTCCTTCAAAGACCTCATCACCGTGATCGGAAATGTAAATCAGCACAGCGTTTTTATCCTCAAAGCGGCGGATAATCTCATCGACAATGAAGTCGTTGTAAAAAACGGCGTTATCGTATTTGGCGGTTATCTGTCTCCAAGATTCGTGAGGCTTGTTCTCGTCGTGGGCGGAAAATTTTTCAAACTCAGCGGGATAACGTTCCTTGTAACTCTGGTGTGTGCCGTAAAGGTGAATCAGATAAAAATTTTTCTCGGCAGTCGGTGCGGCAAGAAACTTATCAAGCACGGGAAGCAATACGCCGTCAACCTGTCGTTGCTGTGCAATTTTATCTTCAGCCTCGATAAAAAATTTTTCATCGCAACGTGCGGAAAAATATTTGTCGAAGTTGCCCCACAAGCCGAGCGGACTTTGATTCGATAGCCACACCGTGTGATAATCCGTGCGCCGCAGAATGTCAAAGAGATTCGCCCTAAGGTACCAATCGTTTTGCGGCTCGTCCTTTTCCGCGAAGGTAAAAATTCTCGCCATAGCAGGAGCCGTATTATTGGCGCAGGCGATTGTGTCGTTGAAACGGAAAATTTCTCCACGCTCAAAGCGGGCATTCAAACGGGGCGTGGTCGGCAAGCGATAGCCGTAAAGTTGCATGTGGTTTCTATCCGTCGACTCGCCCAAGACAAAGACGACCCAAGGAATATCCGAGGCGTTGGCAAGAATTTTTTCGGTCTCAAGTTGCTTGTCCATCTCCGCGAAAATTTTTTCTTCGCTTCCGATTGGCGCAGTCTTAAAAAGGTCATTGATAAAATTTACAGTGCGCCAAGGCGTCGTGTTGAGGAAAATACTATTTGTCACGTTCAGCAGAGCATTCAACGCGACGTAGACGTAAAATAACATTGGCAAAAACAAAATTATCAGTAGGTCAATCGCCAACCGCTGTAGTCTTTTTTCCGAACGCGTTGCGAAAAATTTTTTCAGCCCGAAGCTTAATGCCGTCAGCAAAGCTATGAACGCTGCTAAGCTACCGAGGATTTTGAAGTTAAGGACGTATTCTTGAAGAAACTCTTTAGCCTCAGCAGGATTGGTGCCGAGCAAAATTTGCAGTGTATCGAGGTTCAATGGCACGGAGAATTTTTGGAGCAAAAAAATATTTACTACAAAAACTATCGCGAACAAGATTATTGAGACTATTTGCAAGGGGCGACGAATTTTTAGCGGCAGAAGATGAATCGCCGCCGTGAGGATGAACAGCGCGAAGGCTCCGAACAAAAATGTTATTACGTTTGCTTGAAAATCTTGTAGGAATAAAGTTATTGGATAGTTTAAGATTATGAGGACGACGAAAAAGAATCCGTCTTCTTTAATTAAACGTCCGCCCCTCGAGACAACGTAAGAGAAGACTTTTTTTTATCGACGCAAACAGAATAAATCACCTCCTGAAAAAATAACCGCTCGGCAAAATCGAACGGGTTCTTTGGGTTCGTCAAAGTATGTCCTTCAATTAATCGGTTGGCTCAAACTTCTGAATCAACAGCTCCTCGACCAACGCCAAAATATTTTCGTGAATGTCTGTCGTGCTCCGTGCGAAATTTTTATCTGCACACGGGACGACCTTCCAATCAAACCGCTGAGCAATCTCCTTGTAAGCGTTGTAAGTCTTCTCCATGTAATCGGCGTCGTTCTCGTGAATGTCCTCGCGCCCGCGCTCCTTGCGAAGGATAGCACTGATAGCCGGCGGCATGTCCAAAAAGATCGTCATGTCGGGGCGCGGCAACTTGAAGCGTTCATACTCCAAATCGTCCAGCCACGTCAAAAACTTTGTGCGGTCAGTTTTCTTTTTGAACTTCGCCGCCTGATATGCCATGTTCGAGCCGACGTAACGATCACTCAAGACAAGCCCGCCGCGTTCATAAAAGTTTTTCCACTCGCCAAAACCCGCAAATCTATCGACGGCATAGAACGCCGCCGCCGCATAGGGGTTGACAGCCTCCGCCTCTCCGCCGAAGTCGCCACGCAAATACATCTTAATCAATGCGGACGATTCAGATTCGTAGTTGGGAAAGCTCACACGCCTCACATTAACTTCCAAGTCCCGCAGACGTTCATAAAGTTTGCGCGTCTGCGTCGCCTTGCCGGAGCCGTCTGAGCCTTCGATAACGACCAACTTTCCCATAACTGCAACACCCCCTGTAAAAATTTCTGCTGCGAAAGTGACTTTATCTATTAGACAAACCATTGCTATTTCCTGCCGAGAAGTTTTATAGCGGCTCTTTGCAAAAATCGATGAACGCCTGCGCCGCCTTGGAGACGTACTTTTCTTTCTTCCACGCCAGCCCAATATCGACGAATATCGGCTCGTAAAACGGAATGGCTTTTATGTCGTGCGAGTTTTCGCAGATGAAATCCAACAGGAAGGCTATTCCGACTTGATGAGCGACAAGCCCTTTTATCGTGACGATTTGCCCCGATTCAAGCACGGTGCGCGGCGTAATCTTCAACGCGGACAATTTACTTTGAACGACTTCGCGCAGGTAGGAGCCTTCCTTCATCATGATTAAATCAGAAGAGGCGATGTCTCGTGGCGTTATCCACTCCTTGCGGGCGAGCGAACTCCTTTGCGACACGCAGACCATAAGTTGATTGCGGCTCATTCTAAGGACGTTCAAATTCGGCGTGGAGTCGGGGACGATTATAATTCCAAAGTCCAGCTCATCGCTTTCGAGTTTTTCACGGATTGACAGCGAGCCTTCCTCGAAAAGCAAAACTTCAAGATTCGGGTGCAGGTGCCGGAAGACGGAAAAGACTTTCGGGAAGAGGTACGCGCCCATCATCGGCGGGATTCCAATCTTAATCGTGCCCTTCTGCAGTTGCTTGTAATCGTTGACTTCCAAAACGGCTTCATCAATGTTGCGCAGGGCAAGTTCGATTCGCTTGAGGAAGACGCTACCTTCAGGCGTCAAGGTCAGTTGCTTTTGGCTACGGTCGAAGAGTTGAACGTCAAGTTCGGTTTCCAGTTTCCTTATCGCAACGGTGATATTCGGCTGTGAGACTTTGAGGCGTTGCGCGGCGCGGGTGATGTTCTTTAAGCGGCTCGCCATCTGAAAGTATTTAAGCTGTCGCAACTCCATTGTAATCACTTCCTTTGATTTAAGAGGTATCTATAATTGCGATTTATATTTTACACTGCTAAAATTTGGCTTGCAACTTTTATTTCAAGGAGGCTCAAACGTGATTGAACTTAGGGGCGTGGAAAAAGTCTTCGGCTCGGTGCGGGCGGTCGACGGGATAAGCTTTGACATAAAACGCGGCGAAGTCTTCGGGCTACTCGGCAAGAACGGCGCGGGCAAGACTACAACAATTAAAATGCTGACGCTTCAGCTTAAGCCGACGGCGGGCGAAATTTTCTTCGAGGGGCGAACGATTCAAGGCAACGAAATTTTTATCAAGAGCCTACTCGGACTCGTGCCGCAACATTTGAACTTCGACCAAGATTTGACGGTTGAGGAGAATTTAGAACTGCACGCGAGACTTCATCACCTGCCGAGACTTGAACGACGCGGACGCATTGACGAGCTTTTAAATTTCGTGGAGCTGGAAAGAGTTCGTAAGTCGTTCGTGCGGGAGCTGTCCGGCGGCATGAAGCGTCGACTGCTAATCGTCCGTGCATTGATTCACCGCCCGAAGATTTTATTCCTCGACGAACCGACCGTTGCCCTTGACCCGCAAGTCCGCCATAAGATTTGGGAGCTGATAACCGACTTAAAGGCGCGGGGAATCACAATCCTATTGACGACGCATTACATTGAGGAGGCGCAGGCTCTGTGCGACCGCGTGGCAATCTTGAATCGCGGACGGCTCGTGGCACTCGATACGACGGCTAATCTTTGCGCGGGGCGTTCGCTGGAGGAAACCTTCATCGCGCTGACCAAATAAAAAATCCCCGCCGCGTTGACGGGGAATTTTTTAAGCTTGTATGACTGGGAAGGTTCCTAAGTTCTTAAGCCAAATACTTTTATCGTAAACTGCTTGAATTGCGCCCCTCAAGGCGGCGTCGCCTGCGTCGGTCTCCAGTTCAAAAAAGAATATATATGCGCCTAAAATCGTTCGGGCGGGGCGAGACTCAATCCGCGTCATGTTGACGTTGCGTTTAGCGAACTCTTCCAAGACTGAGCAAAGGGAACCGGCGCGGGAGCCGTCAATCTGACAGATAATCAGAACCTTATCGCCGTCGAAGGTCTCAATAGGCTCGGCGTCACGTGGTCGATAGCTAATCTCGAAAAATCGCGTGAAGTTGTTCGGGTTGTCTTGAATGTCTTTGGCGGCGATTGTGAGCCCGTGGAGCTTGCCGGCGCGTTCAGTACATATGGCGGCGGCGTGTTCGTCAACGATAACAAGTTCGGCGGCGCGTGCAGTCGAAGTCGTCGCGATAATTTCAACGTCGGGAAAGTTTTTGTGCAAGAACTTCCTGCATTGCGCGAGCGGCTGAGCGTGCGAGAAAATCTTTCTGACTGCCTTAACGTCGGCGAGCGGCTTTGTCATCAAGAAATTTTTAACCTGCCAGACGAGTTCGCGACTTATCGTCAAGGTGTCGGAGCGTGCCAGAGTGTCGAGCGTGATATTTATCGACCCTTCCAAAGAATTTTCCACCGGCACAAGTCCTGCGTCCAATCGTCGTTCCCTGACGGCGGTTAATACGTCGAAGATGTCCGCGCATATTTCTATCCGCCAATCTTCCCGTGAATGTTTCTTGAGCCAAAGAGCCGCCTCCTCCGAATGCGTGCCCTTCGATCCGAGGATTCCTAACGTCTTCATGTCAATCACCTAACTTCAGTTTGCTTAATTCGGGGAAGAGGTCGCCGATTGATTGCGATAATTCCTTGGGGCGGAGCAAGTCGATAACGGGTTGCATAACGCGGAAGAACTCATCATCGTCCTGAAGGAGCGCAAGGATTGCGGCAGTGTTTGCGGCGTCGGCAAGAGCGGTGTGTTGCGTACCTTCGAAGTCTCGATTCATCGCGCCGATTGCGTGCTTTAATGCCAGCGAGCTATGCAAGCCTATTCTCTCGTCGAAAGCCTTCTGCAAGTCCCGCCATTGCCTTTCGAGCTTGCTGACGTCATAGCCTGGAATCTTGAAGCGGCATTCGTCGCGGAGCTGATTAATATCCGAATTGCTCCACGAGTAAAGCGTCATGTCCCACGTTCCAATCCAGTCCATGAAGTTTTGAAACGCCTCAGGGAACAGCGGCTTATCGGCGACAGTCTCTTGCGTTATGCCCGTCAACTTTGTTATGTGCTTAGTAATCTCGCCGTATTGCGGGCGGACGTAGCATTGGAACTCGTCAATCATGTTGTAATCTGCGTCGAGTTTCACCGCGCCAATCTCAATGACTTCATCGGTAGTAAATCGTCGCACGTCTTTGAGATTCTTGTTGACGGGATTCATTTCCAAATCAATCACAATGTGAACCAAATTATCAACCTCCTAAGAACTTTATTGGTTGATAATTCTGGTTGCGTCTGAAAATATCCTGCTAGAAAATTCAGAGTCAGCCGACAAACTAATTCAGGTCTCGTTAAAGCCCGCGTAAGTTCCAAAGCCCAGCATATATAGCGCAAGCTCAAATGAAGTCGCCGATAAATTTTTCAGCTCATCAAAGACTGTGTCCTTTGGAATTTTAAGCTCGCCGACACTTTTAAGGATTTCTTCAATCGCAACTGGAAGAGACACGCACATTTTATAAAAAGCGTCCGCCTCGCCCGTGACAAGCTCATAGAATTTATCGATGCTCACACGTCGAATCCTGCGATGTTCTTGCCTTTGACCGTCAACGGATATTTTCCACGGAACGTTTTGGGATTTCTTAGCAATAACCTCGACTAGGAAACACGCGCAGTCATTATCCTTTAAAAGTTGCGCTTGCATGTTCATATACGTTTTCGCGCTTGCCTTAGAATTCATCGTGTTGTGCTTGTTCTTCATCTCAACGTAAACCGTGCTGACTTTATCGCCGTCAAGTTCAATTCCACCTGCTCGCCTTAAGATAACGTCCCAACCCGATTTAGGAACCGTGCAACCTTCAATGTAACGAAAAATATTCTGGTGAAAGTAGCCAATACTGTTGTTCGACTTATCACGCTGACGAAAAATTTCGCTCTTGATAATCTCTTCCCAACTAAAGCCGTAAACATTTTTATCGAACAGAAGCTTTATCGGGTCAACAAGGTTGCTGTTGAATCTTTTCAAGTCGAAAGGTTGTAACTCCTCGCCGTATTGCTCAATGGTTTCGCGAATGTGTTTCTTAAAGTTTTCGTCGGAGATGAAGTTTAACATCGAAACGCCTCCAGAGCTTTTCGGATTTCGTCGGCAACAGCAAAGGCAAGGTTGACTGGCACGGCATTTCCCACTTGACGATATTGGCTGTACATTGAGCCGCAGAACTTCCAATCGTCGGGGAAAGATTGAATCCGTGCATTTTCTCTGACTGTAAATGGTCTTGCTTCAAGCGGATGGCAACGTTCGGTCTGCTTCTGCGTCGGTGAAGTCAAAACTGCCAATGACGGCTCGTCCAAACTCATGCGCCGCAAAATACCCGTTCGCCCGCCTTCCATATCCCAGCAACTCTTCATGTAAGGCTTTGCAAGTTCTTCGGGAATATCACGCCAATAACCGCCCGGCGGCACGAGTTCAAACAATCGCCTTTTGTAATCGGAATAGCTCGCGCCGAGACTTTTTGGAACGTCCCTTAACACGTCGCGCAGAACTGGTTTGTAATCGTGCGGCTTAGGAAAATTTATCTTAAACGCCAAATCATTTCGCACGCCGACGGTTATCAATCGTTCGCGCTTTTGGGCATTGCCGTAGTCCCAAGCATTGAGAATCTTTTTATCGACGCGATAGCCGCAATCCGTGAAGACATTAAGCATCGTCTGATACGTCCTGCCTTTGTCATGAGTTAAAAGCCCGCGGACATTCTCGAACAGAAACGTTTTCGGCTGAAGTTTGCTAAGGAAGATAGCGTAATGATAAAACAACGTGCCGCGAGCGTCCTCCAGTCCCAGACGTTTGCCAGCGTAGGAAAAAGCTTGACAAGGTGCACCGCCCGACAGCAAGTCCAATTCTCCGCGCCGAACCTCAAAAAATATTTCAAGGTTGAGCGGCGAAATCTTAGCAATGTCATCGTTTATCACGTTCCACCCCGGACGATTTAATTTCAACGTGTCGGCGGCGTCTTTATCAATCTCAATCAAAGCGAGCGGCTCGAAATGTGCTCGTTCAAGCCCCAAAGCCAAGCCGCCCGCGCCCGCGAAAAGTTCAATGCTTTTAAATTCAAGTCACTCCTCTAATCGCCCTTAAGCAATGTCCGCCTTCCACAAGCCGTGCAAGTTGCAGAATTCGTAAGCGGCAATGGGTTCGTCGTCGTCCGCAACGATGAATTCGGCTACAGGCTTATCGCTTGCGGTCAAGTGAACGTATTGCCCGCCGCGTTTGGTCTGCAGGTAAATCCACTGAATCAGATGAGCCTCGGTCATGGGGTGTTCGACGCTCCCGACTTGCACTGAAATTTTCTTGCCGTCGACAGTCACTTGCGGGACGTGCTTTTCCTGAGCGGCGTCGGTGGTGTTTGCAGTCAAAAAATTCATGGGTTTGCCGCCGCAAGAAATCTCCTGTCCACCGCCCGTAATCAGCATGATAATCGCCTTGCGGTCGTCCGAAATCAAAAGCCTGCTCATAAATCATTCCTCCTTATTCGTCAAGCCGAGTTCGTTTAGGAGTTTCAAATCGGCTCTGATGTTCGTATTCAACGTGGTAAGCATATTTCCTGTAATGGCGGCGGAGGCTCCGTGCAAGAAAGCCGAGGCTCCGTTATTGGGCAGAAATTTTCTTCCGGCAGCTAATCTGATATTCGCGGTCGGATTTATGTAGCGGAAAATTGCAATCGTGCGCAAAATGTCTTCGGGCTTAAGACGCGGCAGATTTTCAAGCGGCGTGCCCTTAATCGGATTCAAGATGTTAATCGGGATTGATTTTATCTCAAGGGCGACGACTTCAAACGCCAAATCAATTCTATCTTGCCACGTCTCGCCCATGCCGATTATCCCGCCGCTACAAACTTCCAAGCCCGCCGCCCGTGCAAGCTTAATCGTCTTGATTCGTTCGTCGTAAGTGTGCGTCGTGCAAATGTGCGGGAAAAATCGCCGTGAAGTCTCCAAGTTGTGATGATAACGATTGACGCCCGCCGCCCGCAGTCGCTGAAGTTGTTCGCCCGATAAAATTCCGTGCGACGCGCAAAGCTCAAGCTTAAGTCTCGTGTGCAGGACTTTGTAAGTGTCAATCGCCCGCTCGAAACTTTTTCCGCTTAGGGCTCGCCCGCTTGTCACGATAGAAAAACGATTGACGCCCGCCCGCTCGTCAGCCAAAGCGACTTCCAAAATCTTTTCCGTCGGCAAGAAGTCGTATTCGTCAATGCCGGTGTGATGCTTGGCAGATTGGGCGCAGTACTTGCAATCCTCGCCGCAACGCCCGCTTTTGCCGTTAATGATTGTGCATAAGTCGATATGCCTGCCGCAGAAATGCCTTTGAATCAATCGTGCGCCCTCTTGCAACTGTTCAAGCGGCGTCGTCAGTAAAAATTTTAAGTCGTCGTCGGGTTTGAGCCGTTCGCCGTCAATAATTCTTTCCGCAATCAAAGTTATCGCTCCTCCAAAATTTTTTGTAACTTCACGCCGAGAACAGCCGCCGCAGTCGCCTTTAACACGTCGCCGAACACGAACGGGAACACCGCCATTGTCATCGCTTGCCAAAGTCCCACGTCCAAAACTAAAATCATCGACGCCAGCCCGCCCGCGTAGGTTATCGGCACAGCAATTAAGATATTTGCTACGGCGTAACGTCTCAAGTTCGGCGGCGAACCTTTTACCAAACTAAGCAACGGATAAGCTATGAGCCACGCGAAATAAAATCCTCCGACTGGTCCAACGAGGCGGCTTAAGCCCTCACCCGTCGCGAAGACCGGCAAACCCACCGCTCCCATTAAGATATAAATCAGAATCACCGTGAATGTTTGACGCGGCGGCAAAAGATAAGCTGACAAACTAAGCGCGAACGTCAACGCCGTCACATAGCCAGGCGTGAACGGCAACGGGAACGAGATATGCGCCGTCACACAGCACAACGCCACGCACATTGCCATCTTTGTTAGGTCTCTTACTTGCATGATTTTTTTCCTCCTCTTGTCGTCAACGCGCCGATTATAGCTTAGCTGATTGTCAACGTCAACGAGTCGTATTGTTCACTGCAAGCACAAAAATAGAGCGCGTCTCCGAGATTGGAAACGCGCCCTTTGATTAACGAGATATTTTTAGCCGAGAATGACAAGCGACTCGTGAGCTTTGACGCTTTGACCTGCCGCGACGTTGAATTTCTTAACGGTGCCGTCAGCGTCTGCGGTGATTTCGTTCTGCATCTTCATAGCTTCGAGAATTAAGAGGACATCGCCCGCTTTGACTGCCGCGCCTTCAGCCGCGACGAGTTTGATGACTTTGCCGGGCATGGGAGCGTCGATAGAGTGTTCGCCCGCGCCCGCCGCAACTTTTGGAGCCGCAACCGGTGCAGGAGCCGCTTTCGGGGCGGGAGCCGGTGCAGGAGCTGCCTTTGGAGCGGGAGCCGCTTTCGGTGCGCCGCCAGCCGCTTTTACTTCTTCGACTTCGACTTCATAAGTGGTGCCGTTCACAGTGACATTGAATTTTTTTGTTGCCATTGATATTTTCCCTCCGAATTAACGATTAATCTTGGACGCCAACGCCCAGTTATCATTGCGTTTGATTTTGACTGCGACAACTTTGCCGCCGCCGCACATTGACTGAACCGCCGCCGTGATTGCCGCGATGATTTCGGGTTTGATTTTCTCTGCCATAGGAGTTCCTCCTTAAAGCGGAATATTGCCGTGCTTCTTGGCGGGTCCGACTTCGCGTTTGCTGGCAAGGGCATTGAGTGCGGTGATTACGAGCGGGCGAGTTTCCTTAGGCTCAATGACCATATCAGCATAGCCGCGTTCAGCCGCCTTGTAAGGGGTCGCGAACTCTTCGACGTATTCAGCGGTCTTCTTGTCCTTGTCGGGGTCTTTGCGGAAGATGATATTCGCCGCGCCAGCCGGACCCATAACAGCGATTTCTGCGGAAGGCCACGCCATAACTTGATCTGCGCCCAATTCACGACAGCACATCGCGATATACGAGCCGCCATAAGCCTTGCGCGTGATGACCGTGACTTTGGGGACGGTCGCCTCGGAGTAAGCGTAAAGCATCTTCGCGCCGTGACGGATAATGCCGTTATATTCTTGGTCGACGCCGGGCAGGAAGCCAGGAACGTCTACGAGATTGACTAGCGGCAGATTGAACGCGTCGCAGAAACGAATAAACCGAGCAGATTTATCCGAGGCGTCAACGTCTAAGCAACCCGCCATAACCGCCGGCTGATTGGCAATGATACCGACACTGCGTCCGCCGAAGCGTGCAAAGCAAGTGATAATGTTCGTCGCGAAGTGCTGATGAACTTCGTAGAACTCGCCGTTGTCGACAATCATGCGGATAACGTCTTTCATGTCGTAAGGCGCGTTGGGATTGTCGGGGATAATCGTGTTAAGTTCTTCGTCTTGCCGGTCGGGGTCGTCGTCGTTGAAGACAAGCGGGGCGTCCTCAAGATTGTTGCTCGGCAGGAAGGACAGCAGGTAACGTATTTGCTTAATGCAATCCTCTTCGTTTTCCGCCGCGAAGTGAGCTACGCCCGAACGAGTGTTATGAGTCATTGCGCCGCCGAGTTCCTCAGCTGTGACCTCTTCCGCCGTAACGGACTTGATAACCGCAGGTCCCGTGATGAACATCTGACTTGTATTCTTGACCATGTAGATAAAGTCGGTGATTGCCGGGGAATAAACCGCGCCGCCTGCACAAGGACCCATGATTACGGAGATTTGCGGAATGACGCCCGAAGCCGCCGTGTTGCGGAAGAAAATCCCCGCGTAGCCCGATAAAGCGTCGACTGCCTCTTGAATGCGTGCTCCGCCCGAATCGTTAATGCCGATAAGCGGTGCGCCCATCTTCATTGCCAAATCCATGACCTTCCAAATTTTGTGTGCGTGCTTTTCGCCGAGTGAGCCGCCCTCAACCGTGAAGTCTTGCGCGAATGCATAGACTAAACGTCCGTCAACAGTGCCGTAGCCCGTGACTACACCTTCGCCGGGCAATTCTTTCTTATCCTGTCCAAAGTTTGTGCAACGGTGTTTAACGAACATATCGAGTTCAACAAAGGTTCCCTCGTCGAAGAACATCTCGATACGTTCGCGAGCAGTCATCTTGCCTTTCTCGTGCTGTTTATCAATTCGTACCTTGCCGCCGCCCTGAAGGATATGTTCCTTCTTGCTGTGCATTAAGGCAATCTTTTCTTGAACTGTAGCCATCAAATCACTCCTGTAAATTCATTGCCGATAGTTCAAACAATACATCAAAACTTTGTCTTCTGCCAGATTCCAAACCTTTGTCGGGCGGAGATTTTCGCGTTTAGCTTCCTCGCTACTAATCCACCACATACCGTCACTTGCTTTTCCGTATTTCCTGTGCTCGGTGTAAGTGAGGCGACCGTCTTTGATATATTTAACCGTGACGCTTGCGTAATCGATGCCGTTTGTGTCAATCGATTCGGTGACGACGTAAATGTCGCCGCGGCTTTCGCTTTTAATGTAAACGTCCTGCGCGGCAACGGTTGGAATCGCCATAAATTGACTACTGAGGATGAATCCCGCGCCCAAGACAAGAGATTGGAAAAAATTTTTCATGTTGTCTTATTTAATCGGTTGGCAGAGCTCCAAAAGGACGCCGTGAGTTGCTTTCGGGTGAATGAACGCAATCATCTTGCCGCCGGCACCTTTGCGCGGTTTCTCGTCGATGAGCTTAACGCCTTTTTCCTTGAGGTCAGCCAATGCCGCTTCCAGGTCGTCGACGAGCAATGCGATATGTTGAATGCCGCCGCGTCCGCCTTGTTTTTCCATGAACTTTGCAATGGGGCTGGTCTCGTCGGTGGCAACGAGCAATTCAATCTCGCTACCGTTGGGCGTGGGATAAAAACCAGTCGTGACTTTCTGCTCTGCTACGGTCTCTGCGCCGGTTGCCTTCAAGCCGAGCAATTCCCAGAACGCGCCGACTTCCTGCAAATCTTTCGCGGCGATGCCAATGTGATCTACGCCAAGAACTTTAAACATCATTAGCCCTCCTAAAATTGTTGCTTAGACTTCTCTAAAGATTTTTACTCTCGTACCGGTCGGAACTTTATCAAGCGGCTCTGGCTCCTCCAATTTCTCGCCGAAGACTAATTGCGCCGTCAAGTCCCAGCTCTCAGGCAGGTCAAAGATTTGTTTAATCGGCTCGTCAATCAGCGGGTTATAGTGCTGAAGGTTTGCCCCAAGCCCCATGTCCTCAAGTGCCGTCCAAATCGCGAACTGCAACATGCCATTAGCCTGCATTGCCCAGCCGGGGAAATTGTGCTTGTATTCGGGGAGCTGGTCTTGCATTGCCTTTATCATGTTGCTTGATTCAAAGAACAGAATCGTGCCGTAAGCCGCCTCGAAACTTTCAAGCTTTGCTTTTGTCTCGGCGAATTGGCTTGCGGGAATGACAGCCTTAAGCACGTTGTTAGCGCAGTGCCAAACGTTTTCGTGATGGTCAAGCATTGTCACGACGACGCGAGCCGACTGCATATGGAACGCCGACGGCGTGTCTTTGGTCATGCGTTCGACTGCCGCGATTATCTCGGACTGCAAGCAGGGAATATTTCTGCCGAGCTTGTAAATTGAACGGCGGCTTTTGACTGCCTCTTGATAACTTTTCATTTTAATTTCTCCTTACCCACTAACCCAAAATTTTTATCTTACTTCCTCATATCTCCTGTCTCAAGGAAGCGCGTATGGAAGCTCAAAGCCTCGTGGAGTAAATGCGGGGTCGCTGCTTTCTTCGTGGCGGCAAGTGCTCTCTCGTAGTAGTCAAGCAACATTGGGCGATAATCCGGGTGAGCGCATTTGTTGATAACTTCCAAGGCGCGAGTCCGCGGCTCAAGCCCGCGCAGGTCGGCGATACCGTATTCACTGATGATAACGTCAACGTCGTGTTCGGTGTGGTCGATGTGCGAGCAGAAGGGAACGACTGAACTAATCTTGCCGCCCTTAGCAGTCGACGGCGTGTAGAAGATTGTCAGATAAGCATTGCGGGCGAAGTCGCCGCTACCGCCGATGCCGTTCATCATCTTAGTTCCCGTGACGTGCGTCGAATTGATGTTGCCGTAGATGTCGACTTCCAACGCGGTGTTCATTGCGATGACTCCGAGACGGTGCACGACTTCGGGAGAGTTTGAAATTTCTTCGGGTCGCAATAGAATGTACTTGCGGTAGGTGTCGATGCCTTTGTAGAACCTGTCCATGCCGGCGGGCGACGGACTAAACGCCGTGCCGCTTGCGAACTTCAACTTGCCAGCGTCGATTAAGTCAAGCATTGCGTCCTGAATAACTTCAGTGTAGACGATAAAATCAGTCATGTCGCCTTCTACGAAACCTTCAAGCACCGCATTAGCCACATTGCCAACGCCCGATTGAAGCGGCAGAAGTCCTTTGGGCATACGACCAGCTTTAATCTCGGCTTTGAGGAATTCGAGAGTGAACGCCGCCATCTTCTTGGAGTTCTCGTCAATGGGCGAAATGTCGCGGGTGTGGTCTTTGATGTCGCAGGGGACGATGTACTTAATCTTGTCAGGCGTGCAAGGAATGTAAGTTGTGCCAATGCGGTCGTCCGCGTGAACAATCGGAATGGGCAGGCGATTGGGCGGGTCAAGTGGAACGTAAACGTCGTGCATACCCTCAAGCTCAAGCGGCTGCGTGGTGTTGACTTCGACAACGACTGTATCCGCGCTTTGAACGTAGCTTGCCGCATTGCCCAATGAAGTCGTCGGGATAATGTTGCCTTCCTCAGTAATAGCGCAAGCCTCAACTAACGCAAAGTCCGGTTTCTTCTTGATAAAGCCAGTGCGTGTCAGTTGCGCACTCTCTGAAAGGTGCAAGTCGAGATAATCAACCGTGCCGTCATTGATAAGCGGGCGGAGCTTGCTGTCGGTCTGATAGGGCAGACGCTGTTTAATGCCTTTGACCTCAGCAAGTGCGCCGTCGAGTTCGGGTCCCGTCGAGGCTCCAGTCCAGATGTTCACTTGGAAGGGGTCTTTCTTCATGCGTTCGGCGAGGGCGAGCGGTACTGCTTTAGGATAAGCCGAAGCCGTGAATCCACTGCAAGCAATCGTCCAGCCTGGTTGAATCCAATTCGCTACTTCCTCCGCGCTGACGATTTTGCTTTGCAAATCTTTGTTGCGCACTCTGTCGGTAATATCAATCATCTAAATCCTCCTTTTCATAATCAGCGATTATAATTATTCTTTTATAGATTTATTCAAGTTTAACACGTCGATAATTCAAAATCAACCGTTGCAAAAAAAAATCCCGCCGCTTTGACGGGAAGAGAAATTTTATCTGTGCGGAGTTCATTTGAGTTTAGAACCGCTTATGGTGTGAGTCGTGCCGTTGATATTAATTTGGTCACCGCTTGCCACGCCGTCGAAGATAACAGACCCGCCGCCAGATATTGTAAGCTTGAGCGTGCCGTCGCTGAACAGAGAATTCGTAAACGAGCCGCCCGCTGAGCCGTCCTTCTTTAGAATCTTTAACATGTCACCGCTTGCGTAATCGGTGATGTGGTCAGTGCCGTCGCCGGGCTTGTAGATGAAAATATCGTCGCCCGCGCCGCCAATGAGCGTGTCATTACCAGTGCCGCCCCAAAGACTATCGTTGCCCGCGCCGCCGAGGAGTTTATCATCGCCAGTGCCGCCCGATAAAGTATCCTTGCCGTCGCCACCGTTTAATGAATCGTTGCCCGCGCCGCCGAGGAGTTTATCATCGCCAGTGCCGCCCGATAACGTGTCTTTACCGTCGCCGCCAGAAAGTGAATCATTGCCAGAGCCGCCCAGAAGTTTATCATCTCCCGTGCCGCCCGATAACGTGTCTTTACCGTCGCCGCCAGAAAGTGAATCGTTGCCAGAGCCGCCCAGAAGTTTATCATCTCCCGTGCCGCCCGATAACGTGTCTTTACCGTCTCCACCAGAAAGTGAATCGTTGCCAGCTCCGCCGAGGAGTTTATCATCTCCCGTGTAACCCGATAACGTGTCTTTACCGTCTCCGCCAGAAAGTGAATCGTTGCCAGCTCCGCCGAGGAGTTTATCATCTCCCGTGTAACCCGATAACGTGTCTTTACCGTCTCCGCCAGAAAGTGAATCGTTGCCAGCTCCGCCGAGGAGTTTATCATCTCCCGTGTAGCCGCTCAAGGTGTCAGCTCCGTCGCCGCCGCTCAATGAATCATTACCAGAGCCGCCCAGAAGTTTATCGTTTCCAGTGCCGCCGGAAAGAGTGTCGTTGCCGCCGCCGCCGTTAAGTGAATCATTTCCATCTTGCCCATAAAGTTTATCGTTGCCCGCATTGCCCACGAGCGTATCATTACCTGCCGCGCCGTAGATTGAATCATTGTAGCCACTGCCGATTATCGAGTTGGCGGAGGAATTGCCCGTGATTTTAATTTTCTTAACTACTGCAGAGGCGTTGACGTTTGTATAGGAGCCCAAGCTGAAATTGCCGCTAAACGCTGAAGTCAACGTAGCTGATTTGCCGTCGGACGTGGCGAGAATATTTTTATCAAGGAGCCGTGTCGCGCCGTTGATGACAATCTGGAGATTTGAAGCGTCATTGAGTGTGAGCTTATTGCTTGTGTCGAAGGTGAGGATTGCGGCTCCTGTCTTGCTGAATGAAACGCCGCTTATGTCGCTTAGCTTACTCGCACCCGTGCCCGCCAGAGAAATTCTATCGCCGGAGTTGTAGTTAGTGATGATGTCATTGCCGCCCTTGTAGACGAACAAATCATTGCCGCTACTGCCCGTGAAAGTGTCATTGCCCGTGCCCGCGATGAGCGTATTGCCTCCGTCGCCAGAGACTGTAATTTTGTTGTCTCCTGCGCCCGCGTTAATCTTAGTGCCATGTCCGCCGCTTGAAATCGTATCAGACCCGTCGCCAGCCGTGATAGTCGAATACATGACTTTGCCGTTGTCAATTAGATTATCGCCGCCGCTGACACTGATTAGGTTGTAGTAAAGCGCACTATTCGACGTGGCAACTTGAATGGTATCGTTGCCGCCGCCGCTTATGACTGATGAACTGCCATGTGCTCCGAGCGAGACTTCATTGCCTGAACCAGTC
>JAFWWC010000029.1 GCA_017518105.1 Selenomonadaceae bacterium
CGACTTCACGCACCTTAGCGAGGAAGACTTACAAGCGGTAGTTGAGCAACTCAATCACCGTCCGAGAAAATCTTTGGGTTATAGAACACCTGCAGAAGTTTACTTTTCAACGCTGTTGCACTTAGCTTGACTATTCACGCGCCCAAAAGAAAAGTTACAAAAGAAAAGGGCGTTGTCCGGCTATGAATCATCCATGATTCAAACGCCGGCGGCCGCCGTCCATGGCGGCCGGTCTTCTTCTTCGCGGGCGTAAAAGTATACGGGCTAAGATTTGTTAAAGTAGGTTTGTCGTGTCCAATATCGGTAGCATGACGGCAAAGACCAGAGTCGCCACGATTAATCCGGCGATTAGCGTTCCGAAGATTTCTGCTTTGGCGGGAAGGGTGCGCAATATCTCTTCGACTTCAAAGTCAGCCATCGACTCGCATTGACGGAGCATGTTGACAAGTTCGCCGCCCGCCTCGCCCGTTACGATTAAGCCGACGTACAGTGGTGGGAACTTTTCCTTGGCGACCAATGCCGCAAAGCTTCCGCCGCGCTCCACCGAAAATTTTATCTCAGTCAAGACCTTCCGCACGACAAGATTATTACTCGCCGCCGCGCACAGCTTGATTGCCTCGTCGAGTGTCACGCCACTTTCAAGTAGGAAACCCAATCGCCCAAAGAAATTCCTAAGCTCGACTTCGCGCAGGAGACGGAACTTTAGCTTGAGCCTGTCGAGGAGAAATCGGACACCTTCGACGCGCTGAATAATCCACACGCACGCCGCAACGCATACCGTCAACGCCACGACAATTAACAGCCAATGCGCCGCTAGGAACTTTCCGCCGTGCAGAAGTATCAGCGTTATCAGCGGGAGTTCGCCGCCCTGCTGAGCAAAGAAATTTTCAAAGACGGGCAAGGTTACGTTGATTAGGACGACCGCCGCCACGAATGCCGCCATGAGCACGAAGACCGGATAATACATTGCGCCGCGAACTTTCTTTTGCGTCGAATAGTTGCGTTCGAGTTGGTTGGCAAGCCGTGCCGTCACGTCTTGGAGGTTGCCGCTAGTCTCGCCGATTTCGACTGATTGAATCTCATCGCCGCCGAAGATTGATTCATAGCGTCCGAGGGCGTCGTAAAAGTTTTGCCCTTCGCCGACAGCCGCCACGAGGTCATTTAAAATCTTTTCCGAGGGATGATTCTTCGCCGCGCCCGCCAAAGTCCTCAAGGAGTCGTGCAGAGTCATCACGCCGAGCATCACGCTTAGTTCACGGAAGAAGACCGCCCGCCATTGACCGCCGAGCTTGAGCTTAAGATAAAAGTTCTCCGCCTCTTGCAGGAAGTTTGCTTGCGTCTGTTCGAGTTTGACGACCTTGACACCCTGATAACTCAATGCGGCGTAGGCTTCGGCGTAGTTGTCCGCCTCAAGGGTGCCGCTCTGTTCAGTAGCCGTCGCGTCGTAGCCTTTGTACTTGAATTTCATAAGCCGACCGCCTTTAATGCCGCGTCCATTGTCTGCATACCCTGTGCCCGCCCGCTCATCATAACGTTTGGCAGTTGGACGTATTTGCCCTGCCGAATCAGTGACCGCGCCGCTGGATTAGCGATTAGGACTTCTGCCGCACAACGCCGCCCGCTTGAGGTCTTGACGAGCTGTTGAGATATTATCGCGCTGAACTCGTCGGCGAATAGGTCGCGGATTGCGTCGCGTTGCACGAGCGGGAACATCGTCTCGACACGCATTGCCGTTTCAGCCGCCGATTTGGTGTGCAAAGTCGCTAAGACCAAGACGCCCGCCGCCGATGCCTCAAGTGCCGCGTGCATGGTCTCGGCGTCGCGAATCTCTCCGATTAACAACACATCGGGCATTTCGCGCATAGCCGTCCGCAGTGCCGCCGCGAAGTTCAAAAAGTCTTGTCCGAGTTCCCTTTGACTGATAAAAGAACCCTCCGCCGCGTACTCGAATTCGATTGGGTCTTCCAACGTCAGCAAATGACACGGGCGCACTTTGCACAGCTCGTTTAAGAAGGCGGCAAGCGTCGTTGATTTTCCAGAACCCGTCCGCCCCGTCACGAGGATTAAACCTTGCGCAGCGTGAAAGAATTTCTTTAGCGCGGGCGGTGCGCCCAATTCGTCAAGCGTCGGGATTTCTTTGGCGATTAGTCGCAAGGCAAGCGCGGGAACTTTTCGCTGATAATAGACGTTGACGCGGAAGCGACGCGATAAATTTTCTGCGACGTAAGAGAAGTCAACCGCCAAATACTTTTCAAACTCCCTGCGAAGTCTCGACGATAACAGCACGTCTAAGAAGTCTTCGACCGCCTTAACCGTCAACGCCGCGCCCGCTTGGAAGAGTTCGCCGCCTACACGAAAAAAAGGCGGTTGCCCCACCGTCAGATGAACGTCCGAGGCGTCGAGGCGTACCGCTTCTTCCAAAATTTTTTCTAACATTAGTTCTGTCCTTTAGATAGGTCATCATCAAACGAAGGCGCATTGTCAATCACAGGCTCCGGCTCGCGCACGGGCTCAGGTTCGGGCACGTAGACTGGTTCCGGTTCGTGATAGACGGGTTCGGGCTCGCGAACGGGTTCCGGCTCGTGAACGGGTTCTGGTTCCGTGTAATCGGGGACGCCTTCGGGCTTTTGCGTGTAATCCGGTTCGGGCTCATGATACGTCGTAGCGGGCTCCGATTCTCTGTAACGATAATCTGGCTCTGGCTCAGAATAATCCCTGCGCGGCTCGTCATCGTCATAATCGCGGCGGCGCGGACGATTGTTATCGCGGACTTCAGTGACGACATTGCCCTTAGACCGCCTATCAACAACCAAAGTATCAAAGTCGTGCGCGGGGACGTTCAGCAAAGCGTTCTGCATAAAATGACTCCAAATCGTCGCGGGAAGTCCGCCGCCCATTACCCCATCAAGGCTGGTGTTGTCGTCATTGCCAATCCAAACGCTCGCGACGAGGTCAGGCGTATATCCGACAAACCACGCGTCCTTGTAATCGCTAGTCGTGCCCGTCTTGCCCGCCGCAGGTCGCCCGATTGCCGCGCCCTTGCCTGTGCCCTTAGTGATAACATCTTCTAACATGCTCGTTAAGTCGGCTGCGCTTTCGGGGCTGATGACTTGCCGTCCTTCTGGAAAGACTTCATGAATTATATTGCCGTTGCGGTCGAGGACTTTGGTTATCGCGACGTGCGGAATATAGACGCCGCTATTGGCGAAGGTTCCATAAGCCGAAGCGATTTCAAGCGGAGTAACTCCACGCGTCAAGCCGCCGAGGGCTACAGCAAGATTCGTATCGTTGACGGGACCTTCAAGGACGAAAGTCGAAATGCCCATTTCCTGTGCGTAGAAGATTGCTTTATCAATTCCGAGGGCTTGAGCAATTTTGACGGTCGGGACGTTCATAGAGAAGGTTGCAACCGTTCGCAGGGAGACATTGCCGCTAAAGCGTCGGCTATCGTTCTGTGGTCGCCAACCGTCAATGTTAATCGGGCTGTCCTCAATGACGGTGTCGGGCGTGTAACCATTTTCGAGACCCGCCACGAACACGAATGGCTTAAACGAGGAGCCAGGCTGACGTTCCGCCATAGTTGCTCGGTTGAATTGGTCAGTGCCGCGTCCGCCGACCATAGCGCGGATATATCCTGTCTTGGGTTCGATTGCCACGATTGCCCCTTGCGGCTGAACAATCCCGTTTACGTCGGTGTAATCTTGCGGCAGGTAAGTTAGCAAAGCCTCTTCCGCCATGCGTTGCATATCCAAATCAATCGTCGTGTAGACTTTCAAGCCTTCCTTGTAGACCGCGTCGGCTCCGTACCTGTCGACCAAAAGTTGCGTGACGTACTCGATAAAATACATTGCGTCCTTATGCTTTTCCGGGACGTTCGGCGGCGCAAGGATGACTTCAGCATTTTTAGCCGCTTGAGATTCGTTGAAGCTGATGTAGCCGTAATGAACCATTTGGTCAAGGACGGTGTTGCGGCGTTCAATCGCGGCGTTAATGTTGTTGAACGGCGAGTAATAGTTTGGACTCTTCGGAATGCCCGCGAGCATTGCGCATTCTCCTAAAGTCAAGTCCTCGACGTTCTTGCCAAAGTAAGTCTTCGACGCCGCCTGCACACCGTAAGCCCCTTGCCCGAAATAAATCTGATTGAGGTAGAGTTCCAGTATTTCCTGCTTGGTGTATTGCTTTTCGAGTTGCAAGGCAAGGAATATCTCTTGAATTTTGCGCTTATAAGTCCTGTCCTGAGTTAGGTAAGCGTTCTTGGCGAGCTGTTGAGTAATCGTCGAGCCGCCCTCCGCAATTTCGCCGCGGATTATGTTCGTGTAAGCTGCCCGCGCTAATCCTCGGAAGTCAACGCCCTTATGCTCATAAAAGCGGTTGTCCTCGATAGCAACGAAGGCGTTCTGCAAGTTCAGCGGTATCTGCTCAATCTTGACGGGCACGCGGTTTTCTGTAGCGTGAATAATTGCAATCTCGTTGCCCGCCGAATCGTACATGTGACTTGACGCCGGAGGCAGAATATCCTTCGACAAGTCAGCCTTAACGTTCATGTTCGCCGTAACGAATCCGATTCCCACACCGACCGCCATGACGATTACAAAGATGATAAGCCCGATAAAAATTTTCAGGAACGTTGAAGACTTTTTCTTCGGCGCGTGCGGCTGACCTTGCACGTCGTCGCGTCCCAAATCTGTCCTGCTCATTAGTACCCCTCCTAAACACCGCCTATCTTACCATAAACGGATTAGCCGCGTCTATAAAGCTTTGATAAAAATTGCCGCCCGTGCTAAGATACTCGGCAAGGAGTGATTCAGATGATTGAACTGATAATCGGACGAGCGGGAACGGGCAAAACATTTGCTTGCCTGCAACGCGCTAAGGAACTCTTGGAACGCGAGCCGCTCAAGACCGAAATAATCTTCCTGTTGCCGGCGTATCAAACGTATCGTGCGGAACTGGAGCTTGCCGCTTTGACGGGCGGCGCGTTCAATACTCGCATGGACAGCTTTAATCGGTTCGCCCGGCAGATACTCGACGAGATTGGCGGCGGCTTGATTCCTCGTATATCTGAAATCGGGCGGCGGCTATTGCTCAGAAAAATTCTCCTCCGACGCGATAAGACTGGCGACTTAAAATATTTCGTGCGAGCCGCTAAGCAACACGGATTCGCGGAACTCCTATCTGACGAGATGAAGGAGCTTAGGACTTATTCAATCGACGCAGACAAACTCAATCAGGCGGCGGATAACGTCGCTGATGACGAACTGCGCGATAAGCTTCACGATTTGGAACTGCTGACGGACGACTTTAAGGCGGCAATGGCTGACAAGCTCACCGACGACGAAAATTTATTGGAGCGGGCGACCGAGTTCATGGAGCAATCACCGACGATTGGCGACGCGGAAATTTTTATCGACGGGTTTATCTTCTTCGACCCGCAACAGAGAAATTTTTTGCGCAAGCTCTTCACCTGCGCCCGCAACGTTCATATAACCTTGCCGATGGATACGAACCTAAACAGCTGCGATAACACTTCCGAGCTTGGACTGTTTAACCGTTCGTTCAGGACGTTTAGGACACTGAGGACTTTTTCAGAGGAGGTCGGCGTTGAATTCAAAATCACGCGCCTCGACACCCCGCATAGGTTCAAGCATGAGCCGCTGAAAATTTTTGAACGACGCCTTTTTGAATACAAGCCACGAAGTTTTAATGACGCGACGGGCTTAAAGGTCGTCGAGGCAGTCAATAAGCGTGCGGAGGTCGAAGCGGTCGCCAGAGAAATTTTGCGGCTCGTCAAGGAAGGTTATCGGCTACGGGAAATCGGAATCCTAGCCCGCGACGAAAATTATTTCTCGCTTATCAAGCCGATATTCGAGATACACGCGATACCGTACTTTGTTGACTTGAAACGGGCGGCGACGAATCATCCGCTAGCAGAGCTGATTCGGTCGGCTTTGGAAGTGCTAAGGGGTTGGCGGCGCGAATCAATCTTCCGTTGCCTGCGAACTGGTTTCTTCGACGTGCCGCAAGAGGATATTGACTTGCTGGAGAATTACGTTATTGAGTTCGGGATAAAGGGCGCGAGTAATTGGCAACGAGATTGGGATTATCGCCGTGTGAAGTCTTTGGACGCGCCCGCCCGCCCCGTCGCCGCCGACGAGATTGACTACCTCGAACGAATCAACGCCATAAGGAAAGCTTGCGTGGCTCCGCTGATAAACTTCGCCGAGCGCGTGAAAAACAATCGGGAAGTCGTCGAACTTACAACGGCACTGTTCAAACTGCTTGAGGAGCTGAACGTCTACGAAAAACTTTCTGACTGGGCGCAGGCGGAAGAGGTTCGCGGGAATTTGGCACTGTCGCGGGAGCATTTAAAGATTTGGGACGACGTGATAAATCTGTTCGAGCAAATAGTCGACGCATTGGGCGAGGAGACAATCACGCGGACGGAATTTGAATCGATAATCGGCGAAGGTCTCGACGCTTTGGAAATGTCGCTTATCCCGCCCGGACTTGATGAAGTGACGGTCGCGCAGTTCGATCAGAACTCTTTGCAAAACTCAAGGGCGATATTTGTTCTGGGCTTTGACGATGAAAACTTCCCGCGCCGTTCCGTCGAAAAGAAATTACTAAGCGATGCGGACAGAGTTAAGCTCAATGATTCGGGCTTTGAAATATCGCTCGGCAGCAAGGAAGGTTCGTTATCGGAGAAATTTTTAACCTATCGCGGGCTGACGGAGGCGCGGGAGCGTTTATATCTGTCGTATTCGATAGCCGACGCGGAAGGAAAGAAAATTTCGGCGGCGGCGTTGCTTGATAAGATAAAGAAAATCTTCCCGACCGTAGCTATTGAACGCGTCGAGTTAGATATTTTACAGAGTTTGGGCAGTGAGATTGAATTTGCGACGGGAGAAAAGACTTTATCGGCGGAGACGGCTAAGAAACTCTACGCGCCAAATAAAAAAATGCGTGCCAGTGTCACACGCCTTGAGAGCTTTAACGAATGCCCCTTCAAATATTTTTCTAAATACGGCTTGGGCTTGGAAGAACGCGCCGAATATAAAATCCAGGTGCCCGACATCGGAAATATTCTTCATGCCGTCATGAGCCGCTTTGGTCGCGATTTAAAACAGGAGAATCGGCTTTGGGCGACGGTCAATGCGGCGGAGTTAAATAGTCGCGTCGAGAAAATTATAGATGAGCTGACTCCGAACGTTCACAATAAGATTTTGCTTAGCACGAAGACTTTGGAGCACCGCCGCGAACGAATTAAAAAAGTTGCCGTCGAGAGCCTAAGTCGACTGATTGAACTGGATAAGGTCAGCGAGTTCCACCCGAATATTTTTGAGGAAAACTTTTTCGAGGATAAAGAAATCGACGACGTGAACATAAATTTGAGCGGGCGCATTGATAGGATTGATTTGAGCGACGACGGCAAGTATTTCCTGATTATCGACTACAAGACGGGCAAGACTAGCCTAAGCTTGAAGAAAATTTTCAGCGGCTTGAGCTTGCAACTGGTTATTTACCTCGACGCGGCGAAAAATCTTTCTGAAGTCGGCGGGCGGGACGCGGGCGCAATGCTCTATTGCCTCTTAAGGCTGTCGAATAAGACGGGCAGAGACGATAAAGACGTTTCGATTAAGGCGAACGACGATTTAAAACTGCATGGAATGATTCGCGTTGACGAGGAGATAAAGAACGCAATCGATAGCACGAGCGATTTTGTCGCCTTCAAGAAGGATAGCCTCGTTAGCCGTGCGGACTTGCAGATAATAATCGATTACGCGGAAAAGATTTTGGAACAGACCTCCGAGCGGATATTGAACGGCGACATTGAGGTTAAGCCCGCGAAATTCTCTGAGACTGATGACGCTTGCAAGTATTGCGTTTACTCCGCGCTGTGCAACTTCGACAAGGCGATTAATGCGACCTTAACGCCCATTAACGGCAAGCCCGCCGAAATTATTTCAGCAATGGAAAACTTCAACAACGAAAGCTAAAACAAAAACGTCACCCAGATTTTTCTAGGTGACATTTTTTTATTGCTTATTTACTCGGCGATGATTTTCATTGTTGGGAAGAGTAGCACGTCGCGGATTGACGGCGAATCAGTCAGGAGCATAACCAACCTATCGACGCCGATACCAAGCCCGCCCGTCGGAGGCATTCCGAATTCCAAGGCGCGGATAAAATCTTCGTCCATAACGTGCGCTTCCTCGTCGCCCGCCTCGCGCTGTTTAAGTTGCTCCTCGAAACGCGCCCTCTGGTCAATCGGGTCATTCAGCTCCGTGAAACCGTTGGCAAGCTCCCTGCCGTAAACAAAGAACTCAAAGCGGTCAGTAACTCGCGGGTCGTCGGGATTCTTCTTGGCAAGCGGTGAAATTTCCGTCGGGTGGTGCGTGATGAATATCGGCTGAATCAAATCATCTTCGACCTTAGCCTCGAACGCCGCGTTCAATATCCCGCCGATACCAAATCGTTTCTCGTAAGCTACGCCGATTGAATCAGCCATAGCCCGCGCCTCGTCGACAGTCTCGCACGACAGGAAGTCTTTGCCAGTCTTTTGCTTAACGGCGTCATTCATGCTAAGGCAAGGGGTCTTAGCCAAATCCATTTCGACGCCCTGATAAATTATCTTCGTCGTGCCGTTGACAGCCTCAGCCGCCGCGCAGACGATGCCCCGCGTCACTTCGATAAGGTCGCGATAATCGGCGTAGGCTTGATAAATCTCCACGGAAGAGAATTCAGGATTGTGGCGAACGTCCATGCCTTCATTGCGGAAGACGCGCCCCAACTCGTAGACGCGTTCAAAGCCGCCGACGATTAGCCGCTTAAGATTGAGTTCGGTAGCAATGCGCAAATATAAATCGGCGTCAAGGGCGTTGTGATGAGTGATAAAGGGACGAGCCGCCGCGCCGCCCGCAATCGTCGACAAGACAGGCGTCGCCACCTCCAAAAAGTCGCGTTCGTCCAGATACTTGCGAATCGACTTGATGACCTTGTTGCGTTTAACGAACGTGTCGCGCACTTCGGGATTCATAATCAAATCGAGGTAGCGTTGACGATAGCGAATCTCCACATCTTTAAGCCCGTGAAACTTTTCGGGCAGGGGTCTAAGCGACTTAGCAAGCAAGGTGAAGTCTTCGACGCGAACAGTTAATTCGCCGCGCTTAGTCTTGAAGACTTGCCCACGCAAGCCGATGATGTCCCCAATGTCGAGGAGTTTGAACTGGCTGTATTTGTCTTCGCCGAGCACGTCGAGCTTAAAATAAATTTGGATTGAGCCGCTCCTGTCGGCAAGCGTCGCGAAAGATGCCTTGCCGTGTCCGCGAATCGCCATGAGCCGTCCAGCGATTGAAACTTCGCCCGCGTCGTTCTCGCTCTCGATGTCGCCGAACTCGTCGCGAACATCCGCCGCGTGATGTGTGACTTCATAGCGTGCCCCGAACGGTTCAACGCCCTTATCGATGAAGCCCTGCAGTTTCTCGCGCCGAATCTTTATCAATTCGTTCTCGTCAGTCGTCTGTTGCTGAATATTCTTCGCCATTAAAAAAACCTCCTTAAGTTGGAGGCATTGTATCAGAAAAGATTTGTTTGCTCAATCAGAAAATATTTTCAAGGACAATCGTTTGGTCTCTATTCGGACCGACACTGACAATCCCAAGCGCAATGCCCGTAACCTCAGCCATGCGCTCAAGATAGCGGCGGGCGTTTATCGGCAAGTCTTCATAGCGGCGGACGTTGCTAATATCCGTTTTCCAGCCTGCGAACGTCTCGTAGACAGGCTCGACCTTCGCCAAGACTTTCAAGCTAGCGGGAATCTCGTTGATAATCTCGCCGCCGATTTTATAAGCCGTGCACATTTTGATTTCGTCGAAGCCGTCGAGAATATCAAGGCGCGTGACTGCCATGTAATCGGTGCCGCTAAGTTGCCCGGCGTATTTCACGACGCAAGCATCAAGCCAACCGGTTCTGCGTGGACGCCCCGTGACTGTTCCGAATTCGTGACCTGCCTCGCGGAGTTTGTCGCCGATTGCATTAAGCTGTTCAGTCGGGAAAGAACCTTCGCCAACGCGCGTGCAGTAAGCCTTGACTACGCCGACGACCTTATCAATCTTCTTTGGAGCAATGCCCGCGCCTATGCCCACGCCGCCCGAAATCGGATGACTGCTCGTGACGTAAGGATAAGTGCCGTAATCAATGTCGAGCATCGTGGCCTGTGCGCCCTCAAATAAAATCTTTTTGCCCGCGTCGACTTCCTCATTGAGCAGGGTAATCGTATCGCACACGAACGGGCGGAGCCTCTCGGCGTAGCCTTCATACTCGCGGATAATTTCTTCGGCGTCAAGCGGCGCGTGATTATAAACCTTCTGCAGGAGCAAGTTCTTAGCCTCAAGCACGCCCCGAACCTTAGCGGCGAATTCGTCACGGTCAATCAAGTCGCAAACGCGAATCCCAATCCTGTCCGCCTTGTCGATGTAGCATGGACCGATACCGCGTTTGGTCGTGCCGATTTTGTTTGCGCCGCGAAGAGCCTCGCCGAGTTCGTCGATAAGTTTATGCCACGGCATGACGACATGCGCACGATTTGAAAGACGAATCCCCGACGTATCGACGCCGCGAGCTTGCATGTTGTCAATTTCCTCAAGCAGACATTGCGGGTCGACGACGACGCCATTGCCGATAACGCAGAGCGTGCCCTTATACAGAATCCCCGACGGCAGAAGACGAAGCTTATACTCCTCGCCGCCGACCGAAACGGTATGACCGGCGTTGCTACCGCCCTGGAACCTGACAACCGTGTCCGCCTGCTGTGCCAAGTAATCGACAATCTTGCCTTTGCCCTCGTCGCCCCATTGCGCACCGCTTATAACCACCGTTGACAATTTAATCACTCCTTAGCGATTCTCGTTGACGTATTTGCGCATGAACTGAATCGTGTTGTCGCTGATGACGTTATCCTTCTTCTCGTAGTTGATGATTCTAAAGAGCATTCCGACGCGCTCGATAATGGGCTTGTTGCGGGTGCGGAAGGTCTCGCCGTTAATCGTCAGGTCGACGCTATCCACCGAACGCATACGATAGGAGACGCCCAGCAAGTCTTTGCCTTCCGTGCCGTCGGGCAACAGCTCCTTGATAATGTAGCGATATTCCATGTCACCAACTGCCGTCGTCCAAGTCAGTTCGCGATTAAGTGCCTGATGAGTCAGCACGCCGATATACTCGCGAATGATTTCATGTGTCCTGGTATTCATAAAGAACCCTCCCTAAGTCGTTTATCGTTAAGCTCAACCTCCGTTGCCATTTGCTCGCGATAGGAGATTAGTTTCTTTGCAAGTTCGCCGTCCTGAAGTGCTAAGACCTCCACGGCGAATAGTGCCGCGTTTTTTGCGCCGTTGACCGCTAGAGTTGCTACCGGGACGCCGCCGGGCATTTGAACTGTACTAAGCAACGAGTCCAGCCCTTTAAACGGCTCGGAACTAATCGGCACGCCTATGACAGGTTTAACCGTCAAGCTCGCCACCACGCCCGCTAAGTGTGCCGCCATGCCCGCCGCCGCTATGAAAATTTGCGCGGACGAGTTCTTAACAAAGTCGTGAACCCTCTGTGGCGTGCGGTGCGCCGAGGCAACTGTCCATTCCACGTCGACGCCGAAACTTTTAAGCGTATCAACCGCCGACTTCATGACGCTCCAATCGCTTGCACTGCCTAAGATTATTGCAACCTTCATAAGCGACCCTCCTTTATTGCTAGCATTGCTTCGTTTAAGTTTGGAAAGATTGCCGCGCAGAGCTTCTTAATCTCGTCCGTGGGCTGCACTTGGTCTGGAATCATAATCGCCACGCCGCCAGAGGCTTGAGCCGCCCTTATCCCGTTAAAGCTGTCCTCGAAGATGTAGCAATCACTCGCGGGAAGATTCAACTTCTCGGCGGCAAGCAAGAATATATCGGGCGCAGGCTTGCCGTTCGTAACCTTATCGCCGCCAACCAAAGCCTCGAAGTAGTCGCGTAGATTAGCTCGCGTCACGTTCTTTTTGATGACTTCAACGGGAGCAGAACTAGCAACCGCCATACGAACGCCCGCCGCCTCGAAGAACGCTAGAATTTCTTTAACGCCCGTCATCAGCTCAAGATTCCGTTCCGCACAAGCCTGAGCCTCTTCAAGCACGCGGGCTAGGTAAGCTTCGGCGTCAATGTTCGGATAAAATCTTTTTATGACGGCATGAGATTCCGCGCCTATGTTCGTGCCGCTAATCGCCGTCGGCAGTTCGTAGTTTCTTTCCTCGCCGAATTCTTCCGCCACGTCCAGCCATGCTTGCCGATAAAGTTTCTCCGTATCAAAGAGCGTGCCGTCCATATCGAAGATTGCGCCGCGTTTCATGCTTAATCACCTCGAACCGAATAATATCAAATTCCTTATCGTCAATCAAGAAAATTTTTTCTGCCGCGCCGCCCGTTATATTTGCAAATCGAAAAATTTATGCTATCATTGGCGCGTAAAAATTCTTTAGAAGGTTGAGTGGGAGGGAATCGATTATGCTAAAAAGTATCGCGGTAATGACAAGCGGCGGCGACAGCCCTGGCATGAATGCGGCGGTGCGTGCGGTCACTCGTACGGCTCTTCATCACGGCGTTAGGGTCTGGGGGATTCGCGGCGGCTATCACGGCATGCTTGACGAAGACATTTTCGAGATGCAGTCCAAAGACGTTAGCGACATCATTCAACGCGGCGGCACGTTCTTGGGGACGGCTCGTTGCAAAAGGTTCGCCACGCCCGAAGGTCGTATGCTCGGCTATAAAAATCTCGTTGACAGAGGCATTCAAGGCTTAGTCGTCGTCGGTGGCGATGGTTCTTTGCGGGGTGCTTCTATTCTTAGCCAAGAGACAGGCATTCCGATCGTCGGACTTCCCGGCACAATCGATAACGACGTTTGGGGTTCTGAATATACAATCGGTTGCGACACGGCGGCGAATACAATCATTGACGCGATTAACAAACTCCGCGACACTGCCTCGGCTCATCGTAGAACCATCGTCCTTGAAGTTATGGGACGTAGTAGCGGCTGGCTTGCAATGGTCGCTGGCATATCGGGCGGCGCGGAATATATTCTCGTTCCCGAAGAAGAATACGACCTCGATGAGATGTGCGAAGAGATGAAGGAAGCTTACGACGCTGGCAAACGTTATATCCTCGTCGTCGTGGCGGAGGGGGCTGGCAAAGGTCACGAAATCGGCAAGATTATCGCGGAGAAGACCGGACTTGATACCCGCGTTTCAAAGCTCGGACACATTCAACGCGGCGGCTCCCCGACAGTTATCGACCGCGTTAATGCAAGTCGTCTCGGCGAACACGCTGCCCTTGCAATCATTTCTGGCTTGAGCGATATTGTCTTCGGCTTTAATCGCGGGCACGTCGTCTCGATTAACCTGCATGACGCCGTTAATAACAAGAAGGCTCTTAATCCCGAATTCATGCGCTTGGCTCGTGTGCTTGCGTAAAATCTATTGCTTGATGAAAAGTCCCTCTCGATTGTCGGGAGGGATAATTTTTTGCAGGGTGATTAAATGATTGAACGACAAACGACAAAGGCTTTGCTCGCCGAATCCCTAAAGGAACTGTCGAAGACCAAAGCCGTAGACAAAATCACGATTAGGGAGCTGACAAAAAATTGCGGGCTGACTCCGCCGACGTTTTATAATCACTTCCACGACAAGTACGAGCTGATGGCGTGGATTTACAATCAGAAAGTCGAGGCGTCGATTAAAAATTTCGGCGGCAATGATTCTATCGAAGACGTTATCTGCAAGTGGTTGGAAATCATTTTGGAGGACAAAGCCTTCTACGTGAACTTGCTTAAAAATTCCGTCGGGCAAAATTCCTTCCGTTACGCAACCAACGACCACGCGATTAACCTTCTGGCTGACTGGATAAAGGCGCGGCATGGGCTGGAGGAGTTGCCGCCGACGATTTTCTTTTGCGTTAAGTTTTTTATGCGGGCGGTCTCGGAGCTTGTCAACGATTGGGCTTTGGGCAAGTGGGAATGTCCGCCGCGAGATATGGCAAAATTTTTCGTCGAGGCAATGCCACAGCCGCTCAAGCCCCTGCTTTTACAAATCTAACGTCCCGTAAAGCCGATTAATTAATCCGCAGCTTTGAAAGTTGAATTCGACGCGCCGCCGTTATACACTGATAAAAAATTTTGGAGGCGATATTAATGCCAATGGTCAAAGATTATCTGTATAACAAGTTCAAGCACGGCATCGAGGCGGGCAAGCTTCAATACGGCGTCGGGCAAGAAACGACTTCGGCTGAGGTCGCGGAGATTTTGGCGACGAGCAACTTTGATTGGCTGTTCGTTGACGGCGAGCACGGCGGTCACACCGTCACGACGATTTTGGACATCGCAAGGGCAATCGCAGCTTACGACATGACGCCCGTTGTTAGAATTCCGCAGGCGGGCACGGGCATTATCAAACAGCTCCTCGACGGCGGCATACAAAACATCATTATTCCCAAAGTCGAGACGGGCGAAGAGACCGAAGACATCATGTATTGGGCGAGCTACGCTCCTAGGGGCAATCGCGGATTCGGTGCGTCGGCGGTTCGTGCGGGTCGTTTCAATCGCCATCCCGACTACCTTGAACGCAACGTCGATGAGATTTGTATCCTGCCACAGATTGAAAGCGTTCGCGGCTGGGAAAACCTCGACGCCATTACGAATACTCCGGGCGTCGGCGCAGTCTTCCTCGGTCCGATTGATTTGGCGGTCGACATGGGGCACGGCATTAACATTTTCCACCCCGAAGTTGAAGCGGCTATGGACGACATGATTAAACGCATTCACGCCCTCGGCAAGCCCGTCGGCACAATCGCCTTGACGACTGAACAGGCTAAACGTTTCGTCAGCTTGGGAATAAGCTTTATCGTCCTCGGCGGCGACACTGCCTTTTTGACGACGGCGGCGGACAACACCCTTAACACTTACAAGGAGGCTATCGAGAAATGAAGAACGTTGTTATCGTATGCGGGCACCCCGACTTGAGCACGTCGCTCGCCAACAAAACTATCTTGGAGGAAATCGCCGCGCAGTGTCCGCAGGTTGAGGTTCGCAAGCTCTGTGAACTCTATCCGGATTATCAGTTCGACGTTAAGGCGGAGCAAGCGGCATTGGAGAAGGCGGACGTAATCATTTTCCAATACCCGATGAACTGGTATGGCGTGCCAGGTCTGCTCAAGCTCTACATTGATAAAGTCATGGAGCACGGCTGGGCTTATGGTTCGCAAGGCACGGCGTTGACTGGCAAGACGTTCCTTATCTCGTTGACGACGGGCGTTCCCGAAGCTGGCTTTTCGGCTAAAGGTTTCGTCGGGCACACGGTCGAGGAGCTTGCCTTCCCCGTGGCGAAGTTCGCGGAGATGGCTAAGATGGACTGCAAGAAGATTTTCTATAGTTGCGGCATGATGTGCATTCCCGGCGTCACGACTGAAGCTCAAAAGGCGGCTCTCATTGACAAGGCAAAGAAACACGCGGCGGACGTCGTCGAGTGCTTGAGGGCTTTATAAATGTTCGCGGACATAATCAAGAAGGTTCCGAGCCGCGACTATGGCATTGACGGTTTGGAGGTTCACGTTGACCACACGTCGACGGGCACGGTTTATTTCGTCAGCGCGGCTAAGGAAGTTGTCTTCCCCGAACACGCACACGCCGCCCAGTGGACGATTGTCGTTAGCGGCTCATGCACCTTCACGGCTGACGGAGAGAGCAAAGTTTATTCGGCGGGCGAAACGTATTTCATTCCGGCGGGCTTGCGTCATCAAATCACATTGCACGCGGGCTATTCCGAGGTTGATTACGTCGACGACCCGCTTGACGGAGAGGATATTAAAATGGACAACAAAGTTATCACGGGCTTGCAGACGATTGTAACGGAGCTTGCTCAGCAGGCGGACGGGCATTTGATTCAGTCGCGGTTGTTCGCTAGCCAAGGCTTGAGCAAACTCGCTAAGCAATACGAGGAGCACGCCGCCGAGGAAAGAGGTTACGTCGTCAAGTGCATTGACCGTTTGATTGATTTGGGCGTTGAGGTCAAGCTTGAGGATAAAAAGTGTGCGCCGATTATCTGCGACGCCGTCGAGTATCTCAAGCACGATTTGCAGGTTTCAAAGGACGGCTTAGCGTGGCTCAAGGAAATTCTCATCGCCGCGCAGGACGACCCGACGACTTACGACATCTTGAAGGATTACTATCAGGACGAGGAAGGCGACATGTATTGGGCTGAACAGCAGCTCGCGCTCGTCGACCTTATCGGCAAGCAGAATTGGTTCGCTAAACAGCTCTGAAACTCCTTAACCAAATGAAAAATCCCCTTCCGACTTTGGAGGGGGAAATTTTTTTATAAGACCTTCTGCAGTGCTTGACCAGTGTAAGAGCCTTCGACGCGGGCAACTTCTTCGGGCGTGCCACAGGCTACAACTTCGCCGCCTTTCAAGCCGCCGTCGGGTCCAAGGTCGATAATGTAATCCGCGCACTTAATCACGTCTAAGTTGTGTTCAATGATGATGACGGTGTCGCCGCGTTCGACTAGCCGCTGAATCACGTCGATTAACTTCTTAACGTCGTCGAAATGCAAACCGGTTGTCGGCTCGTCCATGATGTAAATATTCGCCGCCCTGCCGAGTGGTCGCGCCAATTCATAGGCAAGCTTGACGCGTTGAGCCTCGCCGCCGCTGAAAGTGTTCGCGGGCTGTCCGAGTTCGATATAACCTAAGCCAACGTCGTGGAGGACTTGTAGAATACGTTTAATCGTCGGGACGTTCTCGAAGAAAGCCAACGCCTCATCAACGGGCATGTTCAGCACGTCGGAAATATTCTTGCCCTTGTAGGTGACCTCCAAAGTTTCGGCGTTGAACCTCGCGCCCTTGCACACGTCGCAGGTTACGTAGACATCGGGCAGGAAGTTCATCGGGATTTTGAGGACGCCATTGCCGCCGCAACTCTCGCAACGCCCGCCCTTGACGTTAAAGCTAAATCGCCCCGCCCTGTAGCCTCGGAGCTTCGCGCCATTGGTCTCGGCAAAAAGTTTCCGTATGTGGTCGGCTACGCCCGTATAAGTCGCAATGTTTGAACGCGGCGTCCTGCCTATCGGGTCTTGGTCAATCATCGTCACCTTGCTTATCCCGAACGTCTCAAGCTCCATTTCCTTTAGGCGCGGATAAATGATTTCCTCGACGAGCGTAGACTTGCCCGAACCCGATACGCCCGTTATCAGCGTCAACGCCCTAAGCGGAATCTTCACGGAGATATTTTTAAGGTTGTTCTTGCAGGCGTCGTTGAAAGTCAGCGTTTGCGAAACGTCCCGGCGCGTCGTGGGCACAGGGATATTTTTTCTGCCGCTTAGATAGTCGCCCGTCAAAGAGTTCTCGACGCGTGCAACCTCGTCCGCCGTCCCTTGAGCGATGACGGAGCCGCCAGCCTTGCCCGCGCCGCGTCCAATGTCGACAATGTTATCAGCCGCCCTAATCGTTTCCTCGTCGTGTTCGACAACAATTAACGTATTGCCCAGGTCGCGGAGACTTTTCAGCGTTGCCAGCAGTTTCTGATTGTCGTGCTGATGAAGACCGATTGACGGCTCGTCTAGGACGTAAAGGACGCCCGTCAACGCCGAACCAATTTGCGTAGCCAATCTGATTCGCTGAGATTCACCGCCGGAGAGCGTTGCCGACTTCCTCGACAAGCTAAGATAATCTAATCCCACGTCGCAAAGGAACTTCAGCCGCGAGTTAATCTCCTTGAGGACTTGTGCGGAAATCTTCTTGTCGGTGTCGTCTAGGGCAAGGGCATTAAAGAACGTCCTGCACGCGTCAACGGACATATCGACGACCTGGGCAATATTCTTATCGCCGACGGTGACGCTTAGGGCTTCGGGCTTGAGGCGGTGACCGTGGCAGGCGGGGCAAGCGTCTTCGGGCAAGTCCGTCGTCTTGAAGTCGTGAACGGCAAGCATCCATTCATACATAGTCGACCATTCGCGAACGTCGAAAACTTTTCCAAGCCCGTTGCACGTCGGGCACGCGCCCTTTGGGCTATTAAAGGAAAAAAGTTGCGGCGTGATGTCGGGCAGGCTGATTCCGCAATCAACGCAAGCATTCTTTTCGCTGAAAGTCAAAAGCCCCGCGTCCGTCTCCACGAAGACAATCCCGCCTCCGAACTTAAGCGCAGTCTCCAACGAGTCGGCAAGCCTCGACCGCACGCCCGAACGATTAACCAGCCGGTCGACGACCAGTTCAATCGTATGCTTTTTTGTCTTAGCTAAGGAGATTTTCTCGCCGAGTTCGCGCAGTTCGCCGTCGACTTTCACGCGCACGAACCCCGCACTGCTCAGCTTGTCGAAAATATTTTTGTGCGTGCCCTTCTGCTGATTTACAATCGGAGCCAGCAACGTCAGCCGCGTGCCTTCGGGCAAGGAAAGAATTTGCGCTAAGATTTGGTCGACGCTCTGACTTTTGACGGGCTTGCCGCACTTTGGGCAATGCGGCTTACCAATCCTAGCAAAGAGCAGGCGCAGGTAATCATAAATCTCCGTGACGGTGCCGACTGTAGAACGCGGATTGTTATTGGTCGTCTTTTGATTAATCGCAATCGCCGGACTCAAGCCCTCAATCAACTCGACGTCGGGCTTATCGGGCAAGCCGAGGAATTGCCGCGCATAGCTAGACAGCGACTCCATATAACGGCGTTGACCTTCAGCATAAATCGTATCGAACGCCAGCGAACTCTTCCCAGAGCCAGAGACGCCCGTTATCACTACGAGCTTATCGCGGGGAATCTCAACGCTGATGTTTTTTAGGTTGTGGACGCGTGCGCCGCGAATCTTTATCGAATCCAAAAGCATTACCTCCATAGAATCAAAGAAGCGACAGACTTTGGAGCCTGCCGCTTCCCTTTATGCGAGAATTGGTTTATCAGTCTTGAGGTCTAGGCTTGCGGATAAAGCCGAGAATCACGCAACCGACAATCGAACCAACGATAATCGACGCCAGATACATCATCGGGTTGCCGATAGTCGGGACAACGAATATTCCGCCGTGAGGAGCCATAAGCGTGCAACCAAACATCATGACGCCAGCACCCGCGATAGCCGAGCCGACTACGCAAGCTGGAATGACGTGGAGCGGGTCGCCTGCCGCAAACGGTATTGCGCCTTCAGTGATGAACGATAAGCCCATGATAATATTCGTTGCAGTAGTCTTCTGTTCGCTCTTGGTGAACTTGTTCTTGAAGAAAATCGTAGCAAGGGCAATGGCAATCGGGGGAACCATGCCGCCAGCCATAGCCGCCGCGATAACGTAATAGTTGCCGTCAGCCAAGAGACCGACGCCAGTAACATAAGCCGCCTTGTTCAAAGGACCGCCCATATCAACAGCCATCATGCCGCCGATAACCGCACCCATAACGAGCTTAGCATTAGGATCCATGTTAGCGAGAGTATCCTTGAGAGCCTCGTTGATACCAGAGACCGGAGGACCAATCACGAAGTTGCAGATAAGACCGATAATCAAGACGCCGAGCAAGGGATAGAAGAGAATCGGCTTTGTACCTTCCAATGAGGGCGGCAGGAATCCGAGAGCCTTTTTGAGCCAGTTGACGATAAAGCCAGCAAGGAAACCCGCGAGCAACGCGCCTAAGAAGCCGGAGCCGTTTGAGGCACTGAGCGCACCACCAACGAAGCCCGCCGCAAGTCCAGGACGGTCAGCAATAGACATAGCAATAAATCCTGCGAGAACTGGTAGCATGAATCCGAACGACGCGCCGCCAATGCCCATGAACGTTGCGGCGACTGGAGTGATTGAACCGAACTTTCCGCGCTCTTCAGCGGGCAAGCTGTTCAAATCAACTGAGAAACCGTCAACCAAGAAGGCAAGCGCGATTAAAATACCGCCGCCAATAACGAACGGGAGCATGTGCGATACGCCGTTCATCAGGTGCTTATAGACTTGACGCCCGACGCTTTCGTTTTCGCCGCCGCCACCGCCACTATCGCCAGCAGATTCGCCCGCCTTAGCATGATAAATCGGAGCATTGCCGCTTAACGCCTTGTCAATGAGTTCGTCAGCCTTGTTAATGCCGTCGGCGACTTTGGTGATGACAACGTGCTTGCCGTCGAAACGAGCCATTGCGACGTTCTTATCCGCCGCAACGATGATCCCGTCCGCCTTAGCGATTTCGTCAGCCGTCAAAACGTTCTTTGCGCCGCCGGAGCCGTTCGTCTCGACCTTGATTGAAATTCCGCGTTTCTTAGCGTGCTGTTCGAGACTTTCAGCCGCCATGAACGTGTGCGCGATACCCGTCGGGCAAGCCGTGACTGCTAGGATTTGGATATGGTCGGCAACAGGAGCCGGAGCCGCGCTTGCACTTTCAGGAGCCTGGAACTTGCCGTCTTCCTTGTCGTCGATGATCTTCAAGAACTCTTCTTTGGTCTTAGCCTTAACCAGAGCCTCTTTGAAGTCGGGGTCCATAACCATAGTCGCGAGCTTAGACAAAATCTGTAAATGTTCGTCTGCGCCGGTGTCGGGTGCCGCGATTGCGAAGAATAATCTTGCGGGGTTGCCGTCCATTGACTCGAAGTCAATGCCTTCGGGAATGGTCATCGCCGCCAGACCCGGAGCCTTGACGCCCGCTGATTTGGCGTGCGGCGTTGCTATGCCGTCGCCTAGACCTGTGGTGCCGGACGCCTCACGAGCAAAGACATCTTTTTTGTACTGTTCTTTGTTCTTGAGGTTGCCGCCCTTTTCCATCAAGTCAACCAAATGCGATATTGCATCGGGTTTATCCTTGACTTTGGCACCGAGATCAATGCTCGCATTTTTGAGCAGATCTGTAACTCTCATAGTGCACTTCTCCTTACTACTAATGAATGAATAATTCCAGACCGCCGACCGTAGCCGACGGATTATATCAATCGGACTAAGCCGACTGTTGACTTATGAGAAGATACTTTTGATTTTGTTGAAGAGCTTTTCGCCTAAAGTCTCGTCGTCTTCTGTAGCTTGGAATGGTTGAGCTTGCCCCGCCTCAATACGCTTAAAGAGCTGTTCGGGCTTGCGGATACCGGTATTGACTGCCGTTTGAATCATCATCTTGCCGTCGAAACGTTTCATGGGAATTTTTTTGCTAGCCGCGATGATGACGTAATCGGCGTTCTTAATCTCCTCGTCGGTTAGGGCATGATAGACGCCCGCCGCCCCGTGAACCTCAACGCGGATACTCAAGCCCATTTTCTCAGCGCACTGCTTAAGGGACTCGCGAGCCATGAACGAGGACGATATACCCGTCGGGCAAGCCGTGACTGCGATAATTTTAGTATTCGCGGAAACGTCTGGTTCGGGCGTCTCATTCTTGGAGCGTTCAGCCTCTTTGCGGTCGATAATTTGTATGACTTCTGCGGGCGAACTTGCCTTGATGAGATTTTCTTTAAACTCGTCGTCCATTAGCAAGACAGCCAGCCGCCCCATATTAGTCATTGCGGTATCGTCTGCCTTTTCGGGTGCCGCGAACAGTATCAACAGCCGCGCGGGTTTGCCGTCTAGGGAATTGAATTCGACGCCTTCAGGAACCGTGATTATCGAGATTGACGGACGCTTGACGGAATTATTTTGCGCGTGTGGAGTTGCTAAGCCGTTCGCCAGTCCCGTCGAACCTTGAGTCTCACGCCTCAGAACATCGCGTTTGACGATAGCTTTGTCCTTTACCGTGCCCGCCGTCATGAGCAAATCAATCAACATGTCGATAGCTTCGTTCTTGTCAGTCGGGTGCACGTTCAGCGCGATTGATTTTTTTGAGATAAAGTTTGTGATTTTCATTGGAACACCGCCTTTGTCGTTTTTGGCAAGGGTGGAAGTTATTCGAGAGATTTTAACAGAGCCTCGACCTCAGGACGCGTGGCGAGATTTTCCGAGAACGCCGACGCCGAACCGGTGCACAGTCCCATTTTGAAGGCGCGCTCATAATCGCCGTTGCTTTCAATGTAGCCCGCGACGAATCCCGCAACCATAGAATCGCCCGCGCCGACCGAGTTGACGAGCTTGCCTTTTGGAGCCGAGGATTTAAAGAACGTCTCGCCGCCTTCGGGAACAAAGATTGCACCATCGCCCGCCATTGAGATAAGGACGTTGCGTGCGCCTTTATCCTGAAGTTTCTTAGCGTGTTGGACAATCTCCTCGTCAGTCTTGAGCTTGACGCCGAACATATCGCCGAGTTCGTGGTTGTTGGGTTTGATGAGCCACGGATTGAACTTCAAGACTTTAAGCAGAAGTCCCTTCTCCGCGTCGACGACGAACCGAATGCCTTTACCTTGCAGGCGACCAAGCGTTTGTTCGTACATATCATCGGGCAAGGTGTTGGGAATTGAACCGGAAAGAATCAACGTATCGCCCTCGCCGAGCTTGCCGAGTATCTGGAAGAGTTCTTCGCGCTTCGCCTCGCTAATCTTCGGACCTTGACCGTTAATCTCCGTCTCAACGTCCGCTTTGATTTTTACGTTAATGCGGGAGAAACCGTCATCGAGTTTAACGAAGTCATCAGCGGCATTGAAGGCGCGCAGCTGGCGAACAATCTCATCGCCCGTGAAGCCCGCCAAAAATCCCGTAGCCGTCGACTGGTGTCCGAGGTTGCCCAACACGATTGAAACATTGACGCCCTTGCCGCCGCCGAGAACCTGTTCATAAGTCACACGGTTAATCGCGCCGGTCGTGAGCTTGTCGAGCCGAATGATATAATCAATCGCTGGGTTAAAAGTTACGGTGTAAATCATTTTACTGTTTCCCCCTTGCAAAAATTTGATTGAAAAACCGTTACGATTATACAACACGTTTTTAAGCTTTTCAAGGCAACGGCGCGGCTTTTTTATCTTTGAGTGTAGGATTACAATAGATATGTGACAAAAAAATTTATCAGTGGAGAAAAAGATACGAGAATGAGCTACCTTGGAGCCTTCGAGGAACACTCGACCTTTTTATTTTCAAAGAACCTTCTTATGAGACCTTTAGGTTTCAAATCTTCTAGACAGGTTCTTTCCAAATTTTTTGTCAATCTAAGCCACGTTGATAAAAATTTAGGCGTATGATATATTTTCGCCGATGCTACAACTCCTCGAACACTTCAGCAGAACTTTTCGGAGAGGAGGTGGTAGCCATGATGGAAACCCTCTTATCGCTGGTCTGGGACGTGCTCTCAAAGATTTTGGGCAGTTACATCTATGATCAGTTGTTCGGAAACCGTAGCAGGCGTAAATAACACTCTTCCCGCCCTCTAATCGAGTAGCAATCGGTTATGGCAAGCGAAAACCCCCTTGGCGGTGTAGCAAACCGTTACGGGGATTTCGTTTGTGATAGCCAATATTAGAAACCTCTCTTATCTTACCGCCGAAAATCTATCACACAATCAATTTTTTGTCAACGCGTCGGGATAAATCAACGCTCGCGGGGCTGAATATCATTTTTCGGGCGATTTTGTCAGCTCGGCGTAGCGGCGGAGTAATTCGCGGACAATTTGTCCCTCGTCGTCGATTATTTCCTCGAATTCATACGCTCGCGGGGCTGAATATCATTTTTCGGGCGATTTCGTCAGCTCAGCGTAGCGGCGGAGTAATTCGCGGACAATTTGCCCCTCGTCGTCGATGATTTCCTCGAAGCCATACAATTTCGCGACGGCTAGGTCGTTTTGTCGGTGCGCACGTCGTAAATCTGCCGGCATTGTCAGTTCGTCGTACAGGTCTGCTAACGTCGAATCAGGATATTTCGCGCGGATTTCTAAAATTTTCCCCGCTGTAGCCTCAATTCGCGCTTTTTGCTCCGAATTCGCCGCCGCCCAGATGAAATTGTTGTACACTATCGTCGCTGAATACCTATAATCACTCTTTAATCGCCCTGCAACCGTCCTCATCCAGCCCATATGGATTGAACTCGTTAATATTCCAAAATCATACAGCGTTGCATTCGGAATCGTCTGCACGGCGGCACTTGCGATAATTTCCGGCGGCATAAAGCCCATTGGAATATATTTTCGACGTTCGGAACTTACAACTGGAATTAAGATATAATTTTCTGTCGGCTGTCTTATTTCTTGAAAAAGCCAAGATTTATCTGCAGATTTACGAGTAGCGGCTTTTTTGCTTGCCAATCTGAATTCTTTGCACGCGTTGACACGTTCATAAACCAATTTCATCTTGCGAAGTTCGGCTGGCGTCGCATTTACTAACCAAAGACAATATCTGAGCTTGCCATTGATGAATTCGTCCGCTCCAACGTATTGACGAATGAATTTAGCCGCTAGAGGCTCTTTTTTTATGAAGTCGTCGTAATCTTCAAGCTCAATGATTAAATTTCCGCCATCAGTTGATTTACTTCCCCAAATCATAATTGGAACGCCTGTAAAGAGTGGCAAATCGCGTTTCTCGACATAAATATTATCAAAATCCATGAGATAGCCATTGATGTTCTTGGCGATAATGAAAGTTTGCTTGTCAAAGAAGAGTTTTTTAGGTTTAGGATTGTCGGCGACGCTGAAACCGATAACAACGCAATGAACATGAGCCTTTTCGGTCGATTCGCTGTCCCAAGTGAAAGTTCTGTGCGCAAAATCGATGTGACCGCCGAGCATTTGCCAAAAATAGCCGACTTGCTCGCCCTGAGTGATTGAATTGGTCGATAAAAAGGCTGTGCGGGTCGAATTGCCCTTCATGAAGTCAATCGCCTTGAAATACCAGCCAGTCACGTAGTCTAGTGGCTTCAATTTCTTATCGACGGCAATTAAATCGTTCTTCTGCGCGGTAGTTTGATAAGTTTTGCCGACAAAGGGCGGATTGCCGATTATGTAGTTGGCTTCGGGCGCGAATTTCTTCCAATCAACGAGCAATGCATTAGCCTTTTGAATGTTGGCGTAGGATTTAAGCGGCAAAAAGTTTAAATCGCGGTGAATAATGGCTTGAGTCTCCTGCATCATCTGCAATTCGGCAATCCAAAGGGCAGTTTGAGCCACCGCTACCGCAAAATCATTAATTTCAATGCCGTAGAAGTTCGCGATAGAAATTTTAATGGGATTAGATAGCCCGCCGAACGTAATTTGAATACCAAGAAGTTCTTTTAAAACTTTATTCTCCAAACGACGAAGGCTAAGATAAGATTCAGTAAGAAAATTGCCAGAACCGCAAGCAGGGTCAAAAATTTTTATCGACGCAAGTTTATTTTGGAAATCAAGCCAATGTTCTTTATCATTATACAATCTCTTTCGCAGTTCAAACCCTTCGTTAAGGTCGTCAAGGAACAATTCATCGATTACTTTATGAATATTTTCAATGCTAGTGTAGTGCATACCGCCTTCACGCCTAATATTAAACTTATCGCGGTTTTTAGGGTTCAAAGTCGATTCAAAGAGTGCGCCAAAAATCGTCGGGCTAATATCAGACCAATTAAAGCCGCTAGACGCCTCCTCAAGCAACAAATCTTTGATTTCGGGCGTGAAGTTGGGGATTTCGATAGCCCCTTCAAACAAACCGCCATTAACATATGGAAATTTCTTCAAACTATCATCAATATAGGGGTCGCGGTCGGTTATCGGGGTGTTAAGGACGTTAAAAAGGTCGATAAGGTCGCGGCGAATGTTTCTGGAGCCTTCTAGATAGTCTCGGAAGATTTTATGCTTGCCGAAAATGCCAGATGATTCAGCGTAGAGGCAAAAAATCAGTCGCACGCACAATTTATTGAGACTAGCAAGGGATTCTTTGGAATTTGGATTGATATATTGCGTTAAAAGGGCGTCATAAATCTTTGCGACGATTTCGCCGGCTTTCAAACTCAATTCAAGTTCGATACGGACTTTATTTTTATCTTTATCAATGAGGAAGTCGAGGACGTGATACTTTTCTGGCAAATCTTCAAGCAAAATTTTAATCGGCGGCTCCAAAGTCTCCATATCGTATATAAAAAGCTGTTTAAAGTTGCACGTGATGATTTTTTTAGGGTGCATAGATAGCGGCAAGCCGATAATATAGCGTCTAGCCTGTTCAAAGGGTGTTAATTTAGTTCCGTCGGACTGCGTGATAGTTTTTTCGAGGTCGACGCCGAAATTTTTCTGTTCGATGATGACTTTGGAGTCAGGGAAGTAGCAATCGATGAATTTTGTATGCTCAAGCTGAACAGGTTCATTAAATTTAATAAAATTCTCTGGTTTATCAATGTCGAAGATGTCCCTAATGAGTGTGCTCCAAAATTTTTGATAATTAGCAAGTTCGCCGTCTACGTTTTGCCATTGAGCCACGAAATTTTTTACATTCATGATGAAAATCCCTCCTTGAGGTGATTATAGCAGAAATTTTCTAGTTTGAAAGTGATTCGGAGCCTTGAAAGTGGTTTTGGAGCTTTGAAACGGATTTTGGAGCTTTGAAACGAGTTTTGAAGGCGATTTGGAGGGTCAAAATACGTTTTCCGGAATAACGGAATTTGTATCGCGCCGTTATGCGGGTTTTTCGGCACATACAAAAATCAGGGGTGATTTGGACATTTGATTTACGTTTTCCGGAATAACGGAATTTGTAAAATGGGCAAAAAAAATCGCCTCGAAAGGCGTTTTGAAGTTCTGAAGTGGAAATTTCATTGAGGCTGAATTTTCATTCGCCGAAAATATCGGAGTGCGTGCCCGTAGCAGTCGCCACGAGAATTAATTCGCCCTCGTCTATCCGATAAAGTAGCAACCAATTCGATTCAATATGACATTCGCGAAAATCTTCGAGTTCGCCTTTAAGTTGGTGGTCGTGATAAGTTTCGGGCAATGGCTCGCCGGTTTTCAGCAAATCAAGAACGGTAACGAGCTTTGAAATATCTTTACCGCGCCGTTTAACCCGCTGAAGGTCTTTTCGCATTCGTTTTGTATAAAAAATCTGGTACATGCTCAATCATTCTCCAACATAGACGCGACAGCCTCTTCCGCACTATCAAACGAACCGTAAAGATTCCTACGTTCACGAGCATCGCGGATAGCATCTGCCAAATCGTCGGGGATTTTATAATTTTTGACCTCAAAAGGGATTCCGTTTCTAGCAATCGAGGCTTTAAGGAAGATACGGACGGCAGTTTCAGTATCGAGACCCAAATCCGCGAACAATTCATCAACATTTGCCTTAAAATCATCGTCCAAAGTCATTTGAAAGGTTGCCATAGGAAAAATCGCCTCCGAATCATTTTTTGGCGACCATACGATTGATTGCGCTGATTAAAGCTTGAATTGAGGCTGTGATAATGTCGGTATCCATGCCCGCGCCCCAAAATACCTTGCCATCGGGGCCGGTGATAGAAATATACGCGATAGCCCGTGCAGATTGCCCGATTTCGAGTGCGTGCTCGTTGTAAGTGAGGTTTGAATAGGAAATGCCAAGATTTTTCTGTAAAGCATTAGACACGGCGTCCAAACGACCATTGCCACGCGCCATATAGGTTACGCGGTCGCCATTAACCTCCAAATCGACGCTTCCGACGCGTGCGCCGCCCGGTTCTTTGCGTAAATGGAACTCAATGAGCTTATAAGGCTTGTCGACATTAACATATTGGTCGCTGAATATCTGATAAATCTCGTCGGGCAAAAGTTCTTTGTGTTTTTTGTCAGAAACGGCTTTGACGCAGTAACCGAAGTCCTCGCGCATCTTTTTAGGCATTTCGACGCCGTATTTTTGCTCCATAATGAATCCGACGCCGCCTTTACCGCTCTGGGAATTGATTCTGATGACATCTCCGTCATATTCGCGCCCAACATCGTGCGGGTCGATAGGTAAATAGGGAACAGTCCAGCGTTCAGGATTTTTTTCGTCGCGCCAATGCATTCCCTTAGCGATTGCGTCCTGATGAGAGCCACTAAACGCCGTAAAGACCAAAGAACCGGCATAAGGTTGCCTATCGTGGACATGCATACGGGTTACGCGCTCATACATCTCGACTAAGGCGGGCATATTCGTAAAATCAAGCTGCGGGTCGACGCCTAAAGCAAACATATTCATTGCTAAGGTAACAATATCGACATTTCCGGTGCGTTCGCCGTTTCCAAAGAGCGTTCCTTCGATTCTATCGGCTCCAGCGAGCAATCCGAGTTCACAATCAGCCACTCCACAGCCTCTATCGTTGTGCGGGTGCAAACTTAGGACAACTTTATCGCGGAACTTGAGATATTTGTTAATATAAGCGACTTGAGCGGCGTAAATGTGCGGCAAACTCATTTCTACGGTCACAGGGATATTGATAATGGGTTTTCTGTCGATTACAGGCTCCCAAACGTCCAAAACGGCGTTGCAGACCTCCAAAGCGTACTCAGGCTCGGTTCCGGTGAAACTTTCGGGCGAATATTCAAAGCGATAGTTAGCATTTGCCTTATTTGTGAGTTCGAGGAGGAGTTTTGCGCCGTCGATAGCGATATTTTTAATTTCATCCTTCGACATGCGGAAGACTTGCTCGCGTTGAGCCACCGAAGTCGAGTTGTAGACGTGAACGATAGCATTTTTAGCCCCGTCGAGAGCTTCAAAGGTCTTTTTGATGATATGTTCGCGTGCTTGAGTCAAAACTTGGACGGTTACATCATCTGGGATAAGATTATCTTCAATCAGGCGACGCAGGAGGGCGTATTCGGTATCAGACGCGGCAGGGAATCCAACTTCAATCTCTTTAAAGCCGATTTTGACGAGCGTTTTATAAAATTCGACCTTTTCATCGAGGCTCATGGGAATAATCAGCGATTGATTGCCGTCGCGCAGGTCTACGCTACACCAAACGGGAGCTTTCGTCGGAAATTCTTTGGTAACCCAGTCAAAAATTAATTCGGGCGGCATGTAATAGCCTTTGGAGTACTTTTTATGATTTTTCAAAGTTCAACACCTCTTCGCGGGCAATTATATTAGCAACTTTGCAAATGCGCAAGTTTGCGTTATAATCAAGAACCATAAAATTTAAGGAGCTGAATAACTTGACAGTGATATTGTTAATCGTGGTAGCAGTGGCGGCGGGCGTGTGCTTCTACTTAAGAGGACGCGAGGAAAAGGTTGTGCCGAAGCTTGAGAGCCGCACGGCATTTGAGATAGAATCCCGCGACGAAAAATCAGTGACGCTCTCTACGACGATTGAATTCCGCAACGAGGGCACGCAGTCGGCTATGATAGTTGATGCGATATGTCATCCGCTACTGCCCTTTGAACAGTACGACGGCATGAACGTTCGCGGCAAGGTCGAGCGCGAAGGCGTCCCGCGTGAAGATGATTACTTCGAGGCGTTGGTTATCGAACATCAACAGAGCGTCCGACTCGTCGCTAAGGTTACGTTGACGGCTCGCAAGGGGCTTTCGTTGCAAGAGGCAGTAGCAAACATGGTTGATTTCCCCGTGGAACTTCTTTATCGGGAAGTCGGGCGCAACCCAATGCGTTGGTCGATTGCCCGCGTGATTCTGACTGCCGATGAACTTAAGGAGAAGATATTATGAACGTAGAGATTATCCCGATAACGACCCGAATACTCACGCCGAAGGATGATATAGTTGACGTGATTGAGGAATACACCCGCGACCAAATCGGAGCCGACGACGTGATAACTGTTGCTGAAAGTGTCGTGGCGATAACGCAGGGAAATATAATTCGACCAGACGAGATGCACCTAAGCAACCTTGCTAAGCTGTGCTGTCGATTCATTCCCGATTATGGGAGTCTAGCCACGCCGCACGGTATGCAAGCCTTAATGGAAAAGGAAGGAGAATGGCGCGTAGCGTTTGCATTGCTTGCGGGCTTCCTAGGCAAGGTCGTCGGTATGCGCGGGCTGTTCTATAAATGGGGCGGACGGCAGGCGGCGTTAATCGATGACGTGACGGGGACGATGCCGCCCTTTGATAAATGCGTCGTCTATGGTCCAGAGAACCCCGATAAAGTTGTTGCTGACCTCAAGGCGCGGTTGAATTGCTTTGGCGCGATGATTGCTGACGTAAACGATTTGAAACGTTCGCGAATCGTAGGAGCAACGCCGGGTATGAACGCACAACTTGCTAGCGATTTGCTGATTGATAATCCATTCGGCAATGCCTCGCAGAAACGCCCGATTTGTATCCTGAAGAACTTCCGCCCGTATCAGGAGGCTAAAGGAGGAACTTAACATGCCGGAGCCTCAAGCTAAAGAAAATCATTCGCGAATCCTTCCGTTGACGGCAGACGATTATATCATCATGCAACTTAAAGACTTCAAGGACGAGTTCCGCGACTCGCGCAAAGAGTTAAACTCTCGCATGGACAGAGTCGAAGCTAAACAGGAGACGACGCGCAAGGAACTCAACGAACGCATGGATAGATTGGAGAATCGTCAAGATAAACTCGAAGCTAAGCTGGAGAACACTCGCCAAGAACTCAACGAACGCATGGATAAACTTGAAGCTAAGCTTGACAAGCAAGACGCCAAAATTGACAAACTCGCAGATAAGATTGATTCTTCAAACAAACACGGCAACATAATGACGGCAAGTGTTATCAGCGTTGCGCTCGGCGTCTTGTACGTGATTTTTTTCAAATAGCAAAGGAGCAATCACGATGAAAAAATTTTTACTCCTATTGGCGTTGGCGACGTTCATTGGCGGCGGAGTGGTGGAGGCAGTACCCATTCCCTTGCGCGGAGTCGTCGAGGGCTTTTACGGCACGCCGTGGACTTTTGAAGACCGCGCCGACATTCTCGACTTCTGCCGCCAAAATAATTTGAACTCCTACATCTACGCGCCCAAGGACGACCCCTATCACCGCGATAAGTGGCGCAAGGCTTATCCAGCCGATAAACTCAATGAGCTTAGGCAGTTGGTTGCCGTCGCCAATAAGAATCGTATTCGGTTTATTTTCGCGGTGTCGCCGGGGCTGGATTTGAATTACAAGAGCGACGAGGATTTTAGGCTTTTGATTCGCAAGCTCGACACCATGTACAATATCGGCGTGCGGGACTTCGCGATTTTCTTTGACGACCTAAAGGACGAAAATGGCAATCATCATGAGAGCGGCAAGAATCAAGCGGAATTCCTTAATCGCGTGCAAAAGAATCTGCGCGAGCGATATAAGGACGTTGCGCCGCTAATTACAGTGCCGACGGAATATTATTATGAGGACATGGTCAAGGGCGGCAAGCCTAAGCCTTACACCCGCGACTTTGCCGAGACGCTAGACCCGCGGATTGTCGTGCTGTACACGGGGCGCGGCGTCGTCTGCGATGGCATAACCGATAAGGAGCTTGCCGAGGTCAATAAAATTTTCGGGCGGGAAGTCGGCGTTTGGTGGAATTACCCCGTGAACGATTACTCTTTGACGCCCGACGGCAACCGCAATGTTAAGTTGGCACTCGGCGCGATTGAGAATCTTCCCTCCGCGAAGATGACGGCGATTTTCTTCAACCCAATGGAGCAAGTGCAAATGTCTAAGATTGCTCTGGCGACGGGCGCGATTTACGCGAACAACCCCGCCACCTACGACCCGGAGCAAGCTTGGGATAAAGTACTGCGTGAACAATTCGGCACGCTCGCCCCGGCTATGAAAATATTCGCGGAACATTCGCGGCACATGGAAAATTCTTGGGCTAAGGTTGGTTCGCCTGACGCGATTGAGTTTGCCACGTTAGCTCACAATCTGATTTACGACATGGGCAAGAAAAGTTTCGTAGACTTCAAGCCGCTTGAACTAAAGATTGACGAGACTGCTCGCGCCGTTGAGTTGTTGCTTAGACGCCTGCCGAGGAAATATTTAGCCGAATGCAAGCCGCAACTCGAACAGCTAAAGCGAATTGCCAACGCCGATAAAGTTGCCCTTGAGTCGTTGAAGGCTGGACGCCTCGACCCGACGTTGAAGATACTTCGCGAAGAAATTACCGCAAACGAAAAGCAAGCGGTTATCTCCGAAGAGGCCGCCCGCAAGTTTATCAACGACGTTATAAAGTTCTTCGACGAGCAAGACAATAATTCACGCAAACGAAAATAAATTACGCGGACGATTTCCCGACGAGGAGTCGCCCGCGTTTTTTTATGTCTTTGATTCCTCTGGCGGAAGGATGCCCGCCATGCGCAAGAGGTATTTGGCGTTGGTCGTGTGCGTGCGTCCCTTGCGTAGCTTGAAGTCAAACTTAATCTCGTCGTTCTCGTAATACTCCTCGAAGTGCGCGTTGGAAATGTGCGAGTTCTCCGAGACCATGTCGCAAAGTTGGAAATCGTGCGTAGTGACCAGCGTTATCGAGTGCTCGTTAGTCAAGCGGCGGATTGCCTCCTTAGCACCAATCACGCGGTCATTGACGTTCGTACCCTTGAAAATCTCGTCAATGCAGGCGAGCATCGGCAGATTCTTTTCCGTGTACTCAATCATCGACTTAATCCGAAGCAGTTCAGCGTAGAAGGTCGAAACGCCTTGGCTGATGTCGTCGTTTACGCGGATTGAAGTCATCACGGCTAGGCGGCTTACAGCAAAACTTTTCGCGCAGACTGGAGCACCCGAATAGGCAACCATCACCGCCGCCGCTAACGTCCTAATCCAAGTCGTCTTGCCAGACATGTTCGCGCCCGTGATAATCGTCGTGCCCGCTTTAAGCTCAACGTCGTTGGGCACGCCATTAGCGTCGGCAACAAGTAAACTAGTCAAGCCCTCAACCTTAAGGTGCGGTTCGGAGTCTTCGTAAAAGGTCGGGAAGCAGTAAGTCGTTCGCGTCTGACCGATTGAGGCAAGCGAGATTAGAACTTCTACCTCGGCGAAGGCGTCAAGCCATGTTCGCAAGTGATTAGCCGCGTCGACCTTCCAACGCATGAACGCCACCACTAAGAAGAAGTCCGATAAGAACAGCGCGTTGCCTAGGACAAAGTATATCGGATTATGCCGAGCGTTAGCCGCGTCCACGAGCAATGATAGCGTCCTTAGTTTCTGTGCGGCGGACATTTCGTCGGTTAAGATGTCGCGTATGGCGGTCAGTCTCTTCGACGTGAAATTAGTTGATTCTAGCCGTTCAAATATCGCGTGATATAGTCGCAGTTCCTTGGAGATGATTTTAAGCGGCGCGAGCAATTCATTGACGGCGGGGATTGCCACGATTGCTATTACCAACGAAATCACCATGACGAACAGCGGCAAGAGTTCATCAACAAGCCCATGCCACGCTAGGAAGGTCGACGCGATTAAAATCAGCGGCATGACGAACCGTAGCAGATAAATCTTTCCGAGCGGCGGCAATTCCTCTTCCACGCTTACGATTAGTTCGCTGGTGTCGTGATTGTTGGGCATGAGCCGCGCATAAGCCTCAAGGTCGAGAGACAGCCGCGGACGTTGTAAAATTTCAGCGACGCCTCGTTGACGGTTTCTAACCTCGTTTAAGTCGGGCGGCTCTGGATTGAAGGCGGCGGCGAGTAAATCCCTTCCGCGTTTAGTGCGAGCCGCGCAGATGTATTGGAAGATTGAGCCTTCGCCGAAAATGTGTAAATCCACGTCTTGCGGGCGATTGTTCTTCAGGTAAATGCCGCCGTCATTGGAACGCTTGCGCCACGTGCCACGCGCCCTAGCAATGTACGAGTTAAGCACGGTCAGTCGGCTCTTTAGAAATCTTTTGCGCCGCCTCAAGCGTTCGTGATAATTCATCAGCCGAATAAAAATCATTGCCAGCAACGCCGCCACGATATAAAGGTAATGCAAGTTCATATCCCAGCCGATACCAAAGCTCACCGCCGCTCCAAGGAAAGTAATCGTGCGGGCGGCTACAACTCTTTTCTCGCGCTTGTGCAAGGTCTTCTGTTCGGCAAGGTCAATCTCTCGCTCGTTATCGTAAAAAGCTCGGTTCAAGTCATCACCTCTAATCTTTCAGTCGATAAAGATTTATTATTTGTCCGTAAAGCTCCATTAGACCGACAAGAGTATATCTATCTGCGAGAATTTCTTCAACAGCAGGGTGCCGTTGTCGGCGAAAATTCCAGTCCCAATATTCTATTTCCTCTCCGGTATATTCTTTTTCCAACGCGCTGTAAAGTATCCACTTCGGATAATCGCTTTTGACGTTTTGAACCCACTCTGCTATCACCGCCGAATCATAAAGCCCGAATGCGTTAGTAATATTGCTGAAAAAGCGGCACCGTGGATAAATTCCCGTCTCCAAAATGAAATAGGACATTATGTTTCCTTCACCATAAAAAACAACGGACGTTCTCTCCTGCGGTTTAATATAGCTTCCGAGCTTTTGCATATCGTTCATCTTATCAAGAAAGCGTTCTTGATTTTCCGTTGAATTGGCGGTGTAAAAATGGTCGACAAGAAGGGCACTTTGAAAGAGCACGTACAGCGACGTTATTACGGCGATAAACTTCCAAAAAATCCTTTTTGATGTGAAGCCTTTCATATGCCACGAATTTTTTATGGTCGGCAATACGTTGCATTTCCATTCGTGAAGGACGGCGAATAATATCGGCAACACTGCCGCAATCAATTCAAGATACATTACGAAAGGTCTACTTCTTACCAACAAGAAAAACATTGTAATGCCGATAAAAAGTCCGCTCCATGCCAATTTGTTGCCGAGATTCTTTTTGAGCAAACAAATGCTTGCGAAAATCAGTAAATACAGCGCGCCAAAGTGAATGACAGCGTATCCTACCATATATTTCAAATGTTCGGTGGAATCGTCGCTGTAAGTTGTAGCCAGTTTTGTGTTGAACAAAATCGTGCCGTAGAGCATATCATAAAGTGCACCGTGCGCCGCGAAGTAAATCACGAACGGCAGACAGATTATCGCAAAGCCCGCTAAGAAGCTCAAAACGTTTTGGCAAATTTTTTTGAAGTCATGCGCCTGCAGAAGAAATATCAGCGTCAAGAAAACGTAACAGCAAATCGGAAGTCCGTTAGTCGTGCGCAATAATACACAAGCTCCGAATCCCAAGCCGTATACGAATCCTACAATCGGCGGGCAAAAAATCTTTCCTAACTCCGAAGTTTTTAGTCCGCGCAAGAAAAAATATGCCGCCGCCAATAAGAAAGGCATGGAATATTCTTCGGTGCGATTGCCTTCAGTAAAAACGGAGGCGCGCCATAAAATCATCGCCGCAAAAATTATGAGCGTCGCTCGTCGCGACCAATACAGTTCGACTGCCCGCCACATAAACAGGAACGAAAAATACATGAACGGAATTTGCAGGATAAAAATTCCTTCACGCGGATAAATCAAGTAGCCGAGCGCGTTGATTGCAAATAATAACGGTCCTTTGTTCTCGAAGTTGTTTACATAGGGAAGCAAACCTTCCGCCCAACCTTTTCCGCCGACTTGAAAAATTGCCGAGTCAACACCCCAAGATGAATAGAGCGGGCTCGTCGAGTAGGAAAAGAGATAGAGGAACAAAACGCTTGCCAAAAATATCGTGATATGAAAAGTCTTACTGCCCGAAAAGATTTCTTTGATTAAGTTCACCTTGCTACCTCCCAAAAATTTCTTCGGGCATTGTAGACTGATTGCCAACCGAATGCAAGCCGCCGCCCAAATTGACAAGCTCCAAGCGCGAAGGTAAAATACAATCCATTACTTGCAAAGGAGATAATCACATGAAGGACACAGTTAAAAAGGTAGCACTGGCTTATAGCGGCGGGCTTGATACGTCGGTTATCATTCCGTGGCTCAAAGAGAATTACGGTTGCGAAGTCATAGCGGTTTGCGCGGACGTCGGGCAGGGCGACGAGCTTAACGTCGTTCACAATAAAGCTTTGAAGTCGGGCGCGTCCAAAGTCTTCATCGCTGACCTTACCAAAGATTTCATCGAGAACTACATTTTCCCGACACTCAAGGCAGGCGCGACTTACGAAGAAAAATATTTGCTCGGAACTTCGTTTGCACGCCCGATTATCGCTAAGAAACTCGTTGAGGTTGCGTTGGCTGAGGGTTGCGACGCCGTGGCTCATGGTGCGACGGGCAAGGGCAATGACCAAGTGCGCTTCGAGTTGACGGTTAAGGCATTGGCTCCCGAACTCAAGATAATTGCTCCGTGGCGTGAATGGGAACTCGATAGCCGCGAGGCGGAGATTGAATACGCCAAAGCTCACGACATACCGATTGCCACCGCGAACAAGACTTACAGCATGGATAGAAATATTTGGCACCTGTCGCACGAAGGCTCCGATTTGGAAGACCCGTGGAACGCGCCGCAAAATAAAATGTTCTTGATAAGCTGTGCGCCCGAAGACGCCCCCGATAAGCCCGAAGAAATCACCGTGGACTTTGAAGGCGGAATCCCCGTTGCAGTCAATGGTGAGCGGCTCGGCGCAGTCGAACTGGTCACGAAGCTAAACGAGATTGGCGCACGCAACGGAGTTGGTATCGTCGACATCTGCGAAAATCGTTTGGTCGGCATGAAAAGTCGCGGCGTCTACGAAAATCCCGCCGGCTCAATCCTCTATTACGCGCACCGCGAGCTTGAATATCTTTGCCTTGACCGGGCGACCTTCCACTTTAAACAGCACGTGGCGATTAAGTATGGCGAACTTGTCTATGACGGCATGTGGTTCTGTGCTCTGCGCGAGGCTTTGGCGGCGTTCGTCGATAAGACGCAGGAGACTGTTACTGGCACAGTTAAGCTTAAGCTCTACAAGGGCAATATCATTTCGGCGGGCGCGAAGTCTCCTTACTCTTTGTACAGTCAAGAGTTCGTGACGTTCGAGCATGACGACGTTTATAATCAGGCTGACGCGACCGGCTTTATCAATCTGTTTGGACTGCCGCTTAAGGTTCGCGCCTTGGTGAACAAGAAATGAGCGACAAACTCTGGGGTGGACGCTTTGAACGCTCAACTGACGAGATGATTAACGAGTTCCAAGCGTCGATTGACTTTGATAAGCGCATGTACCGCGAAGACATCGAAGGTTCAATGGCTCATGCTAAGATGCTGGCGGCGCAGGGAATCATCACCGATGACGACGCTAAGAAAATTTGCGCGGGCTTGTCGGAGATTCTCAAGCAGATTGACACGGGCGAGTTCAAATTCAGTGTTGCGTTGGAAGATATTCACATGAACGTTGAGGCGGCATTGACGGCGGCAATCGGGGCGGCGGGCGGCAGACTTCACACGGCACGCAGTCGCAATGACCAAGTCGCCCTTGATACTCATCTCTATATGCGCCGTCAGGTTCGTGAAGTTCAGCTTTTGATTCTCGACTTGCAAGCCGCACTGGTTAAAGCCGCTGATAAAAATCGTGACGTAATCTTTCCCGGCTACACGCATTTGCAACGCGCCCAACCGATTTTGTTTGCTCATCACTTGCTAGCGTACTTCTGCATGTTGCAACGGGACTGGGCACGCTTTGAAGGCGTCCACGACCGAGCAGATATTATGCCGCTGGGAGCGGGAGCGTTGGCGGGCACGACCTTTGACATTGACCGCGAGTTTGTCGCTAAGGAGCTGGGCTTTGGTTCTATTTATTCAAACAGCCTCGACGCCGTAAGCGACCGCGATTATCTGCTGGAGTTCCTGTCCGCCGCGTCAATCACGATGGTGCACCTGTCGCGCCTCAGCGAAGAAATAATCCTCTGGTGCAGTCGCGAGTTCTCGTTTGTGGAATTGGACGACGCACATTGCACAGGCTCTTCGATGATGCCGCAGAAAAAAAATCCCGACGTGCCTGAGCTTGTACGCGGAAAGACAGGACGGATTATTGGGCACTTAATGGCGTTGCTGACGACAGTCAAGGCGTTGCCGCTGGCTTACAACAAAGACTTGCAGGAGGACAAAGAAGGAGTCTTCGACGCCCTCGACACGCTGAAGTTTTCGTTAGCGGTCTGCGCACAGATTATCGCGGGCATGAAAGTTCGACGTGAGAACATGCGCCGCGCCGTCGAAGAGGACTTCTCAAACGCTACCGACCTTGCCGATTATCTGGTTAAAAAGGGGTTGCCCTTCCGGCAAGCGCACGAGGTCTCCGGCAAGCTCGTCCACCATTGCATTGAGCGCGGCATTTACCTTAAGGACTTGACGCTTGAGGAGTTTAAAGTGTTCTCGCCGCTGTTCGAGGCTGACATTCACGAGGCGATTAAGCCTGAAACATGCGTGGCGGCTCGGAACTCTCAAGGCGGCACGGCTTATCAGCAAGTAGACCTTCAAATCGTCGCCGCTAAGGATTGGATTAAAGCTCATGAAAACGACGATTAATAACATGCTCTTCGAGTGGGACGACGAAAAAGCCGCTATCAACTGGCGCAAGCATAAAGTCGATTTCAACGACGCCACTAAAGTTTTTGCTGATGAAAATCGCGTTGAATGGCTTGATGAATACCATTCGGACGACGAAGACCGCTACATAACAGTAGGCAAAGTTGATGAGATTTTGTTTGTCGTCTACACTGAGCGCGAAGACGTAACACGATTGATTTCGGCTAGACGAGCAAACAAGAAAGGAGGAAATATTATGCTGGTAAGGAGACTTATTGACGTTAATGCGCCGCTGACTGAAGAGCAAAAGAAACGTCTGGAAATTTTAAAGCAGATGAGCGACGACGACATTGTTTACGATGAAGATTGTCGAAAGCTTACCGAGGAAGAACTTAGCAAATTCAAGCGGGTGAATCCTCGTCGCGATAAAAAGGTTGATAGCTGATATGCGGCAGGAAAAATCACAGCGGCACATCTTATCAGCAAGTCAACAAGCAAATCGCCGCCGCTAAGGATTGGATTAAAGCTCATGGAAACGACGATTAATAACATGCTCTTCGAGTGGGACGAGGAAAAAAATCGAATCAACAAGCGCAAGCATAAAATCAGCTTTGAGACCGCCGCAAATGTATTTTTTGACGAGAACAGAATCGAACAGCTCGATGAATTCCATTCTGACGAAGAAGAGCGTTGGCAAGTTATCGGCATGGTTGACGAAATTTTATTTGTCATTTACACCGAACGCGATGATAAAACAAGAATTATTTCGGCGCGAAGAGCTGATAAAAAAGAAAGGAGGATGTATTATGGCAATGGTAACGTATATTTTGCGTAGGGGACAACCTTTGACGGAAGAACAAAAAGCCGAAATCGAAGCTTTAAAGCAGATGAGCGACGACGACATTGACTATAGCGATATTCCAGAACTGACTGACGAGCAGCTTAGCAAATTCAAGCGGGTAAATCCTAGACGCGATAAAAAGGTTGCTAGCTGATAGGCGGCAGGAAAAATCACGGCAACGATAGAATAAGGCTTGGCGATAAAATTTAACGGAGGGAAAAGTTCTGACATGAAAGACTATCAAAGCGAACAGATTAGAAACGTAGCGTTCTGCGGTCACGGCCGCTCAGGCAAGACGACTTTGCTTGAAGCGGCACTTTTCGACAGCGGAGCAACAACGCGCCTGGGCAACGTCGATAACGGCACGAGCGTCCTTGACTTCGAGCCAGAAGAGAATAAGCGCAAGATGTCAATCAGTGCCTCGTTGGCGGCGGTCGAGTGGAAGAAGAATTTCAAGATTAACGCAATCGACGTGCCTGGCTTCCCGGATTTCGTGGCGGAAATGCACGGCGCACTTGCGGCGGCGGACGCGGCTGTCATCGTAGTTAGTGCTAGTGCTGGCGTCGAGGTCGAGACGGAAAAAGCTTGGGCACTCGCCGAGGGTTTGAATCTTCCGCGGGCGTTCTTCGTTACCAAAATGGATAGAGAACATGCCGATTTCGAGAAAGTCCTTGCTCAGCTCCGCGACAAATTCGGCAATAGCGTCGTGCCCGTGCAAGTCCCCGTCGGCAAAGAGGACAGCTTTAAAGGCGTCGTCGATTTGGTTAAGGCGTTCAGCAAGGTCGCTAACGATGACGAACCGATTGACGCGGCGGCGGTGGCTGATGAAGTCGAGGATTTGCGCATGGAAATGCTTGACGCGGTCGCCGAGTTCAACGAAGAATTGATGATGCAATACCTAGAAGGCGAAGTCGAAGACCTGGACGAGAAAGAAATTTCCGAGGCATTGGCTACTGGCATTCGCGAGGCTAAAGTCTTCCCCGTGTTCGTGGGCAGTGCTCTTAAAAATATCGGCGTGAAGAAGTTCCTTAACAGCGTCGTAGAATTCTTCCCGGCGCCCGACGCCAAAGAGTATCACGGCATTAATCCCAAGACCGATGAGCTTGTCGAACGCAAAATTTCCGAGCCGTTCAGCGGACAAATCTTTAAGACGATGGTCGACCCGTTCGTCGGGCGTATGTCTTATGTGCGCGTGATTAGCGGCGATATGAAGGGCGACGCAACTTATCAACTTATCGGCGCGGACTCGGAAGGTCAGGAACGTTTAAGCGGGCTGTTCACCATGCAGGGCAAGAAGCAAATCCCCGTCGACGTGGCGCACGCGGGCGATATTGTCGTTACCAGCAAGCTTGCAAACGCTAAGACCGGCGACACCCTCTGCGACAAGGCGGCTCCGATTAAGTACGAACGCATTCAATATCCCGAACCGATGCTTGCTATGGCGGTCACCAGCGAGAAGAAGGGCGAGGAAGATAAAGTTTTCAGCGCGATAACCCGCCAGCAGGACGAAGACCCGACGATTTGGCTAGTCAAGAACGCTGAGACTAAGCAGACTATCTTAAAGGGCGTCGGCGAAGTTCATCTGGACATTCTCAGCGATAAGATTCAGCGCAAGTTCGGCGTGAAGATGGTTTTGGGCGAGCCGCGTGTCGCTTATCGTGAGACCATTCGCAAGGAAGTCGAGGTTCAAGGCAAGCACAAGAAGCAATCCGGCGGGCATGGGCAATACGGCGATGTTTGGTTGCGTATCGGACCGAACAAGGACGCTAATCCCGAAGTCAACAACGGCAATGTTTGGTCGGAAAGCATCTTCGGCGGCAGTGTCCCGCGTCAATACTTCCCAGCCGTCGAGAAGGGCACGCAGGAGACTTTAGCGGAAGGTGTCATCGCCGGCTATCCCGTCGTCAATGTCAGCGTCAATCTTTATGACGGCTCCTATCACGCGGTCGACAGCTCCGAAGCCGCCTTCAAAATGGCTACGTCCATCGCGATTAAGAAAGGTATCCTCGCCGCCAACCCGATTCTGCTTGAGCCGATTGACGAGATAACCGTCCTCACGCCCGAAAACTACATGGGCGACATTATCGGCAACCTCAACTCCAGACGCGGCAAGATTCTCGGCATGGATCCCAAAGGCAAGGGCATGACCGAAGTTAAAGCGTATGTTCCGGCAAGTGAGCTTTACAAGTACGCGACGGATCTCCGCTCGCAGACTCAAGGCAGGGCGTCTTACTCGCTGAAGTTCGCACGCTATGAACCTATGCCCGATAAGCTCGCCGAAAAGATTATCGAGGAGCACAAAGCCGCCCAAGAGAAGTAAACTTATCGCACGACATAGAAAACCCCCGTACAAGATTTGCGCGGGGGATATTTTTTTATTGCCGCCTCCTAATGAACAGCCGCTTATAAACTTTCTTGCCGCCAATCGTCGCTTGACTGTACTGCGAATCCTCATGCCACAGCCCATTTGAAAAGCCCGCGCCCTCGCTCTCAGTCGCGCCGACGATTTCAAATTGATTCGGGCAATATTTATCGAGGAAAGTAATCGGCACACCCATGACGCCAAAGTAGTCAACGGGAATTTCGGCGGTCTTCGAGACCTCGATAGCGTCGTAGTTGTCGTAGCGGGGATACTCTTCGGGCGAATACTCCTTCCACAAGTCCAACTCCCAATAGCGTTTCGGCGTCTCGATATTCGTATACCACGTAACATTCCTAAACTTAACAAGCCCAGTTGCCTCATCATACACGCCATCAGCAAAATCTTTGTACGCGCCATAAGGCAAGCTGAAGTAAGCGTTGCCGTGTGCAAATCCATAGCCGAGCCAAAGTTTGTTCTGCATGATTAGCGGGAAGATTTCTTTGTAGGTTATGGCGTTCATGTTGCCGACGATGAGAAATTTTTTGTTAGCGGCAATCATCAGCGCAACGAACTCGCGGAAGACGCTAAAGGGCGGGTTCGTCACGACGACATCAGCCTGCTTGAGCAAGTCGACGAGTTCAGCCGAGCGGAAGTCTCCCGCGCAATAGTTCAAATCGCCTTTTAGGGTCGTGACGTTGTAAATCCCGTGCTCAATGGCAAACTTCACGTCGTCGAGGTCTTCGCCTCCGTCGCCGTTCCAATCCTTGAGCTCGTTGACTTCGACCATGTACGCGGTCTTGTTGCTGTCGAAAAGGCTAATTTCACCGCCCACGATAGGCGAATCGGCGTAGCTGGTGCAGATTAGCTTCTTTATTTCGAGGTCATTGAATTTCGCGGCGAAATATTTAAAGAAGTTGCTTTCAAAGGGGTCATCGCAGTTGCAAAAGACGACCTTACCCGCGAAAAACTCCCGATAATGCCTTAGCTCGTTCTCTATGTCCTCAAGCTGCGTGTAGAATTTATCTTTCTTCGCCCGCGCCGCCAAATTGAGATTGCTATTGCTCGCCATGATTCATCCCTCCGAAAAATTTCTTCCGCGCCTTGCGCAAGTCGTTGCTGAAGCGTTCTTCCTCGCTGAAGATACAGCCGCAGTAGTTTTGCCGATAAAGTCCAAGCTCTAAGCTCAAGTCAATGCCTTCCTGCCAGCCCGTGCGGAAGTCTTCATAGAAAAATTTTACGCCGAACACGTTCGCAAAGTGCCCGGCGATTTTTTTAATCTGCTCGTGATTCTGGTGCTTGCTGTAAAGGAGCGTCGACGTAAACAGCTCAAAATTATTCTCTGCGGCGAAGCGAGCCGCCTCACTCAATCGCCACGAATAACAAATCCCGCAACGCTTATGGAATCCGTCCGCAAATTGAATCGTATCCTGCTCATCGACGACGGGCAAAACCTTCGCTAGGTAATTCCGCAAGCCGTAATGATTTTCCGCGAAAAATTTTATCCCGACCTTCTCGGCGAACTCCCGCGCAGTCTTCAACCGTTGCCGCCACTCCTTGTAAGGGTGAATGTTCGGATTGAAGAAGTACCCGACCGGCTCAAAGCCCTCTTCGCGTAAAATTTTCGTCGGATAGCACGCGCACGGGGCGCAACACATATGCATTAAGATTTTCATCAGTAAATATGGTACTCCTTCCACGGGATTTGGTCTAGGCGAATCGAACGCAGGAACGCTACGATGTCTTTGCGCCCGTAATAGTGCGGCGTGCCGTTGGAGTCCTGCGACATTAAAATTATCGGCATGTTCGGGAAGTATTGCATTAGATGATTGCGCACGCGAATCGCCCGCGATGTGTAATTGGTCACCGTCCGATTTACTACGACTATTGCGAACGTCACGCCCTGTTCTATGATGACTGCGCCTTGAATTTTCATTTTGCCCGCCTCCTTGCTAAAGATTTTGTTCGATTATAAAATAATCCCGCTACAGTGTCAAAAAAGTTGGGAGGTGCGGAGCTTGAAAAGAATTCTGCTGATAATCTGCGTGGCGTTGCTGATGACGGGTTGCGGCGGCGAAAAAACTTCTTCCAACCCTCAAGAACTCTTAAACGTCTCCTACGACCCGACCCGCGAACTTTACGCCGATTATAACGAAATTTTTAAGCGTCATTGGGAAAACGACCTCGGCAACGGCAAAATTATCTTAAATCAGTCCCATGGCGGCAGCGGCAAGCAATCTAAATCAGTTATCGACGGCGTGGAGGCTGATGTCGTGACCCTCGCCCTTGCTTATGACGTGACGCAAATTAAAAATGTCGGGCTGATTCGCGGCGGCTGGCGTAAAGAGTTCCCTGATAACTCCTCGCCGTATACTTCAACGATTGTTTTCCTCGTTCGCGCCGATAATCCTAAAAATATTCGCGATTGGGACGATTTGACCCGCGACGACGTTAAAATTGTCACGCCGAACCCAAAAACCTCCGGCGGTGCCCAATGGAATTACCTTGCCGCATGGGAATTCGCCCGCAGAAAGTTTGATGGCGACGAAAACCATATTAAAAACTTCATGACGAAACTTTTTGCTAACGTCGTAGCTCTCGATGACGGCGCACGCGGTGCAACTAAAAGTTTTGAGGGCGGAAAAGGCGATATTTTGATTGCGTGGGAGAATGAAGCCCTGCTCGCCATGAAAATTTATCCCGATGACTACGAAATTGTCACTCCGAGCTTGAGTATCCTCGCTGAACCGTCCGTTGCCATTGTCGATAGCGTCGTTGATAAAAAAGGTACCCGCGAACTCGCCGAAGAGTATTTGAATTACCTTTACTCCGACGAAGGGCAGGAAATCGCCGCCAAAAATTTTTATCGCCCGCGCAACGAAAAGATTTTAAAGAAATATGCTGACGTTTTTGAGCCGCTGGAACTTTTTACGATTGATGAGGCGTTCGGCAGCTGGGTTAAGGCTTACAACGACCATTTTGCCGACGGCGCGTCCTTCGACCAGATTTATACGCCAAAATAACTTTGCAAACTCAAATCCGCCTTTCGAGGCGATTTTTTTTTGCCCATTTTACAAATTCCGCTATTCCGGAAAACGTAAATCACACCTCCAAAATCACCCTTGATTTTTGTATGTGCCGAAAAACCCTCATAACGGCGCGATACAAAATCCTGTATTTGGGATTTCGTATTTTGAACCTCAAATCGCCTCTCAAAACCCGTTTCAAGGCTCCGAAAGCAGTTTCAGACGTTCAAAACAATAAAAAACCCGTCGTTCGATTGAGCGGCGGGATTTTCTTACTTTTTTTCGATTTGGGCGACGCTTTCAACGTGCGATGTAAATGGAAACATATCGACGGGCTGAATTTTCTTCGTCCGATAGCCTAGCTCGTACAAAATCTTCAAATCGCGGGCTAAGGTCGCAGGATTGCACGATACGTAGATAATTTTTTCCGGATTCATGACCGCGAACGTCTCTAAAACCTTTTTATCGCAACCGGCTCGCGGCGGGTCGACTATAACCACGTCCGCCGCCTCAAAAATCCTCGGAAGCACCTTCACGGCGTCGCCAACCATAAATTCAGCGTTGCGAATATTATTTTCGCGGGCATTTCGTTTCGCGTCGGCAATCGCGGAGCTTACAACTTCAATCCCAATAACTTTGCGGGCTTTTCTCGCCATAAACAAAGAAATCGTCCCAGTTCCGCAGTAAGCATCAATAATCGTCTCGTGACCGTGCAATTCTGCGAAATCCAATGCAGTTTTGTAAAGAATTTCAGCCTGAACAGTATTTACTTGGAAAAATGAACGCGCCGAGATATTAAACGTGAAATTTCCGATTTTGTCATGAATAGTCGCCTTGCCGTATAAAATTCTCGTTTCGCGCCCTAAAATCACGTTATTTTTAAAAGTTTGGACGTTCTGTTGAATGCTCGTAACGTTCGGAAGTTCTTTAACTAAAGCGCGGACAAAATTTTTTTCGTTAGGGAAATTTTTCGTTGCAGTGACTAAAACAATCATAAATTCGCCGTTAAAACCGATTCTGCCCATTACGTGACGCAAAAAACCTTTGTGAGTGTCCTCATTATATGGTTGAATTTGAAATTTTTTAGCGACATTGCGGACGGCGTTAAGAATTTTATCGTTTAATTCGTTTTGAATCATGCAAGCTTGCGTATCGATAATTTTATGACTTCCGCGAGCATAACAGCCGATTTGCAGATTTTTTCCGACGGGGAATTGCATTTTATTACGATAATGCAAGGGATTTTCCATTCCGAGCGTCTCAAAAATTTCTACGCCATTTAATTTGCCGATTCTTTCCACTGCGTCGACTACTTGCTGACGTTTCCAATTTAATTGCGCGGAATAATTCAAATGTTGAAGTTGACAGCCGCCGCAATCATTATAAAGCGGACAAAACGGCTTAACGCGTTCATTAGACGGTTTAACGACCTGAATTAGCCTTCCGACGGCGTAATTTTTTTTACGCGTCACGATTTCGGCTAAAATTTCTTCGCCTGGCAACGCGCCTTCGACAAAAATAATAAGCTCGCCGAGTTTGCCGACGCCCTCACCCGACGAGCCTAAATTATGGATTTTAATTAGTTGTGGCATTTCTCATAACCCTCAAATCTTCATTAAGTTGAGTTTTTAAATCGTCAACGGAGGAAAAAATTTTTTCATCGCGCAATTTGCTGACGAAACTAACGAAAATTTCTTCTCCGTAGATATTTTCGCTGAAATTATCGATAAAAACTTCTAAACGGCGTTTTGCGACTTTAAAAGTTGGATTATCGCCGACATTAGCAATCCCGTTAAAAAATTTTTCGCGAACTTTAACGCGGACAATATACGCGCCATTTGGGAGCATAGCCCTTTTATCGTCGATTTCAATATTTGCGGTAGGAAAACCGATTTTGCGCCCGCGTTTATCGCCGTTTACGACTTCACCAGCGTAAATAAAGTTTCTTCCGAGCAATTCATTAGCAGAAATTAAATCACCAGCGGCAATTAAAGCGCGAATTCGAGTACTGCTAACGGTTTTTCTATCAACGGTAAAAGTTTGGCAAACTTCAGCTTTAAAGCCGTAATTTTCCGCCTCGCGAAGCAATAAACGCCCATTGCCGCGCCCAAATCGCCCAAAAGTATAATTTTGCCCTGTTACGACGTAAGCGGGAGCAATTTTATCGCGTAGAAGTTCTAAAAATTCTTCGGGCGATTTTTTACTAAAATCTTTGGTGAATTGGACTTCAATAAGCACATCGACGCCCATATTAGCAAAAATTTCGCGTCTAAGGCTCTTACTACCAATCATAAGCGGCGCATCGTCGGGAGAAATGACCGTCAGCGGGTGATTTGAAAAAGTAAAGACGATTGAAGTACCTTTAACCAGTTTAGCCTTGTCGATAGCGTGATTTATAACGGTTGCGTGCCCAAGATGAACGCCATCGAACATTCCGAGGGCTACGACGGGTTGCGGATATTTTTTAGTAATGCCGCTGAGCTTTTTTATAATTTCCAAAGAAAAAATCACCTCCTCAATCTTCGAGAGCGGAACGAATAGCGGAAATTTCTTGAGCCGTGAATAAACCTTCGGGCGATTCGCGAATCATAATATCACGGAGACGAATTTTTAAATTTTCCAATTCGACGGGTGGAGTTGCCGCTTGCGCCGATAAAGTTATCGTTTTTGTCTGCGCGTCGACGTAGCGTTGAGTTTTCTTTATCATTACGTCAACTAGGTCGCGATTTTCCCTATCGAGTTCGGGCGGCGGGTTGAGCTGATGAATTTTAAGCTGTTCGTCGAGTGATTCGCGCTCCAATTCCTTAAACCGCAGATAAATTGCCTCCGCGTTAAAGTTTTGCGGCTCCGTCGAGTTCAAACCGTCAAGGATATTGTGATAAAGTTGCCAATTTTGGTCGAGGCGGTCAATATCCTTCTGATAAGCGGCGTACCATTCCCCAAAAATCTTTTGACGCGCTTGCAAGTCCTCAAGTTGTGCCCGCGTGATTTCCTGTTGAACTTGTTGCCCGTGAATGAACGCGCTTGCCCCGAAAACGATTAAAAGCAGCGTGCAAATTATCATGAAAGCTTTTTTAGTCGGCGAGAACTTATAAAGCACCGCCAAAGCCACGATTGCCGCGATTATGAGCAAATAAATCATTTAACTAAGTCGCGTCCGATTTCGTAAGCCGCTTTGCAATCTTCAGGGAAATATTTTTCTCTGTGAGCGAATTTTTCTTCGGGATTGAAGATTGAGCTTTCATAACGCGAATAATCTTTGAATTGAACGGTATCGAAGGCGCGAAGGACTTTAGGAGCGACGGCAAGGATACGTTCCGTAAAAATTTCGTACATGCCGAGGCGTTCTTGCATGTTGAATTCCTCAAAATGCTTTTCCGTCATGTTCATGGTATAGATAAACGCGCTAGGAAGTTTTTTCGGGAAGACGGTCGGGATTTCGTCGCTGTAAATGTAATTTGAGAAGAAAAGCCGCTCGATAAAGGCAATCATACCCGCCGAGAGGTTCATAAAGTAAATTGGCGAGCCGAAAATGACAGCGTCGGCGGATTTAACCTTCTCAAGCACGGGCGAGAGGTCATCTTTCATGGCGCAGGAGCCGTGCGGACGACTTTTGAGCTTGCAGGCAAAACAACTCGTGCAACCTTTGAAATTCAGCGCGTAAAGGTTAATCAGCTCCGCCGATGCGCCCGAATCCTTAGCACCTTGCATAGCGTGCTTAAGAAGTTCGGCGGTATTTCCGTTGCGGCGGGGGCTTCCGTTGATTGCGATTAAATTTTTCATGCTAGACCCTCCTAAATGTCAAACCAAAGCTCAAATGATTGTTCGGCGTCGAAATTTATCAATTCACCGATTCGCGGCGTCAAAAGCTCGTAATTTCTGTCCGCACTCTCGGCAAGCAACGATTTATAAGGTTCGTTCCACATATGGCGGGCAAGGGCGAACTTTCCGGCGTGAATTGGCACGATTTTAGCGGCTTGAATGTCTTCTGAAGCCTGCGCGGTCTCATTTGGTAGCAAATGTATCGCGTGCCACGCCCGATTGTATTGCCCGTTCTCCATGAACGCCAAATCGAAGCCGCCGAACTTTTTTCCGATGTCGTGGAAGTGATTTGAGTATCCGCCGTCGCCTGAACAAAAAATTTTCCGTTTAGGAGTCACGAAGGCGAACGCGCACCACTCAGTTGGATTTTGTGTGAGCATACGCCCGGAAAAGTGTTGGCTCGGCAAAATATGCGCCGTCAAACCGTGTCCGAAGTCAATCACAGCGTCCCAATCCTCCTCGATAACCTTATCAGCGTCGAAACCCCATTGCTCGAAGTATTCGCCGACGCCCAAAGGACATAAAACCGTTTTAATCTTCGATTTGAGCGAAATAATCGTTGGATAGTCGAGATGATCCCAATGGTCATGAGTTATCGCCAGAATATCAATCGCGGGGAAGTCGTCCGCCGAATAGATATTGCTACCCTCGAACGCACGATTGACAAAAAAAATCGGCGAAGCATACGACGAGAAAACCGGGTCGATTAAAATCTTTTTTCCGGCGAGTTGTAGGTAAATCGTCGAGTGTCCGAGCCAAATCGCGCAATCTTTATCGCCGAGAGCTTTTAAATCTGTTTTTACGGTCGGAATTGGCATTGGCGGCACTAATCCTGTCTTATCGCCGAATAAAAATTTCCACCACGCCGATAATCGGTTTTCTTTGACCTCAACGTCCTCCGCCATGACTTTAACGGGCGTCAGGCACTCGAAATGGTCGTTGAAGTAGTGCGGCGAGGCTAAAATCTTTTCGAGGCGCGAACCCGTCGGCAATCGTCCGAATTCGGGACGATTCACGTAGTAAAAGATTCCTCCGCCAGCCGCCAAAGACAATCCTGCGCCTCCGATTAAAAAGTTCCTGATGAAATTTCTTCTGTTCATTACGTCCTCACTTTCGCATAGAATATATCAGCTGAAAAATTTTTTGGCAAGGCGCAAGGGGAATCATAAATTGTGTTGAAAGAAAGATTGATACCTTTTATTCGGCAAGGTTGAAGAAAATAATTTTATGGTGTACAATCGGCGAAGATTTTTTTCAGAATGGACTCATAAGACAAACTTTAGAAAGGTGAGTGAACGAGGCGTGCTAGAACAAATATTTAACTCGTCGAACTTTAATTATCTGCCGCGAGCAATGACAGCGGCGACAATCCGGCATGAAGTCATCGCTAACAACGTTGCAAACGTAAACACGCCGAACTATCGCAAGTCAGCCGTGGAGTTTGAAGACTTGTTGGCACGAGAGATTTACGGCGAAGAGCCCGACGGCAAATTGAAGATGGCAAGGACGCATGATAAGCATTTGCCTTTCAAGCCGCTTGACTTTCACGCCGCGCCGACGATTGTCCAAGATAATACGACAATCATGCGCACGGACGATAACAACGTCGACATTGATATTGAGATGGCGTCCATGGCGAAGAACCAGCTTTACTACAACACAGTCGTGACGGAGTTCAGCGGGCACGTTTCAAGCTTGAAGAATGCGATAACCAGCGGGCAACAGTAATCTAAGGAGAAATCGTAATGGGACTTTTCATGGGGATTGATGCTTCGGCTTCGGGCTTGACTGCCGAGCGACTGAGGATGGACGTTATCTCAAATAATATCGCCAACTCGAACACGACCCGAACGGATAGGGGTGGAGCTTATCGGCGACGCTTTGTAGTGTTTGAGCCGCGGACACGTGAGCCGAAATCTTTTGAAAAGGCACTTCAACAGGCGGTCGGCTTGAGTCGGCAGACGGGCGAGGGCGTGCGAGCCGTTTCAATCATGGAGGATACGACGCAAGGACCAATGGTTTATGACCCAAGCCACCCCGACGCTAACGCCGAAGGCTACGTTGAAAAACCTAACGTCAATATCGTCAATGAGATGGTCGACATGATAACCGCCCAGCGTGCTTACGAGGCGAACTCGACAGCAATCACGGCGGCTAAGACCATGATTACTAAGACGTTGGAAATCGGCAGATAAAAAATTTTGATATTGTCTTGTGAAGTGTTTATAATGCTAATCAGCTAAATTGACTAAAGGGAAGGTGACACGATGGAAATAGCACCGTTGGAAATGACACCCGTACACATGAGCGCAAGAAGTCATCTGGGCGAGAACAAGATTGAACAGCCCGTTAAGAGCTTCGGAGAATTCCTAGTCGATTCATTAAAGAAGACGAATGAACTTGAGCTTGAGTCTGAAAGACTGAATGCGGCATTGGCGGCGGGAAGAATAGAAGATATATCTCAAGTGGTGGTTGCCTCTCAAAAAGCGGAAATCGCGCTCCAATTAACGCTCCAGTTGCGAAACCGTGCGACGCAGGCATATCAAGAAATCATGCGTATGCAGGTGTGACGCCCGGACTAATTCTCGGACGGTTCGAAAGGACTGAGTTTATTGGCGAATTGGAGAGAGCGGCTCCAAGAACTTTGGAACAGATACCAAAATCAACGCAAGTACATAATCATCGGCGCGATTGTCGTATTGGTGCTTGCCTTCGCGGGAATCAGCTACTGGTACGGTTCCAAGCCCGAATATGTGCCGCTGTATACCAATTTGGAGACGAAGGACGCCGGCGACGTTGTGAACAACCTAAAGGAAGCGGGCGTGCCCTATGAACTGCTTGAAGATAAAAAAGGTGCGACAATCCTCGTGCCAGCAACTCAAGTTCATAATTTGCGGCTTGATTTGGCGGCGGCAGGACTGCCACGCGGCAACAAAGGTTTTGAAATCTTCGACGACAGCAAGTTAGGCGTCACGGAGTTTCAGAACAAAGTAAATTATCTCCAAGCACTTCAAGGCGAACTGACCCGCACGATAGAGCACCTAGACAGCGTGGATAAGGCGCGTGTTCATATCGTCTTGCCGGAGGACAGCCTCTACAAAAAGAATGAAAAGCCTGCGACGGCGTCAATCCTGTTAATGCTGAAGCCGGAAACCAAATTGACGACGCCAGAGGTCAAAGGCATAGTCAACCTAGTTAGTCACAGCGTGCAAGGACTTGCGCCCGAAAATATTACAATCGTCGACGAACAGGGCAATATCCTAAACAAGAACGACGATGACGCTTTTGAACAGCAGACGGCGCAAAATCTGCGGACGCTTAGCCAGATTGAGATGACAAAGAAAGTTCGTGACCACATTCAGCAGAATATCCAAACTATGCTGGATAAGACGCTAGGCGAGGGCAATGCGTTCGTTAGGGTGAGCGTTGAGCTTGACTTCGACGACAGGAAGATTGACCGCCAGACCTTTACGCCGGTGGTTGACGAGTCGGGCATTATCCGCAGTCAGCAGGACATCAGCGAAAGTTACAACGGAGAATCGACTATGCCGGGCGGGCCTGCGGGTGTTCAATCGAATATCCCCGGCTACGTCGCCGAAGACAGGAACGCTAATGCCGAATACGAGCGCAAAGAGTCGACGAAGAACTACGAGATCAACGAGGAAAATCAGAAAATCATAGCGTCGCCCGGCTCGATACGCCGCCTAACCGTTGCCGTCTTGGTCAATGACACGATAACCGAACTTCAGCAAGAAGGACTTCTTAGGGCAGTGAGTTCGGCGGCTGGCATAAACGAGGAACGCGGCGATACCATTTCAGTTGAGCCACTGCCGTTTAATACCGACCTCCTAGACCAGAAAGCGGAAGAGGCAAGACAGGAGCAGTTGCGCAAAGATAGGATTTTGTACACGGAGATTGCGGCTATGATTTTACTTGCGGCATTACTTTTGGGCGGGTTCCTCATGTATCGCTGGAAGAAACGCAAAGAACGTCAAGATGAGATTGAAAGGCAGCTTGCGGCAGAAAGAAAAGCTCGCGAGGAAGAAGAGCAAGCCCGCCGAGCCGAAGAAGCCCGCGTGCAAGCAGAGATAGCTAAGCAACAAGCCGAAGAACAAGCTCAAATCGAACAGCGTGCTAAAGAGGTTGAGGAAAACATTATCCCAGAGGAAAACCTTACCGAAGAAGAACGAGAACAACTCAAAGAGAAAAAAGCTATCTTGAAACTTATCGACGAGAAACCCGCGGAAGTCGCAATGCTCGTAAAGTTGTGGCTCACCGAGGACGAATGATTTTTGCTTAGCGGTTGGTGATTGGTGGTTAGAATTCTAATCATCAACTAGCCGCTTTTTATTTTGAACGGAGGAGATTACATGCCGAGCTTGCAGGATATGTATAACGAGCCAAAGCCGATGACAGCTCACGAGAAAGCCGCGATACTTTTTATTGCCTTGGGCGGCGATTATGCGGCGAAGGTCTTCGAGCACATGGACGAGGACGAAATCGAATCAATCACGCTGGAGATAGCCAACAATCGGCACGTCCCCATTGAGAAAAAGAACGCAGTTATCAGCGAATTCTATCAGCTGATGATGGCGAACGATTACATTTCGACTGGCGGGCTTGAATATGCGCAGAGTGTTTTGGAAAAGGCATTGGGCGCGGAAAAGGCAACGGAGATTCTCCAACGCCTCACGACAAGTTTGCAGGTGCGTCCGTTCGAGTTCCTGCGCAAGACCGACCCTTCACAGCTTCTGAATTTCCTGCAGAACGAACACCCGCAGACAATCGCGTTGGTTATGGCGTACCTGTCGCCCGATCAAGCCGGCATCGTCATGAGCGGTTTATCAGTCGACGCGCAAGCCGACGTTGCTAAGCGTATCGCCTTAATGGATAGGACTTCGCCTGACGTTATCCGCGAAGTCGAACGTGTCTTGGAGAAGAAGATTTCTTCCCTGTCCACGCAAGATTTTACGATTGCTGGCGGCGTGCCCAGTGTCGTGGAGATTCTAAACCGCGTCGACCGTTCGACGGAACGTGCAATTATCGAATCGTTGGAAGTCGACAGCCCAGAGCTCGCCGAGGAAATCAAGCAGCTCATGTTCGTGTTCGAGGATATTATTTTGCTGGACGACCGCTCCTTGCAGTTGGTGTTGCGTGAAGTCGATACTAAAGATTTGTCGTTGGCAATGAAGGCGACTAGCGACGAGGTTGCAGAGAAAATTTATAAGAACATGTCCAAGCGCGCCGCCGATATGCTCAAGGAAGAAATCAGCTACATGGGACCGGTCAAGATACGCGACGTGGAAGAGGCGCAAACTAAGATTGTCAACGTGATTCGCACAATGGAGGATAAGGGAATGATTGTAATCGTTCGCGGCGGCGGCGAAGGTATGCTGGTTTAATCCGGAGGCATGGCTATGCAAAAAAATATTGTGCGTCATATGATAGTTGGTCAGCCGGTCGTAATCGGTGCTAGACCAAAGCCCGTCGTCGAAGAGCCAGAACCAGATGAAGTCGAACAGGAGCCAGAAAAAGTCGAAGAATCCAAAGGCGGCATCCCAAAAAAAATCTTGGATAAAGTCTTCGCGGAGATAGAAGAAATCGAACGCAAAGAAAAGCTCACGGAAGAGACCCTACGCGAGGCACATAAGGAAAAGGCGCAGTCGACGCAACTAAAGAAGCAAGCCGAGGAACTTAAACAGCAAGCCGAACAGCTTAAGCAACAAGCCGAGAAGCAATCGCAGGAGATGTTAGACAAGGCAACCGCTGAATCAGAAAAAATCGTAAACGACACCAAGGCGGAGGCTAAAGAGCTACTAGATAAAGTTCAGAAGGAAGGCTACGACGCGGGCTACAAGGACGGCAAAGCTAAGGGCATTAAGGACGGCAAGGAAAAGATTGAGGACGAACTCAAAGCCATAATTCGGCAGGCGAACGACAAAGCACAGAAGACCCTTCGCGATGCCAAGGAGCAGACGGCTGATTATTTCATTCGGGCGGAAGATGATATAGTCGCGGTGGTGGTCATGGCTATAGAAAAGATTTTGCCGCAACATTTCCTAGACACGCCGCAAGTTATCCTGCCCGTTGTGCGAGAGGCGATTAAACACGTGCGCGACCAAAAAGAAGTCAAAGTGCACGTCGACCCGGACAGCTACGATTTAGTCTTAATGGCGCGTGCGGAGTTTCAATCCATGCTCACTGATGGCACGGCAACTGTCGAAGTCATTTCGGACGATGCGTTAAAGCCGGGCGATTGCGTAATCGAGACTCCAAACGGCGGAGTTGACGCGAGACTATCAACGCAATTGGGACTGATGAAACGCGCCGTCGAGAGCGTGCTGAATAAGTAGGAGTGATTTATCATGTCTAACGAAGAAAAAATTTTATCCATGCTAACCAAAATGCAGAACGATATTGATGCCTTGCGCACCGATATTAAAACGCTCAATCAGAATGGAAATCCGAAACCCGAAACTAAGATGACTCAACGCGAAGTTTTTATGGGACTTGCTAACTTGCTCAACGACGATGAGAAGGAAGCTCTCGGTAAATACATGGCGGCAGAAGAGGCTAGGAAGGTGGCTCTTTATGGCTAATTATTGTTTGGACACAAATGTTATAAGCGATATTCTTCGCCGACAGCCCGAAGTAATGCGCCGCTTGAACGAGGCTTTAGATAGAGATGATAAGCTTTTTATTCCGTCAATCGTTTATTATGAAGTTGTTCGCGGTTTGAAGGCGGCAGGTAAGACGCGTATGCTTGAAGACTTTAATAAGTTTTATTCTAATGCCAAACACCTTTTTCTCGACTGCGACGACTTGGAAACGATTAATAAAGCTGTGGAGATTTATATCCAGCTCCGCAAGGGGCAGTTGATTGAGGACAACGACATATACATTGCCGCAATCTCAATGGTCAACGGTTGCACGCTCGTTACCTCAAACGTCCACCACTTCGGACGCGTCGAAGGTTTAAACTTTGTCAACTGGAGAGCCGCATGATTAAAAACGACATTAACCTGCAGAAACTAAGGAACGCAATCGACGAGTGCAAGACGATTAAGCTGACAGGCAAGGTTACGCAAGTCGTTGGGCTAGTCATCGAGACGCAGGGACCAGCCGTCAGCGTGGGCGAGCTGTGTTATATCACGTCGAAGATACCGAACGTGCCGCCAATCCCAGCCGAGGTCGTCGGCTTCCGTGAAGGGTTCGTTATGCTCATGCCGATTGGCGAAATGCAAGGCGTCGGCCCTGGTTGCGAAGTCGTCGCCGCGCAAAAGATGTTGCAAGTCAAAGTCGGGCATGAACTCCTAGGGCGCGTGCTTGACGGCTTGGGCAATCCAATGGACGGACTAGGACCAATTCTCTCGACGATTGAATATCCTTTGCAAGCTCCGCCGCCGCACCCGCTGAAACGTCCGAGGATTCATGATAGCCTTTATGTGGGCGTGCGTGCAGTCGACGGACTTATCACAATGGGCGACGGGCAGAGAATTGGAATCATGGCGGGTTCGGGCGTCGGCAAGTCAACGCTCTTGTCGATGATTGCCCGCAACACCGAGGCGGATATAAGCGTTATAGCCCTAATCGGCGAGCGCGGTCGTGAGGTTCGTGACTTTATCGAACGTGACTTAGGCGAGGCGGGACTTAAACGAGCTGTCGTAGTCGTCGCAACTTCAGACCAGCCCGCACTTGTCCGCATAAAGGGCGCGATGACTGCTACTGCCATTGCCGAATACTTCCGCGACCAAGGGCATAAGGTTATCTTGATGATGGATTCGGTTACGCGCTTTGCTATGGCTCAACGTGAGGTCGGTTTGACGATTGGGGAGCCGCCCGCCACCCGTGGTTATACTCCGTCGGTCTTTGCACTCTTGCCGAGGCTGCTTGAGCGGGCTGGCACGTCCGATACGGGGTCAATCACGGGGATTTATACCGTGCTAGTTGACGGCGACGACATGAACGAGCCGATTGCCGACGCCGTGCGCTCAATCCTAGACGGGCACATTGTCCTTAGCCGAGCAATCGCCGCGCAAAATCATTTCCCCGCTATCGACGTTTTGGGAAGCGTCAGCCGTGTTATGGTCGAGGTCGTCACTAAAGAGCACCTGCAAGCCGCTCAGAGAATGCGAGCGTTGATGGCGGTTTACAAGGACGCCGAAGACTTGATTCACATTGGCGCGTACGTTAAGGGGTCGAGCAAGCGCATTGACGAGGCGATTGGCAAGATTGACGCTATTAACGAATTTCTCTGCCAGGGCATTTTCGAGGTCGATACCTACGACGTGACTAAGCAGAAACTCATGAGGATAACCGGTAAGTGACATGAAGAAATTTAAGTTCCAACTCGAAACGCTGTTGAAGGTCACCAAGCGCAAGAAGGACGATGCCGAGATGAAATTTGCCGAGGCGTCGCGCAAGCTGGAAGAGCAACGCGCTAAGTTGCAAGGCTTGCTACGCGAGCTAGCCGAGGGGCAAGAGGAATTCGCCGACAAGACCAGCGAGGGCAAGACAGTCACGGTCGGAGTTATCATGACGTACAACAGCTTTTTTAATTGGAAGCGCAAGCAGATTGAACAGCAACAAGACGTCGTGTTGAAGGCGACGCAGGATAAACAGCAGAAGCTAAAAATTCTAATGCAGCTGATGACGTATCTTAAAAGTATCGAACAGCTCAAGGAGAAGCGGCGCAACGAGTACAACGCGGAAGTGCTTTTCGAGGAACAAAAGATGCTTGACGAGATTGGACTTCAGCTGTCGATGAGAAAATAGGAGTGAGGAAAGTTGATTGAGATTCAGCCGATTGAACGCGTGGATATGACACAGCGGGTTGACCAAGTTCGTCGTCGAATTGCGGCGATAGAAAAGATGATTGGTCTTAATGGCGTGGACTTCCAAGCGACACTTGAGCGGGAAATTGCTCGGCAGGCGGCAGTCAGTCCCGTTAAGCCGACGCAAGCCGCTGATAAAGTTCAGAAGGTGCCGGGCGTAACTCAACCCGTCAATGAGAACGACGCGGCGAACTCCGCTAAGGTGTCGCAAGCCCTGCGCGAGGTTCCGAAGGTCGAGACTAATCAGCCCGCACAGAATCCTTTGCCTGGTTCGGAGGCATTGCCGGGTAAGATTAATCAGCCGCCTAAGATTGAACGCGTGGAAGTGCCCGACGCCGAGCTTAAGGTTCCTAGCCGCGAGGAAAAAGTTTTCGAGGACAACTTTAACGGCAGGGACGCTGAGATTATCCCCACGGAAGATTTAATCATGCAGACCGCTGACGCTTACGGCGTTGACCCGCAGATAGTCAAGGGCATTGTCGAGTTCATCAATCAAAGGCAACACACGCCCGCACAGGTTGAGCCGCCAGTCGAGGAGGCTTCGTCCGTTGAAGAGTTAATCGCGCAGAAGGCTTTTGAGTATGGCGTTGACCCGCAACTCGTCCGCGCCATTGCCATTGCCGAATCCGATATGAATCAAGATGAGATTTCCCCCGTCGGCGCGATTGGCGTTATGCAACTGATGCCAGAGACCGCCGCGGGTTTGGGCGTCGACCCCTACGACACGAATGAAAACGTTGACGGCGGCACGCGCTATCTTAAGCAAATGCTTGACACCTTCGACGGCAATGTACCCTTGGCAGTCGCCGCCTACAACGCCGGACCTGGTGCAGTCAAACGCTACGGAGGCATTCCGCCCTATTCCGAGACGCAAAGTTATGTCGGGCGCGTAATGGATATGTACAGATGAAGAAAATCCTTTTGACAATCTGCACGGTGCTCCTCATGTCGTCGAGTGCGTTTGCCGCGGAAGAACCTTTTACGGATAAGTTCATACTGTGGACGCCTCACCGCGACGAATTGATTGACGAGTACACGATTAAGCACTACGGAATGATTTGCCGCGAGATAACTCCTCAAGCGGTCGTGGTTCACTGGACGGCGTTTGGAACGCTCGAATCGGTTTGGAAATATTTTTACGCCGAGGAAATGCCTGACGACGAAGGCAGATTAAATGTCGCGTCTCAATTCATAGTTGACCGTGACGGGACGACTTGGCGGCTTATGCCCGAAACGAATTTTGCGCGGCACATCATCGGCTACAATCATTGCGCAATCGGGATTGAAAACGTCGGCGGCTATGACGGGCGCGAGGATTTAACAGAAGCTCAGCTTGCCGCGAACGTCCGCTTGATAAAATATCTGCACGCGAAGTATCCGACGATAAAATATGTCTTCGGGCACTATCAACAGGACGCGGCGCGGGCAAGCGGACTTTTTATCGAACACGTTCCCGATTACTACGCCATTAAGACTGACCCTGGCAAAATTTTTATGAGCGGCTTAAGAGAACAACTGGAAGAGGATGGATTAATTTTCTATGACCCTTGAAAATCGGCAGGCGTTGATTGATGGTCTACGCGACGGCACGCCGATTGGTTTAGGCTATTTTGTCGTGGGGTTCTCGTTGGGCATTGTCGCCAAATATGTCGGGCTTAGTCCGTTGCAAGGGTTCGTTATCAGCCTGCTAAACAATGCCTCGGCGGGCGAGTTCGCGGCGTTTACTGTCATCGGCTCGGACGCGCCTTACCTTGAAATCGCCTTGATAACGCTGGTCGCCAATGCCCGCTACGTTCTGATGAGTGCGGTCTTAAGTCAGAAGTTTTCGCCCGATGCGCCGCTTTATCAAAGAATTTTTATCGGCTTCGCTGTGACGGACGAAATCTTTGGAATAACGATTGCACGCGGCGGACGCTGGCTCAATCCCTATTACAACTACGGCGCAATGTTGACGGCTCTGCCTGGTTGGTCGTTGGGGACGGCTTGCGGAATCGTCGCTTGGAATTTCTTCTCGGAGGCGGCAGTCAGTGCGTTGAGCGTCGCGCTTTACGGAATGTTCCTTGCCGTGATAATCCCGCCCGCCCGCAAAGATAAAGTTATCGGCGGCTCGGTCGTCGTCAGTTTCCTTTTGAGCTACTTAGCCGCAGAATTTTTCCCTGACGTTTCGGCGGGCAATCGGACAATCATCTTGACGATATTAATCGCAGGGGCGGCGGCTATCCTTTATCCCGTCAAGGAGGACGATGATGACTCACGACATTAACCTTTACATCTTGATAGCAAGCGCGGTGACCTTGGCGATAAAAATTCTTCCGCTTACGTTGATTCGCGGCGAAATAAAAAACGTCACGGTGCGTTCGTTCCTGCACTACGTGCCCTATGTGACCCTTGCAGTCATGACATTTCCCGCGATAGTCCACGCCACGCAGTCGCCAATATCGGGAGCCTTAGCACTGGTCGCGGGCATATCGGCGGCTTGGTTCGGCGCAAGCCTCTTCAAGGTCGCATTGCTCTGTTGCTCGGTTGTCTTCGTCACAGAACTATTTATTTAACATAAGAGAAGACAACATACATAAGCTTTTGGGAATCAACCAGAAGCTTTCATTTATTTTAGGAGAGTGAGACTCATGCAGTATAAGTGCAAGCTGACGGTTATCGATAAGAAGGTTTTCGACGACCTGCAGGAAAAATATTTGGCTGACCCGCAGTCGGGCGCGTGTCCTTTCTATGAAGTCGGCGCGGAATATCTCTTTGAACGTTACGGCGACGAGGACACTTTTTGGACGCAGGGCAAAGGCGCACATTGCTCCGAGGCGTGGGATTGTTTCAGCCGCTATGTTTATACGGCTCTGCAGGGCGGTTCGATTATGCGCGGCTGGACGAACGACGAACACATGATGATTGCCTGTTGCAACGATGGAACACGTCCGGTTATCTTCAAGATTGAACGCCTTGATTATAAGGTTGTTTATGTCGACGCGGACGCTTACGAGCAAAAGTTAATCGCCGACGCTCTCAAGACTTTGGACGGTGTGACGGACGCGGCTTATCGGGCGGACAAAAATTTTATCGAAGTCTTCATGGATAGGAATCACGGGGTAAGCGACGAGAAAATTATCAAAGCGGTTAAACTCGTTGGCGCGTTCAAAGTCAATCTGATTGATTAGGAGGCAAGCATTGGATAAGGTAAGATTAGCGGCAACGAAGATTATCTGCGACGTGACAACTAAGGGCGCGTGGGCTAACGTGGCACTGGCGCAGATGTTGCGGCAAGAGAAGTTCAGCGACTTGGACAGAAAGTTTTGCACGGAGCTTGTTTACGGCACAGTCAAAGCGGGCGCGTCACTCGATTGGAAAATTTCAAAGTATCTCAAGCGTCCGCTCGCCAAGGTCGACGAGAAAATTTTAGCCGTCCTGCGCGTGGGGCTTTATCAAATCTTCTTCCTCGATAGGGTTCCGAACTCGGCGGCGGTCAATGAATCGGTGGAGCTGGCAAAAAAATTCTGCGGGCTGAGTGCGTCAAAGTTCGTCAACGGCGTCATGCGTTCGGCGGTGCGTGAGCCTCATAAGTCAGACTTCCCGACGGGCGACGACTTACAATCGCTGGCGTTGCGGACGTTCCACCCGCTGTGGCTCGTCAAGTTATTCGTTGAGGAATTCGGATTGGAGGCGGCTAAACAACTGCTTGCCTTTGACAACACCGACCCGCCGCTTTGCTTGCGCGTGAACTGCCTAAAGTCGACCCGCGAAGAAATCTTAGACGCGCTGAAAAATTTCGGAGTGCAAGCTGAGCCGTCGACGCTCGCGCCCGAAGGAATCATCTGCACGGGGCATGGGGCTTTGGATAAGTTTCAACCGCTCCGCGCTGGTCTCTGTCAGGTACAGGACGAAAGCTCTATGACTGCGGCGAGGCTTCTCAATCCTGCGGCGGGCGAATTCGTCATTGACTGTTGCGCGGCACCGGGCGGCAAGTCTACGCACCTTGCCGAGCTTATGAACAATCGCGGACGAATCATCGCGGCGGACATTTACGAGACTAAGCTTGAGCGTATCAAACAGAACGCCGCCCGCCTTGGCATTAAGATTATCGAGCCGCTGTTGATTGACGCCCGCGAGCTTGGCGATAAGTTCTTTGGGCAAGCCGATAAAGTTTTGGTAGACGCGCCGTGTTCGGGCTTGGGCGTGCTTAGGCGTAAGGCGGATTTGCGTTGGCGGAAGACTTCGGACGAGGACTTGCCGACGTTGCAAGGAGAAATCCTATTGAGTGCGGCGAAGGCTCTAAAGCGCGGCGGAACTCTGCTTTACAGCACATGCACAATCACGCGGCGAGAAAATCAAGAGGTCGTAGAAAAGTTTCTATCGGCGCACGAAGACTTTAAGCTAATCGAGATGCAAACGCTCCTACCGCACGTCACGAACACCGACGGATTCTTTTCCGCCAAGCTGACCAAAGAATAAAGGCGAGCAAACAATAACGAACGCGACATGAATCAATAACGATTGCGCATTGCCAAAAATTTTCGCTGTGCTATAATTCGCGCTGTTCCCAAGGGAATGGGACGACATCCTAAGACAGGAGGCAATCATCATGAAGAAACTTTTCAAAGAGAACGCGGCGATTTTGGTATTCAGCACCGGATTGTTCAGCGCGTCGCTGGTAGTCGGGCTGGTAGTCCTCTACGGTCTCGAAAAAATCTTTTGATAGCTTCACGCTCGAAACTTTGAGCAAAGGAGGCATTGACTATGAAGAAAATCTTCAGCGACAGTGTCTTGACGGTGAGCACAGGAATCTTTGCTTGCTCGCTGGCAGTCGGTCTGGCACTGGTCTACGCATTCGATAAAATGATTTGACCGACGACCTCCCCCATTTAAGCGGCAACTTGAAGCCGTAAGATAGAACTTTAACATAATCCCTCCCTAAAAAAATTTCCCCGTTCACGTGAGCGGGGAGTTTTTTTATTTCCGTGTGCAGATGATAGACGCGAAGACTTTTTCGGCTAGCAATGGGACGACTTCGGCTCGTGAAGTGAATTCGGCTTCGGCTGGCAGTTGCGCCTTGATGAATTTGTTCGCGGCGTCGATTTCGCTTTTAGATAAAGGATTGCCACTCGTCAGCCTAAGGAAAACTTTATGCGCTGTCTTGAGTTCGTCTTCTTCGAGCGTCGGAAACTTCGCGGCGACTTTAACGGCGTCAAGGGCGGTGTTCGCCTCGCCGTAGCCAAACGCCGCATTTCCGAACTTTAAATCCTTAAGCTCTAGAAGAATCTTCACGCCCTGACAAAAGACATCGTCGGCAACGTCAAAGAGTTCATGCAGGGCGATTTGCGGCTGATTGATTCGGAAGACAAAGAACTTTTCGGCGGGCACGGCAAAGAGCGTATCGACCTTGCCGAGCAGATTGTTTATCGTATAAGCGGCGTTGCTCTTGCGTGAAAAGTTTTCGAGTATCGACGGCTTGCAGACAAAAGCAACGGTCGCGGCGTCGTAGGTCTTAGCGTAGGACATGATGATTGGAATCGCCGAGCGAGCCGCATTGCCCGCCAGCCCCGCCACGATGATAATCACTTTGGCACCGTCCAGGGCGTCGAAGATGCTTTTGTAAATAATCGTCAAGTCGCGGTTGAGGAAAACATTTTTCCGCGCCGCACTCGTCAGCATAATGTTTTCGTCGTTGCCAATCGCGATGAACTCGACGGACTTATCCTTGCCGACGCCCGCTTGAATCAGTTTGCTAATCGTCTTCGCGCCGCCCTCGCCCACGCCGACGATTTTAATCTTAGTGTTCATGAAACTTTCTCCCCGTCAATCGCTTTGCCAAATCGTGCCGCTCAAGATGTCCATGCAAGAAATCTTCCCGTCCCGCATGAACGAGCCCGTATCCAAGAGCGTGATTTTGTTCCAAAGCCGAATCGGATAATAGCGGTTGCGTTCGATAAAGGGCGTAGGCGTGTGTCCGCAGATGATATTCGCCGAACCTCGATAGCCGTTATAGAACTCCTCGCGAATCCAAAGCAACGACTCTTCGTCCTGCTCCTCAAGTGGCTTATTCGGCTTCAAGCCCGCGTGCACGAAGATATAATCCTCGTCGCCGACCGTCATCTTGTGATAAAGCGGGCGGTCGTTTATGAACCTCAGCGCGCGATTGAGTTCTTCCTCGTTGCACCACTTGTCTATCTCCGCCTTAGTCCTATCGCCGCCGTTGGGTAGCCATATCGCCGCCTGCGTGCCGCCGAGCAAGTAGTAATAAAGCATCATCTGTTCATGATTGCCGCGCAGTGCCACGACGTTAGGAAGCTTGCTTATCCTCATCGCCCATTGCAGGCAGTGAAGATTTTCGTTGCCGCGGTCTACGTAGTCGCCGAGCAGAATCAGGAAATCTTTCGAGCTGAAATTAATTTTGTTGAACACCGACGACAACCTATCAAACCGCCCGTGAATGTCTCCTATAGCCAAAATCCGTCGATAATTCATCGCCGCGCCTCCAAACTTTAATCTTTGCGCTGATTATTTCTGTCAACGGAGGAATTATCCTGCCTTACTTCCATGTGTTCGCGCCGCCGACGAAATTATTTTCCTCGTCCCAGTCCGAAGGCATTCCCTTAGCAAAGATAATCGGCTTAGAGCAATTCTCTTGCACATATTTAGCGACGGAGCCTAAGCCCTCCACGTCAAAGCCGCCGAAGCCCCGATTGCCCATGACGAGCAAATCATAAGCCGCCGAAGCGTTGACAATCTCTTCCGCTGGCTCACCGACCTCCACGCGGATTTTAACTTCAATCTCACTCGGAATCACTTGCCGCAGTTCGTTTAGGAATTCATAAGCCGCGGCGTTGAGTTCGGAGGGAATGTAGCCGCCCAAGCTGACCTGTTCAAAGGCGGCAATGTCTTCTTCAATCTTAACGCACATCATCAGCGTAATTCGTGCGCCCCAAGCCTGTGCAATGTCAATCGCCTGCAACAGAGCTTTGAACGCTTGCCCTGAACCGTCCGTCGGCACCAAAATATTTTTTATCAAAGCCTCTTCGGGCACCTGCACGCCCTGTAAAGTTTCCGCTTGCCGTGTCTTGATTAGGTCGTTGCGTTTAGTGTTGAAACGTAAGCTCAAGAGTACCGCGACGATTGCAACGTAAATCATGAACGCGCCGATTTCCGAACTGATTTGCGGCAGAGTGGCTCCGCGTTGGATTATGTCCCTCGTGAAGTGGAATTCCCATGTAAGCGGGAAAATGTGCGACGCCGTCACGACCCAGGGCGACAGGTGCGATAGCGGACTTGTCACGCCGCCTAGGATAAAGCCGCCGGGGATAAACAAAATCATGCGGCTGGACGCAATGCCCGGATTTGACGCCGTCCACCCAATTAATATGCTCAACATACCGAGCATCACCGCGTAGACGATTTGAATCAGCAGGAAGTCGACGACGCGCCCGCTAAAGACTAAGTCGCCCCACACGCGCAGGATTGCCAGCCCAAAGAAGAACGATACGACCATACACGCCGCGTAGGGAATGATTCGCCCGATTAAATCCCACGGCGTCCCGTCTAGTAAAATTTTGTCAAGTTGCTTAGTCAATCGGAGGCGCGGCACCATTCCTATCGTCGCGAAGACAAAAAACATCGACCCGAAGAAGAACAGGAAGCCTTGCGTTTGCGTATTCGACGTGGAGCCAGCCGGATTGAATAAATTTCTGTCGTTGAGGACTAAGCCGCCGCTTGAACCAGTCATCATTGCGTTGTTGATTGCAATCAGTTCGTTCATTGCGGCTTTGATGTCGGCAGTTTGTGCGGTGTTGGAGTTGTCGTAGAAGATTCCTACGGGCGCGGACGAACCGCTATAAAAATTTTTCTCCAGACCTTCTGGCAGATAAATCACGGCGTCAGCCTCGTCGCGGTAAAAGAGGTCGTTTGGCGTGGTCGGCACGTTCAACACCGCCTTAACCCGCATGTACTCCGAAGAATCAATCTGCGTGATGAGTTCGCGGCTATATTTCGAGTTGTCCAAGTCAATCACGATAACCGGCGCGTCCTTAGCGAAGTTGCCAGCGAGTAGAACGCTCAAGAACACGCTGATAATCATCGCGACCATAAGGCAAACTTTCTCGTAAGGCATACCCTTGCCGCTGAACAGAAATTTAATCTCGTCTTTGAATGAATTTATAAAGCCCATGCCGTCACCTAAAATTCAACCGTAACTGTTTGCCCCGCCAAAACTTTTTCTGGCTCGTCGATGTAGATTCGCACTTGGAACGCCGATAAGTCGGCTTGCCCCTTCTCCCGCGACTGTTTTAGGTCTGCAAAGCCCGGAGCTTGTGTCAGCAATCGAATTGTCCCGCGAACCTCTTTGGCGTCGGCGACTGTCTTACAAATTATCGCGTCGCCCTCATGCAGATTGACCGCTTGCTCCTCCGAAAGATAAATGTCGTAGTAAACGCGCCGCGACTCAAGCAAGACTACTGGCACGTTCGGAGAAATCATCTCGCCTTGTTTCTGCAGGATTGATAGTATCTTGCCGTCTTCGGGCGCGTGCAATGTCAATCGGGACTTGGCAACCTCCAATTCCTTAAGCTGAACTTCCAACATTTTCTTTTGCTGAGTTAGGGCGGCAATGTCGTTTTGAATGTTCTCTGCCGTGGCTCGTTCCTGCTGTATCGTCGGCAAGAGCAATGAATCAGTCGCGCCCGTGTCCGCTATGCCAGCTAACAATCGGTCTAGGAGCTGTTGTTGAGTGTCGACGTTAGCCCGTGCCACGTTAAGAGCCATCGTTGCATCGTCGAGTTGAGATTTTGCTATCGCGCCCTCCTTGAAGAGTTCCGCCTTGCGTTTGTAATCGAGTTCGGCATTGGATAGCGTAGCCCGTGCCGCATTGACGGCTCCGCGTTGGCTATCGATTTGCCGGAAGGATTGTTGCTCGTCGTTCGTGACTTTGAATAGGCTTGTGCGCATGTTGCCCGATGTCGAATTGATTTGCGCGTCGAGCTGTGCAATCTGCGCCGTGAGCTTTTCAATCGCTAGGTTTGTGTCCGTCGCGTCGAGTTCCATGACTACTTGCCCCGCTTTGACTTCCTGCCCTTCGCGCACTGCCTCGTTAATCAATCGCCCGCCCACCGAGTCGAACGAAAGCTTGATTTGCTCCGCCGTCAAAATTCCGTCCTTCTTTTGCGTGGCGAGCACCACCGCATCATTGCCGCGATACATAAGAACCACGCCGCTTACTATCATCAGCGCGATAAATAAAATCCCTGCTCGTATTGCCTTGCGTCTGGGTTGCATAGATTATTCCTCCGTCCAAAGTTTTGCCCATTTTATCAAATCGGCGGCGGGCAATGTAATAGCTGACCTATTTTTTTTGCAATTAGGGCGGAAAGTTGTTAAACTGGCACGGACAAAATTTTCAGAGGTGATTACTTGAACGACAAAACTTTAACGCCGATGATGGAACAGTATCGCGCACAGAAGACGCAGCACCCCAACGAGCTTTTATTCTTCCGTCTAGGCGACTTCTTCGAGATGTTCAACGAGGACGCCCAAACCGCCTCGCGGGAAATCGGCTTGACGCTCACTCAACGGCAAGGCGTGCCTATGTGCGGCGTTCCTGCCCATGCCGTCGAAGGTTATCTGCAAAAGCTCGTCGCCAAAGGTTATCGCGTGGCAATCGTCGACCAAATCGGCGACCCGAAGGCTAAAGGCTTAACCGAACGTGCCCTAACCAAAATCGTCACGCCGGGCACGATTTTGACTGAAGACGCTTTGACGACGGCGGGGAACAATTACCTTGCGTTGATTGCCGAGGGCGGCGAAGAACTTTCCTTGGCGGGCGCGGACATCTCAACGGGCGAAATCTTCTACGCGCTCTATGACGGGGCTAATCGCGAGCAAAATCTCTTCGACGAACTCTACCGCCTCAGCCCGCACGAAATTTTAATCGCGGGCGAATTGACCTTCCTAAAGCGGCTACGAAACTTCGCTGACCTTAAGCTTGACGGTTGCACGTTCACGACGACTGACGCCGCGCAGAATTCCACCGAAAATTTTTCCGAGCAACACTTCAACGCGGACGACTTGCCAGCCGCCGAGCTTGCCGCCCGTGCCGTAGAAAATCTCCTGCAGTACATTCATTCGACCGTGCGCACCGACCTAAAGCATATCGCTAGGCTCACCCGCCTTGACATGAGCAATCATCTTGTGCTTGACGCGACGGCTTTAAGAAATCTGGAGGTCGTCCGGAACCTGCGCGACGGCTCAAAGAAGGATACGCTCTTCGACGTGCTGGACTGTACGAAAACTGCCCTTGGCAATCGTCTGCTACGTCATTGGCTTGAAAGTCCGCTTGTCGACGTGACAGCGATTAATCGACGACTCGACGCCGTGGAGGAGCTTTTTAAGAATTTCACGACGCGGCGAAATTTACGCGAGGCTCTAAAGGACATTCACGATTTTGAACGGCTGATGACTAAGATTGAAGTCGGCTCGGCTAATGCCCGCGACTTGACGGCGATAAAAATTTCTATGCTTGCCCTGCCGAAGATTAAGGAAATTCTCCGCGACGTGACGAGCGATATTCTTGCCGCGTGTCGAGACGGTTTAGGGGACTTCAGCGACGAGGCAAAACTTATCGGCGAGGCTATCAACGAGAGCGCGTCTTTGTCCGTGAGGGACGGCGGCATCATAAACAGCGGCTACAATGAAGACCTTGATAATCTGCGTCGCCTGTCGGTTGATAACAAGGCTGTCCTGCAAGGCATAGAGGAGCGCGAGCGGACTAGGACGGGCATTCGGGCGTTGAAGGTCGGCTATAATCGCGTCTTCGGCTACTATATCGAGGTGCGGCACAGCGGAGCAAGCAAAGTTCCCGCCAATTACATTCGCAAGCAAACTCTGAGCAATGCCGAACGCTATATCACGCAGGAGCTTAAAGAGTACGAGACGCAAATACTCGGTTCGCAGGAGCGCATAGTTAATCTTGAGTACAATCTCTTCTGCGAAGTTCGAGACCGCGTTAAGGCTCGTCTGCCGCAAATCCAGGACACCGCCAAGCGGCTTGCGTTGATTGACGTTATCGCCTCTATGGCGGAGGCGGCGCACCTGAACAACTATACGCGCCCCGACCTGAATATTGACGGAACGATTGACATTCGCGACGGGCGGCATCCTTTGGTTGAGAGGATTTTAACCAGCAGTCTGTTTGTACCGAATGACACGAGCTTAAGCCCGAACCGTTGCGCGATGATGATTATCACCGGACCGAACATGGCGGGCAAGTCGACTTACATGCGGCAGGTTGCGCTTTTGACGTTGATGACGCAGGCGGGCAGTTTCATTCCGGCGGCGAGCGCGAACATTTGCCCCGTAGACAGGATTTTCACGAGGATAGGCGCAAGTGATGATTTAGTAAGCGGGCAATCAACTTTTATGGTCGAGATGAACGAGGTAGCGCAAATCCTCAAGTACGCAACTGAACGGAGCTTGATTATCCTAGACGAGGTCGGGCGCGGCACTTCGACTTTCGACGGCATGAGCATTGCACGCGCCGTCATTGAGTACATTGATAAAAAAATTCGGGCTAAAACTTTGTTCGCCACGCATTATCACGAGCTAACGGACTTAGCGGAGACTTCAGCGCGGATAGAAAATTTCTGCGTGGCAGTCAAGGAACGCGGGAGCGAAGTCATCTTCCTGCGTCGAATCAAGCAGGGCGGCGCAGATAAATCATACGGCATTCAAGTCGCTAAGCTTGCCGGGCTTCCAAAGTCCGTAATGAAACGTGCGGAAGAAATTTTAAAGTCAATGGAAAAATCGGAGCCAGTCCGCCCCGTCATCAACAGGAAAGGTTCCGCGCCCGATATGTTCGTTGCACAGGGCTTTAAAGATTTGCTAGCTATCGACGTGCCAAGCCTGACGCCGATTGAGGCAATGAGTAAACTTTATGAACTGCAACAACAAGCAAGAAAGGAATTCGGACAATGAGAAAGATTTTTCTACTACTGCTGATGATTCTGACTATAAGCGGTTGTGGCTCGTCAGGGGATAAGCAACAGACAATCAAAGTCGGCACGCTCACTCAGCTGAACACCACGCCCGAACAAGCCGCTAAATATTCTGGAGGCGGCGAGATGAACTTCTACGACAACTTCAACTCAATGCAGATGGCTTTGTCGGCGGGCAACATCAACTCGATTCAAACCTATGGTAGCGTGGCAAAGTACATGACGGCGAACAATCCCGATTACCAAATCGATGAAACGGTTTCTCTGGTCGATAACTTCTGCTGTGCGATGCGCGAAGACGACGTTGACTTAAAGAACGCCTTCAACGCGGCGATTGAGGCAATGAAGGCTGACGGCACGCTTGATGCGCTCGTTGATAAGTACGTCACGAAGTTTGACGAGAATCCGATTGCCGTCGAGATAGCGCACATTGACGGCGCGGAAACGATTAGGGTTGGCATTACCGGCGATTTGCCTATGCTGGACTTTGTGCTAGCCGACGGGAAGCCCGCAGGTTTTAATACGGCTGTCCTTGCCGAAATCTCAAAGCGTATCGGGAAGAATATCGAACTCGTGCAAATTGAAAGCGCAGCCCGTGCCGCCGCTTTGACTTCGGGACACGTAGACGTTGTTTTTTGGGTAGTGGTGCCCGCTGACGATTCAAATCGCCCGAAGGACTTCGACAAGCCCGAAGGCGTAGCCGTGACTGACCCTTACTATCAGGATGTTGTTGTTAATGTAAATCTTTCGAGCCTCACCGCAGGCTTTTAAGAAAGACCAACTATAAAAAGTCAAGATTGAATTGAAGAACTTGGGCGAAGAAAAAAACTTGAATATAGAAATAATTCGTGATAGACTGTCGCAAGTTTCATTATTAGTTTTTTGGAGGTTTAATCAATGGCAAAGACGTATTATGATTCCGATGTGAACTGGGAAATCCTGAACGGCAAGACCGTCGCGATTCTGGGTTTCGGTTCTCAAGGACACGCACACGCACTCAATCTCAAGGAAAGCGGCGTTAATGTTGTCGTGGGGCTTTACGAGGGTTCCAAGTCTAAGCCCGTCGCCGAGAAAGCTGGCTTGAAGGTTCTGCCCGTCGCCGAGGCTGTTAAAGTCGCTGATATAACGATGATTCTTATCCCCGACGAGAAGCAAGCCGACGTTTACCGCAACGAAATCGCGCCCAATCTTAAGCCTGGTTCGGCTCTCGCCTTCGCTCATGGGTTCAATATCCATTTTAAGCAAATCGTTCCCGCCGCTGATATTGATGTCTTCATGGTAGCTCCCAAGGGACCGGGGCATCTCGTCCGCAGGACTTTTGTTGAGGGCGGCGGCGTTCCCGACGTTTTCGCGATTGAGCAGGACGCCTCTGGTCATTGCTTCGACATTGCCCTTGCCTATGCTCGCGGTATCGGCGGCACCCGCGCTGGCGTCATTCAAACTACCTTCAAGGAAGAGACCGAGACCGACCTCTTCGGCGAACAGTGCGTTCTTTGCGGAGGCATCACTCACTTGATTCAAAATGGCTTTGAAGTTCTCGTCGAGGCTGGCTATCAACCGGAAGTTGCCTATTTCGAGACCTTCCACGAGATGAAACTTATCGTCGACCTTATGTACGAAGGCGGCATGGCGAAAATGCGCAAGTCCATTAGCGATACGGCGGAGTATGGCGACTACACAACCGGACCGAAGATTATAACGCCCGAAGTCCGCAAGGCTATGGAAAAGGCGTTGGCTGAAATTCAGGACGGCTCCTTTGCTCGCAACTGGCTCGTTGAGAATCGTGCGGCGGGTCGTGCAAACTTCCTCGCACAGCGCAGAATTCACGCCGAGCATCAGATTGAAAAAGTCGGTGCAAAACTTCGTGGCATGATGAGCTGGCTCAAAGACGGCTCCGACTTGTCGAAGGATTAATCTATCAGCCGAGAATTTTTAGGCGGCTTGTGCTTGTCAAATGTACAGGTACAAGCCGCCTTTTTCAAAAGGTGATAAACGCATGGCAAACGAAATCATTTGCGAAAAAAATTTCATCAAAGACATTTTCAAGCGTTGGTATCGTGTTCCCGAATATCAACGCCCTTACGTTTGGGAAATTGAGCAAGTCGAAACGTTACTTGAAGACACTATCGCGGCTTTTCGTTCAAATGCAGAGTCGCAATATTTCTTGGGTTCGACAGTCTTAAAAATCAACGAGAAATCTAGCGATAACCTGACTTATGAAGAGTATGACCTCCTCGACGGACAGCAACGCTTGACGACGATTTTTTTAATGCTTGCAGTCATACGCGACATCTCCGAAAACAAGAATATTTATGACTTGAGCCGCAGTGCGATTTTTCAGGAAGAAAATGATTTCGACAATCAGCCGGAACGATTGAGAATCGTCTTTGATATTCGCGATGACGTGAAAAATTTTGTAGATGAATACGTTAAACTCGACGACGGCACAAAAAAACTTGACGACCTCAAAACCTGTGCAAGCAATAACCACGAAGACATTTCCGTTCGCAACATGGCTTCGGCGATAATAACCTGTCAAAAATTCTTGCAAGAACTTAAACAGAGCTGCGAGTTCGAGAGTTACTTTAAATTTTTCTGGAACAAGATTCTGTTGGTCTGCGTCGCGACGAAAAAATTTGATGATGCTTTTCAACTGTTCACCGTGTTGAATGATCGCGGACTCAAACTCCGAAATAGCGACATTTTGAAAGCAACGAATCTCCATGAAATAAAAAACGATGAGGACAGAAAAATATATGCTGGCGCATGGGAGGAAATGGAAAAATATTTCGGCGATGACTTCGATAAATTTTTGTCTTACGTCCGCACGATTTTGGTTAAGCGCAAGGCTGATATGACTTTGCTTAAGGAGTTTGAAGAAAATATTTACTCCGGGAAATTTTACGACCGTGCCACGAAACAATATCTCAACCGCGCTCCTTTGCTTAAAAAGGGAAAAGATACTTTTAAATACATTGGCAATGCCTTTGATATTTACAGGAAAGTTTTTGAGCTGAGAGATTTTAACGGGAGCTTTGAGGCGGCAAATTATTTAACCTTGATGACAGTCGGCTTGGAGGCGGATTATTGGACAGCGGCGGTTTTGAGTTTCTGTCAAAAATTTGGGTTCGATACTATAGCCGCCTACGATAACTTTTGCCGCTTCCTTAGATTGCTGGACAAAAAAGTTTCGGCTGATTGGATTCGTTCGCAAACGCCCACTACCAGAATTGAAAATGTCAACGCCGTCATTAAAGCGATTGAGGCAACCGATACCTCGGATAAGCTTTTATCTTCCCTAACTTTTGACATTAAGTTAAGTGACCTTGAGCCGATTTTACGGGCGGACATTTACAAGAAACGTTATTCAAAATATCTTATGCTCAAGTTGGATTTGCTCTATCATGGAAACAGCACGCAATTTCAAATTCCGCCAACCGTCAGCATTGAACATATCTTGCCGCAAAACCCGCCGCCGAATAGCCAATGGCGTAAAGATTTTTCCGATGCCGAGCGCGAAGATTGGACGGACAAACTTGGCAACTTGATTTTAATCTCACGCAGAAAAAATTCTTCCTTGAGCAATCGTGACTTCGTCGAGAAAAAGAAACGTTACTTCGCAAATAATATTGAGCTGTTTTCAAATTCTGTTCGCGTGCTTAACTCTTACGACACTTGGACGTTTGCCGACTTGAAACAAAATCATGCGGACGTTGTAAAGAAATTGCTTGAGGCTTACAGATAAAAATTTTAGGAGAGTGATACGCATGGGCATGACAATGAGCGAAAAAATCCTAGCACGGCACGCGGGACTTGAGAGCGTGGAGGCGGGGCAACTTGTCATCTGCGACCTTGATTTAGTCATGGCAAACGACGTGACGGGGCCGCCTTCAATCAAAGAGTTCGAGAAGATTGGACGCCCCGTTTTTAACCCCGATAAGATTGCGCTGATACCCGACCATTTCCAGCCCGCCAAAGACATCAAGAGCGCGGACTTAGCAAAGATTATGCGCGACTTCGCCCGCAAGAACAATATCAAGCACTACTACGAACAAGGGCGCGTTGGCATTGAACATGTTATCTTGCCAGAATTCGGAATCGTCGCGCCGGGCATGTTGATTATCGGCGCGGACAGCCACACTTGCACCTATGGAGCGGTCAACGCGTTCTCGACGGGCGTGGGCACTACGGATTTGGCTGTAGGATTGGCGACGGGCAAGGCGTGGTTCAAAGTCCCCGAAGCTATCAACGTTCACTTGACGGGCAAGAAGCCTAAGAACATCTGCGGCAAGGACGTTATCTTGACTCTGATTGGGCGTATCGGCGTGGACGGCGCACTTTATAAGGCTTTGGAGTTCACAGGCGAGGGCGTCGCGGAACTTTCGATGACTGACCGCTTGACGATTTCTAACATGGCGATTGAGGCGGGAGCTAAGGCGGGAGTCTTCCCATTCGATAAGGTTGCTGAGCTTTATGTCTCCCGCCGCGTGAATAAACCTTTCGAGCCGGTAGCCGCTGACGCCGACGCTAGATACTCTTCGACGGTCGAGATTAACCTAAGCGAACTTAAACCAGTCGTGGCACTGCCGCACCTGCCAGAAAACGTAAAGCCCGTTGACGAACTCGGCGAGATTAAAATTAATCAAGTCGTTATCGGCTCGTGCACAAATGGACGCCTTGAGGATTTGGGGATTGCGGCGGGGATTCTTCGCGGGCGCAAAGTTCATCCCGACGTTCGTTGCATAATAATTCCAGGTAGCCAAGAGATTTACAAAGAGGCGATGCGCTGTCATTGGCTAGAAACTTTTATCGACGCGGGGTGCGTGGTGAGCTGTCCGACGTGCGGTCCGTGCCTTGGCGGGTACATGGGAATTCTTAGCGCGGGCGAGCGTTGTGTCTCGACGACCAATCGCAACTTCCGCGGGCGCATGGGGCACGTAGACAGCGAAGTTTATCTTGCAAGTCCGTTCGTGGCGGCGGCGTCTGCTATCACCGGAAAAATTTCTACGCCTGAGGAGGTTATCTAAATGATTGAAGGAAAGGTCTGGCGTTACGGCGACAACATTGACACCGACGTTATAATTCCTGCGCGGTACCTGAACACGTTCGACCCGGCGGAGTTGGCTAAGCATTGCATGGTTGACATAGACGAGACTTTTGCCGCTCTCGTCAAGGCGGGCGACGTGATGGTTGGCGGCAAGAATTTCGGTTGCGGCTCCAGTCGCGAACATGCGCCCGTGGCTATCAAGGCGTCGGGGATTCCAGTCGTCATTGCGGCGAGCTTCGCTAGGATTTTCTATCGCAACGGGATTAATATCGGCTTGCCGCTCCTTGAAATTGGCGACGACGTGGAAAAGATTTCAGCCGACGACGTTTTGAGAATCGACACGGCGACCGGCACGATTGAAAACCTCACGACGGGCGACACGTTCAAAGCTCAACCACTCCCGCCATTCGTGCAGGGCATTGCGGACGCCGGCGGACTCATAAACTACATCAAGTCAAAGAATTAATCCATTGCCGAACATAACAAAAGAACTCCTAAGCACAAAGCCTGGGAGTTCTTTTTAGTTCAAACCAAAGCCGCGGCGACTTCTAAGGCACGTTTGATAACGTCGTCCATGTCGTAGTAGCGATACTCCGCGAGCCGCCCGACCGCCGTAACGTTCTTGAACGCGGCAAGCTCCGCAGAATATTTTTCGTAAGCCGCCCGCGCCTCGTCCGTGAACAGCGGGTAATAAGGTTCGTTCATGCCCGCGACGTACGCTTGAGGATACTCCTTTAAAATCGTCGTGCGCGTCGAGTGCGTCGGGTGAATCTGCTTGAACTCGGTTATGCGCGTGAAGTCGTAAGCGTTCGGGTAATTGACGACCGGAGCCGCCTGAAACTTTTCCGCGTCGAGGGTCTCGAACTTCATATCCATGCTACGATAAGGCAATTCGCCGAACTTCTTATCAAACAGCTCATCAAGTTGCCCCGTGTAAATCAGCCGCCCCTTGAAACGCTTCCTGAACAGTCTAACGTACTCGCCGCTCAGCTCCATGACTTCCCTAGAGTCGGTGTTGAGTAGTAGCTTGATGTTCTTATGGTCAAGCATGTTTTCAACGAGTTTTGTATAACCGAACTTGGGCACGGCTTGGAAACGGTCGCTGAAATATCCGTCGTCGCGTCCGATGAGGATTGGCACTCGCGCCGTCACTGCTTCGGAAATTTTATCGGGCGGCAATCCCCATTGCTTTTCGGTGTAGTGCAGGAAAATCTTCTCGTAGACATAATCCGCTAAGAATTTCAAATCGGCGTCGGTGGACTTCCTTAGCTCCAGTATCGGAACCCGCTTGCCGTACTCGAAATTGCTGAGCAAAGCCGCCTCCAGCTTATCAGCCAGGCTCGGCGGGAAAACTTCGCGTAGCGTGTTTAGGTTAAACGGGAGCGGCACGGGCTTACCGTCCACGACCGCCTTAACCCGATGACGATAAAGCGTCCACTCGGTGAACTGCGATAGGTACTCCCAAATTTTTGCGTCGTCGGTATGGAAAAGGTGCGGTCCGTACTTGTGAATCAAAATGCCGCTTAAGTCTAGCTCGTCATAACAATTCCCTGCGATGTGCTTGCGCCGTTCAATCACCAAAATTTTCTTGCCGCTCTTTGCTAAGCGTTCCGCCAAGACCGAACCCGCCAGCCCTGCTCCAATAATCACTACGTCAAACATTACCATTCCTCCTTTGCCGTCAAGGATATAACCTTTGGCGTGAAGCGTCAACTTTTTTTTGCGGCTAAGTCTTTGGCATGATATAATCGGAAAAAATTTTTCGGGAGGGCGCGGCAATGGCAGAGAAAATCAGCTTGCGGAAACAGAAGAAATTTCAGGCGCGTCAAACAATCTTAACCGCCGCGGCTCAACAGTTTGAACTTAACGGCTTTGCTAACACGTCAATCGCGGGAATCATGCAGGCGGCTCGGCTCGGCGTTGGCACGTTTTACAACTACTTCAGCTCAAAGGAAGAAGTCTTGCTGACGTTAGCTAAGGACATACGCGAACAGGTCGCAAAAAGTCTTTCGGCGGCGAGCGAGGTCAATCAGTCGTCGCTTGAACTTTTGGAGCTGTGTTGCCTGTTGACGGCTAAGCTAATCGACAAGAACAGATTTATCCTGCCGCTGTTCATAAGTGCGAGCGAACACTCCGATAAGCCCGAACAGATTCCGCAGAGTTTATCGCCGGGTTTCCGTGAGCTGTTCGAGGAAATAATCCTGCGTGGTCAGGAGCGCGGCGAGTTTCGCTCTGACGTTCCGTCAAACATAATATCGGAGATGGTGCATTCGATTTATCAAACGACGGCATTTAGCAAGCTGGAGATTTCGTTTCAAGAAAATATCCGCCTCAAGGTAAAGATACTGCTCGACGGAATAAGGAGAGATAAATTTTGATAAGCGTGACGAAGTTGCTTTTTGCTGAAGATTACTTCGGCGACACCCTGCGCTACACCAAAGACGCGCACAAGATGACTAACGGGGCGGCGGCGGGCATGGGGCCTGTTGTCGTGTGGAATTCAACGCGCACTTGCAATTTGAAATGTCGCCATTGCTATATGGATTCGGACTCGCGCAAGTACAAAGACGAGCTGACGACCGACGAGGCTAAAAAGTTTATCGATGACCTTGCCGAATTCAAAGTTCCCGTGCTATTATTCTCTGGCGGCGAACCGCTGATTCGTCCAGACTTCTTCGAGCTTGCCGCTTATGCCGCTGATAAAAAAGTTCGTCCGACTCTCTCGACGAATGGCACGCTTATAACCCGTGAAGTCGCCCGCGAAATTAAATCCATCGGCGTGGGCTACGTGGGAATATCGCTTGACGGCTTGGAGGATGTCAACGACAAGTTCCGCGGCGTAAAGGGGGCGTTCAATCTGGCGATGCGCGGCATTGAAAATTGCGTGGCGGTTGGGCAACGGGTCGGCTTGCGTTTCACGATTAATCATCACAACTTCGAGGAGCTGGACAAAATCTTTGACTTCATCGAGGCGGAGAAGATTAACCGCGTGTGCTTTTATCACTTGGTTTATTCTGGGCGCGGCAGTCAAATGCTAGCCGAGGACGTGACGCCCGAAGAGTCGCGGCAAGCAATGGATACGATTATCCGGCGCACGAAAGACTTTGCACGGCGCGGACTGGCTAAGGAGATTCTCACGGTCGATAATCATTGCGACGGCGTCTACATGTACCTCAAGGCTTTGGCTGAAGGCGACGACAAAACTGCCGCTCAAATTAAGAAGTTCATCAGCATGAACGGCGGCAATCGTTCGGGCATAGCGTTCGGAGAGGTCGACCCGCTTGGCTACGTGCACCCCGACCAGTTCACTCAGCATCACACCTTCGGCAACGTCCGTGATAGGAAATTCGGCGACATCTGGACTGATTTAAGCAATCCAATCCTCGCGGGTTTGAAGAATCGCAAGCCGCTCTTGAAAGGTCGTTGTGCCCGCTGTAAATTCCTCGACAACTGCAACGGCAACTTCCGCACACGCGCCGAGGCAGTCACCGGAGACTTTTGGGCGTCCGACCCGTCATGCTATCTGACCGACGCCGAGATTGGTCTATGAACTTGCACGCCCTCCCGAAATTCGCTACAATGTACAAGCCAAAGGAGGCTTCTATATGGAAATAGACATCAGCAAGATTAAATTCGATGAGCGCGGACTTGTCCCAGCGATTGTGCAAGAGGAAAGCGGACAGGTTCTCATGCTCGCCTACATGAACGAGGAATCACTCAAGAAGACGATTGAGACGGGCTACACGTGGTTTTATAGCCGTAGCCGTCAGACGCTCTGGCAGAAGGGCGAGCAAAGCGGCAACGTTCAGCAAGTCAAAGCCCTCTACTACGATTGCGACGGCGACACCCTCCTTGTTAAGGTTCATCAAACGGGCGTGGCATGTCACACAGGAACATATTCCTGCTTTAGCGGTCGCCGCCTCGACGAGAACAAAAACCTGCCCGCCGTCGTCGACCAGCCGCCCCAAGATTTGTCGCTTGTCTTGTATGAGCTTTACTCCGTCATCAAAGACCGTCAGCGGCACCCCGTCGAAGGCTCCTACACCAATTATCTTTTCAGCATGGGGCACGACAAGATTTTAAAGAAGGTCGGCGAGGAGGCTGTCGAAACTATCATTGCCTCAAAGAACGGCGACAAGGATAAGATTATCTACGAGATGGGCGACCTGTGGTATCATTGCTTAGTTCTTCTTGCGTGGCACGGCATTAAACCTGAAGACCTCTTCGCGGAGCTTATGAAGCGTCGCAAGGGCGGAAGTTATCACAAGTTCACGGGCAAGACCGGCGAACGTCCCGCTGATTGACATGAGAAAGATTTTTCTAATCGCCGCGATGATTATCGGGCTAGGCTTTTACCACTCGCAAGCGCAGAACGTCGACGAGATAACCGCCATTGCCGAAGGACCTAAAATCATCGTCTTCAACTATCACCAAGTCGACAACAAGGCAAATCCGCTAGCCGTATCGCCCGCCAATTTTGAGGCGCAAATGAAATTCCTAGTCGACAGCGGCTGTATAACGATAACGCCTGACGAACTTTACGCGGGGCTAAACGGCGAAATTGAACTGCCGCCTAAGCCCGTGCTAATCACCTTCGACGACGGCTACATTGACAACTACACAAACGCTTTCCCGATTCTCAAGAAGTACAACTTGCGGGCGACGATTTTTATTATCCCAGCCTTCACGAGCGTTTATCCCGGTTACATGACGTGGGAACAGTTAAAGGAGATGGAAGCCAACGGAATAACGATTGAGTCGCACACGCTAACCCACCCGAAGCTTGAGGAGTTGCCCGACGACGAGATTAGGAACGAGCTTTTGAACTCGAAGACTTTGCTTGAAGAAAATCTCGGACACCCCGTCGAGTTCCTAGCCTACCCGACCGGCACTTACAACTTGCACATCGCCGGCATCGCGCAGGATATCGGCTACAAGGGCGCGTTCACGATTAAATATGGCGTCGTCGATAAGGGCAGTAACTTCTTCGCCCTAGAGCGCGTCCCGATATTCAACACGGCGCAAAACACTATGAAAGATTTTTACGAACGTATTGCTTGGCGGCAGAGCTTTGAAGAGTTCGGCTGGATAAAAAGATAAGCCTCGACAAAGAGTCGGGGCATTTTTCTTACGGCATTTGACGAACGCAACTGGTTGCTTTATATTGTGAAAAATTCAAGCGGAAGGATTGAAGGCATTGGAAACTTTTATCGCAAGATATGGTCTGACGGTGATTTTGACTGCTAGCATGATTGCATGGGCTTTGAAGGCATTTAAAACCTTTAAAGCTTACGTTGCTAAAGATCCGTTTGGAGATTATGAACAGCCACGTACGGCATCTGTCTTGGGAGTCTTGGGAACTTTCATAGGGATTGCGTTCGGGCTTTGGAATTTCAATCCTTCGCCTGAGGCAATGCATAACAGCGTTATAAATCTCTTGGGAGGCATGACTACAGCTTTTGTCACTTCTATTGTTGGCATGGGAATATCTCTCGTCTTCAAGAATTACCAGGTAAATGCGCAGAAAGATTATTCAAGAAGTCATCTCGTCAAAGCAGATTCTACTATCACGGACTTGATTCAATATTTGCAACAAGCCGACGCTCAAAAGTCCGAGTTATTAATGAAATTAACGAATTCTCTTGTTGGCGACGGTGATTCAACTGTAATAGGGCAGATGAAGATAATTAAGTCCGATATCCGCGACGAATTCAAAGGGCTAGAAAAAGTCTTGCAGGATAACAATGCGAACGTTATCCGCGAACTAAAAGACTTCGGAAGGACGCTAGCAGAAAGTAATTCAAAGGCTTTTATCGAGGCATTAAACGATACGATGAAGGATTTCAATCAGAAACTCACGGAACAATTTGGAGAGAATTTCAAGCAACTGAACATTGCCGTTGGTCGTCTTTTGGTGTGGCAAGAAAATTACAAAGCGACGATTGAAGAGCTTACAGAAGATATGCAAGCGACGTTTAAAGGAATTGACGCAGTGAAGAATTCCGTTGCTAAGATTGAAGAGTCAGCCGCTTCAATCACGGAATGTAGCGAGCAAATTTTAAATCTTATTGTTACGGCGAATATCTATGAACGAAAACTTCAGCAACTTTTAAGTGAGATTCAATCCATCAGCAAAGACACTGCCGAATCAATTCAGGATTTAACCAAAGACATGCACGGCGTTATAAATAATGCGAATAACATGACGCAAAGAATTTCCGCGACAACGAATACGGCTTTGAATAGAATTACCGACACGACGAATCAGACGATAACTTCAATGCAAAAGATGTCCAATGAACTTCGCGACGAATCATTTAAGATAACGAAAGAGACCGTTTCAAAAATGGAAGAGATGATGCGAAAGAATGATGAGAACTTCAAAGAGTCACTCGAAACGCTAGGAAAAGCGATGTTGCAAATCTCAAAGAAGTTCGCGGAGGATTACACACCTTTGGCAGAGAGATTGAAAGCAATCGTTGAGATAGCCGAACAAGTCAGACCGTCCCAAAGAGGTGGTTTGTTTTGAAAAGGCAAGACGAGCACTGGATGTCAATCTCGGACGTTATGTCGGGTCTGATGATAGTTTTTATGTTTATCGCTGTCGCATTTATGATGCAGGTGCAGAATGAACAGCGGCAAAAAAATGACATGATTTATAATTACGCCGTCATTAAACACAAAATTTACTCGGCATTGTTTGACGAATTCAAAGATGATTTGCAGACATGGGACGCGGAAATCGACGAGAAGACTTTGACTTTGCGATTTAAAGAGCCGGACGTCTTGTTTGGCGTAGGTTCAGATATTTTGACTCCGAAGTTTCAAGCGATATTGAATGATTTTCTGCCGCGATATATTTCCGTCATTTCGCAGGACGAGTACAAAGATTATATCGAAGAGATACGAATCGAAGGACACACAGACCCCTTTTGGGCGGGAGCCGCGACAAGGCAACAGGAATATCTAAACAATATGGAACTTTCGCAATCAAGGACGCGAGCCGTTCTGGTTTACGCGATAAATATGCCCGCCTTGCAAGGAAACCTTGAATGGATTATCCGCCGAATCACAGCAAACGGTTTATCGTCAAGCCAACCCGTGACTTTGGATGGAAAAATCGATGCAAAGCTCTCAAGGCGGGTAGATTTTAGAATACGAACGAAAGCCGACGAAAAGATGAACGAACTGGCAGAAGGAATGACTTACAGTGGAAACGATTAATTTTCTGGAGTGCGAAGAGTTTAAGCTGATAAAAAGGCTTATGGGAATCTCCGACAGAGATAAGCAACCAAGTTTTACTATCGATATATCTGCGGACGATCCTAACCTTGAATCTACGCCAAGCGGTTGGACTTATAAAGGACGCAGAGTTATCTTGTATATCCGTGACCAAGCTCAATATTACGAAAATCACACCAGCGAATATAAATTCCATTTGATTGACTGCACGACGTTAAGAACCATGCGCAAACATAATCGTTACGGCAAATATGTTATATCAACGTCGACAAGTGGAAAGTTCAGCGTCAATCGAATCATAAATAATCGTTCAATACCGAGTGAAGAAGAGTTGCACGTATGCAAGCACTGTCTGCAGAAATTAAATTGGCAGGGCTATAAATCCGCGACGACTACCCAGAAAAAGTTTATCTATAAAAATTTTTCTATCGCGGAATTTTTTGCGGCTATGAATGAAGATAATCAATCAAACTTTGTCGATTTGCCGAATCATACGGATAAGACTGCGCCAGTAAATGAATATCCTAAAGATTGGAATGAAATCTCTTTGCGAATGAAGAAGAAATATAATTTTACCTGTCAAGAATGTCACAGGCGAACACAGTCGGTGGAAGTTCATCATAAGAACGGGCTTAAGAATGATTGCCGCGAATCCAATCTGGAGGTTTTATGCCATGATTGTCATCAAGCAAAACACAGCCATAGATTATCTTACCGTTAAACGACCGATACGATAGCCGAGAAACTTAGCGGCGTCCCTGAAGATTGCACCGACGCAATCGAGGGGATTTTTTTTTGCCAACATGGAAAGTTTCATCAAGACGAATTTTTTGCCTGCGCCCTCCGCCGAGCCGAATGTCTCCCGAATCCAACTTTCTTGCGCGTGGAACTTTCCAATCTGAACGTAGCGACGGAACTCCTGAGCCGCCGTGTAGTTGTGCGAGTGATAAACCTGCGCCTCTGCCGCGTAGAAGATTTTCCAACCGTCAAACAACATCTTCGCCGCAACGTACATATCCTCACAGAGCGGAACTTTTGACGGGAACCCGCCAACCCTTTGCAGAGCAGAGACGCGATAAGCCGCAAACGAATTTGACGCAAACGCAGTCTTCAGCCCGTAAACTTTTCTGTCGTCGAAGGAACGCAACTGACTTTCCGCCGGATAGTTGAACGCCCGCAGGATTGCCGCCTCGTTAGTAGCGTCTGCGTGAGGCAGTTGCCGCCCGTAGCTCATGCCGACCGTTGAATCATCGCTGAAGACTTCTACCAGCCGTGCAAGTGATTCGCTGTCGTGGAGTAAAACATCTTGCGTTAGGAAAATTATCACGTCGAGCGGCAAAATCTTTTCCAAGGCTAGCTGACGTGTTGCCCCGTGATTAAAAGTTTTGCGCGGGATTGTCAGAACCTCTAGCCCGAAGGACTTTGCAAGCTGTGCTGTGCCGTCGGTTGATTCCGAGTCGACGATTAATTTTCTTGTCGGCAAAGATTGCGCGGCGAGCTGAGTTAGGAGCGTCCGGAATTGTTTGCCCGCGTTTAGTGTCGGGATTATCAAGCCGCAATTCATTAACTCAATCCTTTCGCGTCGCCTTCATAGCCAACTTGTTTTTATACATGTCCGCATCCGCCCGCTTGAAAACTTCCTCCGCTGTCTTGTCGTGAAGTTCATCATAGTAAGCGACGCCGACCGCCGCCGAAACTTTTTCCCACGGCTCAAGGGTGTTATCGTCTTTGAACTTGTCGACCATGCCTCTAAACTTGGCGACGTTTTCACTGACAAGAGCAAGCTGATTGTCCTTTAGCACCACAACGAATTCATCGCCGCCGATACGATAAACATTTTCCTCGCCGAAGACCGAACAGGCAAGCTTGCCCGCGTTGATAAGATAAATGTTGCCGTACTCGTGCCCGTAAGTGTCGTTGACGCGCTTTAGGAAGTTTATATCAATCATGATTATGCAGAACTCCGCACGCCCGGCGGCAATGTCTTTATCAAGCTTAGCGGTCTTCTCGGTGTAGGCAGTCTTGTTCTTAAGCCCGGTCAAGGCGTCCTTGTGGGCAAGCTCATGCATGACCTCGGCTTGAATTTTTGCCTTCTTGAAGTTTTCAAAGTAGTGCATGCTATCGGCGGTCGTCTTTAGGAACGCGGAGTAAAGATTTTCTATCTCGTCTTGCGTTTTTATCTCTAAGCTCTTCATGCGCTTAACGTTGTGTTTGCGAGCCTCTTCGCTGTCGTAGGCAAAGTTCCTCGCGCAATAAGCCATCGTGTTTACCGGCAAGATAATGTTGTTTTCCACGAACGTTAAGACGAGCACGAAAATCAAAATGACCGCGCCAGAAAAAATCGCGACGACTTTGGCGATAAACATTCTGCCGTTGTCGTAGAGTATCTCCATAGAAAAATCTATGCCCGCGTAGCAGACGCATTGCCCCACGCTGTTGTAAACGGGCTTATAAATCGTAAGCAAGTGCCCGTATTTTTCATCGCCTATTATCGGCGGAATCGGTCTGCCTGCAAGCAAATCTTCGCGGTACTTCTTAAAATACTCGTCGAAGTCTTCAATATCGCCAGGCTCAGAGGCTTCCATCTCAGCTGTATCCAAATCAAAGACGACGTGGCAACCGTCCTCCATAATCTTGTAGACGTAAAGATAGATTATATCGGAGTTGCTAGCGCGAATCTTGTAAAGCTCCCGCTCCACTTCTTTATAGCCTTCCGCCTGATAGCCCTTCTCTATGAATTCGTCGACGCGATTTGGGTCAATCTCATTTACGACCATTGAAACTATCCCGTCGGCAATCCTCTTGCGGTCTTCTATGATTGAGTCCTGATACATCGTGTAGCTTATGACGGAAATAAATAAGGCGACAAAGAGAGTTATCGCCATGAGATTGAAAAGCATCTTCGTGCGCAGTGAGGAAATAAATTTGCTACTAGTGTTAATGGCTCGGCGCATTTCGGGCGAGACGGGAGCTTGCATCTTGCCTAAGGTTTTAAAACGTTCTTTGACTTCGGGCGGGACAAACTTCAGCGCGAAGAAGATAATCATAATCGCCAAAGATTTATCGGGAAATTCGTAAGTCAAGTGCTGGATAAAGTTTTCCTGAACCCTTACCCAATTATCCCAAGAACTGGAAACGCGTAAAGTTTCTTCGATAATCGTGCCGTCGAGGGTTGTGAGCAGAACCGTCGCGGGGATTGTCAAAATAAGTTTCGGAAGCTTATCGTAATAGCCCCTGCCAGCCAAAAAAGCCGTCATTATCGCGAGCAAAATGCTGACGTTGCCGTAATATATCTCCTCGGAATCGAACAGCGCACCAATCAAATTCGTTAGAAACCCGACGGCAATCCCAGGAACATAGCCGCCCAGAGCCGCGATAAAAACCGTGCCCACCACATCGAGATAAAAAGACAGGTTCAATCCCTTAGCAAAGATTACGCCGATAACATTTAAGGTTATTCCCGCCGCGCAGATTGCTGCCAGCTGGATATATGTCTTGTATAGCTTAAACATCGTACTGCCCTTTCAAAAAAATTTGCGCCGATTATATCATGAAAAATTTTCGTCAACAATTAGCGGCGTTGCAAAAATTTTCGCGCGGTGTTATAAGTTTTAAGGAAAGGAGAATCAGCTAATGAAGAAAATAATTGCGGTAGACGGACCAGCGGGCGCGGGCAAAAGTACAGTTTCAAAAATCGTGGCGGCTCGGCTCGGTTATACTTACATTGATACGGGCGCAATGTATCGGGCGGTCGCGCTGAAAGTCTTACTTAGCGGCAAGCCCGCCGAGGACGTAATACAGGACATTGACATTAAGTTAGACGACGCGGCACGAGTTTTTCTCGACGGGCGCGAAGTCACTAAAGAAATCCGCACGCCAGAGGTAAGTCGCGGGGCTTCGGACGTGGCTAAGTTCGGATTCGTTCGGCAAAGGCTAACGGAGCTTCAGCGAGCAATGGCGACTCAAGGCAAGGTCATAATGGACGGACGAGACATCGGGACGCAAGTTTTGCCGAATGCGGACTTGAAAATATTTTTAACGGCAACGGTCGAGGAACGGGCGCGGCGTCGGTTCGTGGAGCTTAAGGAAAAAGGATTCGCGGCGGACTTCGACCAGATAAAGAAGGAAATCACCCTTCGCGACAAGCAGGACAGCGAACGGGAGATTGCACCACTAGCCAAAGCTCAAGACGCCGTGTTATTGGATTCGACTAGCCTGACGATTGAACAGGTCGTCTTGGAGATTTTGCGGCTAGCTAAAGGATAAAAAGCCGCGCCGCTGTTAGTTTGTCAAAGATACAAATAAAAAGGTCGAGTATTCCTCGAAGGCTCCAAGGTAGCCCATTCTCGTGCTTTTTTCTCTACCGATAATTTGTTTGACGGCTAACTCCGAATCCCACCTTAACCAAAAAATTTTTTAAAAAAGTTTTCGCCACTATTCCTCAGTTCGATTGAAGGTTTTATCTGCTTGTCAACGAATAACATTCAACTAAAGCTTAAAATTTGGAGGTTGATACCAATGATTTCAAGTACCGATTTCAGAACGGGCTTAACGATTGAGATTGACGGCGCGGCTTGGCAGGTCGTCGAGTTCCAGCACGTCAAGCCCGGTAAAGGCGCGGCGTTTGTACGCACTAAGATTAAGAACGTCGAGACTGGAGCAGTTGTCGAACGCACCTTCAACCCGAACGAGAAGATGCCGCCCGCCCGCCTCGATACCAGCAAAATGCAATTTCTCTACGAAGCCGACGGACAATATACTTTCATGGACGTTGAGACTTACGAACAGATTGAGCTTAACAAGGAGCAACTCGGCAACGCGCTTAATTACCTTATGGAGAACATGGAAGTTAATCTGCAGACGTTCAAGGGACGCATTATCGGAATCAATCTGCCTAACAGCGTCGAACTTAAAGTCACCGAGTGCGAACCCGCCGTTAAGGGTAACACGGCAACTGGCGCGACGAAGAATGCTACGCTTGAAACGGGCTACGTTGTCCGCGTGCCGCTGTTCATCAATGAAGGCGACGTTCTTAGAATCGACACGCGCACCGGCTCTTACATTGAACGCGCTTAAAGATATTTTGTGATGCTGAAACGCACTAACTGTTCTCCCGCTTTCAAAGCGGGTTTTTTTTGCAAAGGAGAACTCATGAAACGAATTTATTCACTGGACGTGCTAAGGGGGCTGGCAATCTTTATCATGGTTTTCGTTGACGCGGTACCCGGAGGAATTGCTTACCCGATATTCATTCACGCGCCTTGGGAGGGTCTGACGTTTGCGGATTTAGCCTTCCCTGGCTTCGTCTTCACAATGGGATTATCGGCGGCGGTGTCTCTGGCGCGTCGCAACCCTTCCACGAAAAAAATCCTTAAGCGGGCGGCTATCCTGTTCGCAATCGGTATCGTATTCAACATGTTGCCATCAATCTTTGCGTGGCTGATTCTCGACGACTTCACAGGCGCGAACCTTTACGCGGGAACGATTGAAAACCTGCGCATCTTCGGAATACTTCAGCGGCTGGCGTTGACTTATGCCTTTGGACTTTTACTGGCGCGGGCGATACGCAACGACCTCGGAATTTTCCTCGCGGCGTTCGGGTTGCTAATCGTCTCGTCACTAGGCTTTCACGTCTACGCGCCCGATAATCCCTTCGACCAAATGCACAACATCAGCCGCGCCGTCGATTTAATCTTCCCTGGCGAAAATCGTATCTATTGGTCTACGCATGACCCTGACAGTCTTTACGGTACGATTGCAAGCACGGCGTCTTTCCTGTTCGGGTTCTTAGCGGGCAAAGTCCTTCTCGACCGTGCGGCGTTGCGTGATAAAATTTTCCTGCTCGGCGCGGCGGGCGGGATTCTTCTTGTCGTGGGCGGCATATGGAGTTCGTTTGACATCATTGCGAAAGAAATCTGGACGGCTCCCTTTGCGCTAATAACTTCTGGCGTTGAAGTCCTCCTGTTTGTCGCCCTGATAAAATTCCTAGACGCCCGCCCGAATTCAAAAAGATTTTTCCAGCCACTCGCCGCAGTCGGAATGAACCCTCTGTTCTTCTTCCTGCTAACGAACGTCGGATTGGTCTTGCTTAATACAATCCCGTCGCCCAACGAAGGCATGGGCTTTTATGTTTGGTTTTTTATAAGCACGTTCAGCCACTTGATAACGCCGGAGTTCGGCTCGATGATATTTTGCCTGCTGTGGTGTGTGCTGTGGTTGCCAATCGCCGAGGTTCTCTATAAAATGAACGTCACGATAAAGATTTAGGAGGTGGCGTTGATGATTGACGACGAGGAATTCATACGCGGCAACGTGCCGATGACTAAACGCGAAGTCAGAGCCTTGACATTGGCGGAGGCGCGGCTTGATTCTGATTCAATCGTCGTGGACGTGGGCGCGGGCACCGGTTCCATTACGATTGAGGCGGCGTTGATTGCTAAGCGCGGAAAAGTTTTTGCCGTCGAACGCAAAGCCGAGGCAGTCGAACTTATCAAACGCAACGTTGAGAAATTTTCCGTGGCGAACGTCGAGATAATCTGCGCGGAGGCTCCCGACGGCTTGAAGGACTTGCCCGAACTAGACGCGGCGATAATCGGCGGCTCCGGCGGGAACACGGATAGGATTCTTGATGTGCTCAATAAAAAGTTAAAGGTCGGCGGGCGTGTCGTCGTCAACGCGATAACGATTCAGACTTCAGCGGGCGCGTTGGAATATTTCAGGCATCACAACTGGAATTACGAGGCGTTCCAAGTGCAAATTACGCGCCTAAAGAAAATCCGAGCGTATGACATGGGGCAGGCGTTGAATCCCGTTTGGATTATCGCGGCACAGAAACCTTAAGGAGGCAAGGTTTATGTTCATAACAAAACCAATGGAGATTGAAAACCGTAGCATGGAGATAATCGCACCGCATTTGGCAGGGCTGACACTAAGCGACGACGAACGCAAGATTTATTCGCGAATGATTCATGCGTCGGGCGACGTGGGCTACGCACCGATAATCCGAATTCACCCGCAAGCAGTCGAGGCGACTAAGGAGGCTCTCAAGCGCGGGGCGAACGTCTTTACTGATGTTGAGATGGTCAAGCGCGGGATAAGCCTTCGGACGCTCACAAAGTTTGGCGGCGAAATCTTTTGCAAGGTCGCTGATGATGACGTTATCGAACGCGCTAAGGCGGAGGGCATTACTCGTTCGATGGCGGCGATGAGGATTTTTGGTAAGCAACTGGACGGACAGATTGTCGCGATTGGCAATGCCCCAACTGCACTCTTTGAAGTCTTGCGGCTCGTGCGTGAAGAAAATATCCGCCCTGCTGTGATAATCGGTGTGCCGGTCGGTTTTGTCGGTGCCGCTGAGTCTAAAGCTCAACTCGCCGCGCAAGACGTGCCGTTTATCACGGTCGCGGGCAGTAAAGGCGGCTCGTCAATCGCGGTCGCGGCTCTCAATGCTATTCTTTATATTTTGGACAGTTCACGCGGTCTTAACGGGAGGTAAATTATCATGATGAAGAAATGCAAGATTACAATCCTTAAAACGACGTTGCAGAAAGATTTGGCGGCTGAATACGGCGTGCCGAACCTGTCAACGTGCCCGCTGATGAGGGAAGGACAAACTTTTTACGCGTCGTGGGCTAAGCCCGAAGGTTTTTGCGACGAAGCTTGGAAAGCCGTTTATCAATACGTCTTCGCACTGGCGCACGGGGCTGACGGTTGGTATTACGGCGACTGGATTGACGAAAAACATAAAGGCGTTGCAATTTGCTCGTGCAATGACGGTTTGCGCCCCGTTATCATGAAAATTGAACGGACTGATGAAGATGCAGACTGATTTCCCCCGAATAATCATCGCGGGCAACGTGACGTTGCATCCAGTGGTCGCGATTGAATCATCAATGATTCGGGCATTATTCCCGCGTTCGTACGAAATGCCTGCGCATTTCTAGTTTCGTAAAGGATTTGACATGCAAAAGAATTTTCCAAGAATAATCATCGCGGCAACGCAAAGCGGCTCTGGCAAGACAACTTTAACCGTCGGATTGCTCGCGGCTCTGAAAAATCGCGGCTTAAACGTTCAGGCGTACAAAATCGGTCCTGATTATATCGATACGGGCTGGCATGAACTCGCAAGCGGTAAAATCTCCCACAATCTCGATAGTTGGCTCGTCGGGAAGGATAAACTTAAAAAATTTTTCGCTGAGACTGCTCAAGGCGCAATTTCAATCGTCGAAGGCGTCATGGGACTTTATGACGGCGGGCAAGGCGGCATTTCTTCCACGGCAGAGATTTCTAAGCTTCTGAACGCGCCAATCGTCCTGATTATCGACGCAAAAAGCATGGGAACTTCTGCGGCGGCGGTCGCATTGGGTTTTAGAGACTTCGACAGGGAAATTAACCTCGCGGGCGTGATTCTTAATCGTATCGGCTCGGATTCGCATAAAAAAATTATCGTCGATGCACTCGACGCGCTCGGAATTAAATGTTTCGGCGCAATCAATCGCAACGACGACTTTTTTTTGCCCGAACGTCATCTAGGTTTGGTTCCTACGGCTGAAAATCATTCCGTCGACGTGATTAATAAGGTCTGCGCGGCTGTCGAGGCTCAAATCGACCTTGACGCCCTGATTAACCTTGCCCGAAGTGCTCCGCCCCTCCAAAACACTAGTCCCCAGTCCCTAGTCCCTAGTCCCTACCTAAAAATCGCCGTCGCTCGTGATGAGGCGTTCAATTTCTACTACGGCGCAAGCCTTCGTGAGCTTGAGAGGCTCGGAGCGGAAATTATTTACTTCAGCCCCCTGAATGATGAACATTTGCCCCAAGTCGACGGTCTGATTATCGGCGGCGGCTTCCCTGAGATGTTCGCGGCGCGTCTTGAACAAAATAAAAGCCTCCGCAATGAAATTTTCATCGCTGCGGAAGCTGGTTTGCCCATTTTCGCGGAATGCGGCGGCTTTATGTATTTGATGAACCGTCTGATTGACTTTAACGGCAATTCCTTCGAGATGTGCGGAATTCTTGACGGCGCGGCGACTATGACCAATCGTTTGCAGACTGTCGGCTACGTCGAGGCGGAAATTTTATCTGATTGCATTATCGGCAAGGCGGGCGATACTCTTCGCGCTCACGAGTTCCATTTTTCCACCGCCCAGACCTCTGACACCAATATTTTCCGCTGTCGACGCTTGAGAACCGGTAAAGAGTATTTCGCCGGCGCGGTCAAAAAAAATATCGTCGCCTCGTATCTGCACATTCACTTTGCAGGCTGTCCGAAGGCGGCGAGTAACTTTTTCCAGGCTTGCAAGGATTATTCGTCGTCTTCCAAGTCAAATTCCTCGTGCAACGTCTGATAACTGTTCAACAAGACGATTTGCATTGCTAGCTCCGGTATATCCTCCCGAAAACGATACGCCTTCATGACTTCGCGGTCGTTTTCAGTGTGCGCCTTCCTTAAATCTGCCGGCATTGATACTTCGTCGTACAAATCGGCGTAAGTTGCGTTCGGATAGTTGGCTCTCGCGTCCAAAATCGCTTGCGCGGTCGCCTCTATCCTTTTTTGTTGCTCGTCGGTGTAGAATAGCGGCCACGGGAACGGATTATAACATATCGTCGCCGAATATCTGTAATCGCTCTTCAATCTGCCCGCGACCATTCGCACCCATGCCATATGAACCGAACTTGTAAGCACTCCGAAGTGAAATAAATTTGCGTTCGGAATCATTAAATTTGGGTCTAAACAAACCATTTCAGGCGGCATAAAGCCCATTGGAATATATTTTCGACGTTCGGAACTGACTTGCGGAATAAAAATGTAGTTTGCAGACGACTGAACGAATCTTTGAAACAGCATTGGCTTATCGGCGTCGCGTTGAGTTTGCTTGGATTTGCTTTTCAAGCGTAATTCGCGGACATTTTTAACGCGCTCATAAACCAGAGGCATTTTACGCAATTCATTGGGCTGACAATCTGCCAAATACAAACAATATCGCGGAGTATTATTAATGAAATCCTTGCCGCTTATACATTTACGAATAAATCTTTCGGCAAGCGGCTCTCTTTTTATAAAATCTTCCATTTCAGCGCGTGTAAATAAAAAATTTCCGCCATCAGTCGGACGACTTCCCGCACTCATTTCCGGAACCTTAAAAAACGGCGAGGAGCGTTTCATAACGTAAATATCGGGGGCATTTGGCATGAGATAGCCGTTGATGTGGTCGACGATGATAAAATTTTCGTTCGCCATGATTAAGCGTCCAATTTCTTAGCGAGCAACTGATTTACAAGCTGAGGATTCGCCTTGCCGCGTGTGAACTTCATAACTTGTCCGACGAGTGCGCCGATAGCTTTTTTCTTGCCGCCGCGATATTCTTCGACAGCCTTAGGATTTTTGGCAATAACTTCGTCGATAACGCCTTCAATCGCGCCAGTGTCGGTTATTTGCACCAAACCTTTATCCTTAACGATTTTTTCGGGCGAGTCGGGCGACTTCCACATCTCAACAAATACCGTTTTAGCGATTTTGCCGCTGATAGTGCCGTTGGCAATCAGTTTAATCATCTCGGCGAGGCGTTTGGCGTCGACAGGCGAATTTTCAATCGTCAAGCCTTCCGCGTTCAGATTTTTGGACAGGTCGCCCATAATCCAATTAGCAGCAGCCTTAGCATCGGCTCCATTAGCAATCACGGCGTCAAAATACTCCGCCATAGCCCGCGAACTCGTGATTATGCCCGCGTCGTAGTCGCTTAGCCCGAAATCTTTAATCAAACGGGCGCGGCGGGCGTCAGGCAGTTCCGGAAGAGACTTTCTAAAGGCTTCAATCTCCTCATCAGTCGTCACAATCGGCGGCAAGTCGGGTTCGGGCATGTATCTGTAGTCGTGGGCGTCCTCTTTACTTCGCATTGATTGAGTTATGCCCTTTTCTGGGTTCCAAGTGCGCGTCTCTTGAATAATTTGCCCGCCGTCGTCCAAAACTTCCGCTTGCCGTTCGATTTCGTAGTTAATCGCGTCTTCGAGTGCCTTAAACGAGTTGATATTTTTCATTTCAGTTCGCGTGCCGAGCTTATCACTGCCAATCGGGCGCAAGGAAACGTTAATATCGGCGCGGAGGTTGCCTTCCTCCATGCGGCAGTTGCTCACGTCGATATATTCGAGAATCGACTTGATTTTTTCCATATAAGCGCGGGCTTCGGCGGCTGAATGCATATCTGGTTCGCTGACAATCTCAATCAGCGGTACGCCCGTCCGATTATAATCAACATTTGAGCTTGCGGAGTCTTTAATCGTGGTTCCGGAGTGTACAAGCTTGCCGGCGTCCTCTTCCATGTGAATTCTTGTAAGTCGAACGGTCTTTTTTGTGCCGTCAACGTCAATTTCGACGTGTCCAGCGTATGCAATCGGCAAATCGTATTGGGAGGTCTGCCAATTCTTAGGCAAATCGGGATAATAATAGTTTTTGCGGTCGAATTTGCTGTATTTGTTGATTTTGCAGTTGGTAGCAAGCCCGGCTTTGATTGCGAACTCGACGACGCGGCGATTTATGGTCGGCAAGACGCCTGGAAGCCCTAAACACACAGGGCAAACGTGCGTATTCTGTTCCGCGCCGAATGTCGTAGCACATCCGCAGAAAATTTTCGTGTTCGTCTTCAATTCGCTATGAATTTCAAGACCGATTACCGCTTCATACTTCAAATTAATCACCTCGTTAGATTTTTCGCGCAAAAGTTTAGCGCACTTGCTTTAAATCGTCAATGCAACAAAAAAATCCCCGCCGAGTAGCTAGGGATTTATTTTTTTAGCTTGCGAGCTTATTTTTTTGTCTACGGAGCCGCGCAGGTTTCATTTTGGCTAATTCTTCATCTGTAAGCGGTGGAATGTCGCTGTAATCAATTTCATCATCAGTCATTTGTTCCCAAATTTTAATCTCTTCGAGTTGTTCAGGCGTAAATTCGAGTTTCATTCCGCGTTTAATAACCAAACTGCCCATAATATCTATCCTCCTCTCTTTTATTTGCCAATCGAGCTGAAATGAGCCGATATTTTTCTCCACGCTCTGTATAAATGACAACTAAAATTTTTGCAACCTTACCTATAACTTTAATTCGTTCTTCGTCGTCACTGTGCTCTTCGTCATAGTCATCAATCAAATTTTTGTCTAAAAATACCAATGCTGCCATTTCAAACGTCACTTTATGCTTTTTCTTGTTAATCGCGGCTTTGTTATCGTCCCATTCGACAAAATACTCTCCAACTTCCATCTCGCCCATAAAATCACCTCAAAACGAATCTTAACAGAAAAATTTTCCTTGTCAAATCAAAAAATCCACGCCGATTGTATTTTTGAAGCCTCGAAACTTATTTTGAAGCTGTGAAAGTGATTTTGGAGTCTCGAAACTGCTTTTGGAGCTTTGAAACGGGTTTTGAAGGCGATTTTGAGGCGCAAATTACGAAATCCAAAATACTGGATTTTGTATCGCGCCATTATGCGGACTTTTCGACCTGTACAAAAATCAGTGGTGATTTGGAAGTTCGATTTACGTTTTCCAATATATTGGATTTTGTAAAATGGGCAAAAAAATCGCCTCGAAAGGCGTTTTGAAGTTCTGAAGGGCAAATTCTCATAAATGATAATTTTACGATTGGAGCCAGAGAGATTGATAACGTTCCATTTGTTGCAGGGCGAAATTCATCACAGCCGCCGCGACCTCGGTATTTTTGCGAATCGCCTCAATCAGCACGTCACGCGGAATCAGTAGCAGGTCGACTTGTTCGGTTAAGACTTCGGCGGAAAGTGTGAGCCGTTGCTTGTCCAGAAGGTTTGCGGGATTGACGAAAGAATTTTTCCCGACGACATCAAGCGGATTATACCAGCCGTCGCCAGTATCCACGTTGCGAACGAGCTTGCCAGCCACCACGAAGATAAAATCTTCCTTGAGCATGTCGCCGGAAATCCTATCGCCCTCGTAGCGCGTGATAAGTTCAGCATTGCCCTCGAACAGTCCGATTGTCCCTTCGTAGCGTCCTTGCAAAATTGGTAGCTGTGATAGGAAGTCGCGAATCCTTTTGCGCTCGTCGGTAGGCTTTTGAACGTCAGAAAGGATTTGAATTCGTTTGGCGAGGCTTTCACGGAACACGGGATACTTTGCATTCCAATCCGTGAGCACTTGCTTAAGGACGGCTTCATAAATTGAGCAAAGACGTTCAACGCCCGACTTCATGAAGTGCCGCTCGTCGTAAAGGAATGTAATCGACAAATTTTTTTCGGAGTAGCGGAAGTAAACGCCTAACTTCATGCCTTGCGCGTCCCAAGAGTTACGGGAAATGATTTTGCCTTGCGACGTGGCGGGCGTCTCGACGTAATTAAGTTCGCTAGATTGAAATTCTTTAAAGCTGAGGAAGTGCCCAAAGTATTTTCTGCCAGTCAAGCCCTCAAGAGTTGTCCAATCGACGCAACTATACGGTTGAGAGATGACGAGTTGCCGAAATTGCCCGCGAACGATTTGTTCAACGGTCAAATTGTTGCTACTGGTTAGGCGAACGGGAATGACATTGAGTGACGAGCCGCCAGCAGAAATAATTTGGCAGAAAAGGGAATCATTGCGCCCGTTGACGTGTTGCAACATGAAACCCCACGCACTTTGCAAAATCGCAGTGAGCATGACGCGGTTTGATTGAGCGTGCCAGCGCAAATCGGAGAGAATATCGGCGGGAATATTCATATGCAAAGCCCTTTGACGATATGCGCCCAATCCGTCGCGTTCATAGGGCAATCTATCGGGCGGCGGAGCTTTGTCGAGGACTTTAGCCCAATAATCGCGGATTGCGTCCTGATTCTTCGGCGGCAAGTCGTCTTGAGGCTTCTCCGTCTTGAATTCGTCTGTAATTTCCAAGACATCGGAAAAAAACTTCTCGGCAACGAAATTCTCGGCGATTAATTGAGGAAAAGTCACGAGCACGGCGAATTCACTCGGACTCGTCTTGTAAACCGCGAATCTAATCAACGGGTCGTGCCTAAAGTCGCAATCTCGGCGCATATCGGCTTCCAAAATCTTTCTGAACTCGTCATCAAGCTCATCGGCGTCTGATTGAGTAAGATTTCGGAAGATGACTTCGGGTTTAACGGTCGTGGCGGCGCGGATAACTTTAATCGTGCGCGTGCCGACGTTGCAGAAGTTTGCGCGAAGGTTTTCGTTGTGATTCATTAACCGAGCAACCGCCATATTAAATTTCATCGGGCTGACGGTGCCGCGAACCTTATAAAGCGTCTGAACGAAGAAATGCGGCGACACAAAGTTCTTTTCCGTGAAGAATTTCTTTTCTTGGGCGTCCAAATCCTTAATCGCTTCGAGTTTGCGAGGATTATAGCCGACGATCTCCATTTGACGCCCATAAACGCTTTCCAAAATATTTTTTTCAGCGGTCGTGAGTTCCAAAATCGTTTCCATATCAATTCTCCTATGCAAAATGATTCTTGCACATGATAACATACCCGCAAGCGATTTTCACGGTTGCTTTTAGAAAATTTTTTTGCTATCTTAGTTCAAAACGTCGAGGAGCGGATAATATGTTGAGGATTTTTTTAATCAGGCACGGCGAGACGGAATGGAATAAACAAAATCGCTTGCAGGGCAACTCGAACATTCATTTATCGCCCGAAGGCTATCATCAAGCGATAACTTTGGCTGACCACCCGCCTTTCCAGCACATCGACGCGATTTATTCTAGTGATTTGTCGCGGGCAATCGAGACGGCGGGAGTTATAGCGGAAAGATTCAATCTGGGCGTAAAATTGATGCCGGAGCTGCGCGAAACGAATTTTGGCGACTGGGAAGGGCGCGAGATAAGCGAATTGGCAATGGAATCGCCTAAAGCCTTCGGAAAGTTCTTCACAGACCCGGAAAGATGCCATCCGCCGCACGGAGAAACTTTTTTGGAGTGTCAAGCCCGTGTGATGATTGGAATTCGGGAAATCATCGCGAATCACGAAAATCAGAACGTTGTAGTTGTTTCACACGGCGCGGCAATTCGATTGATACTCGGTGCGGCTTTGGATATGCCGATTCACAAAATGTGGGCGATTGGGCAATTCAACATGGCGTTAAACATTTTGCGCGTCGACGACGGGGAATTTACAGTTGAACTGATGAACAGCACCGAACACCTACGCCGCCATTGAGGAGGGCTTGGCATGAAAAAATTTATCGCGCTAGTCGTCGTGCTATGCGCCGTGATGATTACGTCTTCGGCGTCGGCGGCTAAAGGTATCGTCGTGTTTTATGGCGAACGCTCGAACAAGATTATCATCAAGACGGACAGCGGACACTACACTTGCGGCGAGGTTTCCGGCTTGCCATTTCGATTGAGGCACGGCGATGAGGTTGCGGGCGAATTGGAAAGCACTGGTCGCCATGAACTGTACAACATCACCGAGGACGAAAGCTTTTACGTTTGGATTAGCGATTATTGGCTGAGCAAGGAACGGGCTTTTGATTGGCTCGAACGGAATTCTTAAGGAGGCTTTTGTCATGAAAAAATTTATCGCGCTGATTGTCATGCTCTGCACAGTGATGATTTCGTCGCCCGCCTCGGCAACTTTAATAGATGACTATTTCCACGCAACGAACAATCAGATTCTTTGCATGAAATGGAGTGACTTAACGTGGTCTCAGGAGGCTGAGCAGAGAAGACAAAAAGCTGAACAACGACGACTCAAAGAGGAAGAGGCTCGTCGAAATGAATTTTATCAGCTCATTTTTACTGTAACGTTGGCGATTGGAATCATTGCAGTATTTTTGAGGTATCAGTACAACAAAAATCGTCAAATTTCGTTCATGGCGTGCTTTTCAAGCTTTGCTAATCAAAAGAATTTCTGGGCTTTAATTTTCTGCGTCGTTAGTCTCGTAATGTGTCTCTTCTATGTTCCGTATAATCTCGTAAAGCCAAGCAACCCAGAGATAGTTTTTAAAACGTCACACGCCACGATATTTGAAGTACCGGAAGATTTTAATCCTAGAGTTACGAAAATCGACTATCAATCAATCGCATTTCGTGAATTTCTAATTTTAATTGGTTGTTGCGCAGGCTATGCAGTTTCAACCGTTATGAAGAAAAAATAATCTTGGGGAGGCAAAGTAATTGGTTAAGGTAAGTGTAATCGGGGCGACGGGCTACGCGGGGGCGGAGTTGCTTGCGATACTCAATCGGCACCCGCAAACGCAACTGGCGCACATAACGTCCGAAAGTCATACGGGCAAGAAAATCTCGGAACTGTATCCGCACCTTCGCGGCATATGCGATTTGACGTTAGAATCACTCGCGGACATTGAGGCAATCGGCAAGGACAGCGACTTCATCTTTATAGCCCTGCCGCACGGACACGCAATGGACGTTGGATTAAAGCTTGAGGCGTTGCCCATCAGGATTATCGACCTGGGCGCGGATTATCGGTTCAGCGACACCGACATTTACGAGGCATGGTACAACGTGCCGCACAAGCACAAAGACGCTAAGAGGGTTTACGGGCTGGCGGAGATTTACCGCAACGAAATCCGCGACGCAAAGATTATCGGCAATGCTGGCTGTTTCACGACGGCTTCAATCCTCGCGCTGGCTCCTCTGGTCAAGCATCATCTAATCGACAGCAACTCAATCATCGTGGACGCGGCGTCGGGCGTTTCGGGCGCGGGTAGAGGTCTTAAGCTCGGCAATCACTTCCCCGAACTCTACGACAACTTCAAGGCTTATAACGTGGCTCATCATCGTCACACGCCAGAGATTGAACAGGCTCTTAAAGACCTAAGCGGAGAGGAGACTATCATTAACTTCACGCCGCACTTAGTGCCAATGTCCCGCGGAATTCTGGCGACGTGCTACGCTCAGATTAAAGAGAACGTTTCAGCGGAGATGATTGACGCCGCGTTTCAGAAGATGTTCGGCGCAGAAAAGTTTATCCGACTGCTCGGACGCGGCGCATACCCCGAAACTAAATTCGTTCGCGGCTCCAATTACTGCGACCTAGGCTGGCACATTGACGAGCGGACGCAACGTGTTATAATTCTCTCCGCGATTGACAACCTAGTTAAGGGCGCGGCGGGGCAAGCCGTCCAGAACTTCAACATAGCGGCGGGCTTCTATGAAGGCGTTGCCCTAGACGTTGTACCACTCTATCCCTAAGGAGGCTTTTAACAGCTGAAGAAAAGTTATAAAAAGAAGGTGATAGGATTAAAAGCCTTGTCAGGTGGCAAGGTCGGTGCTTCAAGTAGTAGTTCATAAGATGTCGCTGCGGTCAATTAAGTTGACGAGAACGGGAACTGCCACCGTGACCCCGTGTAAATCGAGCGAGAACCAAGCAATGACAATTTGCACATTGGACAGTAAGACTTTTTGCTAAATATCATGAAAGGACAAAATGTTGCTGGTATTGCAAGTCAGTCACCTAAAAGACGCTTGCAATATGTACCCGTTCGTTAGCGGGGAATTTACGCCTGTGGAGAGTTACAGCAAACGTTAGTAGCCTGTCAGCAATGACGGCAAAAGCGGATTCGTTGAAGCAGGAATGAAACTTAAGCGAAAGATTTGTAAGTTTTCAGTAACGGCAAAAATATGTTCAGCGATAAACACAAGGCGGCGGGCGTCTGTTATCCTCAAGGTTTCACGGCGGCGGGTGTTCGCGCAGGTATCAAGAAGAATGGCAATCTCGACGTGGCTGTTATCTACACGCAAAAGGAAGCGGCGGTTGCGGGTGTCTTCACGAAAAATTTAGTTGCGGCAGCTCCGGTTCATTTAAGCAAAATCGTCGTCGGCACGGGCACGGCTCATGCGGTCGTTGCCAATGCGGGTTGTGCTAATGCTTGCACGGGCGAACAGGGAATCCGCGACGCCGAGGCAATGGCGACCATTACCGCAAACGAACTCAGCTGCCGTCAAGATGATGTTATCGTCGCGTCCACGGGGCTTATCGGCTCCAATATCCCAATGGACAAGATGACTTCTGGCATTAAAGACGCCGTTAAGAATCTGTCCCGCGAAGGCTCCGTTAATGCCGGCAACGCAATCATCACGACGGACACCTACTCTAAGGCGTGCGCGACTGAAGTTACGATTGGCGGCGTGGAAGTTCGTTTCGGAGCAATCGCTAAAGGTTCGGGCATGATTCGACCCGATATGGCGACGATGCTTTGCTTTATCACCACCGACGCCGACATTGACCAGAAACTTTTACAGGAGGCTTTGCGCGACGCTACAGAGGTTAGCTTTAATTGCATGACGGTTGATGGCGACATGAGCACCAATGATTCAGTCGTCGTCTTGGCGAATGGCGCGGCGGGCAATAAAAAAATCGTCGACAAGAGCGCGGACTACCAGACATTCTACGAGACGCTGAAGACGATTTGCATTGAGCTTGCCAAACGCATTGCCGCTGATGGCGAGGGCGCGTCTAAGTTCCTTACGATTAACGTAACGGGCGCGGAAAGTTTCGCGGACGCTAAAAAGGTCGGAATGAGCGTTGCCAATTCTTTCCTAGTGAAAACAGCGTTATTTGGTCAAGATCCAAATTGGGGACGGACTATTTGTGCAGTCGGCTATTCGGGCGTTAAACTCGTTCCAGAAAAAATTTCTATCAAATTCGGCGACATTCTAACCTATGCTCAAGGTTGCGGCGTAAAATTCGACGTTGAGGCAATGAAAAAAGTTTTGGCGGCGCATGACGTTACCATCGATATTGATTTAAATCTCGGAAATGACTCGGCAACGGTTTGGTCTTGTGATACCAATTATGCGAGCGTCAAGCTCAACGCGGACTACACCACGTAATAAATTATAATTCAGAGGATAAAGGGCATGGCTAAGAAGATTATCGGCATTTACATGATTACCTGCCTAGCGAACAGCAAAAGGTACATCGGGCAGAGTATCGACATCAAGCGGCGATTTTCTCAGCATAGACGCAAGCCGTCCAATCAAATGCTGGCGGATTTTGAACAATACGGATTGGACGCTTTCAAGTTTGAAATCCTCGAAGAGTGCGCCGCTAATGAACTCGACAAAAAAGAAACGGCTTACATGAACGAGCTACAGCCCGAATACAACATAAGGTCTGAAGGTCACGGCATATCCGATGAGGCTCGCGAAAAGATGCGTAAATTTCAAACGGGAAAGAAACGCCCCGAGATAAGCCGTCAAGTCAAATGCGTTGAGACTGGCGAGGTATTTGAAAGTATTACTGCCGCCGCTAAATGGTGCAACGTTCTCGCCTCTAATCTTGGTGTGTTGCTCAAGGGCAAAGGACGGACGGCGGGCGGCTATCATTGGATTTACGCTGACGAGGACGAGGAGGCGGCTCTAGAAAGAATTCGCCAAATGCCCGAAGGGCGGCAACGTACAGAAGAATCTAAAGAAAAACAACGTAAAGCCATGACTGGCAGGAAGCATACGCCTGAACACAGCGAAAAAATCCGCCAATCTCATATCGGGCAGGGTTGGAAGCCTTCGACTTATGAAAAGCGTTGTCGAAAAGTTCTCTGCATCGAGACTGGCGAAACCTTTCCAAGCATAAAAGCCGCCGCTGAATTTTATAACTTGAAACGCCCTAACATATCAGCTGTATTAAGCGGTGTTAATAACATTTGCGGCGGATTTCATTGGCAATACGTCGACGGTCAGCCGCCTCATCATTCTTCCGAAGAAAAGGAACCTGTTTCACCAAAATTGATTCGTTGCGTTGAGACGCAAGAAGTCTTTCAAACCTTAGTCAAAGCGTCCACTCAATTTAATATCTCTACTGCCGCAATAAGTCATGTTCTCTACGGGCGAGCAAAAACGGCTGGCGGCTACCATTGGGAATTCTTCACGGCTTAAGAAGTTTTATCCTCTGCAATGACGCGGAGGATTTTTTTGTTATAATCGGCGCGAGGTGATGATTTATGGGAAGAAGTTTTTCCATTCCGATTTCACGGCGAGACCTATTTAAGTTGGCGGGCGTGACGGCGGCGGGCGTCGTCCTTAGCGGCGGCTCAAGTCACGTCGACGCGGCGGAAAATATTTCGGGCGATACGATTAAATACGCTGATAAAAAAATTCCAGTGCTCGGCTCGGTGGACGTGTGCATTTGCGGCGGAGGACCGGCTGGCACGGCGGCGGCGGTAAATGCGGCTCGCAACGGCGTCAGCGTCGGTCTGATTGAACGCGGCATTGCTCTGGGCGGATTGGGCGTCCTCGGTTGCGTCTATCCCTTCATGGACACGCACGCCCCCGACTCCGACACGCCTTATCTTGCCGAAGTCAAAGAACGTCTTCGCGGCTATGGCATTGAACCTTTCGACGGCGTCACGGGTCAGACGTGGCACAATCCCGAAACCTTAGCTTTAATTCATGATGAGATGTGCGCCGAGGCGGGCGTCAACATTCTTTATCAAGCTGTCTTGGTCGACGCACTCAAGAGCGGCAATGAAATCACGGCGGCAATCGTCCAGACAATCGCGGGGCTTGCGGCGGTTAAGGCTAAAACTTTCATTGACGCGACGGGCGACGCTTATCTTGCTCGCAATGTGGGCGTCGACTATGAACGCGGCTACGAGAAGACCGGCAACAATCAGCCGCTGAGTTTCCGCTTTGAGATGGGCGGCATTGACACCGAACGCCTTTATCAATACGTGGCGATTGAACTCAAAGAGGACTGGTGCAAGTCGAAGCTCCCGTACTTCGAGATAGCCGAGGCAATGCACCGCAAGCAACGTTATAAGTTGGAAGAGTTCATGGCTCGCGGCGTCGAAAGCGGCGAACTCACTCAAGACGAGGCGGAGTACATGCAAGCCTATACAATCATCGGCAAGAACGGCGTGATGAGCATGAACTGTCCGGAAATCCCCGTTAAGTTCAGCGCGACCGACCCCGTCAGCTACAGCAAGGCAGTTACCTTCGGACGCAAGATGATGAGAAATATTGCCCGCTACCTTGTCAAGCACTTGCCCGGCTTCGAGAAGGCTTTTATCAGCCGGGAAGCCGTCATGCTCGGTGCCCGCGAGTCGTGGCGCATTAAAGGCAAGTATTACATGGTCGAGGACGACTATCACAACCAAAGCCGCTTCCCTGATGCCGTCTGTCGCACAGCGTGGTTTATCGACGCGCACGGCGAGAAGGTCTCGGAAAAACTTCCGGCGGGCGGCTTTTATGAAATTCCCTATCGCGCCCTCGTCACGGATAAAATTTCTAATCTCATCGTCGCGGGTCGGTGTATCAGCGCAAGCTTTATCCTGCAGGCGTCGATGAGGATTCAGCCCACGTGCATTAGCATTGGAGAGGCGGCGGGCATTGCGGCGGCTTACGGTCTGCAAAATCGCATTGACGCCAATGAAATTGATTGGGCGACCATTCCAGCGTTCAAGCGCAGTTACGTCAGCCAAGGCTAAGCGGAAAAAATTTTTAGTCTCGTCGACAATGCGGCGGGATTTTTTTTGTATGTGTGGAATAATGCGCGGCATGGATAAGAAACTTAAAATCATAACTTACGGTTGCCAGATGAACGTCGCCGACTCCGAGCGCATGGCGGGACTTCTAAGGCAAATCGGCTATAGCTTGACGGACGACCTTGACGCGGCGGACTTGATTCTGATTAATACCTGTTGCGTGCGTGCCACGGCGGAGGATAAAGTCTTCGGGCAAATCGGCAGGTTCAAAACTCTCAAGCGACAAAAGCCCGCGTTGATTCTCGGCGTAACGGGTTGCATGGCGCAGAAGGAAGGAGCCGACCTTTTAAAGCGTGCTCCGCATGTTGATTTCGTCTTGGGCACGGGGCAAAGCTCGGAAGTCGCCCGCGTCGTACAAAGCATTGAACTCGAACGCAAACACGTCGTCGATACTTCAAACGTCAGTGGAGATATTCCCAGCGAAGTTTATCCTCTACGCGGCGGGCAAGTCTCGACGTTCGTTCCGATTATGTACGGCTGCAACAATTTCTGCACCTATTGCATCGTTCCCTATGTCAGAGGTCGTGAGCGTTCCCGCAAGCCAAATGAGATTATCGCGGAGGTCAAGCAAGCAGTCGCCGAAGGTTTCAAGGAGATAACTTTGCTTGGGCAGAACGTGAACTCCTACGCGGGCGGCATGACCTTCGCCGAGTTGTTGGCGGCTGTCGATAAGGTCGCGGGTGTTGAACGGTTGCGTTTCATGACCAGTCACCCGAAAGATTTATCGGACGAACTCATAGCGGCTATCGCGGGCGGCGAACATATCTGCGAACATATTCATCTGCCAGTTCAATACGGCTCAGACAAAATCTTGCGGCGCATGAATCGCGTTTACAGTGTCGAAGGTTATCTTAGGCTCGTGGAAAAGATTCGTGCCGCAATCCCGAACGTGAGCTTGACGACTGATTTAATTGTTGGCTTCCCTGGCGAGACGGAAGAGGACTTTCAAGAGACGCTCAACTTTATCCGGGCGGTTGAGTTCGACGCGGCGTTTACGTTCATTTATTCCAGACGTAGTGGGACGCCCGCCGCCACGTTCGCGAATCAGATTGACGACGAGACTAAGCACCGCCGCCTTAACGAGCTGATGACAGTCCAAAACGCTATCAGCTTAGCTAAGAACCGTGCAATGATTGATTCGGTCGTTGAAGTCTTAGTCGAGGGCGCGAGCAAGACTGACGATAAAATCTTCACGGGGCGGACGCGTTCAAACAAATTGATTCTCTTTGCTCACGGTAGCGAGCGGGCAGGAGACCGCGTCAACGTGCGAATCACTCAGGCGCAAACATGGCTACTTAAAGGCGACGTGATTTAAAACTTTGAAAAAAATTTCTCAAAGGTATTGCCAATATTTAAAGACAATGATAAATTAACTATCGATTATCGGCAGGTTGAGGATTTACATTTGCCGGGGTCAATCAGACAGGTGGTAGATAATGGAAGTAATCTTGTCGGAGTATTTGGGATTTTGTTACGGCGTCAAGCGGGCGATAAAAATTGCTAGGGAACACGCGGATGGAAAGAGTTGCACGTTGGGACCGATAATCCATAATCCGCAGATGGTAGAGCGACTGAAAGCCGAAGGCGTTGGCTCGGTCGAAGATTTGACGGCGATGAAGGAGGGCACGATAATAATTCGCTCACACGGCGTAGGACCACAAGTTTACAAGGACGCTAAAGCAAAGGGATTGACAATCGTCGACGCGACTTGTCCACACGTAAAGAAGGCGCAACTATCCGCCAAGGAACTCTTGGAAGACGGTCGGCAAGTCATAATTATCGGCGAGAGGAATCATCCCGAAGTTAAAAGTATCTTCGAGTGGTCGGACAAGCGAGCAGTTATTCTGGAGACGGAAGAGGACGCTAAACACTTCGCGCCCTGCCCCAAGCTCGGAATAGTTTCTCAAACAACCGTGAGCGGCGAGAACTTTGTTAAAATGGTAGCGCACCTGCTTAGTAAGTCACACGATATAAGAATCCTAAGAACTATCTGCACAGCAACGGAACAAAGACAATCGGCGGCTCTGGAGTTGGCAAGCAAGGTTGATGTCATGCTGGTAATCGGCGGACGCAACAGCGCAAATACTACGCGGCTTGCTAAGCTTTGCGAAGAGAAATGCCGGACTTACCACATAGAAACAGCGCAGGAGTTATCGCCTGACTGGTTAGACAAAGCCAACACAGTTGGTATAACAGCCGGAGCCTCAACGCCGGACTGGATTATCGGGGAGGTTTATAAAAAGTGTCAGAGGATTTGAAGAACGAAGAGATGGGTAATTGGCTTGACGAGTCGGAGAGTTTAAAAGACCTTCAGCCGGGCATGGTAGTGGAAGGCACAGTCGTTTTGGTCAATCGCGACGAGGCTTACGTCGACATCGGTTATAAGCAGGAAATTGCCATTCCGAAGAAAGAATTGGCATTGCCCGAACCCGACTCGGCGGAAGAGGTCGTTAAGCAGGGCGACGTTATCAAAGTTTATATCCAAAGTCTCGGCGGCGAAAATGGCGGCGTCTTGTCGAAGGTCAAAGCTGATGCCGAAGTCGTTTGGGACGAGTTGCGGGCGATTAAGGCTCACAATGACGACCCCGAAGCTACGGAATTGCAAACGGTCGACGCACGCATTAATAGCGTTGTCAAAGGCGGCTTGTCGGCTACGGTAAACGGATTGCGCGGTTTTATTCCGGCGTCGCAAATGGAATTGCACTTCGTCAAGGATTTGGGCGTTTATGTCGGGCAGACGGTTAAGGCGTTGCCGATTGAAATTGAATCGTATAAACGTCGTCTCGTCCTCAGCCGTCGTCAGCTCCTTGAACGCGAACGCGACCTTAAACAAAAAGAAATTTTCAGCACACTGCACGAAGGAGATATTCTTAAAGGCACGGTCAAGCGCATTGTCGACTACGGAGCATTTATTGACGTGGGCGGCGTCGACGGATTGGCGCATATCTCGGATTTGTCGTGGGAACGCGTCGCGCATCCTTCAGACGTGCTCAAAGTCGGCGAAGAGACCGATGTTTACGTTAAGAACGTCGACCCCGAAGCCCGCAGGATTTCTCTTTCCATTAAGCAGACCCAACGCGACCCCTGGCTTGATAGAGCAGAAAATTATCGCGAAGGCGAATTCATCGAGGGCAAAATCGTTAAGCTTGCGAAATTCGGCGCGTTTATGGAGATTGAGCCGGGATTTGATGGTTTAATTCCTATGGGCGAGCTTAGCGACCACCGCATTGAGAACGCGGAAGATGCAGTTGCCGTCGGCGACATCGTTAAGGTTAAAATCTTGCGCATCGACCTCAAACGCAAACGCATTTCCCTTTCCATTAACCGCGCACGCCGCGAAGGTGCCCGCGCAACTTTTAGGCGTTATCAGCCCGCCGCCGAACCAGAAGAAGCACCTAAGACTGAAGAGACGCCTAAAACGGAAGAATCGACCGAAGAACAATAAAAAAAATTGATTTACATAAAAAAAGAGCGAGTAACGTGAAATTACCCGCTCTTTTTATTTTATTTATTCGTCCGCTTGTGATAAAAGACGTATTGTTGCAGTATGCCCGCGTTTTTGCCGAAATTTAGGAAAATATTCTCGCCGCCAAAGTCTTCATCAATCGCACGCTTAATCCAAACGTCCACCGGCGCACGATTTACCCGATGATAAGCAAATAACGCCACGCAATTAGCAATTTTATCGCCAACGCCGTTAATCAGCTTCAATTCCTCGATAAGCTCGCCGTCAGTAAAAGTTTCCAGCTCTTTTAGGTCAGTCATGCCGATTTTTACCTTTTCTAACGCGTCGCGAATGTAATTTTTCCGATAAGCAAGCCCCAAACCAGTCAAATCGTCCGTAAAGTCTTCGACATGCGGAAAAAGATAAATTTCGCCGACACGCCGCCCAAATCGCTCGCAAATTCGCTCAACTGAAGTCCTAATCGACGGAATACTCTTCCTCTGGCTGATTATGAAGCTAATTAACGTCTCAAACGGCTCTTGACGCAAAATCCGAATCCCTTTGCCGAATTCCGCCGCGTCAATTAATTTTTTCTCGTAAGGCTTGCCAATCGCAAAATTTTTTATGTCGCGGCGAATTTCAGCGTAGTTCGTAGCCAAATCAAAGTAATTTTTCCATACATTTTCCCATTCTTGCGCCGTGCAATCGACATTAAAAACCCCTTCGCCGCCGCTTATGTGCAAAATGTTTTCGCCGACTATAAAACGGTAAATCCCTGTCGAAATCTCTTTTGGACGGAAACATTGCCCGCTGTCGACGATTTTTTTTATGTCAAAGTCATCTTTAATCCTAATTTCCATTGCATAACCTCCTAAAAACTTTTTTAATAATATTTTCTGGCACGTCGCTTGAAACTTCCACAGAACCAAAATCACGCATTAAAACCCAATTTACCACGCCGCCGACGGTTTTTTTATCGCGAAAAGTCACGGAATAAAGTTTATCGGCGTCAAGTCCAGCGCAATTCGTCATCATATCGAATTTTTTTAGCAAAGATTCAATCCGATTGACATTTTCCGCAGAAGTTTTGCCTAATTCGCAACTTATTAACGCCGCCGCCATAATTCCAATCGCAACTGCCTCGCCGTGTCGAAATTTTTTATATCCGGTCTGTTCTTCGATTGCGTGCGCTAAAGTGTGTCCAAAATTTAAAATTCGACGCAATCCGGATTCTTTTTCGTCAGCACTAACGACTTTTGCTTTAATTTCGCATGAATGCTTGACGATTTGCGCCAAAATATTTAAATCGCGTTGCAAAATCTTATCGGCGTTGTCCTCAAGATAACTGAAAAATTTTTCGTCGCTAATCACTCCATATTTTACAATTTCGCCGAGTCCAGATTTAATTTCGCGTTCAGGAAGCGTTTTAAGGAAATTTAAATCGATAAAAACGGCTTTTGGTTGATGAAATGCGCCTATTAAGTTCTTGCCTAGCGCGTGATTGACTGCAGTTTTGCCGCCAACGCTTGAATCGACTTGCGCAAGTAGTGTTGTAGGGATTTGAATCAAATTTATGCCGCGCATGAAGGTCGCCGCCACAAATCCTGCCAAATCGCCGACAACGCCGCCTCCTAAGGCAATAATTACTGATTTTCTATCGAGACCAGCCTCAATCGCCCGCGTATAAAGTTTTTCTGCCTCGAAAAGACTTTTTGAAGTCTCACCGTCTGGAATAAATGCAATTTCGTCAGTGAAATTCACATCGCACAAGTCAAAAATATTTTTCTGGGTGACGAGCAGAGATTTTCCAGTTAAAAACTTCTTTACGCCGTCCATAATGTCTTTTCCAATAAAAATTTCATAACTCGCCGCGCCCAAGTCAACAAAAACCTTTTCCATAACAAAATCCTTCCTCACAAAGCCAAAATTGATTAAAAATTTGCTTTCGCGGCAAGTATAACAAAATATCTGCTGAAAAAAAAGTGCTGAACGGTTTTTGAGCCGTAAAAATAATTTTGGAGCTTCAGAAACGATTTTCGGAGCTTGAAACGGGTTTTGAAGGCGATTTGGAGGTTCAAAATACGTTTTCCGGAATAACGGAATTTGTATCGCGCCGTTATGAGGGTTTTTCGGCACATACAAAAATTAGGGGTGATTTTGGAGGTGTGATTTACGTTTTCCGGAATAACGGAATTTGTATCGCGCCGTTATGAGGGTTTTTCGGCACATACAAAAATTAGGGGTGATTTTGGAGGTGTGATTTACGTTTTCCGGAATAGCGGAATTTGTAAAATGGGCAAAAAAAAAGCCCCCGATTTTTTTGGGGGTGTTTTTTGTTTAACTTCTGAACTGGCGCAAGTACTTGCAGATGTCGTCGATGATTTGGAGCGGCGACCATTCCGTAGTATCGACTTGATAATCTGCGCGGTCGTAAAATTGTTTGCGTTCGGCGAGGAGGCGTTTAATCGTCTCAAGGCGTTGATTGCCGCCGCCGTCTAGGACTGGACGTTCACCGCGTCGCGCCGTCCGATTGAAAATTTCTTCAGGCTCGGTCGTCAGGCAAATCAGCACGCCCGAACTTTTCAGCAGGCGGAGATTTTCTTCGTCTTTAATGGTGCCGCCGCCCGTCGCAATCACTAAGCCGCGACGTTCGCTGAGTTCTTTGACGGCGAGGCGTTCGAGTTCGCGGAAATGTTCTTCGCCGTAGCGTTCAAAGATTTTCGGAATGGACAGCTTAGTTTCGTCCTCAATTTTCTTGTCAATGTCGACGAACGGACGCCCAAGCCGCGTCGCCAAAAGTTTTCCAAGGCTCGTTTTGCCGGTGCCCATAAAGCCGGTTAATATAACGTTGTCTCTCATAAGCCGAAATCCTCTGCAAGTCGTGCTCGATAATTTTTTAAGTTAGCAAGGGTATCGCACAGGGCATCGCCGCCGAATTTGTCAACGAAGGCATCCGCCGTGACGATAGCCGCCATAGCCTCGCCGACGACGCAAGCCGCCCATATCGCGCAGGTGTCAGAACGTTCTTTGCTCGCCGTCGTAGCAATTTTCGTGGCAATGTCGACGGTTTGCAACGGTTTCATCAAAGTTGGAATAGGTTTCATAGCCGCCCGAATAATTAAAGGCTCGCCGTTCGTCATACCGCCTTCAAAACCGCCGGCGCGATTAGTTTTGCGGAAAATTTTGCCGTCACTGATAAAAATTTCGTCGTGGACTTCGCTACCGAGTTTTTTAGCGTTTAAAAAGCCGTCGCCGAGTTCGACAGCCTTAATCGCCTGAATTGACATGAACGCCGCCGCAAATTTCGCATCAAGCCTCCTGTCCCATTGAATATGACTGCCCAAACCGGCTGGGACGCCCGAAATTTTAATTTCAAAGACGCCGCCGACGGTATCGCCCAAAGATTTTGCTTCATCGATACGATTTTTAATATTTTGTTCGCCAGAGACGCCGCCGACGCTTAAAACTTCGCTGGAGATGTTTACGCCGCAATTTTTTAAGAAAATCTTGCATAATGCGCCCGCGGCGACTCTCATAGTGGTTTCGCGAGCACTTGAGCGTTCTAAAATGTCGCGAACGTCCGAACGAGCGAATTTAGCCGCGCCAATCAAGTCAGCGTGCCCCGGACGGGCATTTGTGACTTTTTCGCCGGAAATTTTTCCTTCTGGACTCATTTTATCCGACCAATTCTGCCAATCGCGATTTTCGACGCTCAAAGTTATCGGAGAGCCGATAGTTTCGCCAAAACGAATGCCAGAAATAAAATTTACGCGGTCGGATTCGATTTTCATGCGTCCGCCGCGCCCATAACCGCTTTGACGGCGTTTAAGCTCCGCATTTACGAATTCGCTAGAGACTTTGACGCCAGCGGGCAGTCCTTCCAGTATGCAAACCAATCGCGAGCCGTGACTTTCGCCGCCGCTAATGTATCTAAGCATCAAATCACCTCAAGCATAGGAGCCGACGATATAACCGCCGTCCACGAAAAAATTTTGCCCTGTAATCCAGGCGGCGCGGTCGCTCAGCAAAAATAAAATCATTCCGGCAACGTCGCGAGCCGTTCCCAAGCCTAGCAGGTGCCGCGAAATGATTTCTTCGCTTGGCGCGTAAAGTTCGTTAGTCATCATCTCCGTTTTGACTATCGCGGGTGCCACAGAGTTTATCCGGTGCTTGCCGCGAATGATTTCCGCCGCGAACGATTTAACCGCCGATTGCACAGCCGCCTTTGCCGCCGAGTATGCAAACAGACTTTTGCCGCTGAAGTCGCCCGCTATCGAACTCATCAGCACGAACGACCCGCCGCCGTCCGAAAACTTTTTCCGCGTCGCCGATTGCACGAAGTTTACTGCGCCCCAAAAGCTCGTTGCGAAAATTTTATGGGCAAGGCTCTCGTCGAAGGAGTTAAGCGGCGTCAAGCCCCAAATGCCAGCCGTGTACACGCCGCCATTAATCCTGCCGACCACGCTCGTGAAGTTCTCCAAGACCCGCGACCAATCGTCAGCCGTCGCCGCGAGAACGTCAAGTTGCTCCGTAAAGATTCGCGGCGGGTGCTTGATTAAACTTACCGGCGAACATCTCTTAAGCTCGTCGAGCCGTTCAAGGTTCCGACCGATTGCCAAGACGTTCGCGCCGCTCTGTGACAATTCCAAAGCCGTTTGACGACCAATACCACTCGACGCGCCGACTACTACAAAATTTTTCCCGCTGAAATCAAAAGTTACACTCATCAAAGGTCTCCCCTAAACGAATCTGCACACGTGGTCAACGGCGACATCAGAGAAGCCATAAGCCTCCGCCTTAGTCAGTCGCCCGTTGCACACGTCTTGAACTTTATCAAGCAACAAGTCGCCCGCGCCGTCAATCGTCAACGCGCCGTCGATTATGCCGCTCAAGTCCACGTCGATATTGTCTTCCATCCAAGAATATGTTTGAGCATTGGCAGTGACTTTCAGCACGGGAACAATCGCGTTGCCTGTAGGTGTGCCTCGTCCCGTCGTGAAGATTATCGCATTGCAACCCGCCGCCGCCATCGAAGTCACCGACGATATATCATAGCCAGCCGTGTCCATGACGATTGCCCCGCGCTTAGTCGGTCGCTCCGCCTGATTCAAGACCTCGACAATCGGACGCGTGCCGCCCTTGCGAATACAGCCCAAGCTTTTCTCGTCGATAGTCGATAATCCGCCGAGTTTATTGCCAGGCGTCGGCTGTCCTGCTCTGCAATCTTGCCCCGCCGCCTTAAGGTGTGCTTCATAGTTTGCGCAAATTTGGATTATCTGGTTGTGAAGTTCAGCCGTCGCCGCACGTTTGGCAAGGACATGTTCGCCGCCAATCCACTCGATTGACTCGCTCATCAAAGTCGACGCGCCGAGGTCAACGAGCTTATCGCTGAGCTTGCCGACCGCAGGATTAGACGCAATGCCACTCGTCGCATCGGAGCCGCCGCACTCAATGCCCAGTAGCAGTTCCGATATATCGCACGATTCTTTTTGTTGAAGACTCGCCGTCGCCGACAAGTCACGAGCCGCACGAACCGCCTTTGCTATCGTCTTGAGGGTGCCGCCCTCCTCTTGAATGCCGAACGACACTACGGGCTTGCTAGTCATCGCCTTAATCTTGTCGCGTAGTTTGTCATGAGGAACCGTTTCACAGCCCAGACCGATTATCACGACGCCGAAGACGTTAGGATTGCACGCAAAGCCCGTTAAGACTTTTTGCGACAACGCAGTATTCGCCGCCACGTCTGAACAGCCCGTGTTAAAAATTATGTTGACTGCGCCGCGAACTTGACTTGCCACAATCCGAGCCGTCTCCGAACCGCAAGCACACGTCGGAAGAATCAAGACGTGGTTGCGAATGCCAGCCCGACCGTCCGCCCGCTTATAGCCGTAGAAGTTCATTTAATCATCTCGCTTTCGTAATCGCGCGGCACGCTGAAAATATTTTCGTGCGACACCCACGCGCCCTTAGCAATGTCCGCCGCTGCCTCGCCGATTATCTCCCCGTATTTGAAAACTTTGTCGCCCTTAGCAATGTCCTTCAACGCGACCTTGTGCCAAATGGGAATGTCTTCGACGCAACGAACCGAACCTCCGCCGAGCACTTGAATCATATCGCCCGCCTTAGCCGCCGCCGTACAAGTCGCCACGTTGTCTTTATCGTCAAGCAAGATTGCGTTCGTCATGCTTTGCCCTCCGCGAGTTTGAATAAGTCTTCGACGGTCAGAGCGGCTTTAATCTGTTCGGGGTCGAGGCGCCGATTGAGTGTCGAGTTGCAGAACGAGAAGAACGACACCATGCTAAGCGAGTCCCAATCCTCCACGACCGCGAGCTTTGTCGATAACTTTAATTCGGCGTCCGTGTCCATTAACTCCGCGAGCCTTTTAACGAATTCTTCTGCTGTCATTAATCTTTCCTCCTTAAATTTCGACGGCGGGATTGCCAAAGACAGTTGTACCCGCCCGAACCTTTTTCAAGACGACGCAGCCCGCCCCGACCGTCGCCCCGTCCTCGACCTTTGCTTTGGGCAAGATGATTGCTCCTGTGCCTAGGAAGACCTCCGAGCCGACGCGAGCCTTGCCAGCAATGTTGGCTTGCGGCATGACGCAACTAAACTTCCCGACCGTCGCATCGTGCCCGACAATCGTCAGAGCATTCAACGCCGCGAAGTCATCAACCGCCGCCCTGTCGCTTATGCCGACGTAAGGAGAAATTATCACGCCGCGTCCGAGCCGAGCCGTCGGGATAATCTTCGCGAGCTTGCTGATTAGGTTGATGAACTCTGCGCCGCGTGCCGAAATCTTTTCCACGAGATGCCGCCGAACCCTAGGAGAGCCAACCGCACATGTAAAAACGTCGTCCGCGCAAATTTGGTAGCCGTCCACGTCGCCGAGCACTTCAGCCGGCAAAAGTTCATACTCCGCCGCCGCAAGCTTAATGTCGCCGTCGAGGAAACCTTTAATCGTCCAGTCGACGCCGTAGCCAATGGAGTCCTTCGCGTGCCAATACACTTCGCGGGCAAAGCCGCCAACGCCGATTATTATCAAGTTCTTCATAAAATCATCTCCGCCGCGATTATAGCAAAAAAAGAAACCCCCGCAACAGGGGCAGGAAACTTTTTCATTCCTTGAAGACCTTCTTAACGACGAAGTGAGTTACCACCGCAAAGAACGTAACGCTACCGACGAGCAGGAAGATAAACATTGGCGCGGGCAAATCGGTCGCGGGAGTTGCGAAAACGTGCTTCATTAAGATTCGGTCGAAGAATCGATTCAAGAACAAGCCCACGACGCCGAACGCCGCCACGGTAAAAATCACTGCGTCGAAAACGATTTTCCGCCGTTTGAAGAAGTCTTCTGCTCTCAATAGCCTTAGAACCTTTTGTTTGAGTTCGCGTCCATGAAGCCCGATATGCATTCCGATTAAAATTGTCATGATGTAAGGCGATGAGGTGTGCAGGTTGTGAATCGTCATGTTGCGTCGCAGTATTGAGTCGGCTAGGTCGGGGCAAAGGTAATTCGATTGACATAAGCCCGTAAGCAAGATTAGTAGCGTGCAGAGTGCTAAGGCTAGGTTCACTTCGATAGCAAAAAATTTCCGCGTCGTTATTTTGTAGGTCAGCGCGAGGAGCCGCTTAAAGTTTATGGCGAAATGAACGAGGATTGCCGCCACCAATGCCACGCCTAAGATTTCATGAAGCTCCTTTGGCAGGTAATTAAAGCTAAGCTCCGCGACGAACAGCGCGACTAATACCGCGTCGATTGCAAGGCGTATCATAGGAGCTTGTCCAAGCCGACAGTCAAGCCCTTAAGCCCGCGAACTTTTTTGCAAGCGAGTACGACGCCCGGCATAAAAGAATCTCTGCCTGTCGAGTCGTGGCGAATGGTAAGCGTCTGACCTAATCCGCCGAAGATAACTTCTTGATGAGCGACGTAGCCAGGCAAGCGCACGCTGTGAATTCTTATACCGTCGACTTCAGCTCCGCGCACGTGCTCAAGTCGTTCGACTTCTTCGGGGTGTCCTTGCTTGTGCGGCTTGCGGACCTCGGAAATCATCTTAGCTGTAAGCTCGGCGGTACCTGATGGCGCGTCTAATTTCTTGTCGTGGTGGAGTTCGATAATCTCGACTTCGGGCATATACTTAGCAACTGTCTGGGAAATCAACATCATCAGCACCGCGCCCAATGCAAAGTTCGGAGCGATAAAGGCGGGCGTGTCGTTAGCCTCGGCAAGCGCACGAATCTTTTCCTTAGCGTCGTCGCTTAGACCAGTTGTGCCGACCACGGGCGAAACTTTGTTAGCCAGAGCAGTCATCACGTTATCAAAGACGACAGCCGGGCGCGTGAAGTCAACCATAACATCGGGCGTCAATCTCTTCAACGCGGCGTCAAGGTTCGTCTCAACCGTCAAGCCTTCGACTTCACCTGCGATAACGTCAACCGCCCCGACGAGTTCCAATTCCGAATCAGCCTTAACCGCATTGCAAACCGTGCGCCCCATGCGTCCGAGTGCGCCATTCACCAAAACTTTAATCATCTTAAAACCTCCTACATCTTAACCAGTCGCCCGCCGTTTAGCAGGTACAAATATTTTTCCGCGACGGTTATCTTTAGCAGAGCCTCCGCCGCTTGCGCGTAAAGGTCAATCTGCACTCGATAGCGTTCGGCAATGTCCGCTGAGTCACGGTCGGTCTTGTAATCAAGCAGAACCCATCGCCCCGCCGCGTCTTTGAACAGCAAATCGATTATGCCTTGGATAAAAATTTTCTCGTCGACGTGGAAGAACTGCCGAGCGTCAATCAGTCGGCTGAACGGCAACTCCCGATAAAATTCCTGCGCCGTGACTAATCGCTTGCCAAGTTCGCTGGCGAAGAATCTTGCGACCCTCTCCGGCTTGATTAGTTTGACGTGCTCCGAAGAAATGACTTCACGGCGGGCAAGTTCCTCAATCTGCGTGGCGATTCCTTTTGCCGATAAGTCGCCGCCGAGGTTCAAACTCTGCATGACCTTGTGCATTAGCGAACCGAACTCCGCGCCAGAAATTTCTTTGCGTTGCATGAATTCTGGTCGTCGATAAAGAAATTTCTTCCTCTTTATGAAATCAGCCTCTTGCGACAAGTCATCTTGCTCGGCTCGTCGTTTAAGTTCCGTGACGGACAACTTAGCCGGAATGGATTCAAGCCTCGTCGGGAGCTGTTCGGGCGGCTGTGAAATTTTCTTCTGCGCCTGATCTAGTGTTCGTTCCTTAATCAAAGCTACGTCGTCTAACGTGACGAGCCGCGACTTGATGACGGGTTCCAAGGCGTCCCGTATCGGCAATAACCAACCCATGAACTTGCTAGCCGATAAAATGTCGTAATCGCTCGGCACGTCGACGGCTCGCACCTTATCCAATACGCCTTGACTTGTGCAACCGACTAAAAATAATTTCTCCTCCGCCCGCGTCAATGCCACGTACAAAAGCCTAAGCTCTTCGGCTAGCGACTCATCCCGGATTTTTTTGGAGACAGCCGCCGTTGCCAACGTCTTGACTTTAAGCAGAGAACCCTTCGGCGTGCGATATGCCCCGATACCAAATTCACGGTGCATGAACAGATTAGCCCTTGCATAGTCTTCCATGTTGAACTGCTTGCCGACGCCCGCCACGAATACAACCGGATATTCCAAGCCTTTGCTCCTGTGAATGGTCACGACGCGCACGACGTTTTCATTTTCGCCGAGAGTGGTTGCCGTCGACAAGTCATTGCCCAGAGCCTTTATCTTGCTGATGAACTCGATAAACCTGGACAAGCCGCGGGCGTTCGTTGATTCAAAGTTAGCGGCGCGGTCAATCAAAATGCGCAAGTTCGCCTGACGAGCCTCGCCGCGTTCCTCTTGCCCGACCGAATCATAATAGCCCGTCTCGCGATAGAGATTACTCAAAAGTTCCGCGACGCCCAGTTGCCGAGCCGTATCCCGCCACTGATTGAGCTTAGCTAGGAAGGCTTTGCACTTGTCCGAGCCGTTCGTGACCGCCGTATAAAAATCGACGTTGGGATTGTCAATCCGAAGCTCGGCAAGCTCCTCCGCACTGAAGCCGCCAATCGAACTGAGCATCACGGCGGCAAGCGGTATGTCCTGCCTTGCGTTGTCCAGTAGCGTCAGCAAACTCATCACGACTTGAATTTCATTCGCCCGAAAATAATTTTCCTCGTCTGGCACATAAGCCGGCACTCCAAACTTTTTCAGCGTGTCGAGGATTTCAAAGGCGGTTGTCTTCGGCGAACGGTGCAAGATAACAATATCCCTGAACTGCACGGGGCGATAGCCCTCTCCGTCGCGCACTAGTTTTTTAGACGCAATCAGCTCGTGAATCTTGCCCGCAATGAAACGCATCTCAAGTTCAATGTCCTTGCTCTCGTCGTCGCGTTCGGTCTGTATATAGAAAAATTCCGGACGCTCGTCAAAGAAGTTATCGCCAGTCTCGTAGCTTGCGCCAAATTGGAGCCTTGCCGCCGCGTCGTAGTCAATCTCCGTTGCCCGTCGATTCATCAGCCGCTTAAAGATTTCATTGACCGCAGCGATAATCTTTTCCCGACTGCGGAAGTTCTTCGACAGATTTATACAGCGGTAGGAATTCATCTTGTCCTTGAAGTTCGCCGAATCGACGAGCCGGAACCGATAAATCGACTGCTTAACGTCGCCGACGAAGAACAGATTATCGCCGCGTGAAATCTTCTGGACGATAGCCTCCTGCACGCCGTTAGTATCCTGATACTCGTCGACCATAATAAACTTGAACTTGTCGCGATAGGCGGCGGCGACTTCGGGGGCGGCGTCGAAGATATTCAAGGCTAGGTGCTCCATATCCGCAAAGTCGATAATGCCGCGTTCGCGTTTGGCGTCGGAAAACTTCTGGGCAAAAGCCTTCGTCACTCGGATAAGCTCTTTAATCGGCTCGTGCAGTCCTCGAACGTCGGAAATCATTCGCGCTTCGTCGGCAAGGAAATAATTATCGCGCAAAGTCTCCAGCTTCTTCTTGTAATCGTCATGAAGATTTTTAATCGCGGCTTTGGCAAGCTTTTTATTCTCCGCCACGCGCCCGCCAGGCATCCTCCCGAATTCAAATTTCCAAATTTTATCGTAAAGCGCGTTCCAGTCGTCAAGGGCGGTCTTCAAGTCGTTTAGCTGGTTGAAATCCTCGCGAATGACTTTGACGGCGATATTATTTTCCTCGGCAAGGCTGTAAGCCTCGGCGCACTCCGCGAAAATTTTTTCTAGCGTCTGGAAGATATGCGGCTTGAGGAATTTGAACCAACGAGTATCTTCAAGGCGGGCGTCTTCGGGCAAGTCGTAAGGCTCAGCAAGCGAATCAAGCCACGCGCTAGGGTAGGGCATACTCAACGAGAAGTCGTGCAAGCCGATAATCATCTCGTGAATCTTATCATCGCCGTGAACATTGCCGCCGAACTCGTCCGCAAACGCCTTAAAAGTGTCGTTGCCTTCCGCGTAATTCTCCTCGAAAAGCTCCTCTATGACTTCGCGCTTTAAGATTTCAAGTTCGTTGGTGTCGCCCGTGCGAAACTTCGGGTCAAGGTCGATTCGTGCAAAGTTCCGCCGCAGAACCGTTTGGCAAAAGGAATGGAACGTTGAGATTTGCGCACCGCTTAGAAGGATTATCTGCTTTTCCAGACGGATTTGCTTATCGGCGTCCAGTTCGGTCTCAAGGCGTTTCATCAGTGCCGCTTGAATTCGTGAACGCATTTCTTGCGCCGCCGCGTTGGTGAAAGTCATGATTAACAGCTCGTCGACTTCGCAGGACTCCTCCTCAAGCAGAGTTACGACCCGTTCAGTTAGCGTTCGAGTTTTGCCCGCGCCCGCCGCCGCCGCGATTAATAAGTTTTCGCCGCGTGCCTCGACGGCTTCTCGTTGTTCGCGTGTCAGTTCCATGATTAAAACTTCAGCTCGCCGCGTGTCAGGCGTTCCCTGAGCGTCGGAGCCTTAGCGTCCTTATCGGCAAGGATAGTCGGCGCGAACGGCCAATCGATATTAATCTCCGCGTCGTTCCAACGAATATTACCGTCGCAGTTCGGGGCGTAGAAGGCGTCGGCTTTGTATTGAATCTCAACATCGTCAGTCAAGGTTATAAAGCCGTGAGCAAAGCCGCGGGGAATCAGCAACTGCTTTTTATTATCGGCGGTGAGTTCGACGGCAACCCACTGGGCGAAAGTCTCAGAACCCTCGCGAATGTCAACTGCCACGTCCAAGAGTTTGCCGCGTGTGCAACGAACGAGCTTAGCTTGAGCAAAAGGAGCCGTCTGATAGTGCAAGCCGCGAAGCGTGCCGCGTTGAGCCGAATAGGATTGATTGTCCTGCACGAAATTGAAGTTAAGCCCCGCCGCCTCGAACTTACGAGCCGACCACGTCTCCATGAACCAGCCGCGAGCATCGCCAAAAACTTTCGGCTCCAAAATCAATACGCCGTCCAGTTTCGTCTTTGTAACCTGCATGAGAATTCCTCCTTAATGTTTTGTGCGCAGTTTATATTCTTTGCGATTGACCGTCAAGCCGCACTTTTTTTATCGATAGCCTTGCATGTAAAAAAGTCCGTGTGGTATAATGCGCCGCGTCACAAATTCACGCGGAAACGGAGCGTCGCCTGTTCCCTAGGGTTAATCGGCGCGAGAATGTTCCGCGAATGTAAAACAGGAGGTTATTCAAATGGCAGTTATCTCAATGAAGCAGCTGTTGGAAGCGGGCGTGCACTTCGGGCACCAGACGCGGCGTTGGAATCCGAAAATGGCGCGTTACATCTTCACGGAACGCAACGGCATTTACATCATCGATTTGCAGAAGACCGTTCGCAAGGTGGACGAGGCTTATAACTTCGTTCGTTCCGTCGCTGAATCGGGCAAAACGATTTTGTTCGTCGGCACCAAAAAGCAAGCTCAAGAGGCAGTCAAGGAAGAGGCAATCCGCGCCGGTCAATTCTTCGTCAATGAACGTTGGCTCGGCGGTATGCTCACGAACTTCCAGACGATTCAAAAGCGTATCAACCGCCTTAAAGAGCTTGAGACCATGTCGCAGGACGGAACGTTTGAAGTCCTTACCAAAAAGGAAGTCATGCAGCTCCGCCACGAAATGGCACGGCTCGAAAAGTATTTGGGCGGAATCAAGGAAATGAACAAGTTGCCCGGCGCATTGTTCGTCGTCGACCCGCGCAAAGAACGTATCGCAGTGGCTGAAGCTCGCAAGCTCGGTATCCCGATTGTGGCGATTGTCGACACCAACTGCGACCCCGACGAGATTGATTACGTTATCCCCGGCAATGATGATGCGATTCGTGCCGTGAAACTGTTGACGGCTAAGATTGCGGACGCGATGCTCGAAGGCAACCAAGGCGCGGAGAGTGCCGAAGCCGCCGAAGAGAACGAAGAATAAGTTTGAGGTGAACGATAAATGGCTATTAGTGCTAAGACTGTTAAGGAACTGCGCGAGAGAACCGGCGCGGGCATGATGGATTGTAAGAAGGCTTTGACTGCCACCGATGGCGACATGCAAAAGGCGATTGACTGGCTCCGCGAAAAGGGCATTGCTAAGGCGGCTAAGAAGGCTGGACGCACGGCGGCGGACGGTGCAGTTGCCGCTTACATTTCCGACGACGGCAAGACGGGCGTCCTCTTGGAGGTCAACTGCGAAACCGACTTCACGGCGAACAATGAAAACTTCCGCGCCCTCGAAAAGAAAGTTATCGAACACATTGCCGCAACTAAACCCGCCGACCTCGACGCACTCAACGACAGCGAGATTGACGGCAAGAAAGTTTCCGAACTCGTCACGGAAGCGACTGCCACTATCGGCGAAAAGATTTCGATTCGTCGCTTTACCGTCTACGAGACCGAAGGCAAGCTCACGACTTACATTCACATGGGCGGCAAAATCGGCGTGCTCGTCGAGATGACTGGCGGCTCTGATGAACTCGGCAAAGATGTCGCTATGCAAATTGCCGCGGCTAATCCTTCCGCTGTTGACCGCGCAGGCGTTGACGCCTCCGAACTCGAACACGAAAAGGAAATCCTCCGCAAGCAGGCTCTCGAAGAGGGCAAGCCCGAAAAGATTGTTGAACGCATGGTCGAAGGTCGCATTAACAAGTTCTACAAGGAAGTCTGCCTCGTTGAACAAGACTTTGTTAAGGCGGAGCCGGGTAGCAAGACGACTGTCAAAGACATTCTCGGCAAAGAAAAAGTTGTGCGCTTTACCCGCTATCAGCTCGGCGAAGGTATCGAAAAGAAGGAAACCGACTTTGCGGCAGAGGTCGCGGCTCAAGCTGGCATCTAAGATTTAATCCCGAAAAAAAATCCTCCACAGTCCAAACGGATTGCGGAGGATAATTTTTTTGCTTAGAGTTCTTCGCCGTTCGTGGCAATGACTTTCTTGTACCAAAAGAACGAATCCTTACGACTGCGGGAGAAATCGCCCGTGCCGTCGTCATGACGATTGACATAAACAAAGCCGTAGCGTTTGGCGTATTGCCCCGTGCCCGCGCTCACGCAATCGATACAGCCCCACGTCGTGTAGCCGATAAGCGGAACGCCGTCTTTGACAGCCTCGCCCATTGCCCGAATATGTTCGCGGAAGTAGCTGATTCGATAGTCGTCGTGAATGGAGCCATCAGCCTCAACTTTATCGAACGCGCCGAAGCCGTTTTCCACGACCATAATCGGAGTATCAGGGTAACGAGACGCCAATTTATTCAAAGTCCAGCGCAAACCGTCGGGGTCAATCTGCCAGCCCCAATCGCTCGCCTTGAGGTAGGGATTCTTCGCGCCGCCAAGCATGCTGTCGTTAATTTTCTCGGCGTTTTTGTCGGCAGTAACACAACTGGACATGTAGTAGCTAAAGGTGTAGAAATCAACCTTGCCCTCGCGCAGGATTTTTTTATCGTCCTCGTTGTCCATGAAGGCGGTATCAATTCCCATGTCGCGATAAAATTTTTTGGCGTAGTAGGGATAAGCCCCGCGAACTTGAACATCGCCGCAAAGGTCGTTACACAAATTATCCGTGCGTTGAGTCTCCAACATATCTTCGGGGTTCGGCGTCAAGGGATAGCGGGTCACGTGACAAATCATGTTGCCGATTTTGAATTCGGGATTGATTTTGTGACCGGCGATAACTGCTTTAGCCGAGGCGACGAATTGATTATGCAGAGCCTCAATCCTCTGTTGCGGAACGTCTTTAAGCTCGTCAAATTTGCATGGCGTAGTTCGATTCAAATCCTCGTCTTGGATAAGACCCACGCTGTAAAGGTTGCCGACCATCGGAGCCATGAGCGTCATGTTGATTTCGTTGAACGTGAGCCAATACTTAACTTTGTCCTTGAAACGTTCAAAGCAGGTGGTCGCGTACTTAACGAACAAGTCGATAACTTTGCGACTGTAGTAGCCGCGATATTTTTTGACCAGCTCAAAAGGCAACTCGTAATGATTGAGCGTGATTAGCGGCTCGATACCGCGTTTGCGGCACTCGTCGATAACGTCTTCGTAAAACTTCAAGCCCGCCTCGTTAGGTTGGGCGTCGTCGCCGTTGGGGAAAATACGCGCCCAGCTGATAGAAAAGCGGAAACACGTAAAGCCCATTTCGGCGAAAAGCGCGATGTCCTCTTTGTAATGGTGGTAGAAGTCAATCGCGGTGTGCGATGGATAGAAAACGCCGCCTTCGATTTTCGGGCAGAAAGTGCGCGGGGTATTCACGTCGCCGCCCAAAAGCATGTCTGGAACGCTTAAACCTTTGCCGCCGTCGAGGTAGCCGCCTTCGACTTGATTTGCGGCAACTGCTCCGCCCCATAAAAAATTCTTCGGAAAACTCATTATCAACACCTCCGTGAAAAATTTTACCACAAGCGGCAAGATTATGCTACAATCGGCGCGGGAGGTTATCATATGAAATTTATTTGTTCAAAGTGCGGGCACGAGGAAGAACTTTCGACACGCAAGCCCCGCTGTGATTGCGGAGGGCTATGGAAGTTGAACTTCACGCCGCCGAAGTTTGATGAAGCCCTTATCGATAAGTCGACGTGGAATATCTTCCGCTATCGAAAGTTCATGCCGCTGCTTGATGATTCGTGGAAGGCAGTTACGCTCGGCGAGGGCATGACGCCTATTATCCGATTCAACGACGATGTTTTGCTCAAAATGGATTACTTTATGCCGACGTTGTCTTTTAAGGACAGAGGCGCGGCGGTCTTGGTCGCCCATTGCAAATCAATCGGCGTGGATGCGGTGATTCAAGACTCAAGCGGCAATGCGGGTAACTCTGTGGCGGCTTATTGCGGGCGAGTGGGCATCAGCTGTGAAATTTTCGTTCCCGACAACACGAGCGATAAAAAAATCCACATGATTGAATCACACGGAGCAAAGGCAAGGCTCGTGCCCGGCAACAGAGATCATTGCGCGGACGTCTGCAGAGCTAAAGTCAGGCGCGAGAAAGTTTATTACGCCAATCACGTCTACAATCCGATTTTCTACGAAGGAACCAAAACTTTTATCTACGAGACTTACGAGCAACTTCATCGCATACCGGAAAATATTTTCATTCCGCTGGGCAATGGCACGTTGTTTATCGGAGTCATGAAAGGCTTGGAAGAGCTGTTGAGCGCGGGCTTGATTGAAAAGTTTCCGCAAGTGATAATCGTGCAAAGCGAGCGTTGTCAGCCGTTTGCTAGGGCAATGGAGATTGGCGCGAAAAATATTCTCCTTGAACAGGTTCAGCCGACGATGGCGGAAGGAATTGCAATCGGCGTTCCCATGCGTGCCGAAGAGATTCTCGAATACATTTACCGCTACGGCGTCAAGGCAGTGACCATTCCCGAAGATAGGATACTGCCCGCCCGCGCCAGGCTGTCGAATCAGGGCATTTATTGCGAACACACAACAGCAGGTGTCTACGCGGGATATCTGCACTACTGCAAACTTCACGGCAAGACACCCGACGCCTTAATCTCGATGTGCGGCGCAGGTCTCAAGTCCGACCATTAATCCGAATACAAATTATGCTAGAACGAAGCCGAAGACCGGCTGTCATGGATGACAGCCGCGCCGCGTTTGAAACATGGATGTTTCATAGCGGCGTTGACGCCCCCGCGAGGCGTCCTTTTCTTTTGTTACTTTTCTTTTGGACGCGTGAATAGTCAAGCTAAGTGCAACAGCGTTGAAAAGTAAACTTCTGCAGGTGTTCTATAACCCAAAGATTTTCTCGGACGGTGATTGAGTTGCTCAACTACCGCTTGTAAGTCTTCCTCGCTAAGGTGCGTGAAGTCG
>JAFWWC010000030.1 GCA_017518105.1 Selenomonadaceae bacterium
CGACTTCACGCACCTTAGCGAGGAAGACTTACAAGCGGTAGTTGAGCAACTCAATCACCGTCCGAGAAAATCTTTGGGTTATAGAACACCTGCAGAAGTTTACTTTTCAACGCTGTTGCACTTAGCTTGACTATTCACGCACCCAAAAGAAAAGATAGCAAAAGAAAAGGGTGCCTCGCGGGGGCGCAAGGGTCGCTAACCGCGCTCACGAATATTTTTGAGCTGGAGTTCGCCGCGGTTTTTACATCACGTAAAAGCGCGGCGGGAGCCGTCATCCATGACGGCTCCTTTTATTACGTTGTTGCTCGGTTATTCGTGCCATTCAAACTCCAAGCCGCCAATATGAACTGTCATGCCCTCTTTAATGCCGCGGGCTTTAAGTAGGGCGTCAAGGTTCTTCATGCGCCAAATAAATTGGAATCGCCGCAAGCCCTCCGCGTTGTCAAAGTTCGTCATGGCTACTATCTTCTCAAGATTTTTGTTGCGGACGATGAATTCTGCCGCGTCGTTGCGTTCGATAATAACTGGGTCGTCCTCCTTGTCCACGTCGAAAACTTTCACAGCGTCGACCGGCTCCTCTTCTGGGATAATCTCCTCAAGTCTCTTGCCGACGAAATTTATCAGTTCGTCTAGGTTCTCGCGTGTCGCCGCTGAGATTGCAAAGAACTCTATTCCTTCACGCTTGGCAAGCTCTTCGAGGCTCGAAAGGTTTTCTTTGGCTTGCGGCAGGTCAATCTTATTGGCTACGAGGATTTGAGGACGTTTAGAAAGTTTTTCGCTGTAACGCCTAAGCTCAACGTTAATCTTATTGAAGTCGTCTAAGGGATTGCGTCCGTCCACCGCCGCCGCGTCGACTATGTGCAATATAAGTTTCGTTCGTTCGATATGCCGCAGGAAGTCATGCCCTAAGCCTACGCCGTCCGCCGCGCCCTCAATAAGTCCAGGAATGTCCGCCATGACGAAAGATTTTTCATAACCCAGACTTACGACGCCGAGCACCGGTACAAGCGTCGTGAAGTGATAATCGGCAATCTCAGGACGCGCAGAACTTACAGCGGCTATCAAGCTCGACTTGCCCACGCTAGGATAACCGACTAAACCCACGTCCGCCAAAAGTTTCAGTTCCAATAAAAGTTCGCGACTCTCTCCAGGTTCGCCGAACTCCGCAAAGGTTGGAGCACGTCTCGACGACGACTTAAATTTAGCATTGCCTCTGCCGCCGCGCCCGCCCCTAGCGACGATTGCACGCTGTCCAAGCTCTGTCAAGTCGGCAAGGACTTCGCCCGTCGCCGCATCCTTAACGAGCGTGCCTTGCGGGACTTTGATAACGCAATCTTCTGCGCCGCGTCCGAATTGCTTCTTAACGTCGCCGGCTCCACCGTTGCCAGCCGTGAACCTCCGATTGAATTTAAAGTTCAGTAGCGTGTTGATATTCTCGTCGACCTCAAGGACAATGTCGCCGCCCTTACCGCCGTCTCCGCCGTCGGGACCGCCCTTAGGTACGAATTTTTCTCTGCGGAAGGAAGATTTACCGTTTCCGCCGTCGCCAGCCCGTACGCTGATTTTACTCCTGTCTATAAATTGCATGTTCATTCCTCCGCTAAAAATTATGCCCGAAAAATTTTGGCGTGTCAAACTTCCCGTTGCAATTAGCAAAGCTTTTTGTTATCGTTATGCGCAAAATAATTCAGGAGTGATTCATTTGATAAAGACAAAGACAATCGCAGTTGCCGGGCTTGGTTATGTGGGGCTATCAATGGCAACGCTACTGGCGCAAAAAAATCACGTGCTCGCCGTCGACGTGTCCAAAGAAAGAGTCGACATGATAAATAATCGCCAATCACCAATCCGCGACGACTACATAGAAAAATTCTTCGCTGAACGTGAACTCGACCTCACCGCCACAACCAACGCCAATTCAGCTTACGCCTTCGCGGACTTCGTGATTATCGCCGTGCCGACCAATTACGACCCAAAAAGAAATTTCTTCGATACCTCAATCGTCTGCTCCGTCATTGAACAAGTTATAGCCAGCAACCCAAAGGCTTACATGATTATCAAAAGCACCGTGCCCGTTGGCTTCGTCAAGTCCATGCGCGAAAATTATTCCACAAAAAGAATTTTATTCAGTCCCGAATTCCTCCGCGAGTCCAAAGCTCTTTACGACAACTTGTATCCGTCACGAATTATCGTTGGGCTTGACACGCAGGACGCCGCGCAGGTTAAAGCCGCTAAGGAGTTCGCTGAACTATTGCAGGCGGGCGCGGAGAAAGAAAATATCCCGACGCTCCTAATGGGCACCACCGAGGCTGAAGCTGTTAAACTCTTTGCAAATACTTACCTTGCCTTGCGCGTGGCTTACTTCAACGAGCTTGACACTTACGCCGAGATTAAGAACCTGAACACGCAAGACATTATAAAGGGCGTCTGCTACGACCCGCGAATCGGCGACCAGTATAACAATCCTTCCTTCGGTTATGGCGGCTACTGCTTGCCCAAAGATACTAAACAACTGCTTGCCAACTATCAAGACGTGCCGGAGAACTTGATTGAGGCAATCGTCAACAGCAACCGCACCCGTAAAGATTTTATCGCGTCAAGAGTTTTGGAGATGTCTGGTACCTATCCTGACGGCGAATCCTTTGAGACCGAACGCGAGAATGAAATTATCGTCGGCGTGTGGCGGCTGGCTATGAAGACTGGCTCCGATAACTTCCGCCAATCGTCAATCCAAGGCATCATGAAACGCATAAAGGCAAAGAGCATAACCGTTATCGTCTATGAACCTTCCCTGCCTGACGGCTCGACCTTCTTTGGTAGCCGCGTCGTCAATGACATTGCCGAGTTTAAACGCCTGAGCCGATGCATTATCGCCAACCGCTACGACAGCGAGCTTGACGACGTTAAAGAAAAAGTTTATACGCGAGACCTCTTCAAACGAGACTAAAGCCAATCCTCCGCCAAAGTTTGCGGCGGGGGATTTTTTCTGTTATCATGTGGAAAATTTTCGCGAGGGGTGATGACTTTGTTTGGATTCTTGAAAAGATTCTTCGGCGACAACAACGACAAGGAGATTAAACGTCTGCAAAAGACGGTCGATAAAGTCAACGCATTGGAGGCGGGACTTCAAAGCTACACGGACGACAAACTAGCGGCATCGACGGATAGATTTCGTGAACGACTGCAGGCGGGCGAGACTTTGGAAGACATTTTGCCGGAAGCGTTCGCAGTCTGTCGAGAGGCGTCGCGGCGAGTTCTGGGTATGCGGCACTTCGACGTTCAATTAATGGGCGGCATGTGCTTGCACGAGGGAAAGATAGCCGAGATGAAGACCGGCGAAGGCAAAACGTTGGTGGCGACGTTGCCTGTTTACCTAAACGCGCTGGAGGGTAAGGGCGTGCACATGGTCACGGTTAATGATTACCTTGCCCGCCGCGACTCCGAATGGATGGGGCAGCTGTATAACTTCTTGGGCTTGAGCGTCGGTTTGATTCTTCACGATATGGACTTCCCCGAACGCAAGCACGCTTACGGTTGCGACGTGACGTTTGGCACGAATAACGAATTCGGCTTTGACTACCTGCGCGATAATATGGTTGTCCGCGAGGAGCAAATGGTTCAGCGTCCGTTGCATTATGCTATCGTCGACGAGGTGGACTCAATCCTTATCGACGAGGCGCGCACGCCGCTTATCATCAGCGGTCCTGGTCAAAAGTCAACGGAGATGTATGCAGTTATGGCACGGGCGGTTGCCAACCTAAAAGAGGACGTTGATTACAAAGTCGACGAGAAGCAAAAGACCGTCGCGCCCAATGATGAAGTCGTTCCGAAGATAGAAAAGTTCTTAGGCATTCAAAACCTCTACGCGCCGGAGAATATCGAACTTAGTCACTGCTTTACGATGGCACTTCGGGCAAAGGCACTGATGAAGCGCGACCGAGATTACGTCGTGCGGGACGATGAGATTATCATTGTCGACGAGTTCACGGGGCGGCTTATGACGGGGCGCAGATATTCCGACGGACTTCATCAGGCAATCGAGGCTAAGGAAGGCGTCAAGATTCAAAGAGAATCACAGACGTTGGCGACGATAACTTTCCAAAATTATTTCCGCATGTATGACAAGCTGGCGGGCATGACGGGCACGGCTAAGACGGAGGAGGACGAGTTCTTGAAGATTTACAAACTGCCAGTCGTCGTCATTCCGACCAATATGCCTGTTCGCCGCACCGACCACCCCGATGTTGTCTACAAGAACAAGCGCGCGAAGTATCGAGCCGTCACCGCTGAAGTCGAACGCGTCCACGAGAAGGGGCAACCCGTCCTAATCGGCACAACGTCAATCGAACAGTCCGAGGAACTTAGCGGTTATCTCAGGAAGCGCGGCATTCCTCACAGCGTGCTTAATGCTAAATTCCATGAGAAGGAAGCGCAAATCGTAGCCGACGCAGGTCAGCGGGGAGTCGTGACAATCGCGACGAACATGGCGGGGCGCGGCACGGACATTAAGCTTGGCGAAGGCGTCCCCGAACTCGGCGGGCTGTTCATAATCGGCACGGAGCGTCATGAGTCGCGGCGAATCGATAATCAGTTGCGCGGGCGTTCAGGGCGTCAAGGCGACCCTGGCGAGTCGCGGTTTTATATCTCGTTGGAAGATGACTTGATGCGGCTATTCGCCTCGGAAACCATTTCCAAGATTATGGACAAGCTCGGCATGGAAGAGGACGAGCCGATTGAGCATTCGCTTATCACCCGTTCGATTGAGAATGCGCAAAAGAAAGTTGAGGCGCGCAACTTCGACATACGCAAGCACGTTTTGGAGTATGATGACGTTATGAATCAGCAACGCGAGATAATGTACGGCGAGCGTCGGAAGATACTTCGCGGCGAAAACCTGCGGGACAATATCCGCGGCATGGTCAATCACATCATCAAGCAGGAAATGAATCAGTACGCGAACGAAAAACTTTATCCGGAAGAGTGGCAGCTTGACGAGCTGATTAAGGACGCGGAGAAAATTTTTGCGCCGCCTGGGGTGTTGAAGCAATCGGAGCTTGAAGCAATGAGCCGCGACGAACTCAAGGAGCATTTGGAAAAGCTAGCGGAGGACACGTATAAGCAACGCGAAGCAACTTTTACGGAACCGGTTATGCGGGAGCTTGAAAAGGTCGTCATGCTTAGGATTGTCGATAACAAGTGGATGGAACACCTTGACCATATGGACATGCTACGCGAGGGAATCAACTTGCGAGCCTATGGACAGCGTGCGCCGCTCGTCGAGTATAAGATTGAGGCTTTGGCAATGTTCGAGGAAATGGAAGGCGCAATCCAAGACCAAATCGCAACGACGATGTATCACGTGGCGATAGTTCAGCAAGCCCCGCCGCCTGACGAGGAAGAGGAAACGCCGCCCGAACCAACAGCTAAAGACGTGCGCGAGGCTGAATCTGTCGTGCGCCGCGAGCAAGCTAAGGTTGAAGACCGATTGCAGACGGCGCGGGCGTCTCACGGAGATGAAGTATCCCCTGCCGAATCTCAAAAGCGAGCCAAGACTGCTGACGGAAAAAAAATAGGTCGTAACGACCCATGCCCCTGCGGCTCCGGCAAGAAGTATAAAAATTGCTGTGGACGAAATAAATAATTCACAACTAGCGATGCGCTAGCGTTGCGTACGAACGCGGGAACGTGCTCCGACTTTATCGAACGCCCCGCCGCGACCGCTGTTTGGTTACTTTTTCAAAAGTAATTTGCGGACGGAATAAATAATTGGAGGTTTATACTATGGCAGAAAATCAAAATCAACCTAATGCTAACGTCCCTTCTCCCGCTCCAAATCATTTTGAATCACCGTTCGTTTTTGACATAAACAATATTCCAGAAATTCAAACGCCTTTTGCTCGCCGACCGATAACAGAAGATAATGGAGTTTTTAATTCAATTCTCGGTCGCGGACTCATTAACAGCGAATATCGCTTGCCGCCGATAAAAGATTTTAATCCGCAAATGATTATTGACGGCGGCGGTAACATTGGTTGCTCAGCAATCTATTACGCAAAAATGTATCCCGATGCGCAGATTTATTCTCTTGAGCCCGACAAAGAAAATTTTCAGCTTTTGAAGTTCAACACGGTGTTTTATTCTAACATTCATCCGATTCAATCTGGTTTGTGGAACGCAGAAACTTTTATTCGCGTAGAGAATAAAGGCTGGGGAAAATGGGGTTTCATGACTTTTGATACTACAGCTGATGACCCTGCGGGATTTAAAGCGACGACTATCTCTAAAGTCCTTGCCGATTCGGGCTTTGAAGAGATTGATATTCTCAAGCTTGACATTGAAGGTGCGGAAAAAGAAGTCTTCTCTGCTCCCGATGTTGATGAGTGGCTCCCGAAAGTCAAAGTATTGACGATTGAACTGCACGACCGAATGAAACGCGGTTGTTCTTACGCATTCTTTAAGGCAATCTCGAAGTATCATTGGTTCCATGCGTTTCGTGGAGAAAATTTGATTCTTATCCGTGAAAGCTTAATGCCGTAAAATTTTTTAAAGCTTAATGCCCAAATCCCACGAGGCAGGCCAATACGTTTCAGCGATGTCGAGAATTGGCGGAACCAGTTCTTCGACATTTTTTATTTTGAGGAGCCGCCAACCGTCGCCGCGCCTTTCAAACTCCAGAACGAAATTCAATGCGCCAATCATCTTGCCATAGCTCGAAGAGTCACCGACCATTTTAACGGCAAGCGTCGCCGCGTCGCCAGAAATTTTTTCTGCGCCGTATTCCGCGTGGACAGCTTTAAGCAATCGGTCAAGCTCGGCGGCAAGGAACTTTATCGGCGTCTCAGCGAAAGTCTTTGCGTCTTTAAAGCTCCCGTCGAAGTAAGCCGCGATGACTTTGTTAATCAAGCCGAGGTGCACGCCGCGAAATTTATCATTGTACAGGCGGAGAATCCTCGACCCGAACTTGAAGAACAAATCCTTAGGATAAAGCTCGTGGAACTTCGCGCAGTTCTTAGCGAGGAAGTCAGTCGTCTCGTCGTAGCCAACGTCCATCAAAGCTTTCAAGTCGACGTGCTCGGCAAAAGTTTTCTCGTCGCGAGAATTTATCGCCGCCAAAATCTTTTTAAGTTCATCAGTCAAAGCAATCTCTCCTTATTCAAATTCAATCGTAGCGGGCGGCTTGCTCGTGCAGTCGTAGAGGACGCGATTGACGCCCTTGACCTCGTTGACGATACGATTAGCGGCTCGGCTCAACACGTCCCAAGGAATTTGCGCCGCCTCAGCCGTCATGAAGTCGCTAGTAAGCACGGCACGCAACGCAATCGCAAAATCATAAGTCCTGCCGTCGCCCATGACACCGACCGAACGCATATTAGTCAGCGCGGCGAAGTATTGCGCAAGATGTTTTATGCCCGCCTTGTCAATCTCCTCGCGATAAATGGCGTCGGCGTCCTGCACGAGTTTAACCTTTTCTGCCGTGACCTCGCCGATAATCCTAATGCCCAAGCCCGGACCTGGGAACGGTTGACGGCTGACGATTTCTTCGGGCAATCCGAGTTCGCGACCAGCCTCGCGGACTTCGTCTTTAAACAGCAGGCGGAGCGGTTCCACAATCTCTTTGAAGTCCACGAAATCAGGCAAGCCGCCGACGTTGTGATGAGACTTAATCACCGCCGACTTGCCAAGCCCGCTCTCAATCACGTCAGGATAAATCGTGCCTTGAACCAGATAATCGACCGCGCCAATTTTCTTGCTGACTTCCTCGAACACGCGGATAAATTCCTCGCCGATAATCTTGCGCTTGCGTTCAGGGTCAACGATGCCGCTTAGCTTGCTTAGAAACCTCTCGCCCGCGTCGACCTGGATAAAGTTCAAATCAAAGTGGCTGAACGCCTCCGCGACTTGCGCCGCCTCGTTCTTGCGTAAAAGTCCATGGTCAACAAAGACGCAAGTTAAATTCTTGCCGACCGCTTTACTTAGTAGCACCGCCGCCACGCTAGAATCAACACCGCCCGATAACGCGCACAGAACTTTTCCGCCGCCGATTTTATTCTTGAGCTGGGCAATCGTATCGACAACAAAGGAGCTCATCTTCCAATCGCGCTTGCAACCGCAGATGTCCACGAAGTTTGAAAAAATCTTCTTGCCCTCGACCGTGTGAACAACTTCGGGGTGAAATTGCACAGCATAGAAATTCTTAGCAGCGTCCTCCATTGCGGCAATCGGACAGTTAGCAGTCGTGGCAGTTGCGGTGAAGTTATCGGGCGCGGCAGTGATTCTATCAGTATGGCTCATCCACACGACGGAACTTTTTTCGACGCCTTTGAACAGTTCAGACGCGCTGACGGTTTCAAATTCTGTCCTGCCGTATTCGCTGACAGTTGCGGGCTTGACTTCGCCGCCGAGGACGTGAGCCATCGCTTGAGCTCCGTAGCAAATGCCCAAAACCGGCACGCCTAAGCTAAACAACTCGACAGGCGGCAGGAGTGAATCACTTGCATAAACGCTTTGGGGACCGCCCGTTAAGATGATTCCCGCTGGATTGAGCTTGCGAATCTTTTCCATGCTAAGGGCGGTGTGCACCTCGCAATAAACGTTGTTCTCGCGAACGCGCCGCGCTATCAGCTGATTGTATTGTCCGCCGAAGTCCAAGACTAAAATCATTTCTCTTGCCAAGTTAATCACTCCCGAAAAGTTTTTTCCATTATAGCCAAAAAAAGAGCTCGTGCAAAACACAAGCTCAAGAATTCGATAGTTTTAGAGACCAGCCGCCTTGCGCAAGGCGTCGGCTTTGTCAGTGCGTTCCCAAGTGAAGTCTACGTCTGTGCGTCCGAAGTGACCATAAGCAGAAGTCTGCTTGTAAATCGGGCGGCGCAGGTCGAGCATCTTGATTATCCCGGCGGGGCGCAGGTCGAAGTTCTCCTTAACGAGCCGTTCAATCAGCTCCTCCGAAACTTTAGCCGTGCCGAAACTCTCGACGCGAACGCTAACAGGATAAGCCACGCCGATTGCATAAGCCAGTTGAATTTCGCATTCGTCAGCAAGCCCAGCCGCAACGACATTCTTAGCGACATAACGAGCCGCATAAGCCGCGCTCCTGTCGACCTTCGTGGGGTCTTTGCCACTGAACGCGCCGCCGCCATGACGAGCCCAACCGCCGTAGGTGTCGACGATAATTTTTCTGCCAGTCAAGCCGCTGTCGCCTTGAGGACCGCCGATAACGAATTTGCCCGTTGGGTTCACGAAAAACTTTGTGTCAGCAGTCAAGAGTTTGGCGGGAACGATTGGTTTAATGACGTACTCAATCATATCCTTTTTAATCTGCTCAAGTGTCACGTCGGGATTGTGTTGCGTGGAGATGACAACCGTATCAACGGCGACCGCCTTGCGACCTTCATAAGCGATTGTGACTTGCGTCTTGCCGTCGGGTCTCAAGTAATCAACTTCGTGACTGACCTTGCGAACCTCGGCAAGTCTGCGGGCGAGTTTATGTGCAAGAGAAATCGGAAGCGGCATAAGTTCAGGCGTCTCGTTCGTAGCGTAACCAAACATCATGCCCTGGTCGCCCGCGCCGATTGCGTCTTCGATAGCCATGTCGCCTTCGCGAGCCTCGATTGACTTATTGACGCCTTGCGCTATGTCAGGGGACTGTTCGTCCAAAGAGACAAGCACGCCGACGGTATCTGCCTCGAAGCCGTACTTTGAATCGGTGTAGCCAACGTCTTGAATTGCGCCGCGAATAATCTTCGGGATGTCGACGTAGCAATGAGTGGAAATCTCGCCGACGACGTGCACTTGACCAGTCGTGACTAGCGTTTCACAGGCGACGCGACCTTGCGGGTCTTTCTCCATTATTGCGTCTAAGATACTGTCTGAAATTCTGTCCGCGACCTTATCGGGGTGCCCCTCAGTCACTGATTCGGAAGTAAATAACATTCTGCGCATTCTTATACCTCGTTTTCAAAATTTTTCTCAAGCTATCACGTTTGCTTTTATCTGTCAAGGCGACTTAGAAACTTCCGCCTCCACCTCCGCCGCCGCCACTGTGACCGCTACCACGTGAACCGCCTTTGCCGCTACTGCGTGGACGCCGCTTAACCGTCATGAACAGAAACGTATCGCGGTTTTCCTTAAGCTTAACGGTGTTCTTCTTGAGGTAATCCAAAGCCGCCATTGCGTGATGAATATTGCTCATGGAGCCGATAAGAGCCGAGCGAATAAACACGCCTAAGATAATGGAAGTCACAACCGCTATAGCCGCCGCCATCGGGTCGAGTTCGCCTGGTGCCCTTTGACCGTAAGCAACGCCATGGGTCTCGTAATAAGACGTAAGCTCGGAAACGCCCTTAACAAAATTCTCCGCCGCGCCGTAGTAGTTGCCGTTGCTAAGCTCGGATTGGAACTTGTCCTTAAGGTAGGGAATGCCGTCGCTGTCCGTGATTTGCTGAACCATGCGGCTATCCGTCGCCATTTCGTACTTGCGCTTATCCATTGCCACGAGCAAGACAATCCCGCCGTTCTTGCCGTTGCTAAAGTATTTGTCGCGCCACTCGTCGGACGCCGCAATCATATCCTTATTGCCAACCGACTTTACAAAGACGACGCCGATTTTAATCTTGTGCTTATGCTCAACGTCGCGAATCCTCTGGTTAAGCAACTCAACTTCGGTCGGCTTTAGAAGTCCCGCTTTATCAGTGACGGGTTCAATTCGTGCGGCACTCGTCACAGCCACGTTGAGGAAGAGAATCACCGCTAGGAGACTTAAAAACTTTTTCCACATGACAAAGCCCCCTTCAAGTAAGCACAAGCAGTAAGAAGTAAATAACCGGCATGAGCACGAGTGAACACAGCGCAGGATAAAGCAAAGCCTTAGTCGTGTCGTAGGGGAGACTGCCGACGACCTTGCCCGTTTGCCCGTTCATCATGAAGGTATAGGGCTTGTCGTTGTATCGCGTCGTCAAAATCCACACGGGCACCATCGCATAACTTACCTTACCAACGTCTTTAATCACGGCGGCATTCTCCAGTTGCACGGCGTCGAAGTCCTCAAGCGTATCTTTAAAAACTTCAATGGCACTGGTCTCGACGCGTTTATCAGCACGGGCAGAAGAGGCTTCCGCGTCTACGTCGTATTTGTCAGCCAAGTAGCCTGTGAGGTAAGCCGCGCTGAATTTCTCAAGGTCATTGTAATTGAACGGCTCGATACTCTCCATGTAAGCATCGTCCATCTTTTTGGAGCCGTCAACGGGAATTCGTTCAAAGCTCATCGTCCCGGCGCGTCGGCAGTTGTAAACGCTTATCTCGGTGATGATTTCGTTGGGCGTGGTGATGACGTGATGTTTTTCGGCTCGGAACTCGGCCTGCGCTGTGATTTTGGAATCGAACAGCCAGAAGGGAACGTACATGGGTTGAATCGCCTCAACGCGGTTGTTCGCCGTGAAGTTACTCGGCAGGAGCAAATGCCCCTTGTAAAACTCCTTGAGGGCGGCAACGGCGTCGGCTTTGGTCTTCTTGAACGGGATAACGTAATCGGGCTTCAACATGCCATCGAACCGCTTAGGAATCATCGTCGGGTTGCCGCAATAGACGCACTCAGTCGCCATGGTGTTTTCGTCGCAGACAAGCTCGGCACCGCAACTCGAACACGTGAACGCATGAAGAGCCTTAGCCTCGTCGCCCGACCACTCGGAGCCGGCGTCCTCGGTTGCCCACTTAGCCTCTTGAGCCTCCGCCGCACGTGCTGCAAGTTCTTGCTTGCCCTGGAAGAGTTCTTCAATCGCGGCGACTTCAAACTCCGTGCCGCAGTATTCGCAAGTCACAGTCTTCTTGCCGGGCATAAAACTAAGCGGCGCGCCGCAGTTCGGGCATTTATAACTGACCGATGAATCAGCCATCTAATCACCTCCAAAATTTTTTAGATTGTAGCAGAAAACTTTTCCACGCGCAAAAAAAATCAGAGCCCGAAGGCTCCGCCGAATGCCTATTACCCAATGAAACTGCGAAGGTCTTGACGTGTCATATCGCTCACGATTGGTTCTTCTTTGACTTCTTGCCCCGTGCGTTTGCGTAGATATTGGAGTGTCGACTTGGGCACGAGCTTTTTTATCTTGTCGAAGTCGCCGACC
>JAFWWC010000031.1 GCA_017518105.1 Selenomonadaceae bacterium
ACGCTGGATAGTGGAGCGGACTTTTTCTTGGCTTAATCACTCTCGGCGACTTAGCAAAGACTACGAGCTGACGATTGCTTCTGCCGAGACCTTGATTAAGATTTCTCATATTCACACTTTGCTTAATCGTTTATGAACACTAATTCTTAAGTTTCAGCTGAGCCGAAAAAACATCTTGACTTTTTGTTGAATTGGGATTATCATACGCGCTGTAATTCGGCAAGATAAGCTGAGCAGTTTGAAATCGCATTAGGAGGCAGATATTCATGATAAAGCCACTTGGAGACAGAGTCATTGTTGAAGTAGCCGAGGTCGAGCTTAAGACCAAAAGCGGCATCATCATGCCCGAAACGTCCAAAGAGAAGCCGCAAAAAGGCAAGGTCGTCGCAGTCGGCACTGGCAAGCTCCTCGACAACGGTACCCGTGCACCTATGGAAGTTAAAGTTGATGACGAAGTTATCTTCAATAAGTACGCGGGCAGTGAAGTCAAAGTGGACGATAAAGATTATCTCGTGATTCGCGAGAGTGACATTTTGGCAATCCTTTAATTCAGCGAAGTTTTCGGAGGTAAATATTTTATGGCAAAAGAGATTTTGTTCGATGAAGAAGCACGTCGCGCCCTTAGTCGCGGTGTGGATGCGCTGGCAAATGCTGTTAAAGTTACGCTCGGTCCCAAAGGTCGCAACGTTGTCCTTGAAAAGAAATTCGGCGCACCTTCCATCACTAATGACGGCGTAACGATTGCTCGCGATATTGAGCTTGAAGACCACTTCGAGAACATGGGCGCACAGCTCGTTAAAGAAGTCGCGACCAAGACCAATGACGTTGCTGGCGACGGCACCACGACCGCGACGCTCCTTGCACAGGCTATTGTTCGCGAAGGACTTAAAAACGTCGTGGCGGGCGCAAACCCCATGATTATCAAAAAGGGTATCGAATCGGCTGTTGCTAAACTCGTCGACGAAATTAAAAATAACGCTAAGAAGGTCGAGGGCAAAGAGGCTATCGCGCAGGTCGCGTCCATTTCCTCAAGCGACGCCGAGATTGGTCAGCTCATCGCCGACGCTATGGAAAAGGTTGGCAATGACGGCGTTATCACCGTTGAAGAGTCCAAGACCATGACGACTAATCTTAAGGTTGTCGAGGGTATGCAATTCGACCGCGGATATATTTCGCCCTACATGGTTACCGACGCCGATAAGATGGAGGCTGTCCTTGATGACCCGTATATACTCTTGACTGACAGAAAAATTTCATCAATCCAAGACATTCTCCCGATTCTCGAACAGGTCGTTAAGCAGGGCAAATCGCTCGTTATCGTCGCCGAAGACGTTGACGGCGAGGCACTGGCAACCATCGTTGTTAATAAACTCCGTGGCACGTTCAAGGCTCTTGCGGTTAAGGCTCCTGGCTTCGGCGACCGTCGCAAGGCTATGTTGGAAGACATTGCAATCTTGACGGGCGGCACGGTTATCAGCGAAGAACTCGGACGCAAACTCGACAGCGTGACCTTTGCTGACCTCGGACATGCACGCCAAATCCGCGCAACCAAAGAGGAAACCACGATTGTTGAGGGTAGCGGTGACAAGAACGAAATCACTGCCCGCGTTGCTCAGATTCGCAAGATGATTGAGACTACGACCAGTGACTTTGATAAAGAAAAACTTCAAGAGCGTCTCGCGAAATTGGCGGGCGGCGTGGCGGTTATCGAAATCGGCGCGGCTACCGAAGTCGAGATGAAGGAAAAGAAACTCCGCATTGAGGACGCATTGAACGCAACTCGCGCAGCAGTCGAGGAAGGCATTGTTGCTGGCGGCGGCACCACGTTTATTGATATTCTGCCCGCGCTTGATGACGTTAAGGCTGAGGGCGATGCTAAAGTTGGCGTCGAGATTGTCAAACGCGCAATCGAAGAACCCGTTCGCCAAATCGCTAACAACGCAGGTCAAGAAGGCTCCGTCGTGGCTGAGGCTGTCAAGAAGGCGGCTAAGGGCGTCGGCTTCAACGCGCTGACTAATGAATACGTCGACATGATTAAGGCTGGTATCGTTGACCCGGCTAAGGTCGTTCGTTCGGCTCTGCAAAATGCGGCGTCGATTGCGGCAATGATTCTGACGACTGAAACTTTGGTCGCGGATAAGCCCGAACCTCCTGCACCGCCTATGGCTGGCGGAATGGGCGGCGGTATGCCCGGCATGATGTAACCCGCTTTAAAAGCGGGGGAATAGCGGTCGCGCAAGACGTTGCGAAAGTTCGGACGTAATGCCCGCGCTCGTACGCAACGCTAGCGCATTGCTAGTTTCGTTTAATCAATAGAAATTCCAAGCTCCTGTCGATTAACGGCGGGGGCTTTTTGATTGTTGCTTGACAAGCTGATTGATTAGGATTATCATTGCGGCGACTTAAGGGCTAAATGAGAGACTAAATCATTTGAGGAAACACGGTAACTCAAAGCGAAGACCTTCTCATAAGTCCGACGGTCAAAAGCAAGGAGGTCTTTACAATGAAGAAACAAGTAGTAGCGGCATTAGCGGCGGCTCTGGTCGTCGGCACGGGCTCAACAACGTTTGCAGCAGCGAATCCGTTCAGCGATGTCCCGCAAGGTCACTGGGCTTATAACTCGGTTTCTAAGCTCGCGGCGGAAGGCGTCATCGAAGGTTACGGCGACGGAACCTATCGCGGCGACAGAAACATTACCCGTTACGAGATGGCGCAGATGGTTGCTAAGGCTATGGCGAAGAACCCGTCCGGCGCAAGCAAAGCTGAACTCGACCGTTTGGCGGCTGAATTCCGTGATGAACTCGACGCATTGGGCGTTCGCGTTGCCGAGCTTGAAAAGTACGCCGATAAAGTCATCTGGCAGGGCAAGCTTGAGTACACCTACGAGCAAACGAAAACCGACCCCGACAACACCGGACATAAGGATAAGGACAAAATCAACGGCTTTATCTTCCGCTTTGAGCCTAAGGCAGAAGTCAACGACCACTGGACGGTTAATGCCCGTATCGATGCCTACGTCGACATGAAACACGATGAGACTACGAATTTTGAACTTGTGCGTGGGTGGGCTGAAGGCGATTACGACAAATTAAACCTCAAAATCGGTCGCTTTGAATTCTATCCTGAAGGCGAATTCGGTCTCATGTGGGATAGCGAAATTACTGGCGGTTCGATAACTTACGGTAGCAAATGGCAGTTCAATGCTTTGGCAGGTCGCGTAAGGGATGACGGCATTGGTAGCGGTGCTTGGGGCGAAAACGTCGCTGAAGATGACCCCTCGACGGTTGTCGGCTTGAGAGTTGATTACAATCAGGGCGATAAAGGATTCTTTGGCGGCGCAGGTTGGTATAACATTAAGGATGATGACCTTGCTTGGAGCCGCAACCGCTTTTGGAGAAGAGGTATCAGAGAAAGCATTGACTTCGACGACGAGGACAGCCGCCAATCTTACCAAAAGGCAACTATCTGGACAGTCAATCTCGGTTACAAGTTCAGCGATTTGTGGACAATCCAAGGCGCGTATGCTCATAACACCAAAGCCGACTTCGAGAATAAATCGTGGCAAGCCGAGCTTGATTACGGCAACTACGACGACGCCTCCGAAAAAGGTCAATGGAATGTCTTCGCGGGCTATCGCAAATACGGCACCAACGTTTCCTTCATGCCCACGGAAGAAGATGCCCTGCGCGGGACTCGCGGCTTTGTAATCGGCGCGGCTTGGGCACCGTTTAAAAATATCGGCGTCATTGCCAAATACTTCAAGGGCAAATACATCACCGAGGGATTGTACGGTCGCGGCAAAGCAGAACATATCTTTGGGCGTGTCGAATTCTTCTTCTAATTGCAAATTTCTCACAGAAAATATTCAGGGAGCTTCCGAGAAATCGGAGGCTCCTTTTGCCTCTTCAGGTATATCTCAAGCAAAATCTTACTAGCTGTGATACTTTTAACATGTATCAGCTTAGGTTCGTTTAAAGCTTTGCTGAAAATTTTTTATTATAACATGAAAGAAACCTGAAAGATAGTATAAAAATTTTTTTTGAAACTGTTGACAACCAAAAACTTCTGCGCTATTATTGCGGCGACTTCAGGGACGAGTCGAAGGAAGCAAGGAAAGTTTGAGGAAACATGGACACTCAAGTTTGAACAGCTTCCAGAGGCAAGTCGCGAAAGTCATCCGAAGTAAATTTCTTTAGCGGCATCTTTAAGGAGGATGTTCAAAATGAAGAAGACAGTAGCAGCAGCCCTGGCAGCAGCGTTTGTTATGGGCGTAGGAGCAACCACGTCGGCAGCGGCAAATCCGTTCAGCGATGTCCCGCAAGGTCACTGGGCTTACAACTCGGTTTCCAAGCTCGCGGCAGAAGGCGTTATCGAAGGTTACGGCGACGGCACCTATCGCGGCGACCGCAACATCACCCGTTACGAAATGGCGCAGATGATTGCTAAGGCTATGGCGAAGAACCCGTCTGGCGCAAGCAAAGCCGAACTCGACCGCCTCGCGGCTGAATTCCGTGATGAACTCGATGCACTCGGTGTTCGCGTAGCCGAGCTCGAAAAGTATGCTGACAAAGTCGTTTGGCAAGGCAAAATCGAGTACACTTACAAGAACCACAGAACCGACGATGTTTGGGCTGACGGGCGTAGAGGTCATCACAGCACCGACCGTCACACCCGCGTTAAGCAGGACGACATGATCTTCCGCTTTGAGCCTGTCGCGCATGTTAATGACCACTGGACACTCCGCGCTCGTATTGATGCACACGTCGACTTGAGCCATGACACATCCAATAGCTTCTCCTTGGAACGTGGTTGGGCACAGGGCGATTACGACAACTTCCAAATCAAACTCGGTCGTCCAGCTCTCTACACCAATGAAGACGGTCTCATCTGGGATACTGAGTACACCGGCGGTGAAATTACCTTCGGCAAACTTGCAAACGGCTTGAGAGCTACAGTCTATGGCGGTCGCCTCAGAAAAGACAAAGTCAACGGTGCTGTCCGCAATGCAGGTTCTTGGAACGGACGTCAAGACGGTGTTAGCGCGAACGAGCGTTGGGAAGAAGCAACCGGCAGAATCGGTAGCGACAGCGAACATACTTCCAGCTTCGTTGGTATCAACGTTCAATACGATCCGGGGCAGAAAGGTCTCTTCGGCGGCTTGGGCTACTACGCTCTCAAGGACAAAGACTTCAAAGCCATCGGAGCATATGACGAGGACGAAGGCTATATCCCCAACTACTGGTACAGCAAAAAGGGCGACACCGACAAGGCTCAAATCTGGACTCTCAACGCTGGTTGGAGACTTGGCAAGGTACAGGTCTGGGGCGCATATGCACGCAACTCCAAAGCTGATTATGAGAAGAGATCTTGGCAAGCACTCGTTCGTTACGGCGACCTCTACGGCGGCGGCAACCAGAACACCAAGAAGGGTCAATGGGCTGTCTGGGCTGGTTATAAAGAACTCGGTTCCAATACCTCCCTCTGCGGTATCAACTGGGATGACGCTTATGCCGGCACCAAAGGCTTTGTCGCAGGCGCAAGCTGGGCACCGTTCGACAGAATCGTTATTATCGGTAAGTACTTCAAGGGCAAATACATCACCGGCCCTGGCGATGCAGAACGTCTCTTCGGTCGTGTCGAGTTCTTCTTCTAAGCCGACACTTTCAACCGAGACAATTTCATAACGTAAATTACAGGAGTCTCCGAGCAATCGGAGGCTCCTTTGATTTTCGGCTTGCAAAAGTTTTTGGCGTGTGATAGACTTTAATTGTACGAACGGAAATTAATCAGTTGTCAACATGCATCGTCAAAAAGAAAACCCCCGACTGGCATCGGGGGTTTTCGCTCGTTTTATAGAGTAACGATAACCACAGACTCTTGGTCACTTACGACCGTCGAGCCATTTGCAGATGAAGTGAACTACTACACCTGCTGCGACGGTTACTACGAACGTAGCCAACATGCTCGTCACCTTCTTTCTTAAGACGATCGGAGGTCGTCCGTGACCGACGCGCTGATTTTACACAAACGCAACGACTGAATCAAGGCAAAAAAAGAACGGTCGCATTGACCGCCCTTAAAAGTTTTTATCTCGCGTGCCTCATCGAATTAACCGGGATATTGGCGACGAGTGCAACCGAATCGGAATCATTTTCCAAAGAAATCTCCATGTCCTTGCGGTTTATGTTCATGTACTTGGACAGGACGCCGATAATTTCTTCCTTAATCTTTTCCATAATCTCCGGCGATATGCTGGCGCGGTCGTGAATCAAGACGACTTGCAAACGTTCCTTAGCGACCGCCCCAGATTTTTTCTCGGACATGCCGAAGACCCTTTTTAAAACGTCAAGCATGGGCAGCCCTCCTTACAGCAAGCCGAAAAGCTTTTTCAGCCGAGCGAAGAAACCTTCCTTTTGCGGCTTGAGGAAGGGGACGTTCTCGCCGCAAAGCCGAGCCACGATATTTTTGTAAGCTTGCCCCGCCGTCGAGTTGCTCATTGTGATGACGGGTTCGCCTCTATTCGTAGCCACGACAACGTTTTCATCGTCGGGGACTTGCCCAATGCACACGACTGATAAAATCTCGTCAATGTCGCCCATGTCGAGCATATCACCCTTCTCGACCATTTGCGGACGGATTCTGTTGACGATAAGTTTGACGTTCTCTTTATCCGCCCGACCGAGTTCGCCGATAATTTTATCCGCATCGCGCACGGCAGAAATCTCTGGCATGGTTACGACTATCGCAGTATCGGCGGCGGCTATCGCAGTTTTAAAGCCCTGTTCAATGCCGGCGGGGCAGTCAATTATGATAAAGTCGAACTCCTTTTTCATCTCGTCGCAGAGGGTAATAAGTTGTTCGGGATTGACGGCGGACTTGTCCTTGACCTGCGAAGTCGGCAACAAGAAAAGGTTCTCGTACTTCTTATGACGGACGAGGGCTTTTTTGTATGCAACACGCCCGCTCGTCACGTCAACGAGGTCATACAAAATGCGATTCTCCAAGCCGAGCAACAGGTCGAGATTGCGTAGCCCCGTGTCCGTGTCAATCAAGGCGACCTTATTGCCGCGCATGGCAAGCCCGACGCCGATATTCGCCGTGGTAGTCGTCTTGCCTACGCCGCCTTTGCCCGACGTGATTACTAAAATCTGACTCATAAAACTTTTCCTCTCATTACAAATTTACCGCGCAACGGGTTCAAAGATAATCATGTTGTTCTTAATCATGGCGCGTTCAGCCTGACTAGCCTTAACGTCCTCGTCAGGGGCGCGGGCGATAAGGTCGGCAATGCGAATTTGCACAGGCATTAACCTATCCGCCACGACGCACGCCGTCTTATCTCCGAAAGCTCCCGCATGAACGAAACCTCTGCACGTGCCGCGAATGTCAATCGAACCGCCCGCAATGACTTGCGCCCCCGGATTGACGTTGCCGCAAATCAGCACGGAGCAATTCGCCTTGACCTCTTGCCCGCCGCGCACCGTATGATTTATCACCATCATCTTTTGAGCTTCTTCGACAGTCTCTTTAAACTTTTGCGCGGGAGCCTTGGTGTTAGTGTCACGGGAGGGCGGAGCCAGATTCGGACGCTTAAGCTCGGTGCTGAACAACATTCCGTGCCGATGAAACATCTTGCGCAAAGCCTCGTTCTGCTCCTCGGCGAAGTAGCCTTTGGGAACAAAAACCGTTGTCCCGCGAATAAAGAAGCCGTTGCCCGATTGGAGCTTGTCAAGAAGATTTGCCTGCACCGCCTCGAAAGTCGCGCCCTTAGCGAACGTCAACTGCAAGCCGTACTTTAGCCCCTTAATCGTAACTATATCACTCATTTTGATCACCGCCTATGAATTAAAAATGATTCCTTGCGCATTATACATAATCTTGCGCCGCTTGCCAATATTCTTTACAGATTTTTTTCAGTAGAATCATAACATAAGTCCTATTTATAAATTTCGCCGCGCCGATTGACATTGAAATAAAGAAAATCTATAATCGTTGCAAACATTAATAAAATCTTTAGGAGGGTATAATAAATGGCGAAACCGCTTCAAATCATGGAAACAGTCTTGCGCGACGGACATCAATCGTTGCTCGCCACGCGTATGCGCTATCGTCAAATGGAACCGATGCTGGCAAGTCTCGATAAAATCGGCTATAAAGCTCTGGAAGCCTGGGGCGGCGCGACCTTCGACAGCTGTTTGAGATTTTTGGACGAAGACCCCTGGGAACGCCTCGACAATCTTAAGAAGAACCTCAAGACCCCGATTCAAATGCTCCTGCGCGGACAAAATCTCTTGGGCTACAACCACTATTCCAACGACGTGGTAGAAAAATTCGTTCAGCACGCCTCGGCACACGGTATCGGCGTTTTCCGTATCTTCGACGCCCTTAACGACGTTCGCAATCTCCGCGTAGCGATTAAAGCCGCGCTTGCCTGCCCCGAAAAGCCCGAAGTCCAAGGTTGCTTAGTCTACACGATTAGCCCCGTCCATACCAATGAGATGTTCGTGGAGCTTGCTAAGGAACTTCAGGAAATGGGTTGCCACAGCGTCTGTATTAAAGACATGAGCGGCTTGCTTGCCCCTTACGTCGCCGATGACCTCGTTAAGAAACTCAAAGCCGGTTTGGACATTCCCGTTGAGTTGCACACGCACTGCACGTCGGGATTTGGGCATGCCACGTACCTCAAGGCGATTGAGGCGGGCGTTGACATCGTTGACTGTGCGTTGAGTCCGTTCTCAAGTGACACGTCCCAACCCTGCACTGAAACTATCGTGGCAATGCTCCAAGGGCACGAACGCGACACCGGGCTTGACCGTCAGGCTATGACGCCCATTGCTAAACACTTCCTCGGCGTCAAACAGGAGCTTATTAAGGAGTTCGGGCTGAAAGGTTACTTTGATATTAACGTCAACGTTCTCGACTTCCAAATCCCTGGCGGTATGCTTTCCAACCTCGCCAATCAGCTCAAGGAAGCGGGCATGGAGGATAAATATCAAGACCTCCTCGACGAAATGCCCCGCGTCCGCGCAGATGCAGGTTATCCGCCGCTCGTCACCCCGTCAAGCCAAATCGTCGGCACTATGGCGACCTTCAATGTTATGGCGGGCGAACGTTATAAGATGGTTCCAAACGAGTTCAAAGATATGGTTCGCGGCAAATTCGGACGCACGCCCGTCCCCGTCGACCGCGACTTCATTATCAACACGCTTAAGATTCCCGCCGACCAAATCATTGAGGATTGCTCCGTTGAAGACGCTAAGGGCGAGACCTTCGCGCAATTCAAGGACGAACTCATCAACAAAGGCTACCTCAACCCGACCGATGAAGACGTTCTGAGCTACGCGCTCTTTCCGCAAGTCGCCGAAGAGTTCTTCAAGAAGCACTACAAGCAAATCACTGCTTACAAGAGAGATTAAACCGTTCCCGATAAAACTTTTGCCCGCCGAGTCGTTCGACGGGTTTTTTTATTGCCTGATTGCTTTAAGTTCGGCGGCTAAGTGATTCTTAAGCTTATCGGTCAGCTCGTCGAGTGTCTTCGCGTCAAAAGTATAAATGACGTGCGGGGCTCCGTTGATTCGGGTCTCGCCGCTGAATTCGTCGGTGTAAATGTTGTAGTAAAGGACGAAGTCGCTGTTTGTGGCGAAGTCGGCGTAATTGATGACGATAAATGAACCGTTAGTGACTTCGACGGGCGCGGCGGGACTTATGAACAGCTCAAAGCCTTCAAGCGTCGCGGGCAACTCCAAACCGTAGCTCCAAGCGTCAATCTTCTTCTCGCGCAGGAAGGCATTGGGCTTTTTATTTCTCACGTTGCGGAGATTTTTAATTACGCCGCCGAGTTCCGAGCTAATCAACGCTTTAAAGTGTGCAAAGTCTTCCGTAAAGAAATTCGTTAGGCAAAATTCCGTTAAACCGATGCGTTGGCTGACTTTGAACTCGTGCGTTTCCTCGTGGAAGTAAATTTTAATCGCGCAGTGCGTCGCGTCGTCGGCGTAGCAGAAGAAAATAAATTTGTCCTCGTCCGCCGCGTAAACTCTCCTAAGCGTGAAGCCTTCGACCTCGGCGGGCAAGGTGTCAAAGTTCAGCGCGGCAAGTTTGGTCTTAGTCTCGTCCTTCAAGATGATTCCTCCCGAAAAGTTTCCGCCATTATAAAAGTTGTCGCCGCCAATATCAACGCTTGAATTGTGTTTTCAAAAAGTATCTGATATAATCATGAAAAAATTTCAGGAGTGATTGACAGATGATGAGAATCTTGCTTGCCGAAGACGACAGCCGCCTTGGCAAACTGATTGAGTACATGCTCCAGCAAAATAAATTCAACGTCGAGTGGATAACTAACGGCGCGGACATCTTTGAATACGCAATGTACTCGGAATACGACATTTTGGTTTTGGATTGGATGATGCCCAATGTCAGCGGGCTTGACGCTTGCAGGCAACTGCGCGAGGCGGGCTACGAACGGGCAATCCTCATGCTCACGGCTAAAGACACCGTCGAAGATAGGGTTATGGGTTTGGACGCCGGCGCGGACGATTACCTCGTTAAGCCGTTCGAGTTCGATGAACTGCTTGCAAGGCTCCGGGCACTGGGCAGACGTTCCACACAGAAAATTCAGCAGGAAGTCATTGAGATTGGCGACTTCACCCTAAACCGCACAACCAAAGTCCTCATGCGCAAAGACCAGGTTATACAGCTGTCGCCGCGTGAATTCCAAATCTTCGACCTGCTGGCGCAAAATCTCGGCGTGGTCGTGCCGCGTGATATTATCCTCGACCGTATCTGGGGGCTTGAACGCGACATTACCTCCAACAACATTGATTCCTACATGAAGATTCTACGCAAGAAGCTTATGGAAGTGGACGACGGCTCCATTGCGATTAAGACTGTTCGCGGTATCGGCTATCGTTTAGAGGCTTAACTTAATGGAAATCTTCGGGCGCAGTCGAAGACGCCTTGCCTTTGCTTACGCGCTTATCATGTGCGTTTTCATGGCGGTTATAATTTTCGTCGTGCACATGGCGATGAATTGGTCGATGTTCTCCGAGCAAGCGCAGGAGCTATCGGACGCGGCTAACAGTGTCGCCGAGGTGCAGACTTTTTATTTGCAGAACCCAAATATCTCCGTCGACGAAACGCGCTACTTCCGCTCTTCCAACGATAGGTTGTTCTTCTATATCTTCAACGAGAACAAGCAACTGATTCGTTTCGAGCGGGCGTCGTTTAGGCTTGAACAGTTCGTGCTTGACGTTATCGAGAGCGGCAACCTTGCAGAGGGCGAGGTCGAGGTTTTCCAGCATTCCAACGAGACCGGGCAACTTAATACCGTGATGATGACTTCAAAAAAAATCGTCGCCGATAACGTCACCCAAACGCTTTACGTCGGCAAAGATGTCACCGCGCTTTACTCTGGACTGCAAAAGGCAACTTATGCGCAAGTCGTTTTGGGATTCGTGGCAGTGCTAATCTCCTCGGCAATCGGCTACTACATGGCGGGTCGTGCGTTGGTTCCGCTCAAGGAGGCTTACGACAAGCAGAAACAATTCGCGGCGGACGCCTCCCACGAACTCAGGACGCCTTTGGCAGTCGTCATGGCGTCGGCGGACTTGTTGCTTGCTGACCCGTCGATTAAAGAACCCTTCTTGCGGCAAGTGCTTGAGGATTTAAAGAGCGAAGTCAAGAAAATGACAAACCTCGTCAGCGATTTGCTAATGGTCGCCCGCAGTGACAACAACGCGCTTAAAGTTAAGATTCAACGCCTCGACTTGACAGAGATTTTAAAGCAGGTTATCCGAACGATGACGCCCATTGCCGAGAAAAAAAATATCCGCCTCGCTGGCGAAAACTTTACTAAGGTCATGATAAACGCCGACGAACAGCGGATTAAGCAGCTGGCAATTATTCTGGTCGACAACGCGATTAAGTATACGACCGAAGGCGGCGCGGTTCTGATTCGTTTGGAGAAGGCTGACAACTCCCGCGCAGTGTTCGCCGTCATGGATAGCGGCATTGGCATTGCTCCCGAAGATTTGGATAAGGTCTTTGAACGATTCTATCGTGTAGATAAGGCTCGTTCGCGGGAAATGGGCGGAAATGGTCTTGGTTTAGCGATTGCGGCGGAGATTGTCAAACTTCACGAGGGAAAAATTTCCGTGGCGTCAAAGCTCGGCGAAGGTACTAAATTCACCGTCGAACTTAAAGCAAACCTGAAGAAATAATTTCTAAAAGCTCTTCTGCGGCGGAGAACTCGATAAAATTTTCTCCGCGCAGATTTTTTTTGCCAAACGCAACGTCCGCAAGCTCCAGCATCGGCAAATCAATCGCGCTGTCGCCCGCTACTATGACTTTATCTGGCGAAAATCTTTTAATCAGCAACTTCAAAGCCTCGCCCTTGTTGAGTCGCGGCGGAAATAAATAAATCTTCTTCTCCGTGTGCTGAACCGTTAAATTCGTGTCGAAAAAAATTCCGTCGGGGTCAATGTCATCTCGGCAACGCAGGAACAAAAAACTTTCGTCTACGATTCGCGCTATGGTGAAGATATTTTTATCCGCTAAAGCTAATTGCCGATTTATTTCCGTTTCGTAAGGCGTGGCGACCTCGCGAAGAAAATTTTCCTGTTTATCACCGTCCAAAAGATACGCGCCATTGGCTACGACTGAATAACGCGGCAAAAAGTCTTCCGCCCAGAAAATTCGCCGATATTGAGTGATTGAACGCGTCGTCACGGGTACAAAAAAATTTTGCTCTGAAATTCTCTTGAGCAAGTCCAAAGCCCGCCTTGAAATAAAACTTTGCTCGCGCCCCTCGTAAATTTCTATGCAAATATCATTTTCGCGGCGATGTTTGTGTGAATGAATCAGCGTATTGTCCAAATCACATGCGAATAAAACTTTCATGGCTAATTGTCGGCAAGCCGTCGAATCAATCCGCACGCCTTGTAATTCTTCAGCGGATAAACTTCGAGCGGTGCGCCCTTCTCCTTTGCCAGTTGATATAAATGCCCTAAGTGTTCGTCATCGTCGAGGCTTTGAACTAAAATTTTCCACGGCAGGCGGCGCAATAATACCCGCGTTGCCTCGCCAATGCTCGGTTTAATCAAATTAATATCAGCAATCTTAAAATCCTCGGCAATTCTTCTGACTTCGGCAAGTCCGCTGTTACTTTCGACGGCGGAATTTTTTATTTCGGTTGTGGCGTCAAAATTTCTCTCGATAGCCTCTATAAATTGATAAGTTAAATCTTTGTCGGCTAATTCGCGATAAAAAGCCGCCCCGTGAAAGTCATTCGCGCCGATGATGTCACTGCGCAGAAAAGTTCGGCTCAAAAGTCCGCTAACCGTCGAATTAAGACAAGAACTCGCGATTAAAAAATCCTCGTGAGTGCCGCATTTCTCCGCGACGCCCGCTGGGTCACTCAAAACTGCTAATCCAGCGTTGACTTCGGGAAAATCTTTCATGGCGTTGGTTAATTCGCGTTGAATTGCTCCTTTTCCAGTCCAGCCGTCGACGAATTGAATTTCTTCGGGCTTGTGATGTGCCAAAATAAAATTCACGGCGTTTTTATCAATGCCGACGCCGCGAATAATCGAAATCGTGTAGTGAACGACCGCGCAAGGAAAATTCTTCTCCAGGTAATGTTTAATCAGAATGCCAATCGGCGTGCCGGCTCGCGCCAATGAAACTAAGACGACGCTATTGCCCTTGTCTAGGAAAATTTTTTGGGAGACGTTAGCGACGGAGACGGCAGTCAGCTTTGAATATCGTTTGAGGGCGTCGAAGTATGCTTGCAAATATTTTTCCGACGGCTCGTACTCAATCGGCAACATTTCCGAATAATGCCGCCCCGCTTGGATTAATTTCTCTCGTTCGGCTGTTCCTAGCGGCTCGACAAGTCCGCTGATGTCTTTTAATAAAATTTTTACATCTTGCGGGCGATATGTGCTAAACATTTTTGACCTCCACACAAAAAATCTTATTTATTCCGTGAAAACTAAGTGCAGAAATTAAATCTTCAAGTCCTAAAGAAAAATTGTCGGCATTTGTAACGATAATTGCCGCGTCATAGTGCTTTAAATTGTAAATATAAGTCGTTCGCGTTGAATTATAGAAACTTCGGAGCTTAAAACCATTATTAATCGGATAATTTTTATCATTGCTTATGCCAATCGGACTGCGCGTGGTCGAGTGCGTAAAGATAGAAAAATTTTTTGATTCAAGGTGATTACCAGCAATAATCGCGGGCAACATGAATTCTTCCGTGCCCAAAATCAAAATTTCGCCAATTTTTTCATCGCCGAGCATTTCAGAAATAAAATTTCCGAGTTCATCGCATTGATTAATATATGTGCCGATTTTTACGCCGCGTCTTGTGTCAGCCGAAAAATTTATTTCATATTGCGGAATTAGTTTATTAATCGGCTCGACTTCGCGTGCAGGCTCCACGGAAATTTTTTCAACGTCGAAACTTTGATTGAGCTTGACGAGATAAACGCAGGAAATATTTTCTGCCGCCAATGCCGCGAGATTTTCTTCCGATAAGCGATTGATTATTGACGCCGCGCAAATTTTTTTATCGTTCAATGCTGGGAATTTATTTTTCAGCTGGCGGACGATATTTAGTAGCGTCTTGCCCGTCGAAAGTTCATCATCGACGAAAATAATTTCCGAAGTTTGATTAATTAGCTCGGAAAGTCCTTTTGAATAAAGTTTTTGTTCGGGCGCGTGGCTATGTTCCTCTAAAAACTCAATAAATTCGCCTTTAAATGTTTCTCGCGTAGTTTGAAGATAAAAACAATCGTCAGAAATGTTTTTTGCGATGATTGCACCTATAGCAGTGGCAGTTTCAGCGAATCCGATTACTAATCTGGCTTCAGAATAGTTTTTAGCGACTTTTTCGCCAAGAGAATTCATCATTTCGAGTGCGACGGCAGGTTTGGTAGGCAAATGTTTGCCTTGAAGAGGATTTACGAGCAAATAATTACGTTTTTTATTGTTGAGCCGCTTAGCGAGTCGCAAAACGTCGTTTGAAGTAAAAATTTTCAATATAAACCGCCTCCAAAGTGTTTTTCATAGTTTAAAGGCAAAAATTCAGTTCGTCAAACAAAAAATCCTCTTAGGAGTAAAAATTTCAATCTGAGAGGCGATTTGAGGTTTGAAACGGGCGATTTTTAGTGGCGATTGTAAAATTCTATGTACAGATAATTTTACGTTAAAAAAATGGCGTCACAATGCGGGATTTTCGGGCATAAAAAAAAACGCCCCGATTTTTGAGGATTTGGAGCTTGCAAAGTGAAAAATGCATTTAAACGCAATTTTATGTTACGCCGTAAAGTTCAGCGAGAATCTTAATCCGCCGCGCCCAATTCAAATGGCATTTAACTTCATTCATGCGCGAGCCGTCAGAACTTTTTATAACGCCGTGAGTATTCGATTGCCAATTCAAAATCTGATTTGCGTCGTCAAAATCTGTGCGGCTGACCTTCATCGCGTCAAAAATAATCGGCAACTGCGCGGGGTGAATTGCACTTTTGCCGATAAAACCGTTTGCCTTGTCCAGTTCCAATTCTCTTTGCAAACCTTCAGACCAGGAATTTCCGCTAAAATAATTCCAAACGGAGCCAGCAACGACATAATCTTTAGCAAAAACGTTCAGAATATCAATCAACACGTCGCGTATAATGCCTAAATCGTAAATTGTTTGGTTAATGTTGCGTCTAAGACCGTACAGATTGCAGAAATCATTCACGCCGACTCGAATATTTAAAATAAGCGGTTTTGATTCGTCGAGGATTTGTTTTAAGCTCAACAGTTCGGTGCGTCGCGTCAAAAGGCTTGAAATGCGATTAGTTTCAAACGTCGGCATGATTGGAAGGTTGATTTGCCGTGCGAGTGGAAGATAAGCCGCCGCGTTGCTCATATCGAACTTTGGCAGGATATAGCCCGTCAAGATTTTTGATTTCGAGCCGATTGTCTCATGAAAAGTTTCCAAATGACGAGGTGAACGAATCCTAACGAATACGAGCGGCAAGTTGTCCAAGCTTTCGAGTTCATGCAAGATGATTTTCAATGACGCCTCCGCCGCGTCAAGTGAATCGTCGCTTATTGAGTCTTCCAAACAAAACGCTACGGACGTTAGGTGCGGAAATTTTTTCTCCGCTACCTTCTGGACGATATTTTTTTGGAAAGCCGGCATATAGAGCAAGCCGCCGACCTTGTACTGCAAAACTTCTTTGTCAAACATTTACTGCCTCCAAAAATTTTTTTTGATTCTACAGGAGGCGTTATGCCTTGTCAATGACGCCGAAGGCAACGGAACTATAGTTGCCGCCGTCCAAAATTTCAAATCCGAGCCTTTTAAACTCCGAACTGCCGTTATGTTCCTTCATAACGACGCGATTTTTAGCAACGCGGCAGGCTTCAGCGACAATTTCTTTAGTAAGCGGGCGATTATCGGCGAGCGGGCGAATAGGATTGATTCCAGAGCTTTTTTTTACGGCGTGGCGGAACATCGGGTCGAAATAAACCACATCGAACGAATTATCCGCGCAGGTCTTCAAAAACTCTCCGTAATCAACGTTAATGACTTCGACGCGGCGCATAGCTTGCAAAATGTGCGGGCTGTCGTCAGTGAAGTTCTTCAAGCCGTGGCTGACAACTTCAGCGATGAGCGGATTGACTTCCAAGGCAACGACTTTGCCCGCAACGAAACTTTCAACGATAGCATCGGAGCCTAAACCGAGCGTACAGTCCAAAACCTTCGAGCCGGAAGAGATTTTCAGCGCGTCAATCAATCGGTCGCTTTCGCCGCCGCGCAGATTTTTTATCCTAAGGTGCGCGGTGTTCGGGTGGAAGAATAATTCGCCCTCCGAGGTCACGACGCTTAACGAATTCTTTTTGACGAGCAAAATATTTTCCGCGCCGTGAATCGTCTTGAGCGCGTCGAATGATAAATCCTCACGTGCAACAAAATTTCCGCCGAGCTTTAAAGCGATTTCCTTAGCAAGCATTTCGACTGCCTCAGTTGGCTTCCTAATCGTCGTAACGATAAAATTGTTCATACAATGCCTTTCCTTGACAAATAAAATCTGCAATGACAAAATGCCCACGTTACCACCCGACCTTGAAGTTATTAACGGAGAGGAGGTGATAGCGATGGGCATACTTGTCCAACTCGTTAAGAGAATCATCGCGAATGTCTTCGGACGTCTCGTGTATGATTGGCTCAAAGACCTTTTCAAGAGTGGTGACTGAGCCCAAAAATGCGTTCTAAGTGACGCAACCCCCGAGGGTCTGTTAGCAGCAGACTTACTCGGGGGGTTTTTTGCGCTTTAGGTGATAACGATGGACGTTTACTTGCCAACTTCTTTTCTGTGTCCGCGGCGGATTATATCAACCGAAGAATTTTTTTGCAAGGATTACTTGAGAACCTTGGTTGCGCCCTCGTTCATCTTGATAAAGTCCATGCCTTCGAGCGCGGTTGCTTTGGTGATGCTCTTGCCTGCGGAGTGCGCCGCCGCAATCTTGTCTAGGTTGTCGAAAATAGCCTTAGTGAGTTTTTCGCCGAGAGCCGCGTCGATTTTCTCATTGGCAACGAGGATAGCCATAACGCTGACGGTCGGAACTTCCTCTTCAAAGCCCTGGTAGGTACCTGCAGGGACAGTCGTCTTGGTGTAGAACGGATATTTCTCGTTGAGCTTTTTAATCTGCTCGTCGCCGATTGGCAGGAGACGAATCTTATTTTGGGAGGCAATATCTTGTACGGAGGCGGTAGGATAGCCAGCAGTCACGAACGCCGCATCAACCGTGCCGTCCTTGAGGGCGTAGGAGCCTTCAGCAAAGGAAAGGAATTGCTCGTCAACGTCGTCATAAGTGAGACCGTAAGATTCGAGAATTTGACGGGCATTAGCCTCAGCACCAGAACCCGCTGCACCGACTGCCACGCGCTTACCTTTTAAGTCCTCAATCTTTTTAATGCCGGAGTCTTCACGGACGACGAATTGGCAAGTTTCAGGATAAAGAGACGCGATACCCGTAAGGTTTTCGACCTTGCCGCTTTCCTTGAACATTTCCTCGCCGTTTACAGCGTAATAAGTTATGTCGTTCTGAACGATTGCTAGTTCAACTTGTTTGTCCTTTAGCATGTTGATATTGGCAACGGACGCGCCAGTTGATTGTGCGGAGGCGTTCATGCCGTTTTTGTTGAGGACTTCAGCAATAGCTCCGCCGATAGGATAATAAGTGCCAGCCGTGCCGCCAGTAGCAATGTTAATGAATTGTTCCTTCTCGCCAGAGCCGCCGCAACCCGCGACCCCTACCGCTAAAGCTAACGCGCAAACGGCAGTTACTACTCTTTTGAAGACCTTGTGCAGCTTCATTTTTAAACACTCCTCTCAAAAGCTAGAAAAATTTTTCGTGCGGATTATAACATACCTGCAACCGCCACGACAAGATTTATAAAAAATAATCCGTACATTGTTAAGACGCAGTTAAGATTGACCGAATAGAATTTCAGCGAGGTGATTGGCATTGAGAAAATTTTTATGGATTGCGATAGTCTCCTTAATCGCGGTGATGAATTTCGCGGACGCGTCGGCGGCTCAAAAAGTCATAGTCGCCAATGACGCGGCACGTTGGACGCAAAAGGCAGAAGATTTCCCCGCAGAAGTATTGCGGCTCGTCAACGTGGAGCGGTCAAAGGTCGGTTTGTCCCCTTTGAAGTTTGCAAAGGACTTGGAGGCTAGTGCCTACGTCCGGGCGGTTGAGTTGCCGACGAAGTTTTCACACACGCGCCCCGACGGCTCGAAATGTTTTACAGCTATGGCAAAGCGCGGACACATACTCGGCGAGAACTTAGCGGGCGGTCAAACCTCACCAAAGCAAGTCGTTCAAGCATGGATGGATTCAAAGTCACACCGCGATAACATTTTAAATCCAGAGTTCAAAGAACTGGGCGTCGTCTACTATTACAAGACTAATTCAAAGTACAAGCATTATTGGGTTCAGCACTTCCGCGGCTAAGTCTCACTTCGGCAGATTTTTTAACGGTACTCCGTCACGTGTTCTCCACGCTTCAAGACCGTTTGCACTGTTTCCTATAATGAATTGTGCCGCGCTCGACGGCGAAGGAAATTCTATGTCCTCGGTTAATTTGCCGCCGACAATTTTTGTGTGCCGGAGCTTTTTCATATTGGCGGAAAGATTACTGTCGTCTAGCGGAGAAACTTCACTGCCTGCCAAAACTTTATAACCGGTCGACGTGATTTTCATCTTTGCATCGATTGCCCTGCCAAGGCGTTTTATTTTTCGCGGAAGGTAAAAGATTTCTTCATCGGGTTTGATAATGCGCGGCGAAGGTTTCTGCAACGGCTCAAAGATTTTGTAACCAATGGCACGCAAGACAAGTTGTGCAAATTCTGCGTGGTCTTCAAGGTCGCTTTCCTTCTCTTCGGTGATGTTGCCTGGCGAAGGTTCATTGCCGTTTACGACCTCGCAACGCCCTGCCTTAATTGCCATGTTGCAAAATTTATGCTCCAACCAACTTATCTCCGTTGCGCCGAAAGAATTATCCGACGTGGTAAGAATGATTGCCTCCGTCCAAAAATTTTTGTCAGCACTGCGGGCGTGCTCATTCAGGCGATTAAGAATTCCCTTGCCGTTCTTGCGACTGCCCGCCTGTCCGACGTAAATTTTATGCTTTCCGTCCTCCTCGCCGAAAAGAAAATACACGCCGTCATTTTCCAGTTCAATACGCTCTTTGCATTTCTCCAAATCCTTGCGCGGTATCTTGAAGATTATTCCTGTCCTGCTATTGATTGTGCATTTGATTCGACCGTTTGCCACGCCGTCAAGCAAAAGCAAATTTATCGATATTGATTTGGACATATCATCACCTCTTACAAGTCGAGAGCCAGAATCTTTTCCGTGATGTCGTCGAGTTGTGCTTGAGTCGGGAGATTGGCGACGCGGATTTTGTCGAGGATGATTTCACAGCCCGCCGCCTTGAGGTCGTCTTCAACGAGAGCTATACTCTGCCCGCCCCAACCGTAGCTACCGAACGCGAACGCCTTATGATTGACGGGACGCAAGCCCTTAAGGTAGCACAGGAACGCGGCTATCGTCGGCATCATCTGATTGTTAATCGTGGGCGAGCCGACCGCAAGATATTTGCTCGTGAATATATCCGTGATGATGTCGCTAAGCGGCGTCTTTTTTATGTCGTAGTAAGCGGCGGGGATTCCACGTTTGGCGAAAGCTTCGGTAATCGTCTGCGCTATAATCTCCGTTGAATGCCACATGCTATCGAAGACAATAACCGCCCGCTGAGAAACTTCGCCCGCGCTCCATGACTTGTAGCAGGCAAGAATTTTATCGATATGCTTCCGCCAAATGACGCCGTGCCCCGTGGCAATCATCTTGAGTTCCAAGCCGCCCAGAGCCTTAAGCGCAGTCTGTGCTTGCTTGCCGAAGGGCATTAAGATATTCGCGTAGTACTTCTGCGCCTCGTACATAATAGTTGCCAAGTCGTTCTCGTCGTCGAAACGCATTGACGTTGCTAAGTGTTCGCCGAATGCGTCGTTGCTGAACAAAATCTTTTCTTCGGGGCAATAAGTAACCATCGAATCGGGCCAATGGAGCATGGGAGTTGGGACGAATTTAAGCGTGCGTTTGCCAATAGAAATCTCATCGCCCGCCTTGACTGACTTATAGTTCAACTTGCCGTAGCGATTAGTCAAACCTTTAAGCCCGTTGGGATTCGTCGTGATGATTTGGGCGGCAGGAGCAAGGCTAGCAATCTCCTTGAGTGCGCCAGAGTGGTCGAGCTCGACGTGGCTGGAGACGATAACATCAATCTGCGCGGGGTCGACGACGGAAGAAATCCGGCTAATGAGTTCGTCCTTGAAATCAATCTTGGCGGTGTCAATCAAAGTAATCTTGTCGTCGAGAATCAGATAAGCGTTGTAAGTCGAGCCGCGGGAAGTCTCGTAGCCGTGGAAATTTCTCATAGACCAATCGACTGCGCCCACCCAAAAAATATTTTCGCTGATTTGCGTTGCCTTGCTGTTGTTCATCATCTTGAAGACCTCCCAAAAGTTTTTCGCCAATCTTAGCATACTTGACGCTCCTTTACAAACTTTGCTAAAATCGGCGGGCAAAGGAGGCATTCAAATGGAGATAAAAAAAGTTTCAGAGGGCACGGCATTAACGGTTTATCTAAGCGGCAGACTCGACGCCGTCACAGCCCTTGAACTCGACAAAAATTTATCGGCGACGCTCGGTGCCGTGACGGACTTGACGATTGACCTTGCGGACTTGGAATACATTTCCTCGGCGGGATTGCGCACGTTGCTTAAACTTCAAAAGCGCATGGACAAGCAAGGCTCAATGAAAATCCGCAACATTCGACAGAACGTCCGCGAGGTTTTGGACATGACCGGCTTTAGCGACTTCCTCACGATTGCCGACGACAAGAAGGCAAAGTTCTCCGTGAGCTTTTGAGGTGATGTCATGATTACTAATCTGGACTTTGAAAATCTTTTCTTGCGTGCGAAGGTTGCTATACCGTTCGCCGAGGCGAATAACTATCTTCCGGAAAAAGTTTTCGTCGATGGAATCTTTCGGGCAGGCACTGTCTTTAAATTCCTGGAGCCGATTTGCAGCAAGAAAACTAGCGCGTTCGGCGAACAAGTCAACGACTACTGCCACGCGGCGTCGCTCCTTTACAGCAATAAGTTCAATGGCGCGGCTGATGATGAGGACGAGTACACGATTATTTTCCACGTGGACTTGAGCGCACTCTTCCTGCTGACGGAGCCGCTTGACGCCCAAGGCAATCCAATCGAACTTTGACAAACAAAAAAGCTCGTGAGCTTTGAAACCTACGAGCTTTTTTAATTGCAACTATCAAAGTTTGATGACGCCGATAATCTGAATCTCAACCGATTGGTCAATCTCGGCGTGCGAAACGATTGTAAGACCTTGCACCGAACGTTCAATGAGTTTGCGGAAGTACAGACGCACGGCAGGGCTTGTCAGCACGACGGCAGGATAACCTTGGTTGGCGAGTTTCTCAACCTCGTTCGTGACGGAATTAACCATACGCCGCATAGAATCTGGGTCTAGGCTGACGTAGGAGCCGTGGTCTGTGCGTTGCACGCCGCTGACAATCCGATTTTCTAACGCGGGGTCGAGCGTAATACATGGCAACGTATTTCCGTTCTGAACGACCTGATGTGTAATCTGCCTTGCCATAGCGTGGCGCACGTACTCTGTTAAAATTTCGGGGTCTTTGGTGGCGCGGGCGTAATCGGCGAGCACTTCCATAATCGTTGCCATGTCGCGGATTGAAACTCGTTCGTTTAGCAAGTTCGCCAAGACCTTTTGAATTTCGCCAATGCCCAAAAGTTCTGGTACAACTTCGTCGACGAGTCCTTGATTGCTCTTTGCGAGGTTGTCGACGAGGTTTTGAGTTTCCTGACGACCGAGAATTTCCGAGGCGTGTTGCTTGATAATCTCCGTTAAATGAGTTGCCAAAACCGACACCGCGTCGACGACTGTATAGCCGCTTAATTCTGCCTGTTCGCGTTGGGCTTCAGGAATCCACAATGCCGGCAGTCCGAACGCAGGCTCAACAGTTTCAATGCCGGGGATTTCTTCAAAGACCGTGCCGGAATTCATCGCTAGGAAGTGGTCAAGCATAAGTTCGCCGCGAGCAATCTCCATGCCCTTTAGCTTGATGATGTACGCGTTCGGCTTAATCTGGATATTATCGCGGATACGAATTGTGGGAACGACTAAGCCGAGTTCCAACGCACATTGCCGCCGAATCATTACGATACGGTCGAGCAAGTCGCCGCCCTGCCCCGTGTCGACTAGCGGAATCAGCGAATAACCAATTTCAAGCTCCATTGGGTCGACTTGTAGTAGCGAGATGATATTTTCGGGACGAGTCGCCTCAGTTTTTTCTTTAGCTTGCTGTTGCTCCTCTTTGACTTCTTCAGGCACGACGGATTTTTTGTGCAGGCTGTAACCAATGAACGCACAAACCAACGCCAGCGACGCGAACGGCACGCCAGGCAGACCAGGGACGATTGACAGCATGAGCAAGACGCCAGCATTGATGAAGAAGATACGCTCGTTATTGAACAGCTGCTTAACGATGTCATTGCCGAGGTTGCCTTCCGAGGCGGCGCGGGTGACGATGATACCAGTTGCAGTCGAGATTAAAAGGGCAGGGATTTGGCTGACGAGACCTTCACCGACAGTTAGCAGGGTGTAAGTCTGCAGAGCGGTTACGGCGTCCATATCCTTTTGCGCCATGCCGATTACGAAGCCGCCGCCGATATTAATCAGCATGATGATAATCGCGGCAATCGCATCGCCCTTGACGAATTTAGACGCACCGTCCATAGCTCCGAAGAAATCTGCCTCACGTTGAATCTTTTCGCGGCGAACTTTAGCCTCAGCGTCGTTTATCGCGCCCTGATTCAAGTCCGCGTCGATTGCCATTTGCTTACCGGGCATTGCGTCCAATGTGAAACGGGCAGAAACTTCCGCGACACGTTCCGAGCCTTTGGTAATGACGATGAAGTTGATGATAACCAAGATAATAAACATGATGAAGCCGACGACGGGATTGCCGCCGACGACGAAATTTCCGAATGCCGTAATAACTTCGCCCGCGTAACCGTTAATCAAGATAAGCCGCGTCGAGGAGATGTTCAGAGCCAATCGGAAAAGAGTTGTCACGAGTAATAGCGACGGAAAAACGGATAGGTCGAGTGCCTCTTCGTTGTAAATCGCGCTCATGATGACGACGAGGGCGATTGTAATGTTCAAACAGATAAGCAAATCCAAAAGTGCAGTCGGCAACGGGATAATCATCATGATGACTATCATAACGAGCGTCACGGCAATGATAACGTCGCTGTACCTTTGGATAATCGAACCTAGCGTTCGGGGTTCGCTTTCTAAAATATCTGCGGGTGCGGGCATGAGTTACCTCCTTTGTTAAGCGGCTTTGCGATGTTTGATTCTGTAAACATAGGCGAGAATCTCCGCCACAGCTTGATAAAGTTCGGCGGGGACGGTGCCGCCCACGTCGACTGCATCGAAGAGTGCACGCGCTACGGGTTTGTTCTCGACGATGATTATATGATGTTCGCGGGCAATTTGTTTGATACGTTCGGCGACGAGGTCTTGACCTTTTGCTAAGACGAGCGGGGCAATCATTCCCTTTTTATATTGCAGGGCAATCGCCAAATGCGTCGGGTTGGTTATGATAACATCAGCCTTCGGGACTTCGCTCATCATGCGTTGCATTGCCATTTGACGTTGCTTTTGTTTAATCTTGCCTTTGATTTGCGGGTCGCCTTCCATCTGTTTATATTCGTCTTTGACTTCCTGCTTGCTCATCATCAAATCTTGCGTGGTCTGCCAGCGTTGATAAGCGTAGTCCGCCGCCGCCATTAACATTATCACGCCGATAACTTGAAATGCCATAGTAAAGATTACGTCCGCCGCCGTAGCCAGCGAGTGTGGCAGGTCGAAGAAGATAAATTGCGGCAAAAGCGGTATCTGGTCTTTGAGGTAAAGGAAGAGGAAATAGCCAATGACGATGATTTTAAAGAGTGACTTGGCAAGCTCGACGAGTGACCGCTTAGAAAAAATTCGCCCGAAGCCGTTAATAGGATTTAGGTTCTCAAGCTTAGGCTCCAATTTCTCCGTAGACACCATTAATCCGACTTGGAAGCAATTAATGCCTAGCCCGACGATTAGGATTGCGAACATCACGGGCATAACGGTCTTAGCCAAAAGAATCATGATTCCTATAAACAGTTCGGAGATTGCCTCGGTCGACATGCTACTTGACAGGTGCGAGTAAAGATAAATCGTGTACTCGGCGATGTTGCCGTAGATGAACTCCCATAAGATACGCAGGATAAGGAAGCCGATTAGCAGGACGAACGCCGTATTGAGTTCTTGGCTTTTGGCGACTTGACCTTTTTTGCGTGCGTCCTGTCGTTTCTTTGAAGTCGGCTCCTCAGTCTTTTCTCCGTCGAAGCGTTGCAGGTCGAAGACAAAATCTTTAAAGGCGTCGTCAGGGGGCAAGGGCTTTAAGCGCGATAGAAATATTTGCATACATTTCATTAAAGACCACGTCCAAGAAAAGAATATAGAACGGCAGAACCATCGACAACATACCAGAGCCAATCGTGAGCTGAAGCGGAATGCCGACGACGAAAATATTCATCTGTGGCATCGTGCGGGCTAGGATACCCATTCCGACGTTAGTCAGCAGGATTGCGAACGTCACTGGCATTGCAATTTTCATTCCGTTTAGGAAGACGCCCGCCGTCAAGTCGTTTATAAGCTGAGGTAGCGACGTATTCCAGACCATTGAATCAAGCGGGATAATGCGGAAACTCTCAGCCAGTGCGGAAATGATTACGTGGTGCCCGTTCGTTATGACAAAGTAAATTATCGTCAGGTTGTAAAGGAAGGTGCCAATCATACCTTGTTGCTGTTGAGTCGTCGGGTCCATCATCTGCACGACCGCGAAACCAACTTGCATATCCATAATCTTGCCTGCCATGTTCACTGCGGAAAGGACGATATATCCGACGAGACCGATAAGCCAGCCGACGAACAATTCCTTAACGACCGTGAACGCGAACAGCAGAGTTGTCGCAGGGACTTTGACGACGTAAAGCTTGACGACGACTGGGAAGAGCAATACTGCAAGCACAACCGCCGCGCAGGCTCGCACCCTGTAAGAGATATTCAGACTGCCAAGGAACGGGGAAATAAAAAAAATGCCGCTCGTCCGCGTCAGCACAAGTAAGAAAGCCGCTACTTGTCCTTGAAGTATGTCGAACAAGTCAATCTCTGTCAAAGTCTCGACCTCCCGACATTAGCCGATACGCGACGGCAAGCCTATGAATATTCCCGAAAAGAATTCAACCATAATCCGAAGCATCCACGGTCCGAAAATCAGAATTGCCACGAAGACCGCGATAATCTTCGGGATAAAAGCAAGCGTCTGTTCTTGGATTGAAGTCGTCGCCTGAAAGACGCTGACCATTAAACCGACCGTCAAGCCTAAGCCGAGCATAGGCGCACACACCAGCAAGACGACCATTAACGCTTCTTGCCCCAGCTGAATAACCAAATCTCCCGACATGTCACACCTCCGCTAACGAAAACTTACTATTATCGACTGAATCAGCAAATGCCAGCCGTCAATCATCACGAACAGCAGGATTTTAAACGGCAAGGAAATCATGACCGGCGGCAACATCATCATACCCATTGACATAAGCGTCGTCGCGACAATCATATCAATGACGATGAACGGCACGTACAGCATAAAGCCGATTTGGAACGCGGTTTTAAGTTCGCTGATGATGAACGCAGGAATCAATACGAACGTCGACACGTCCTCTTGAGTTTCGGGGCGTTCGGCTTCGGATAGGTTTACGAACAGTGCCAAATCCGATTCACGCGTTTGACGGAACATGAACTCGCGTACCGGTTCGAGGACGTTGGTTATCGCCTCTTCCTGCGTGATTTGTCCTGCTAAGTAGGGTTGCAAGCCGTTGTCGTTCGCCTGTGACCAATAAGGAGCCATGATATAAAACGTCATGAACATTGCCAGCGAGACTATAACTTGATTCGGCGGGACGTTTTGCGTTGCCAGCGCGTTCCTTAGGAAACCGATGATAACGACGATTCTTATAAAGGACGTTGTCATCATCAAAATTCCCGGTGCGATTGTCGCCAGCGTCAAGACGGCTATTACTTGCAAGGTTGATGCGACTTGTTCGGGAGTCTCCGCCGTGCCGACTTCCACGTTGACGCTTGGGATAATCGGTGCCGCCTCCGCGAAGTTCATCATGAGCACGCCGACCGCGCTGATTAAAAAAAATCTTATCAATGTTTACGACCTCTTTTTGAACAGCGGGATTTTCCTAACCAAATCCGACAGCGTGCCGAATTCTTGCGAGAATAAGTCGCCCGTGTTCAGGGATTGCGCGTGCAGGTGTTCGATTAGTTCTTTGTCGGTTATTTCGCCGAGGAGGTTTATATTGTGGTCAGTCACGCCTAACAAAAACACCCTGCCGCCCATTTCAACGGTGCAGACAGAGCGATTAGGTCCGAGTGGTAAATTTTCCAGGATTCTGCCGCCGCTTGCCGACATACGCGCTGCGTTATATCGTCCGCCGATAAACCTTGCGGCGAAGTAAGCCATAACCAACACGACGGCGAACACGGCGAACAGGCTGATAAGATAAGCGAGAGTCGACCACCACGAAACGCCGGTGGGTCTGGGGTCGACTTCCTCGTAACCTTCCAGATACCCACCGACAGCCTCTGCGGAGCCGCCAAAGTGAATCAGACTAATGAGCACTAGCGCAGTCGGGAGATAAACCTTTATCTTGTCAGTCATCAGCCGACGGCTTTGCGCACTGCTTCGAGCACGCGGTCTTGTTGGAAGGGTTTAACGATAAAGTCGCGTGCGCCCGCTTGAATTGCCTCTATAACCATCGCCTGCTGTCCCATAGCACTGCACATGACGATTTTCGCTTTCGGGTCGATTTTTTTAATCGCCTTGACTGCGGAGATTCCGTCCATTTCGGGCATCGTGATGTCCATCGTCACCAAATCGGGGCGCAGTTCGGTAAACTTCTCGACTGCCTTAAGTCCGTTTTCAGCTTCGCCGACGACTTCATAGCCGTTTTTGGAAAGAATATCCTTGACCATCATTCTCATGAAAGCCGCGTCGTCGACGACTAAAACTCGTACTGCCATAATCCATCTCTCCCGTTTAATTTTTAGTTTTAAAGTCACAACACTCATTACTTTCGGTTGCCAATTATAACTGATACTTTTTTAATCGGCAAGCTTTTATCACGTCAAATGGGCGGCGCGCTCGGCGGGCGTGGCAATCTCCGTTATCCTTACGCCGAAATTCTCATCGATAACGACGACTTCGCCCTTTGCTAGGAAGTGTCCGTTCACTTGTATTTCGACGGGTTCGCCCGCCAACTTATCAAGCTCCACGATTGAACCCGTTGCCAAGTCGAGAATTTCTTTGATTGTCTTCTTAGTCCGTCCGAGTTCGACTGTCACCTGCAAAGGCACGTCCAAAATCAATCCGATATTTGCCTCGTTGATTTGTACTGGCTCCGTGGAAAGGGGCGTGAATTGTGCGGGCGATACTGGCATATTTGTTACGACGTTTGGTTGCATTTGAGAACTCCCATATCCATAATTTTGCGGAGGGTACTGTTGCTGTTGTGGCGGCGGCGGGTAATTTTGTGGAGGCGGATAATTTTGCGGCGGCGGAGGCGGTGCTGGAGCCGCTTTTTGTGCGGGCGGCGGAGTCGGTGCCGCTGGCTGTGCTACTGGAGCGGGTTCTGGTTCATCATTGCCGCCCATTAGCGAATCAACCATTTCTTTGGCGACCTTGACTGTAAGAATCTGCATTATCTCGCTATCAATCAAACCGTCAACTTCCATGTGGAACGCGACGCGCACCATCGGTTCAGTCCGATTTTCCTTTGCTAGGTCTTCCTTGCCGAAATCGACAAGATTGACCTTTGGCGGCGATATATCAATTTTCTTGTTGAACATCGTCGACAGGCTCGTAGCGACTGCGCCCATCATCTGATTCATAGCCTCGCCGACCGCGCTTAGATGAATTTCGTTAAGTTCGGGGTCGGGATTTGTGCCGTCGCCGCCCATCATCAAATCAGCGATAACTGCCGCGTCCGTCGCCTGAATTGCAAAGACGTTGTTACCGTCAATGCCGACTGTGTACGCGACCTCGACGACGAGATAGGGCAACGGGTAATGTTGTTGGATGACGTTCATCGGCGCAACGGTAACATTAGGCGTCGTGATATTAACTTTATGTCCTAGCAATGTTGATAGGGTCGTTGCCGCGCTGCCCATTGAGATATTTCCGATTTCTCCGAGGGCGTCCTTTTCTATTGGCGATAAAAGTTCGTCTTCGTTGCCACTGTCAAAAGAGGCATCGCCGCCCGAAGAATCACTACTTGAATCGCCGCCGGCTCCTGCCAACAACGCATCTATTTCAGCTTGTGACAAATCACTCATCGTCATCAGCCGCCTCCTCTCCTTTTTGTACGACTTGAGTTATCTGCACCGCCAGCTTTTTGCCGAAAGTGCCGGGTCTGCAAAGGAATTTCGCATTGGAACCAACCATGCAGGGGAAGTCTTCCTTAACCTTAGTATTTAGCTGAAGTACGTCGCCGAAACCTAATGTCAGGAATTCGCGGATTGAAATCTGCACGCGCCCGACCTCGACGACGAACGGGACTTTTGTTTTGTTAAGTTTCTTACGAATGATTTCCGCGTAACCGCTCTTGTCGTCTTTGGCGGCGGAGGCGGCTACCCAAAACGTCGTCGTCAGCTTAGACATAATCGGTTCAAGCACGAGGTACGGAATACAAATGTTCATGAAGCCTTCGACCTCGCCGAGCTTGGTATTCATCGTGATGATAACGACCATATCATTTGGCGGGACAATCTGCGTGAACTGCGGATTTGATTCCGTCGCCTCAAGGATAGGATTCATCGGCGTGACGTTCGACCAAGACTCCTTGAAACGTTCCATTGCCGAATTGACGAACCGACGCATAACCGCATCTTCAATTTCGGTTAGGACGCGAGATTTAATCGCCGTGGTACCGTCGCCGCCAAACACGCGGTCAAGATAAGCAAAGGCAATTTCTGTGCTAATCTCGAAGATTATGTTGCCCTTTAACGGCGGAACCCCCAAGATTGTTATCACGCTGGGATTGACTAGCGATTGAACAAATTCCTGATAAGTCAGCTGTTCAACCGAGGCAACGTCCACATTTACAAGCGTCCTTAGGTGCGAGCTCATGTAAGTATTCAGCAAACGTGCAAAGCTTTCGTGGAGCATGTACAGCGTGCGGATTTGGTCTTTGGAAAATTTATCGGGGCGTTTGAAGTCGTAAACCTTAATTTTCCTGGCAGGCTCTTCTTGCTTTAGCTGTTCTAAGTCGGTGGACTCGTCATTAGCGGCGGCAAGTAGGGCGTCTATCTGCTCTTGAGTTAAGACATCAACAGACAAGGTGTTCCCTCCTTACTGCAAGAGGAAACTGGTAATGTAAACGTCATAGACAGAGCCGCCGCCGAGTGCCGCGTTGAGTGCGTCCTTGAATTGCTTTTTGAACTCGTCCTGCTTATCGGCGTCGAAGTCCTCAAGGGAAGTCGCCCGCAGGAATTGAGTAGCAACATCATTGACCTTGACTTCGGCATCGGGCTGAAGGGCATTGGTCTCCTCGTTTATGACGGACTTTTTACCGGGATTGAACTCGACGATAATGCTAGCCTTGAGATACTTCCCGCTACGAGGTCCGCCGACATTGACTAGGATACCTTCCTTGGGGTCGCCGAGTTTGACGAATACTCCCGAATCATGATAACGGACTTCGCCGCTTTCTTCGGAGCCGCCGTTGGGAACTTCGCCCATAACCTTTGTCACGACGAAAAGCGATATGCCCGCCGCTAAAGCTAAGCCGACGATTACTAGCACGGCGATTAATATTATGGTCTTCTTCTTGGACTGTGATGCGGGAGGAGGCGGCACGGCTGCGGTCTCGACTTCTTTTTCTTCATCAGGCATAATTTTTTCCCTCCACGATTAGAACTGTCTCAAGGCGCGGCGATACTTCATCACGCGGCGCACCACTTCATCGGCTGGTTCTTCAACAATCAATTTCTTTTCGTTCACCAACGTGATGACGGTGTCGGGCGTGGTTTCGATTGTTTGAATCAGTTCGGCGTTCAAAATGAACTCGCCGCGCTTCTTTGCGTCCGAATTGAATTTCGTTAGCTTAATCATGAATTGACCTCCTGTATTAGTGCTGTTTGCTTTTGAAAAAATCTTCGCCGCAAGTTTGCAAAACCCTTTCAACACCGAATCAAAAATTTTAGCAGGAACATTGTACACCTATAAGACGCCTTGTCAATACGCCACTTGATAAACGCGAAGTCATGTTATAGAATAAAAAAAATTTGCGAGGTGAATGAGCATGGAGAATTTTTATCCAGAGAGATTGCTTGAGCTTAAGAATAATTTTTCCGTCAAGATAATTTCGGGCGTGCGTGGCGTCGGCAAAACGACTTTGCTTGAGGATTTCACGGAGCGGTTGCGTTCAGAGGACGTGGCGGCGGAAGAAATTATCTTCATCGACTGCGCGGCGGATAAGCGACTAAAAGATTTCCAAACGCTCTATGATTTCGTGGCGGCTAAGACTTCGGAGCTTGAGAAATTCTTTTTGCTCCTCGACGATATAGATTGCGTCGCCGAGTGCGAGAAGGCGATTAATGCTCTGTTCGTCGGCATGCCCGCAGAAATTTACGTGACGTGTTCAAGTGAGCAACTCGCCGAAAAAATTTCCGTGCTCTTGCCGGACAACTGCGACGTGCTGAAAATGTATCCGCCGTCCTTCGCCGAGTACGTTAAAGATTTTCCGTCAGAGGACGCCTTGCAACATTATCTACACTTCGGCGGCTTGCTTAGGGTCTTTGACGTTGATAAAAAAATTCTTCAGGCACTGTTGCGAGGGACGGCTTACGAGATAATGTTCGATATAGTCGAAAGGAATTCCCTGCAGAGGGCTGAGCTCCTCCGCTTGATAATCCAAACGCTTGCACAGAACGTCGGCAGACCCGTCAGCTTGAATAAAATATCGGACGGGTTGGGTTGTTCGAGGAACGCCTTCAGAAATTATTTAGGTTGCGGCGAAGAACTCTTCAGGAAGATTCCACGCTTTGACATAAAGACGGGCAACGCTTTGATTGGCGGAGAAAAATTTTATTGCGTCGATAACGGGATACTTTCCGCGCTTGCGACTGTCGACGAGGCAACTTTAATGGAAAACGCCGTTTGTATTGAACTTTTGCGGCGGGGCTATGAGGTAAGTTGCGGGCGGTTCGGCGCGATGAATGTTAGCTTTGTGGCGGAGCGTGGCGGCGAGAAAACTTTTATCCAAGTCTTTGACGGGAAGAATTCTATCCGTCGAAGCACACGACCGCTTAGAGCTATTGACGACGCTGAGAAGTTTCTAATCACATTGGAGCCTGAAAAAACTTTTGGCGACGTGCGGAACGTCACCTTGCAAGAGTTTCTTTTGACTTTGTGAAAAAAATTTTTTGCGCTAGCAGGAATTTTTTAGGCGTAAGTAGAAAAGTATTATCCCCATTGAATAGAACGATAAAGATTTTTTTCAGATTAAAGGAGGTCGGAGAATGTAGGAAAGATTCGCTGGTACCCGCTAAGCTTTTATAAGAATACGTGCAAAAGACTTGTCGAAAAAAAAATTAATGTTATAATTGCGGGCATGAAATTTTGATTTGTTAATAAAGTCGGAGGTGTCCTTCATGGCAGAACGTGAAATCAAATATCGCGGCTTAAAAACTTTTCAAATATTCAGCGGCGAAATGAAGAGCGTTTGGATTTACGGATTCTATCTAAAGCGTGGGACATACGGCGACCCCGGTCCGCAGGCGCATATATTCGTTTACGAAAACGGTTACGAAGGCTATCGCGTGGACTCAAAGACAATCGGACAGTTCACGGGGCTTGTTGATAACACTGGCAAGGAAATCTACGAAGACGACATAATCTCCACCGAAGACGGGCGGATTGGTCTAGTTGAGTTTCATAACGGCAGTTTCGTCGTCAACTACGGAGAAGGTATGCGACAAGCTCTTTACGATGTGCAGAACTGGAAACTAACGATTCTAGGCAACCGTTTCGAGACGCCAGAGTTGCTGATAGGCATTATCGCGCCAAAAAAAAACGCAACAGACGAACAAGAACTCGAACTTCAAGAACTTGACGTAGCATTCATGGCGAGGAAGTGAGTCCAGTGCTCAAAAAATTTTCGGCAGTGTTACTGATGTGCTTCCTCGTGTCAAGCGGCGCGGCTCATGCTTATGACCTGCCAAAACTTAAGCCCGATAAAAAAATTACTGCAACGACAGAGCAAAAGAAAGGCTCCATGCTAAAGAGTGATTGGAAAAGCACGGAGGCTTTTGAACAGAGCATAAAGGCGCGTTTGGCGAGCGGCGAGAAATTGGCAATCAATGACCCGGCGCGGTCGCCGACGGATAAAAATTATGTGTTCATCGCTTTTTATAACGACGCACCGTTTTTCTTAGACAAGTATTCAATCAAGGTAAAGACGAATTCTGACGGCGTCAAGGTTTGGGAGCAAAAGATTTTCCCGATAAGCTCAAAATATTCTCCGAGGAACGCTACGGCAACTCATCAGAGCTTTTGCCTGGCGGACGGGAAAGTTTTCAACTCAACCAAAGCCAAAGACCCAATATCGGAAGTGACGAACGAGACGGACAAGAAATTTTTAGAAGAATGCTTTGAGGTCGGCTACTATTTCGCATTCGGAGAAGAAGTACATGGAAGTTAAATAAGATAAAAAATCGTCGGCAGAGATGTCGGCGAATTTTTTTGCAACGCAAAAGGCGGAAGCTTTGAACTCCCGCCTTGAATTTTCTCTATGGTTGGTGGAGACGGAGGGATTCGAACCCTTGACCCCCAGATTGCGAACCTGATGCTCTCCCAGCTGAGCTACGTCCCCAACACAGGCGCGATTATAAACCGGCATTTATTTAAAGTCAAGAAAAATTTTTATCGCCCGTGCTTAGCGAGCCGTTGCAGATATTTTCCGTACTCGTTCTTCGCTAGCGGCTCGGCAAGCGTCATCAACTGCGCCTCGTCAATGTAGCCCATGCGGTAGGCAATCTCCTCTATGCAAGAAATCTTCAAGCCCTGCCGCGTCTGTATCGTGTGGACGAACGCGCCCGCCTGCAGTAGTGATTCATGTGTGCCGGTATCGAGCCATGCATAACCCCGCCGCATTTTTTCTACGCGCAACGTGCCACGCTCCAGATAAACTTTGTTGACGTCGGTAATCTCCAGTTCGCCACGCGCCGACGGCTTAATTGACTTGGCAACGTCAACAATGTCCTTGTCGTAGAAGTAAAGACCAGTCACGGCATAATTCGAGCGCGGCTCCTTAGGCTTTTCCTCAAGGCTGACTGCTTGCCCCGTCTGCCGATTGAATTCCACAACGCCATAATTCTGCGGGTCGTTGACATAGTAAGCAAAGACCGTCGCGCCTTCGTCATAAGCCGCCGCGTGTTGAACCAGCTTTGCAAAGTCCGAGCCGTAAAAGATATTGTCGCCCAAGACCAATGCGCAACCTTCGCCGCCGATAAAGTCTTCCCCGATTAAGAACGCTTGAGCTAAACCTTCGGGCTTCGGTTGAACGGCGTAGGAGATTCGCAAGCCCAGTTGCGTCCCGTCGCCGAGCAACGCTTTGAATAGATGACTATCCTGCGGCGTCGTGATGATTAAGATTTCCCGTATGCCAGCCAACATCAGCGTCGACAGCGGGTAATAAATCATCGGCTTATCAAACACCGGCATTAGTTGCTTGCTCACGACTTCGGTTAGCGGATAAAGTCGCGTGCCACTTCCGCCCGCTAAGATGATTCCTTTGTTTATCATAAAAATTCCTCCTCTCGCCACATTGTACACGACAAAAAACTTTTTGCAATTCTCACGGCGTTTGATTATAATCAATATGAAAACTATTTGAAAGGAAGTGAGACTTTTGCCGACGAATAGAATCCTAGACTTAGCCGCCAAGTCGCAGGAGGTAAACGATAACGAAATGCCCGCCGCCTTGATTTACTTTCAAGAACGGGTGCCCGTGCGCGATTGGCAAGAACTTTTCTTTATCGCGGTTAAGTGTCTCTATGCCGAGTTTCCAGACGTGATTAACTCTCTTTGCTCCACCGACCCCACGCGGAACCTTTTCCTTAGGACGAATACTATCGACATGGTCAGCCCAAAGAGGATTGCGCCTATAATTTATCTGGAAACAAATCGAACGCCACAACAAATCCTCAAGGCGATTAAGCTAATCTTCACTCGTGCAGACGTCCGCCAACCGCAAATGCGCGTTGAAGTGTATGAGCCGCTTTATCCGAAGAATTATCTATCTAAGCCGACTGTGGAAGTCCAACAACCTAAGCAACGTCCGCGTAATCAAAAACCCGTCCTGCACCTCAACCAGACGATTGAAGAAATGCTAGCGACCCTCGACGCAATGGAAACGCCGAAAAAGTCTTCCGTCGTCCTGACGCACGCAAGCAATCGCGGACGAACCGAGCCGCAAGTCTTCGGGAATTTGTTCTTCGTGCTGGAGGGCGAGCGGCATGGACCCTTTGCCAATGAAAAAAATCGTTACGTCGCGTTAATGGAGTGCCTAGCCGAGCTTTACCCGTATCAAATCCTAAAAGAGGCGGGCAGGCATATTAACAGCGAACACCGCTTGACGCTAATGAAAGGCTCAAGCTATCTGTACTTCCGCGAGCCGGTCGAGTTACCCAATAACTTATTCCTTGATAAAGATTTCCCTGACCGCGTGCTTGTCGAGAACGAACGATATTATCTGGCGCGTTGCGGGCTTTACTTTGAAAGCGTGATGTTCGGTGCCTGACGAGCAAAGAATTGCTTGGGTTGACTTCGCAAAAGGTTTCGTAATGATTCTTGTCGTGTTAGGTCATGTGGTTCCTTTGACAACAGACTTGGCAAAATTTATTTTCGTTTTCCACATGCCATTTTTTTTCGTGATGGCGGGCTTCCTGCTCAATCTTGATAAGTGGGGTGGGATAAAGAATTATCAAAGCTTTGCGAAGAAAATTTTTAAGCGATTGCTCGTGCCATATTATTTAGCGGAGTTTTTATGGTATCCGATTTGGTTTGTCGTCTGCTATAAACTAGGATATTTGCGGTATATGTGGGATTGGATAAACGAAAATCCAATCTCCTCTTTTGAGGCAATTTTTATTGGTAACAATACGGGCAATGGATTAATTTTGGGGCAACTGTGGTTTTTACCTGCGTTGTTAGTTGCGGAAATAATTTTTATTAAGCTTTATAATTATCTTAACAAAATCGGTTCGGAAGTTTTCGTTCTTGTGATTATATTTTGTTCGCTGTTCGGTCTTTTAATCGGAAAAATTATTGCTTTGCCACTCGGAACGGATATTGCACTTGTTTCGCAAATTTTCATGTTAGTCGGCATCTTGATTAGAAAATATAATGTTATTGAGCAAAAAATTTTGAAACCCTTTATTATAATGACGTTAATGTTTATTTTAGCGTTCCAATTTAATTCTCTTATCAATATGACTTTCCGATGCTATGGTGAAATTTTTTTATTTTATTCGGGTAGCATTGCGGGTACCTTACTTGTGATGAAACTTTCCGCTCTGATGACGAATGGCAAAATCTTTTCGCTGATAAGTGATTGCGGACGACAGAGCATGATAATTCTTGTCTTGCACCCGATTATCGCCAATGTTTTCTATGAGGCAGTCGCCGCCACTACAAACTTTCCGCCTGAAGAATTTTTCACGGAGCCAATAATAATTGCCAGTGCAACGGCATTAGGTGTTTTAATCCCGCTGTTCATCGCAAAAAAATTTGGGCGGCTCCCTGTGCTGAAATACTTCTGCGCGTAAAATCATTTCTGCCGCTGCTTGCTTGCAGTCAACTTCATACTTTATAATCGGCGTGAAGGAGATGTTTAAAATGAAGCTCACACGCAGAAACTTTGTAAAGCTCGCGGGGATTACGGGGTTTGCTGGAGTCATCGCCAGTATCACGGGCTGTATTGATAGCCCCAATAACGCTAAAGCTGATAAACTGCCGCCCGCCGATAAAGCAACGGTGTATTTCTCAAAGACCATTGACGCTGAACATCTGATTGCGCTTTACAATAAAATTAATTCCCAGATAACAGGCAAGGTGGCAATCAAACTGCACACGGGCGAACCGAACGCTCCAAACATTTTGCCGCGGGATATGGTGCAAGCTTTCCAAGCTAAGATTCCTAACTCGGCAATCGTAGAGACCAATACGCTTTATGGCGGGGCACGTTCCACGACCGAACGCCACAGGAGAACTTTGGAGGGCAACGGCTGGACGTTTTGCTCCGTGGACATTCTCGACGAGGAAGGCGATACTTATTTTCCCGTTAAGGACGCCTTCCACCTGCAAGAAGTCGCTATGGGCTCGCACCTTACCAATTATGATTCGCTGATTGCCTTGACGCACTTTAAAGGACATGCAATGGGCGGCTTCGGCGGCAGTCTGAAAAATATCGCTATCGGTTGTGCGTCGGGCAAGGTCGGCAAGCGGCAAATTCACGGCGACGATTGGATTATGGGCGATGTCCTCTTGGAGCGCATGGCAGATTCTGGAAAGGCGATTTGTGACCACTTCGGCAAGCACATTGTCTTTATCAACGTCCTGCAACGTCTCAGCATTGATTGCGATTGCGCTGGAGCCGGTGCCGCCGCTCCAGAGTTGCCCGATTTGGGTATCCTCGCCTCAACTGATATTCTCGCCGTTGACCAAGCCGCCGTTGATATGATTTACAACTTCCCCGGCAACGAAAAAGCTTCCCTGATTGAACGAATCGAGAGCCGCTCCGGTCTGCGCCAACTGTCCGCCATGGCTCAACATAAAATGGGCACTAGTGATTATGAACTCATCACCATTGATTAATAGGAGAACTCCTTGCGGGTTCAGGCTCGCAAATTTTTTTTGCATTTTTAAACGCAACTGATATAATCGGCGTTGAATTCAACTTTAGGAGGAAATTTTTATGATAACGATTGAAGAGTTGCAAGCATACGGCATAAACACTAAGGAAGGGCTTGCTAGGTGTATGAATAACTCCGCCTTCTATTTCCGTATGCTCGGCATGGGGCTTAAAAATGTCTCGTTCGATAAGCTCGAAAAGTTGCTCGCGGAAGGCAATTTGGAAGAAGCCTTCGAGCAAGCCCACGCGATTAAAGGCGTCGTCGGCAATCTCGCCATTACTCCCATTTACGACAAAATCGCCGATATTACCGAATCCCTCCGCGCTAAAAAAGATTTGGATTACGTCAGCCTTTATAAACCCGTCAAAGATTTGCGCGATGAATTGGTTTCCAAACTCTGAGCCGTGAAAAGTTATATTTATCCTGCCGTATTAAACTTTAAGAAACGTGATTGAGGTAACCAACGATTTTTTTCTTGCGTGATAAACTTCATGCATTCTCCGAGCGAAAACGTCTAAAGCCTTGAGCCATGACGTTGAGCCGGGGTGACGCGGGAAACTGCGCCGCCTTCCTTGCTTGAAAAGGAGATGTCCAAATGTGCGCAAGTCTTATTCATATTGAAGTTTTGGACTGTCCTTTGCAAATGCGGAGGGCAGTCTTCAACTTTATTTAGGAGGAATCATCATGAAGAAACTTTTAACCTTGCTTGCGGCGGCTCTGCTCATGACCGGTTGCGGCGGTGGCTCTCAACCTCAAACCGTCGAACTGCATGTATCTGCGGCGGCTAGCCTTACCAATGCCATGAATGACCTTGCCGAACTCTACGCTAAGGATAATCCCAACGTCAAAATTACTTTCAATTTCGGGTCGAGCGGCGCACTTCAACAGGCTATCGAAAACGGCGGGCAATCCGATTTATTCTTCTCCGCCGCCCAAAAGCAGATGAACGCCCTAGACGACAAAGGCGAACTCCTCGAAGGCTCCCGCAAAGATTTATTGCTTAATGAAGTCGTGCTTATCGTTCCGAACGATTCCGATAAAAATATCTCTAGCTTCGACGACGTGGCAACCGATAAGGTCAGCAAAGTTGCGCTCGGCGAACCAAAGGGCGTGCCCGTCGGTCAATACTCCGAAGAAATCTTTACTAAGCTAAATATCCTAGACGCCGTCAACGCTAAGGCAGTTTATGGCTCCGATGTGCGCCAAGTCCTCGCGTGGACGGAAGCCGCCGAAGTCGATTGCGGAGTTGTCTACGCGACCGACGCCGCCATATCGGATAAAGTCAAAGTCGTTTGCTCCGCGCCTCAAGGTAGCCATAAGCCCGTTATTTATCCCGCCGCCGTCATCAAGTCTTCTAAGCAATCCGACGCCGCTAAAAAGTTCCTAGATTTCATGACTTCAGAACCCGCTAAGAAAGTTTTTGCTAAATATGGATTTAAGAGTATCGATTAAAAAAAAGCTCCGCGATTTTACCCTTGAGGTTGCCTTCCGCGTCCGTGATGAGGTCTTCGCGCTGTTCGGGGCGTCTGGTTGCGGCAAGTCCATAACCCTTAAATGCATTGCCGGCATTGAAACCCCCGATTGCGGCTCCATTACCCTAAACGGCAGGACGCTTTACGATTCCGATAAGAATATCAACTTGCCGCCACAAGCTCGCCGCGTCGGGTATCTCTTCCAAAATTACGCCCTCTTCCCGAACATGACCGTTGCTCAGAATATCACCTTCGCCGCCACGGGCGATAAACTCTCTAAGCTCAAGCAGAACATCGAACGCTTTCAACTGCACGGGCTGGAGAATGCTTATCCTAACCAACTAAGCGGCGGGCAATGTCAGCGCGTCGCATTGGCTAGGGTGCTCGCCTCTCATGCTGAATTTTTATTACTAGACGAACCTTTTTCCGCGCTCGATTCCTACCTCAAGTGGCAACTCGAATTGGAACTCGTCCAAATCCTCAAGCACTACGGCGGGGCTATCCTCGTTACTCACGACCGCGGCGAAGTCTTCCGCCTCTCCGATAAAGTCGCCGTCCTTCATGACGGGCTTATCTCTACCGTCGATTCCACACAAGAACTTTTCCTTAATCCTAAAACACTCCAAGCCGCTATCCTCACGGGGTGCAAGGTCTCCCGCCTTAGGAAAATCGCCGATAATCAATTCCTCGCCGTCGATTGGGATACGATATTAACTGCCCCGCCTGATTCTAAATTCGTCGCCATTCGTGCTCCATTGCCGAGCCGTCAGCTCTTCGACGACCAACTTTTTTTCCTCCGTGATTAGTATGCAACCACTCATCATCACCATTAAAACCGCCGCAGTCGCTACCGTCATCACGTTTTTTATCGGAATTGCGCTCGCTTACTTCGTCTGCAAGCTCAAACGCGGCAAGTCTATCGCCGACGCTATCATTATGTTGCCTATGGTCTTGCCCCCGACTGTCGTTGGCTTCTTCCTGCTTTTAATCTTCGGCAAACGCTCCGCCTTTGGGCAATTCCTTCTGCAGTTCGATATTTCCTTTGTCTTCACGTGGAAAGCCGCCGTGATTGCCGCAGTCGTCGTTAGTCTCCCGCTTATGTATCGCACCACCCGCGGTGCCTTTGAACTTATCGACCCGAATATCATCAACGCCGCAAAGACCCTCGGCATTTCCGATTGGCGTATCTTCTGGCATATCCTTATCCCTAATGCTAAGTCCGGTATCCTCGCCGGCGTCGTCCTTAGCTTTACTCGGGCTATGGGCGAATTCGGTGCTACTATCATGTTCGCAGGCAACGTTCCTAATCAAACTCAGACGCTTTCCACTGCCATTTATGCCGCCGTCCAGGCTAACGATTTCGACCTTGCAACTAAATGGGCGACCCTCTTAGCCGCCCTGTCTTTAATCTTTATTGCCGCTATCAATTATCGGCTCGCGTCAAATCGCTGAACTTCATCGTTTCCTTATCAAATCGCAAGTGCAAACTCGTTGTGGGTCCGTTCCGGTTCTTCGCTATGATTAGCTCCGCTATATTTTTATTCTCTGCCTCGTCTCGATTGTAATACTCGTCGCGGTAAAGGAACATCACTATATCTGCATCTTGCTCCAAACTGCCCGATTCCCTCAAGTCGCTAAGTTGCGGCTTTTTTTCTGCCCTCAACTCAACGCTTCTAGACAACTGACTTAACGCTAGTATCGGCACGTCCAATTCCCGCGCCAGAGACTTTAGCGTCCGGCTTATCTCGCTGATTTCTTGCTGGCGATTCTCCGCCTTCCCGCCCTGCATTAGCTGTAAGTAGTCGATTATTATCATGTCTAGCCCGCGTTCGTACTTTATCCGCCGCGCCTTACTCCGCAGTTCCATTAGTCCTATACTAGCCGTGTCGTCGATATACAGCTTGCATTCCGTTAGCCGCTCTAGCCCGTCTAATAATCTGTCCGTGTCCTCGTCGCTGAAATTCCCCGTGTTCAACTGCTGACTGTTCACTCCGCTCGCCGTGCTCAATAGCCGATTCCCCAACTGCACTTTGCTCATCTCTAAGCTAAACATCGCTACTACTTTTGCTCGCGACGCATTCGCCGCTATATTCAACGCCAACGCCGTCTTGCCCATACTTGGGCGCGCCGCTAGCAATATCAAATCCGATTTCTGGAACCCGTTTAATATCTTGTCTAAGTCATATAGCCCGCTTTTTACTCCGCTCGTCTCCCCGCGGTGCTCGTGCATGTAATGTATCCGCTCAAACGAACGATTTATTATTTCCCCGACGCCTTCAAAGCCTGTCGCTACTTGCCGATTCGATATGCTTAGGATTTCCTTTTCCGCGTAACCTAGCACTTCTTCTATCCGATTGCGTTCATCCGACGCCGCCACTGCTAACTTTTTCCCTGCCGTCATCAGTTGCCGCATTAGCGATTTCTGCCGGATTACTCTAGCATACGTCTCCGCACGCAGCGTCGTATACTCCAAGGGGAGCAGTCCGAATAGATATTGCCGCGTCACCTTTTCCAAGTCCCCGCTCTTGCGCAGGCTTTGCTCCACTATCAGATAATCCAGCGGGATTCCATTATTCGACAGCCGCATTATCGCCTTGTATATCAGCTTGTGTTCCTGACGATAAAAATCCTCCGCCGTCAAAATCGTCGCTACTTCCGGTATCGCTTCCCCGCCTTTTAACATTAGAGCCGAGAGCAATTTCTTTTCTATTTCGATTGCCTCCGGTGTGTTCAGCTCCGTCATCTGCCGTCGCTCCTTTTGTCGATGATTTGGTCGAGGACGCGACGCACCTCATCCATATCGACGCGAGTATTATTGCAAGGACCGTTCGGACGAATATTAAGCACACCGACGGCGGGCAACGGATAAACATCTTGAATGCCGCTCATCAAATCACGTTCGCAGGCTATCGCCAAGACTGCTTGCGGGCGAATTTTCATGACGACTTGCCGAGCCAATGTGCCGCCCGTCGCCACAAAAAATGTAAAGCCGAGTTCGTCAGCCAATTTCATCAGGTCGCCGACATTACAGCCGCCGCATCGCTTGCAGTTATTCGGGTCGCGGGTAATCTTGTGCGGGCAACTCGTCAACTGCAGACAATGCGGGCTAAGCACGAGCAATCTTTTGGCGGGAACCTTTATGCCGCTCTTCATGAAGATTAAATTGCTCACCGCTATGAATGAACCTTCAAGCTGTCGACGCTTTATGCCGAAGACTTTTCCTATCCTCACCGCCACGGGGAATAGTAATTTTATAAGTGCAAAGCTGTAGCGGTGGAATAATTTCAGCGTCGGCAAACCTTTGACTGCTAAGACCATATTGCACACCGCGCCGAATGAAATTGTTGAGACGACAATTAAAAATATGCCGACAATCGCCGGCAGGTATTCAAAGATATTTTCGAGCCCTGGGCAACAAATCAGCCAGAGCCCGTAAAGAGCCAACGCAACGAAGAATTCCGACGCCAATAATAAGCCGAGGAACAATCTCTTCTTCGGGCGAGCCAATGCCAATGCCTTTAACAAGATCTTCACCTACTTAAAAATGTTAGCTAAGAGCGCGTGCCCTATTCAAGTCTTCCTGCGCTCCGTAAGTATCGCCTAGACGTTGACGGCAAAGTCCGCGATTGTGCCAGCTGTCCGCGTCATTGGGATTGATTCGGATTGCCTCGCTGAAGTCTTGAGCCGCTTGACGGAAATTACTCAACTTAACATAAGCCAACCCGCGATTGTAGAAATTTTTGTAGTCAGAAGGATTGAGTTCGATAGCCCTGTTGAAATCGGCAAGTGCACTGTTGAAATCGTTTAGCTTGTAATAGATTACGCCGCGGATTGAATAAGCGGTTGCATTGTTGGAATTTAACTCAATGGCTCGTGTGCAATAATTAGCCGCGCCAGAGAGGTTGCCTTGATAGTAGAGCTTGCCCGCCTCGGAGAGTTGCTGATTGGAGAGGAAGATTTTATCTTCGGCGGCGAACTGTTCAGCAATGATTACTTTATCCTGCGGCTTGTCAGCCAGTTGGCGTTTAAGCTCGGCGATTTGAGCGTCCTGCTCGGCGATTGCCTTCTGCAGTTCCAAATTTTTAGCGACAAGGTCAGCGCGTTCGCCAGCAGGTTTGTTGAGATAATTGGCAAAGTCGTCGGTGTCAATGTCAGCTTTGACGGTGGCTTTGACAATTAAGGACTTGCCGCCCTCAAGGGGGGTGAGCTGATATTGAACGTCAGTGACCTTGAGGATACCGGCAGTCATGGTGCGAATCTCATCTTTGGTAACCATCATGTTGACGACCTGGGTATTTGATTCGACGTAGACGCCGGCTTGCTCCTGTGCATTGCGGATAGCCTTTTGCTCGGCGCGTTGCTTGGCAATATCAATGGTCTCAAATTCACTCATGATATATTCGTCGGAGCCAGTGTAAGTCATAACTTGAGCATGAAGACTAGACATCATAAGCAGAGAACCTGCGACTACGCTTAGAAAAAGTTTCTTCATTTTAAACACCTCCGCAGGCATTATAGCAAAAAAAATCCCGCGGGCAAGCGGGAAGAGGAAGACCTTATAGGACGATATGCGCCATGACGAAGCCGACGCAACAGCCGCTAATGACGCCGATAAGACCCGGAATCATGAAGGAGTGATTAAGGATATATTTACCAATGCGAGTGGTGCCCGAACGGTCGAAGCCAATACACGCTAGGTCAGAAGGATAAGTCGGCAGGAAGAAGTAGCCGTAACACGCGCTGATAAAGCTCATGATGATAACGGGGTCCATGCCGACGGATAAAGCCATAGGGAAGACGATAGCAATCGCGGCGGCTTGGGAATTAACGAGCTTAGAAGTCAGGAAGGCGATAATCGCAAAAGCCCAAGGATATTCAGCGACGGCATTGCCGAGGAAATCTTTAAGGAAAGCCATATGAGCATTGAAGAAGGTACCAGCCATCCACGCGACGCCGTAAACGCTAACTAGAGCGACGATACCAGACTTAAAGACCTGCGAATTGCCCACGTCCTTAGCCTTGACTTTGCAGACGAACAGAATCACCGCCGCCACGACCAACATAATCATCTGGATTAAATCGGTGCCGGAAATGGCTTTCATTTCGCCCTTAGCGTTAGGGAAGTGGGGCACCAAATCGGGGAAGTTGCCCAAGATAGCGATGATGGCAATACCGATGAAGAAAATGTACATGGCATGATAAAAGCTGGAAGGCAATTCTTTACCCTGGAGGGATTCGCTTTCGCCGTAGACATAATCGCGGTTAGCAGGGTCTTTGATGAATTCTTGGAAGCGTTCGTCCTTATCGAGGTCTTTACCGCGGCGATAACTCCAAAGAGCGGCAAAGAATACGCCCAAACCGGTAGCGGGAATGGAAACCGCCAAAATCTGCGCGAGAGTGTAATTATAACCGGCAGTAGCCATGAAACTAACGATAGAGACGATAGCGACGGACACTGGCGAGGCGCAAATCCCCATTTGAGAGGCAACCGACGAAACCGCCATAGGACGTTCCGGACGGATATTTTGTTTTATCGCGATGTCATAAATGATAGGCAGGAGCGTATAAACGACGTGTCCCGTGCCGCAAAGGACTGTTAAAAACCAAGTGGTAAGCGGCGCAAAGATTGTTATGTGCTTCGGATTGTTCCTTAAGAATTTTTCGGCGTATTTGAGCATGACGGTTAAGCCGCCCGAAGTCTGAAGGAAGCCGGCGCAAGTGACGACCGCCAAAATCGTCAGCATAACGGCTATAGGCGGGGTGCCCGGCTTGTACCCGAATACAAAAACATAAACGACCAAGCCAATCCCACTTATGACCGCAAGCCCGATGCCACCATGCCGAACGCCAATTATGAGGCAGACGAGCAAGACGAGGAACCCTAAAAACATTTCCATAAGAGTTCATCCCTTTCCAAAAAATTTTATGAAGTCAAATTCGCGGCGCATGTTGCAATTCCTGCATAAAAATTTTTTTGCTAAGCTCTGTAACGAAATCGGATTTGGAGTGTATAATAAGCAGAAAACATTTGGAGGCTGATAAAAATGGCAAAGGAAATCTTGAATGACGAAATCTTGAATGACGAGGAACTCGACCAAGTGGCGGGCGGTTCGTGGGTGGAATTCACAGCCGACATGCTCGACGCGCAAAAACGCGGCATTGCGGGCTTTGAAAATCTCAATCTCACTGACCCCAATAGCGACCTTATCAAGATGATTACCGACGATAAATTACGTCATCAATACGTTGAAAAGGTCGGAGCAGTCTTCGCCTCGCACGGAATCACCATGGAATACAACGGAAAATTCTTTGAAGCCAACGTTTACACCTATCAAGGCAAACAAATCACTCGCGAACAAGCTTGGAAAATCATCGACGGCAAATAATTGGCAATCTCGGAACTAAGAACCCTTCGGCGGCAAGTCGGAGGGTTTTTTATTTGACGGACGGAAAATTTTTGCTAAAATTAGCGGCAGATTATGTTCGGTCAAGGAGATGAGTTTATTGGAGAATTTCAGCGTGGCGATAAGTTTCAAAGGCAGTCTGGGTTGGGTCGAATACGACGAGGCGGCGCATAAGGTCAAAATCACTTTGGGCGACGACGAGGGCAGAATACTTGCCGAAAAATTTTTGACGACGCCGCACAAGATAAAAATACCGCATGAAACGCTGTTGGACTTCACGGAAGAGGACATCGACCCGAACGCGAGCGCACAGGCTTTGAAAATTGTTTTGACACGGCTTTGGGAGGCAACGGGCGTTCATGTGGATTGGAGCCGCCCCGTTGATTATGTCAAAGCTCACCGGCATTATTGAGGAGGATTAATCATGGAGACTTACAATAGTTGCCCGAAATGCGGACGCAAGGATTTTGTCGAGATTCTGGAGTGTAAGCGGTGCAGTCTTATCTTCTGCCAAAAATGCAAAGGCAAGCGCACTCTGCCCGACGGCACGCGCTATGAATGTTGCCCCCGTTGCGGCGCGGAAATTGATGAGGACGAAGATACCGTGCGCGTTATCGCCAAACAAAAACGTTAAGGAGGAGTTCGCATGGCAAATAACAAGATTTATGCTTTCCTAGGACCGCACACGTCTGGCAAGTCCACGATGGTTTCTCAGCTGTTGTCTATGGGCATTCACTATATCCCGACCGTCACGACTCGCGTCTTTGATGACCGCTACGCCTACAAGCGCAAGATTTATCAGACTGTCAAAAGCGACGCCTATAATCGGGAAAAGTTCATCGTCAACAACAGCTATCAGGCTCATTCCTACGGCTTGCGTAAGTCCGAAGTACTCGACGCCTACCAAAAGCACAAAGTCAGCGTGACGATTATGCATGACGTGGCGGGCATTAAGCAGTTGCAGAAGTTTATTAATCAAGACCTCGTGACGATTTTCTTGATGATTGATGATGAAGTCTTCGTCGATAGAATGTTGCGGGCGGGCTGCTCGAACGACGAGATAAGATACTACGTGGAGACCGCTGACGAGACGGGCGAATTTGAACACTGGCGCGACGTGGATTTTGTCGTTAAGAACACTTCGACGGCTCGCGTTGCCCTTGAACAGATTCTGGCGATAATGGGGCTGGTTACTCTCGTTCCGCAAGCCGACTTCGACAATCTGGTTAAATGATTTTGTCTTGGTTGAAGGATAAAAAATGTTGGCGGCGAAATTTCGTTGAGCTAATAAATAAATGGAGGCGTATTTGATGGCGAATGATAAAGCACGCCGGGGAGTAGCTAAGCTCGGCGACGACAAAGGGATTTTGCTTGAGAGCGGCACGAATGAATTTGAGATAGTGGAGTTTAACATAGGCGGCGTAAACTACGGGATAAACGTAGCCAAGGTTCGTGAAGTCATTCAGCGCATACCCGTTACGGCAATGCCCCAGGCGCACCCCTATATTGACGGGCTGTTCACATTGCGCGGCAAGGCAATCCCGCTGGTAAATCTGCCGCGTTGCTTGAACGTAACCAACGGCGACGAGGCAAAAAATATTATCGTCACGGAGATTAACAACTACGACATCGGCTTTTTGGTAGAGAACGTCTCGCGCATTCACCGCATATCGTGGAAGGACATGGAGCCTTCGCCCGAAGTAGGCGACCAAAGCCGCGTCGTCGGGATAATCAAAATGCCCGACCGAATTGTTCTGCTCCTTGACTTTGAAACAATCATTGCCGAGATTAATCCCGAAATCAACGCTAAGCTAACCACGGTGGCGGAGGCTGATTCTGACGTGCGGGCGGGGCGTGCCCTTGCTCATGTCGTCGTTGCGGAAGATTCTCCGATGCTGCGTGATTTGTTGGTATCGACGCTTCATGATTCGGGCTATCGCTTCGTTCGAGACTTCGGCAACGGGCAGGACGCTTGGGAATATCTGCAGGGGCTTGCCAAAAAGGACGGCGACATTTCCGAGCACCTCAGCATTATCGTTTCTGATGTCGAAATGCCCATGATGGACGGGCACAGGCTCTTAAAGCTCGTGCGCAATTCGGAGCGGCTCCGCGACGTGCCGTTTGTGCTGTTCTCTTCCCTAATCAACGAAGAAATGCGTTTGAAGGGCGAGGAGCTCGGCGCGAGTGCACAAATTTCTAAGCCGGAGATAGGGCAGCTCATAGACTTGCTTGATAAATTCGTTTTCGGCAAGCAGAGGATTTGAAACTTTTCAGCCCGTGCAAGTCGGCGGGCTTTTTTGTTGTAAGGAGGAAAATTTTATGGCAAGCATACACATTGCGGCGAAAGTCGGAGAGGTTGCCGAGCGCGTTTTATTGCCCGGCGACCCCGTCCGCGCAAAAATCATCGCCGAGAACTTTTTAAGCGACGTTCATCAATACACGGCGATTAGGAATATCTTCGGCTTCACGGGCAAATATAAGGGCGTCCCCGTGTCGATTCAGGCAACTGGCATGGGCATTCCGTCAATCTCGATTTATCTGCACGAGCTGATTGAAGTCTTCGGCGCAAAGAAATTAATTCGCGTCGGCACCTGCGGCGGCATGAACGAAGATATTAGACTGCGTGACGTGCTGATTGCCCAAGGCTCCTCGACGGATTCATCAATCGTCAACCAAGTGTTCGGCGGCGCGGTGAATTTCTCATTGCTCGCGGACTTTGAATTGCTGAGCCGAGCCGTCAGCGTCGCGAAGAATTTAAATCTGCCCGTCAAAGTTGGAAACGTCATTTGCACCGATTTATTCTACAACGACTACGACGACCCGAACGGCACCTTCGGCGACGGGAAAAATACTTTCAACGATAAACTTCGCCGCTATGGTGTCTTGGCTGTGGAAATGGAGAGTGCCGCACTTTATCTTCACGCGGCGGCGGCTAAGGTTCAATCCTTGGCGATTTTCACGGTAAGCGACGACCTTTGGCGCGGCGAACGTTGCACACCAGAGGAGCGGCAGTCTTCCTTTAACGACATGATTAAAATCGCGCTCGAAACGATTATTGATTGAGGAACGACGAATGCAAATTATCGGAATAAGAATCAAGAAGGCGGGCAAGCTGTTGTTCTTCGAGCCGAACGAGGAAGAGATTGTAAAAGGCGATTGGGTTCTTGTGGAAACATCGCGGGGGCTGGAATGCGGCAAAGTCGTCATGGCACCGCGTGAACTCTCTGCAGATGAGAACGTTGAATCGGAGCCAGGCATACCGCTTAGGAAAATTTACAGGAAGGCAACGGCGGACGACTTGCAACAGCTCGAACACAATCACGCGGAGGAGAAGTACGCCTTTGACCTCTGCCGGCAAAAGATAATCGAACACGACCTGCCGATGAAGTTAATCAACGTGGAATGCACCTTCGACATAAACAAAATAATTTTCTTTTTCACGGCGGACGGGCGAGTTGACTTCAGGGACTTGGTTAGGGATTTGGCGTCGATATTCCGCACGCGAATTGAGCTTAGGCAAGTGGGCGTTCGCGACGAGGCAAAACTTTTGGGCGGCTTAGGCGGCTGTGGTCGTCCGCTGTGCTGTGCGACGTTTTTGGGCGACTTTATCCCCGTGTCAATTCGCATGGCTAAAGAGCAAAATTTATCGCTCAACCCAACGAAGATAAGCGGCGTATGCGGGCGGCTGATGTGCTGTCTGAAGTACGAGAACGATTTATATTGCGGGGAATGTCCGCGACAAAATATCACGCTCAAGCCCAAAGTCGGTAGCCGGGTTGTCGTAGCGGACGGCGAGGGCAAAGTTGTAGCGGTGAGTTTTTCGCGCAGGAACGCAACTATTCTCCTTGACACGAACAAAACCGTTGTCGCGAGCTGGGAAGATATTTTACCAGTCAACGCCGAGGACTTTGAAGCCGTCGACGACTCTGCGCAAGTCGAGGAAGTCAAGCCCGTGGAAGTGCCGCCTCCTAAACCAGAGAGAAAGCCGCGCTCTGAACGACCACGCAAGGCGGAGAATTATAATCGTCATTATAAACGCAAGGAGACCGCTGAACGCAACAATCGCCCCGAACGCCAGAAAAGGCAACGCGGCGATAAAACGCGCCGTCAACCGCGACGAGACTACAGGAAATGAACATCACTTTGCAAGAGGGCGAACGGCTCGATAACTTAATGCGGTCGGGGCGCGTCATCATCCAGAACGAAAACGAATTCTGCTTCTCGATGGACTCGGTGTTGATTGCCCACTTCCCGCGCCTAAAAAAAAATGCCCGCGTAATAGACTTGGGCACGGGCACGGGAGTGATTCCGCTACTAATCGCCGACGCCGTTAAGACGATATGCGCGGTGGAATTGAATTCGACAATGGCAGAGCTTGCGCGGCGCAACGTGGAACTCAACGGCTTAGCGGAAAAAGTCTTCGTAATGGAGGGCGACTATCGCAAACACCGCGAGCTATTCAAGGCGGAGAGTTTCGACGCGGCGATAGCGAACCCGCCATACACGCCGATAAGCAAGGGCGAGGCTAACAAACTTTCTGGCGTGGCACGGGCGCGGCACGAGTTCACAGCTACGCTTGAAGACGTGGTGACGGCAGCTCGTTACGTCCTGAAGTTTCACGGCGCATTTTACATGATTCACTTGGCGTCGCGGCTATGCGAGATAATCGACGCTCTGCACCGTCATCAAATGGAAATGAAACGCCTTAGAATGATTCAACCCAAGGCGGGACGCGAGGCGAACTTGATACTGCTTGAGGCAATCGTCGGAGCAAACCTAGGCAATTTAAAAATTTTGCCGCCGCTAATCGTGCACAACGACGACGGCTCCTACACCGACGAGATTTACAGAATCTACAACGCCACATAAATTAGGAGCCGCCAAGGCCGGCGGCTCAGCCGCGTTTGAATCATGGATGATTCATAGCGGCACGCCCCTGCGAGGCGAATTTCTTTGCTACCTTCTTCGCTGAAAGAAAGTAGAACACAGAAAAAAAGCGACCCGTTCCCGAAGGAGCGAGCCGTTTTTATTTTATGCCGCTAAGTTTATCTCTTCATGTTGACGAGGGTCTCAAGCATTTCGTCGGAAACGGTGGTTACCTTCGAGTTAGCCTGGAAGCCGCGTTGCGTGATAATCATGTCGGAGAATTCTGTTGCCAAGTCGACGTTCGACATTTCAAGGGCAGAGGAGATGACGTTCAAGCCGAAATCGGAGATTGTCTTGATGTTCGCCGCGCCAGAGTTGTTGGACTCTGAATAAATTGTTGTGCCAGCTTTGGTTAAACCAGCGGCGTTGTTGAATTGCGCAACGGCGATTTGAGCTTCGGAGCGGAGCAAGCCATTTGTGTAAGTGCCAGTGATAACGCCGCTACCGTCAATCGCGAGGCTTTGGAGGATACCCGCCGCATTGCCGTTGGTTATCGGGAAAGAGGTCGTCGAGTTAGCGTATTGCGTCAGCCCCGTGAAGTCAACGACAGCGATATTTTCCGAAGCACCGTTGCCGTCGCCATAAGTAAAAGTAATTTGCGCGTCTTGGTCTCTGCCGTTGGTGACAAATTGTCCTCTGTCGTTGAAGTAAATATAAGAAACCGAGGAGCCGTCGTTCATCGTGGCATACATCGAGGAGCCGTCACTTTCAGGGTTGCCAGTGTCTTCGCTCTTGGTAAGGGTGTTCGTGTAGTTATCGGACGCGGGACCCACTTGCCCAGCCTCAGGAGCCAGATAAACTCTCCAGCGGTTGTTATAAGTTATCGTCAAGTTCGCATCATCAGCCGCAATGCCATTGTGCACAGTTCCAGCGGAGTCCGTGTAGGTGTATGTGCTATTGGCTCCCGTGGTTTCTCTTGTTGCCGTATATTTGGCGCCAGTGGTAGCATCCGTATAAACAGCAGTCTGCGTTTCGAGTGCCGCTTCATTGGCTGCCACGCCGTTGACCACGTCTTCCGAATCTAAGTCTTTATCGATAAGCACTGTGACTTCATGTCTGCCGCCGAGCGAATCATAAACCGTGGCAAGCGTCGTAATCGGGACGGTGTGTCCGACTTCGTAATAGCCGCTGGTGACATGCATTGTGGAGCCGTCCTTCATGGTCAGGGTAGCCGCAATGACGTTTGTGCCGTCGACGTTGATACTTTCTACATTGCCGTCTGCGTCCAGCGTGCCGACGTTGTGTTCGCCGCCCGCCGTCATTACGTCAGTAGCAGTAATGCCCGTGGCAGTGACGTAGCTTATACTGCTAATTAGAAGCGACTCTTTGTTAAGGTTGCCCGTGTAATCAATCGTCGAGGTGGCAGTTGCTTCCATTGTCTTGCCGACGGGAACGATAATATCAGTTGCCGTGCCGTTTGTATTTATAACGCCGTCATCGGAAGCATTCCAACCTTGCACACGAAGACCATTACCCGGCATGACGTAGTAGCCGCTCTCGTCGAACATGAACGCGCCGTTTCGAGTATAGAACGCTTGATTGCCGTCGCGCAGGACGAACAGTCCATTGCCCGAAAGCGCGAGGTCAGTGTTCTTACCAGTCTGTTGCGGCGAAGAATCAGTAAAGACCAAGTCGATACTCTCAACGTCGACGCCGAGACCGATTTGCCTTGGGTTAGTGCCGCCGCGTCCGTCCGTGGGAGCCGACGCACTGCGTTGGACTTGCGAGAGCATATCTGAAAACGTCGTGCGGCTTGACTTAAAGCCGATTGTGTTGACGTTCGCGATGTTGTTGCCTATAACGTCCATTCTCGTCTGATGAACTTTCAAGCCGGAAACACCGGAGAACAGGGAACGCATCATTTTAATCACTTCTCCTTTTGCTTTGAAGGTCAGATGTATTTGACTGTTCCTTGTCTTCGAGATTTCCTAACCGTCTGACCTGATATTTTCAATGTGCCTGTTAAGCTCCTGCCTAACTTCGCTAACTATATCGGCAGTTGACGGCGGCGACTTAAATATTTTTTTAGAAGAGACTGTTGCGGCGGCGTTGGGCGGCAAGCTGACGAGCGGCGGCAATTTGTCCGTGCGACTTGTCCATTTTGTAGACGTAAGCCATAACCTCAGCAATCGCCTTGTACAGTTCGGGCGGAATCTCTCTATCAATCTCCAGAGCCATGAGCATGTTGACTAGCGTTTTGTCCTGATAGACGGGCACGGCGTTTTTCTGCGCGGTCTCTAAGATGTGTTCGGCGACATGCCCGCGCCCCTTTGCAATGACCTTCGGAGCAAGGTCTCGTTCTGCCTCGTATTTGAGGGCTACTGCCTTTTTCTGCGGCGCGACACTCGTCGGAGCTGTTCTCTCGTCCATGATTCATCATCCTTGTTTAGTGAACTTTATCAGATTATATTTGCCGCTGATTAGCCCGTCAAGTTTGCTTTATATGGCGTGTGTGATAGAATACGCCCGAAAGGAGGAGCTTCCAATGGACAACACGATAACACCCGAACTGTTAGCAAGGATAAACGAGCTGGCACGCAAGAAACGCACTATCGGCTTGACGGAAGAAGAGCTTGCCGAACAGAAGAGGCTGTACAAAGTTTATCTGGCGGCGATACGCGGGCAAGTCACGAGCTTACTCGACAGGATAGAATTCGTTGATGTGGAGGTTAAACGATGAACAAGATTGGCTTTATCGGCGGCGGTGCGCTTGCTGAATCAATCGTTCGCGGCATATGCGGCAAGGTCTTTGCTCCGAACGATATTTTTATTGCGGAGATTCGCCCTGAGCGTTGCGAGGAACTTAAACGCTATGGCGTCAACGTCTCGACGCAAGCGGATTTCCTTGACGCGGTGGACTTGCTGATTGTAGCAGTCAAGCCCAAGGACGCCGAGAAAACTTTTGCCGCGTTGCAAGGTAAAGTTCCCGCCTCGACGATTATCACTTACACGATTGCGGGTCTAAAGCTTGCGTGCGTCGAAAAGTTTTTCCCCGATAATAAAATCGTGCGTATCATGCCGAACGTCGCAGTTTCAGTCGCAGAAAGCATGACGGCTTACACTCTAAACGAACGAGCCGCGGCGGACGGTGCGACGATAAAAAATTTCTGGTCGACGTTGGGGCGGGCGGTTGAGGTCGAAGAACGATTAATGGACGCTGTAACCGGCTTGAGTGGTTCGGGTCCGGCTTATGCGTTCCTCATGATTGACGCCCTATCAGACGGCGGAGTAGCGGCGGGACTTCCACGGGCACAGGCGATTGAGTTAGCGGCTCAAACTCTTTTGGGCGCGGCGAAAATGGTTCTGCAGTCTGGCGAACACCCCGACGCCTTGCGCGATAAAGTCACCAGTCCTGCGGGCACGACGATTGAAGGCGTTCGAGTCTTGGAACGCGGCGGCTTTAGGAGTTCGCTAATTGAGGCTGTGCTCGCGGCTACGGAAAAATCCAAATCACTCTAGGAGGAAGATTCATGACTATACTAAGCGAAATCTACACGACCGAAGGCAGATTAAATCGGCTACGCTATCTGAAGTACATGCTACTCTTGGCAATAGTCGCGGGCTTGTCTACGTTCGTTATGTCTTCTATGGCGACGTTTTTGACGGGCAACCCGACAGGCTTTTTAGTCAACGCGATAACAGCTATCTGGGGACTCGTGGCGGGCGTCGGCAATGTCATGTTGATGATTCGTCGCCTGCACGACCTAGGCAAAAGCGGCTGGTTTGCGTTGATTGCGATTATCCCGGCTATCGGCTTTATCTTCTCGATTTATCTGTTCTTCGCGCCCAGTCAAGTCGGTTGGAATCAATACGGCAAAGACCCTTTGACGGATTGAGCCTTGAAAAAGTTCATGGCTTCGATTAAAATACGCGCAGTTTTAAATTAGGAGGTTGATAAAATGATTCCGGTTTTAATTGGATTGGGAGCAATCGTCGGTGGCTATCTGGTCGTGGCGAATTGGGACGAGATTGAAGGCTGGCTTAAAGAATTCTTGCCGAAGCTCCAAACCGCCCTCAAGGAAACAGGCATCGTCGATTATGCGGCGAAACTTTTCTCCAGCATTGAAGGCAACGTAATGCGCCTTGTTCACCGCCTTTATTACAAAGAGAATGGCAAATGGGTCGAAAAGACCACCGTTCGCGAGATTGATGAATCCGAAGTGCCTGCTTGGGCTAAGGAAGGCTTGTCTGCCAAAGAAAGCGACGTTACCGCCCGCTACGAGAAAGAACTTGAGCTTAGCGTTGCGAGGTAATTTGATATGCCGATAAAGAAAACAGACGTTGTCATCAATTTGGCTGAGTCTATTAAAAATTTTTTTGTCGACCTGTCTCGTCCGAACATGACGATTGAAAAAATTTCCGATATTATTTCGCCACGGCTTGACGAGCTTATCAGAAAGTATGAAGAGCACGACTTGAACTATGGCGCGGGCAAGTTCAGCATCAAGTACGCTGACAAAAATCATTTCCAACTTGAATTCGAGATGTACTTTCAAGACAAGGCGGGCAAGTGGCATAAGTGCGCCGACACGAGCGATAAACGCGCCGCGACTCTTTTGGAGGAAAACACGTGGAGAACAATCAAATCGTTGAAATCTATTACCTTCCCGATTGAAGAGCCGCAAGACACCAAAGAACCTCAAGAAAACGTTCCGCCCGTTCAGACAAAGAAATCCTTCGCAACCGACAAGGAAACGCCTTCGTTCAAAGAGTTGGTTGCCTTTCTCGACAGTGCAAGGACGTGGCAGGAGTTTGAAACTTGCCTTAAGGAATTCCTACACGACCTGCCGCAAGCCATGAAGAAAGCAAACGTCTATGATTATGCGGCTAAGATTTATTCCCGCGTTGTCGGCGAGACTTTGCACTTTGCTTACATTATGTACTACAAAGAGGACGGCAAATGGACTGAGCAAAAAATCGCCCGTGACTTTGACGAGTTGCAAGCTCCGACTTGGGCGACGAAGGGTTTATCTGCAGTGGGAGAGGACGTTACTGCTCGTTACGAAAAAAATCTTCAGGTCAAAATTTGAGCGAGGTGAATTGATATGGCATTGGAAAATAAAATTGAGATGGTCGCGGACTTAATCGAGGCAGCTAAGAAATTCTTCGTTGACCTGTTCCGCCCCGACATGACGCTTGAGAAAATCTCCGAGGTAGTCTCGCCGCGGCTCGACGACATGATTAAGAAGTACGAGGAACGCGGGCTTGAATATAGCGCGGGCAAGTTTCATATCAAGTACGGCGACGAAAAACATTTCCAGCTTGAATTCGAGATGTATTTCCGCGACGAAGAGGGCAAGTGGCACAAGTGCGCTAACGAAAGCGACCTGCGCGACTACACGCTTTTGGAGGCTGGCGCGTGGAAGACGATTAAGGCTTTGAAAACTATCACGTTCCCGATTGAAAAGGCGCAAGCCAAAGGCGATGAAGTCCTCCAAAAAGACAAGAACCTTGAGGAGTATCGCGAAGCACAAGCCCTGCCCGCCACCGAACCCGCGCCGACCCATGAACCTAAGAACGAACCTGACTTTAAATTAGACATCGACGAGAAGAAATGATAAACCGCTAAAAATTTTTTAAGCCCCCAATCCCCAAGCGGGGCTTATTTTTTTTGCGCGGCTCGTTTAGAATTCGGCGCATGAAAAAATATCTTTTATCTCGGCTCGTGCAACTAGTGCCGATTCTGTTCGGGATAACGTTTCTAACCTTCGGCATGATGCAATTCACCTCCGATGACGCCGTAGACATAATCTATGAGCAATCGGGGAGCGTGGCGGAGGAAATCAAAGCCGCCAAACGCACTGAGCTCGGACTTGACCAACCGTTTCTCGTGCAATATGGAAGGTGGCTCGGCGGTGTGCTAACGGGTGATATGGGGCGTTCATTTATCAGCGGCAAGGAAGTCTTCGCGACGTTCGCCGATAAACTCCCCGCCACGATTGAATTAATGCTCGTGTCAATCCTGCTGACAATCTTCATCGCGACGCCGCTTGGAATCCTCGCCGCCACCAATCAAAATCGCCCGCTCGATTACCTGATACGCACGCTTAGCTTTATCGGAAACTCCATGCCGAACTTTTTCTGCGGACTGCTACTGATTTACTTCCTCGCGCTGAAGTTGCACCTCCTGCCGATACTCGGTCAAAGCGTCATTATGCCCGCGCTTACCTTAACGATTGCAATGGGCGCGAAGTACACAAGACAAATCCGCGCCGTCGTCCTCGAAGAACTCGACAAACCCTACGTTTTGGGCGCAAGGAGTCGCGGCGTTGACGAAGTCACAATCCTAATCAAAAGCGTGCTCCGCTCGACGCTCATCATGATTATCACGTTGCTGGCGTTGAGTATGGGCTCCCTCTTGGGCGGCACGGCAATTGTCGAAACTATCTTCATGTGGGACGGCGTCGGGAAAATGGCAGTCGACGCGATACTCACCCGCGACTATCCGCTGATTCAAGCTTACGTCGTGTGGATGGCGATAATCTATGTGCTGGTGAACCTCGCGGCGGATTTGCTCTATCATTGGCTCGACCCGCGTGTCCGTTATGGTGAAACGTCATGAAAAAATTAGCCCCTTACCTCACTGCGGCAGGAGCTTTGATTCTTATTGCGGTCTTCGCGGAGCATTTGACGCCCTATGACCCTTACGTGCAAGATTTGGAAGGAGCATTGACGCCGCCGAACTCGATTAACTGGCTGGGCACTGACCGCTATGGTCGCGACGTGTTATCGCGGGTTATCGTCGGTTCGCAAACGACAATTTGCGCGGCACTCTTGCTTTTGGCTACGATTGCGACTGTCGGCAGTTTAATCGGCGCATTGTGCGGTTATCGTGGCGGGCGGCTCGACGTGTTCTTAATGCGGCTGTCTGATGTCTTCCTTGCCTTCCCGCAAATGGTCTTTGCAATCGCGGCGGCGGGTGCCCTCGGCGGCGGACTTCTAAACGCGGCGGCGGCTCTGGCAGTCATCGGCTGGACAAAATACGCACGCATCGCCCGCGGGCTCGTCTTGTCGATTAAATCAATGCCTTACTTCGACGCGGCGAAAATGGCAGGCTCCAGTTCGGCGAAGATTTTATTTGTACACGTCTTGCCGAATATCGCCGGGACAATCCTCGTGACTGCCGCCCTCGACATCGGAACAATCATCATGGAGCTTGCGGGGCTGTCGTTCCTAGGATTGGGAGCTATGCCGCCAACCGCCGAATGGGGCGCGATGATGAATAACGGCAGGTCAATGTTGCAAACGGCTCCTTGGGTTATCCTTGCACCAGGCACGGCGATTTTTATCACAGTCGCAACGTTCAATCTTTTGGGCGACAAGCTCCGCGACTATCTAAGCAGACAATCAACCTAACGCTTGACTAGGGACGCAACCCGCGCGCCCCGCGTTTGAAACATGGATGTTTCATAGCGGGGACACGCCCCTGCGAGGCGAATTTCTTTGCTACCTTCTTCGCTGAAAGAAAGTAGAGCCTAACTCAACAGTTCCCCGCGTAGACGAAATTTAAATACCGCTTCGCCACGTCGACCAGCTCATAAATCGTCTTAACGGGCGTGGGCGGGCGGTCAAGGACTTTATAACGCGGAAAAAATCGGCTGATATGCAACGGCAGGTCTTTGGAAATGCTCGCAAGCCACGCCGCCTCGGAGTCCATGTCTTCGGGCGAATCGTTCATCATCGGCACAATCAAAGTTGTAACTTCAACATGACAGGTCTTTGCGGCAAGCTCAATCGTCCGTTTAACCGTCTCGAAGTCGCCGCCGAGTTGCTTATAAATCTCTTGGCTGAAGCCTTTAAGGTCAATGTTCATTGCGTCAATCAGCGGCAGGATTTTCTTCAGCGCGGCGGGCGCAACCGTCCCATTAGTAACCAAAACGCTTTTTAAGCCCGAAGACTTGAGCAAAGCCGAGGTGTCGCGGACGAATTCATAACTGATAAACGGCTCGTTGTATGTGAACGCGATACCGATATTTTTTTTGGGAACGAGTTCAGCGGCAAGGGCGGCAAGTTCTTCGGGCGTAATCTTGCGCGTCGGGAAAGTCGAATCCGCCATCGAGATTTCAAAGTTCTGGCAAAAGGGACAGCTCAAATTGCAACCGTAGCTACCGACTGACAAAATCCGACTGCCGGGGAAAAATCTATACAGCGGCTTCTTCTCAATCGGGTCAAGGGCAATCGAAGTTATCGCGCCGTAGTTCAGGGCGGTAATCTTCTCGCCGTCGTTGATTCTTGCACGACACCTTCCGACCTCGCCGACCGATAAGCGGCAATGGTGCGGGCATATCTCGCAAATCTTTTTCTCCATGATAATCACCAGTTTTCAAAGCGACGACCTTTATCCAAGCCGCGCATAAGTTCCATATCCTCCGCCGTCAAGCTGAAGTCGAATACGTCAAAGTTCTCCGCGATGTGCTCAGGGTTCGATGAACCAGGAATCACGACGTAGCCCGCTTGCATTTGCCAACGCAAGATAATCTGGGCGGGCGTCTTAGAATACTTTTTGGCTAGGCGTTGGATAGTCTCGTTGCCGAAGATTTTTTGAGTGTTGCCGCGTCCGCCGAAGGGATACCAACTTTCCACGACTGTCCCGAACTGGGCGACGTAAGCTTGAAGGTCGCTGTTCTGATAGAAGGGGTGATTCTCGTTCTGAATGACGGCGGGGACAATCTCGGCGGCGTTGCGTATCCTGTCGAAGTCTCGCGGCGTGTAGTAGTTCGATATGCCGATTGAACGGAGCTTGCCCGCCTTAACGCCACGAGCCAACGCCCGATAAACTTCCTCGTCATTGTAGCCAGGCTGATGAATCAACATCAAGTCGATATAGTCCAAGCCGAGCGCGTCAAGGGAATTGTCAATGGCGGCGTCGGGGGAATTGTAGTTGCCGGGCATAATCTTTGACGTGATGAAAATTTCTTCGCGGGTGGCAATGCCGTCCTGAATCGCCCGACGAACCCCGCGACCGACGCCGACTTCATTGCCGTAATATCTCGCCGTGTCAATCAATCGATAACCGACCTTGAGCGCGTGATAAACACATTCCTCCGCCGTATCGTCGTTAAGCGTCCACGTGCCCAATCCTAAGCGCGGCATGTCGTATCCGCTGTTCAAAGTCACAAAGTCGCTAGTCATCTCCTGCTTAACCTCCTTTTGCGCACCACACGAACTAAAAAAAATGACAATCATCATACAGATTGCCAACGAAAAAATTTTATTAAGCATGATTCACCTCACGCGATTAATCTTCGAGGCAAGCACGCCCGCCCCGAATCCGTTATCAATGTTGACGACGCACACGCCCGCCGCGCAACTGTTGAGCATTGCCAAGAGAGCCGCAAGCCCCTGGAACGAGGCACCATAGCCCACGCTCGTCGGCACGGCGATAACAGGACGATTCGTCAGCCCGCCGACCACGCTTGCCAATGCTCCTTCCATGCCAGCCACGACGATTATCACGTTTGCCGAGGTTATCTCGTCCATGTGCGCGAACAGCCGATGAATTCCCGCCACGCCGCAATCATAACACGTCCCGACTGCATTGCCCCAAAGATACGCAGCAAGCCTAGCCTCTTCAGCAACGGGAATATCACTCGTCCCCGCCGTCACGACTAAAATTTTTCTGCCCTCGTCTCGTTTCAAAGTCTTATCTCGGTCAACGTAAATCATTCGTGCCGTCTCGTCGAAGGTCGCCTCTGGTATCTCGTCGCGTAGGAAGTCAAATTGCTCACGACTCGCCCGCGACGCTATCAAATTGCCCGCGCTCCGTTCGTAGAGGTTCTTAAAAATAGTCTTGAGTTGCTCCTTAGTCTTGCCCGGCGAATAGACGACTTCCGGGAAACCCTGCCGGAGTTCTCGCCCGTGGTCTATAGACGCGAAGCCGAAGTTCTCTACCTGCAGTGAAAGATTCTTCAGCCTAGCAAGGGTCGCCTCTTCCGTCATGCGCCCCGCCTTGTAATTGCGCAGGAGTTCTGTCAAAAGCTTTTCTGTCATGGTGCTCACCTTAGCCGCGCAATATGGAAAGTTCCAGTCTCTACTTCTTTGCGATGACAATGCGGGCACTCGTTAGCGATAATTCCGGTATAGCCGCAGACGGGGTCGCGGTCGACGGGGTGATTGATTGAGAAGTAACCCATATCAGCATCGTGCATCGCCCTAACCAGAGCCTCGAACGCGGAAAGATTTTTCGTCGGGTCGCCGTCCATTTCAATGTAAGCGATATGTCCCGCGTTGCAAAGGGCGTGATACGGTGCCTCGATACGAATCTTATCGACCGCGCATATCGGGAAGTAAACGGGCACGTGGCTTGAGTTCGTCATATACGGGCGGTCAGTCACGCCTTTTATCGTTCCATATGCCTTGCGATTAGCCCGCTGAAATTGTCCGGCTGTCGACTCGGCTGGCGTTCCAAACGTCGTCCAATTTCTACGTTCGCGCTTTGTGTAATCGTCCGTGCGTTCGCGAAGGTGTCCGACAATCTTTAAGCCGAGTTGCTGAGCCTCTTCGCTCTGCCCGTGGTGCTGACCGATTAACGCAACCAAACACTCAGCCAACCCGCAAAAGCCGATTGAATAGCTCGCGTGCTTGAGGACGTCTTTAATCTTGTCCGTCGGCTTGAGCTTGTCCGAATCCATCCACACGCCCTGCCCCATTAAGAACGGGAAATTGTAAACGTGCTTTTCCTCAATCGTCTTGAGCCGGCACAGCAGATAATCATGGCAAAGCGTAATGTACTTGTCGTAAAGCTTGAAGAACTCCTCGACGTTGCCTTTAGCCTCCAATGCGAGCTTTGGCAAGTTAATCGTCACGAAGGCGAAATTCCCGCGGCTACCTGACTCCTCACGCCCGTTTACGTTCGACATAACCCGCGTCCGGCAACCCATAGTCGCCACGCAACTGTTGTAATCGCCAGGCTTGTAGTACTGCAGGTTGTACGGCGCGTCAATGTTCACGAAGTTTGGGAAGAGACGCTTAGCACTGACCTTGCACGCCTTGCGGAACAAATCGTAGTTCGGGTCGTCTAAGTTGTAATTGACGCCGCTTTTGAGTTGGAAGACGCTGATTGGGAAAATCGGAGTTTCGCCATTGCCAAGCCCCGCGTTGATTGCGTTTAGGACTTCGCGAATCACCAAGCGACCTTCGGGGCTAGTGTCCATGCCGTAATTGATTGAACTGAACGGCACCTGCGCACCCGCCCGACTGTGAAGCGTGTTGAAGTTGTGAATCAAAGCCTCCATTGCCTGATGAGTTTCCTCTTCCACGTCCGCACACGCAAGCTTATAAATCTTTTCTGCTAGCTTAGCCGAGCCGACGACTTGCGCTAGGTTCTCGACGGCGGTGGGATTGTCCCCTTCCGAATAAGTGCAAATGTTAAAATCAATCTCGCCCGCCGCTTGCACGTCGCATAATTCACTGGCGCGTTTAATCTCGTCACGTATCGCCCTCCTGAAAGATTTTTTTACACCTTCAGCCATAGCATAATCAAAGGCGTTTATGCTCTGACCGCCCACTTTAAATTTTAAAGCCGACTATATCTCTGCCTCAAGAGTTCAAAGTTGAGGCACTCCATTTTCACGGCGCGTACCAATAGCGCAATTACGATACTCGGTTACTCTCGATTAATCGGTTGATAAAGCCGAAACCCTTTTGCGGTCGATACCCTTTCTCTAGTCAGTTGACCTGTCGTCAGAATTCGGAACTAGCTTGACGCTTTGGATTTTACGTCCCGGCGTTTGTGCATAATATCTGCAATATAAAGTCTGACGAGGAATGTTCAAACGAGCCGAAAGCTCTTTTAAGGTTCCTTCATATAACTCGCCACTTTTCAAAACTACTCTAAATATTTTATCTGTTCGGTTGCCGTGACCATTTTCAAAGGCTCTCTTCAAATTCTCCGCCTGTGTCGAAAACTTCAAATTGCTTATGTCGTAATTAAGAGGATTATCATCAAGATGTTCCACTACCTCGAATTTATCGTTTCTTATGTAAGCTAACGCCAAGAGGTGATGCAATAAACATTTTTTGTTTGACGTAGAATTTTTAGTTTCCAAGGTCACATAGGGATAATTACGTTCATGAAAAGAAAGTTTCTTTATGTGTCCCGACTGGAGATTTACAACGTCGTAGCCGATGAGCCAGTAAAAATCTTTTACATTCTCGAAGCCGTAAAGCGTATTTATTTGAACCGGTGCAAAATCTTTTAAATCCGTCAAGGTAAGCTCCTCCTTTCTAAAAGATTGACAACGTGGCACAGGATTATTCGGTTGCGGTGTAAACAACCGACCTTCCCTGTTAGCCTCCTCATTAATCGCCATTTCCTGCGATTGCTTTAACGCTGAGGAGACACCCTTTGGTTAAAGGTTAAAGGAGAGTTTGGTCATCCACATTGCTGCGGAAGTGTCCCGCTTTGAAACATATCGTTCTGGTTGCTCTGAATGGCAATGCACGCGAGCGAAGCATAAGACCGAATCGAGTTAGGCTCCCGAAGAAAACCATGCCCCGTCGAAAAGCCGCCGTGGAAGAGTTTCAGCAAATCGATTTGGCAACAGTTGAACGTTATCAAGCTGAAGTCCTTGTCGTGAATATGAATCCAATTTTCCTTGTCCGCCTGCACAAACTCTTCTGGCAAAACGTAGTTGTCGACGAAGTACTTAGAACTTTCCGCGCCGAGCTTTAGCATAATCCCCATTGAAGCATCGGTGTTGATGTTGGCGTTGTCGCGCTTTAGGTCGATGTCCACGGAGTCGGCGAAGAAAATATCGCGGTAGGTGTCCATCAACTTTTTCTGCGCCACGCGGCGTTGAGCATGTTTCTGCCGATAAACTATGAACTGCTTCGCCACGTCGTAAAAGCCATGAGCCATAAGCGACTTTTCCACTTGGTCTTGAATCGCCTCCACGCCGATAATCTCGTTTTCGGCAATCGCCTGCTCCACCGAGTCGGTCACGCGTTCCACGTCGTGTGCAGAAAGTTTGTCGGAAGGTGTCGAGGCATCACGGTTCGCGCCGGCTATCGCATTGAAGATTTTCTCGCGATCGTAGTTCACCTTTTGCCCCGAACGCTTCCGAACTTTTGCCAGCCTCATGCAAATCCCTCCTTTCAAGATAAGTGCCGCGATTATACCACTTGCCACCGACCTTGTGAACAGATCGCCAAAGCTAAGCAAGACGCCAAAGGCAATTAGTCAACGGCTTAACAATGCGTTATCACAAAGTCGGCGGCGTGAAAAAATTTTTTTGGCAAGCTTGACGCTTGAAATATCTTACAGCTATATTGACGGCAAAAAAGTTAAGGGAGGTTGTTGCCGTGAGGAAGGTCATTTTTCTTTTGACTGCCCTCGCCGCGTTTAGTTTCGGCGGGCAGAGTGCTTCGGCGGAAGTCAAAACTTTTCACGCGGAGAATTCTTATCTGATGGACAAGGGCGAGCCTATCAAAGACGCGCAGGACTATGTCTTCAAAGACGCCGTCCGAAATATTTCCGAGCAGGCGGGCGTCGTCGTCAAAGCGTTGAGTCAATCCAAAGACAGTGAGCTTGAGCTTGACCGCGTGGAAACTTTTACGGCGGCTGTCCTGCGAATCAGAGCGAAAACTTTCGGCAAGGAGCTTACAGGCGACGGAGGTTTGAAAATCACCGTGGCGGTTGATGCCGAGCTTGACACCGACAACGCCGCCGAACTTCTAAACGAACTCCGCGAGGCTAAAAAGTCCGCCAAAGGTTACGAGGAAGTCTTGAAGGACTACACTAAGCGCAAGAATCAATTCGACACGGTTTACGGCGAATATCTCGGCTCGTATCAAAAGCGGATTATGCGCACGATTCGCGACGGTTGCAAGCTCCAAAGCAATGGCAAGCTCAACGAGGCTTTGAAACTCTATGACGCGGCTATTGCGGAATCCGTTGCTAATGACGCGGAACTTTCCCTTGCTCATGTCAAACGCGGTTACGTTTACGCCATGCTAGACAAAGGAGACCTTGCGCTAGAGGATTTCAAGCGGGCGTTGGTGCTTAACAATGACGAGGTCGGAATTCATTTCGTCAAAGCTATCATGGCGGACGCGGACGGCAATAACTCTCAAGCCGCGCAGGAGTATCGCGCCTTCGTCAAGGACGCCGACATAATTTACTACGATACGGAGATAATTGAAGCTCTCGATAGGATTGTTGAGCTGGAGGAGGCGGGCTGACATGAAAACTTTTTCGACGCTGACGATTGCATTGCTGATAATTTTTCAAGCGGTCGGCTTCGCGGCTACGGAAACTTTTTCAGCGAGCGGAGAATATCTGATGAGCGACTACGACACGCCCGAAATTGCCGAGGAGATTGCGCTGGACTTCGCTAAACAAAACGCCGCCGAGCAAGCCGGCATTTACCTTGAAAGCTATTCGCGTTCGATTGATTCCGAACTCGACGCGGACGAGATTAAAACCGTGGCAAGTTCCAAAGTCGAGTTGCTAACCAAAAATATCACGCGCCAACCACAGAGCAACGGAAGAATTCTCCTTCGCGCCGACATCAAAGCGACGGTCGACACCTCCGAGCTTGATACCTTCCTTGCTCAGCAGAAAGAGCAACGCCAACAGGCAATTCAACGCTACAAAGAACTGCAAGCCATGAACGAAAAGATTAAGCAGGACATCAAGACCTTTCAAGCAAAGCTCGCCGCGATTAAAGACGACGTTAAGGACGATGATTTGCTTGTCGAGCAGGAGCGCATCAACCGCGAATTCTTATCTAAGCAAGCCCTAGATTTGATGAATCTCCAAAAGGCGGCTAAAGTTGACCCAAAAAATTTCAGGACATATGCTTACCAATCGTTCCTAGTCAAAAGCAACGTGGACAAGTTGAAGGCTGTTAATAAGTCGCTGGTTTTGAATCCGAATTACGGCTTGGCTTACATGTATCGCGGTGAATACTATCAGAATCTGGGGGAACTTAATTACAATCCTGAAATGTATGCTCGCGCCGTCAAAAATTACAACAAGGCTATCGAACTCAAATCTGATGACGAAATGAATCATCTATTCTTTTTCAACGAGGGCTGGCTTTATCTTCACCGCGCCGACTCGTATAAAGAAATTGGCGACTACGATAACGCCGTTGAAAATTATCTTCACGTTATGAATTTGCCCAACAACAAGGATTACGACGCATATATTTCTTTGGCAATGACTTCGATTAAATCACTTTGCAACGAACGAGTCAAAACTTACAAAGAACCGGAAGATTATGCAAAGGCGATTGGAATTTATACGCGGCTCATGAAAATGGAACCGATTGCTGATAACTATAGCTCTCGCGGAAATTTTTACATGAAGATTAAAGACTACGACAACGCTCTGAAAGATTTTGAACAGGCAATAAAGCTCGACCCCAAAGACGCCTCCGCTTACGGCGGGCGCGCAGATATATACATGGTTCAAAAAAAATACGACAAAGCCATTGCCGATTACGATAGGGCTATTAAGCTTGAGGATTGGGCGAGCCTGAGAAGCTACTACATTGAAGACAAGCAAAACGCGATTAAGGCAAAGGACGCCGACAAGAAAATCAAAACTCAACTCAAAGACGTTGCCTCGAATGACAAAGAAAAACTCCGTGCGCGTGCCAAAGCTTATGAAGACGTGCAAGATTACGAGCTTGCCATAAAAGATTACACGCGGCTGACGGAGCTTGACGCTAACGATTGGGAAGCTTATTCGGGGCGTGGCGTTTGCTATAACTTACTTAAAGATTATGCTCGTGCACTGGAAGATTTTAACCAAGCCATTCAGATTAACCCTCAAAATGTTCAAGATTATGTCGAACGCGCTAGTTGCCATGAGAAGTTGAACAATTACGAGCAAGCGATTGCCGATTACGATAAAATCACGGAGCTTGACCCGAGTCAGCAACCCCACGGCTAAAGCCGGGGGCTTGTTTGAAAAATAGAACAAGTCCTTGCTGACTAGCCTAAGTCTTAACTGACTACGTTACCTGCGAATACATAGGTACCGGCGAACGTAAATCCTAATCTGCCGCTCTACGGCTTGTGGTTAAACAATTGCAACGCTAGCGGGCGGCGGTCTGTTTTCTTTTACCAGACATTATGCCCGCTCACCTTCGGGTGAATCAATTTAAAGGAGGGAAATGCGGCTCCTCCCCATAGCTAAAGCAAGGGGTATCCGCCGCGCAATTTTGATGAATATCTTGCGTTCAGACGAAACGCCCTTTACGCAAAGACAAAGGAAATTCGCTACCTTGATACGCCAATTCGATACGCGGGCTTCAGTTCGCCGAAAGAGAAGAAAAACTTCACGAGCACCATGCTTCAACACGGAAATTCATATCGGAAGGCTGAAGAGTATGCCCTTGCCGTTGCAGACTACAGCCAAGTGATAAATGTTGACCCCAATCATCAGGACGCTTTATATTGGCGGGCGTGGTGTTACGATGAGTTAGGCGACAATGAAAAGGCTTTGGCTGACCTCAACAGGCTGATTGAACTCAATCCAAATTACAGTAGCGGTGCTTACAACAATCGCGGCATCGTTTATGAAAATCTCGGTGCCTTGGATAAAGCTCTTGCCGACTATAACAAAGCCTTGGAACTCGACCCGAACAACGAAATTGCTAAAAATAATCGTCAGCGCGTGCTCGACAAGCTAAAGAAATAATTTCCTTCGCGACAAAAAATTATCCCGTCGAAACGCTCGGCGGGATTTTTTTATTGGCTGATGATTACTTAAGGGCGGCGGTGAAGGTCGACTTGCCCTTATCGGCGTGCACGGAATAAGTTACGCGTCCGCGAGTCGTCGTCCAATCGTAGGTGCCTTCGGTCGAGACCTCTTTAAGCATACGCAAATCGCGCATGACTTCGCCTCTGTCCTCGGCGTCGAGTTCGGGATTGAGCGTGGAGATTAAAAGTCCTAAGACGTTTATTACTTGGAAGGACTCGTCTTGATTCTTAGGTTCGGCGAAAAGTTTCAGCTCGGTAATCTGTTCGCCCGCAACCGTGCCTTCAAGAGTAAGCGTCGGGGAGAAGTCGTAGCGGAAAGTTTTATCTGCCACAGTCAACGGCTCGTCAATCGTCAAGTTCAAATTCGGGGCGAGCCTTCGGGCGGAGGCGTTGAATTTCTCTTGGAACTCTTTGGGCGTCAAGCTCTGTTCAAAACCTTTGCTACTACCGAAGATATTTTCCATGTTGCCGGCAGAAATGTTCGCGTAGATAAAAAACACCATACACACGGCGGCAAGCGCAAGGTTGGTCTTCTTGTCGAAGGTCGAGTACTTGTACATGAACAGCCAGCCGAGCGGCGGAAGGAAAATCAGAAGCGTAATCATCGCCGCAGTTTTTATGTAAGTCGTCAAAGCGTCTGTCACCTCACAAAAGAAAATTGCCCGCCGACAGTCGACGGGCTTAAGCTATGGAAGAATATTATTCACTCGAATTTCAAACGTTGAATGACTTAGCCGAGAACCTCCAGCAAGTCATCGGTGCCAGCCTTAACGTCGCCAGTCTTTAGCGGACGAACCGTGCCATAAGCGGAAGAATTGGTGACGATAAGCGGCGTCGTAACAGGATAGCCAGCCTTGTGAATGGCGTCGATGTCGAAGGTGACGAGCAAGTCGCCGCGTTTAACTTCTTGACCGTCGGTTACGTGAACTTCAAAGTTCTCGCCGTTAAGCTTGACGGTATCGATACCAATATGCATGAGAAGTTCCGCGCCTTCGGGGGTGACCATGCCGATAGCGTGTTTGGTCGGGAAGATAAGAGTAATCGTGCCGTCAGCCGGAGCAACGAGCTTGCCTTCGGTCGGCTCAACCGCAACGCCGTCGCCCATAGCACGAGAGGCAAAGCCGTCGTCGGGAACTTCGTTCATGAGCATCATACGGCCGGTAAGGTGTGCGCCAAAGGTCGCGTCTTGCATCTTGGGTTTCTCTTCCTCAGCCGCCGCCGTGGAACCGCCGCTTGCGCCTTCGAGGATAGAGCGGTCAATCTTGCCTGCGCGAATGTCTTCAACGAATTCTTCAAAGTTCGCCTTAACAATCGTGACGCTCGGACCGTAAATGACTTGAATTGCGTTGCCTTTGATGACGACGCCGCCCGCGCCCGTGGACTTGAGGATAGCTTCATTGACTTTGGAGCCGTCAACCAACGTCAAGCGCAGACGAGTTGCACAGCAGTCAATTTCCGTAACGTTATCGACGCCGCCGACACCGCTAAGAATAGTCGCGGACTTCTGCTGGTCAGGAGTGAGGTTAGCAATAGCCTCACTTGCACCGCCGCCAGCCACGCCGACGCCAGTTGCTTTGCGGTATTCGTCCTTGGAAACCATCTTCATTTCTTCGTCGTCAGCTTCACGACCAGGAGTCTTCAAATCCCATTTCATAATGAAGAACTTAAACGTGACGAAGTACAGCACGGCGTATACTGCGAAGACCGGCAACATCATCATCCAGTTAGTTTTTGCTTGACCGGGCAGGACGCCGTAGAGGATAAAGTCAATCAAACCATCGGAGAACGTGGTACCCATTGCAATGCCTAGGATATGACAGGTTGCAAAGGACAAGCCAGCGTAGAAAACGTGAATCATGAACAGTTCTTTCGCAAGGAAAAGGAACGTGAACTCGATAGGCTCGGTGATACCAGTGAGGAAGGACGTTAAGCCGACCGAGAAGAGCAGAGAACCTGCCGCCTTTTTCTTTTCGGGACGTGCGCAAGTGTACATAGCGAACGCCGCCGCCGGAAGACCAGCCATCATGAAGGGGAACTTGCCCATCAAGAAACGAGCCGCGTCAACCGAGAAATGCTCCGTGTTCGGGGAGGCGAGTTCTGCGAAGAAAATGTTCTGCGCACCCATAACCGTTTGACCGTCGATGACTGCAGTACCGCCAAGACCAGTCTGCCAGAAGGGCAGGTAGAAAATATGATGCAAGCCGAACGGAATCAGAGCACGTTCGCAACAACCAAAGAAGAAAGTACCGAAGTAGCCCGCCGCCTGAACGACACCGCCGAGAGCAAAGATACCAGTTTGGATAAACGGCCAGACGAAATACATAACGATACCGACAATGATGCCGAAAATCATACAAACAATCGGGACAAAGCGAGTGCCGCCGAAGAACGAGAACGCGGGCGGGAGTTGCATTTTGTAATAACGATTGCAAAGCTCAGCCGCAACCAAGCCCGTGACGATACCCGCGAAGACACCCATTTGCAAAGTTGTGATACCGAGAACCGTGGTTATCGCGCCTTCTTTAACGCTGGGGTCAATCGAGCCGTCAGCATGAATCGAGCCATCAAGACCTAAGAAGACGTGAATCGTTGTCAACATAACCAGATAAAAAATTGCTGCGCCAAGGACGGCGATACCTTTTTCCTTCTTCGCCATGCCCAAGGCAACTGCCAGCGCGAATATCAACGGCAAATTGCCGAAGATAGCTCCGCCGACGTTTGAGAGAATCAGCATGAAACTGAATAGCGCACTGCCCGGATGAAGGGCACTTTCCAAGCCGTAAGCCGCGATAGTCGTCGGGTTCGAGAACGAGGCACCAATACCCAACAAGACGCCCGCGAACGGCAACACGGCAATCGGCAGGAACAACGACTTACCGATTTGTTGCGCTACCGCAAATGCCGAGCTTCCTCCTTCACTCATTTTAAAACCTCCTTTAACCTTTAACCCAAAATGTCTTCCGAGCGAAACTTTCTCCTTCCCATTTATTTTTATGTTTGGAGCCAAGATTGAATAGCCCCTTCCTGCAAAAGGAGGATGACCCTTAATCGAGCCTCCTCCTCTTGCAAAAATATTTCTAGGATTATATACGACGCCCGCCCGTTTGTCTATCGATTGTTTAAAATATTTTGCGCTAGTGTGTTGGGTTGTCAAAGATATGTTAGAAAAAATTTGGAAAGAACCTGTCTAGGAGATTTGAAACCTAAAGGTCTCATAGGAAGAGCCTTTGAAAATAATTTGCATATCTTGAAAGGAAAAACTTTTACAAACGGTTGAAGAAATAAGATGGAAGAAAAGGTATTGATAAAATTTTTAACCGAGTGCTTCAGCAACTACGACTATACAAGAATTTTACGTCAATCTGAACCTTTTGACTGTGCTCCGCGACTTCCAGATTGACTTTAGGGGCGGCGCGGAGTTCGCAGACGCTTATTAAGACGCTTAGCGGGCATTGCTCGTTAGGATAGAAATTCTAAAGAAAGGAGGAGGCACAATGGAATTCTTTGAAGGCTGGAAGGCATTAAACTCCCGCTTTGATTCCGACAATCCGACAGCGATGACGCAACTTATTGGCTATAAATTGTTAGCGATAGATAACGAGCGACATCACCCAGACGAGTTCTCCGTTTCAAACCGTGACTTGATGAAAAGAACTGGCATTCAAAGCACCCAAACGATTCACGCGGCACGCAATACCCTTAAACAAATGGGCTTGATTGATTTCGAGACGCCAAAAGGCAAGCCGACCCAATACCGCTGGACAATCAATCAAACACCAATCAAACACTTACCAAACACTAATCAAACACTTAGCGAAATTCCTAATAACGCGTGCGCGATAGACGTTATAGACGTTAAAGACAATTTATCTATCGATACGCACGCGGAACAAACAGACGAGCTAGACGCGCTACTTGACTACTGGGCGCACGACTTGAACGGCGGACGCCTTAGCGTTGAGCACCAATCTAAGCTTTCGGCACTGCTGAAAGCCCACGGCTTGGACTGGCTCAAGGCGGCAATGAAGGAGGCGGCTGACGCGAACAACAACCCCCGCGGCTTAAGTCCGAAGTTCCTTTTCAGCGTCATAGCCCGCA
>JAFWWC010000032.1 GCA_017518105.1 Selenomonadaceae bacterium
GATCAAATTCCAAGCCGAGCATCTCAAAAATATTTCGTTTCGCCAAATTCAACCCTCCTCGAAAATTCAAAGTGATTGATAGAACTCGTCGAAGTCTCGCAAGCTCTTGTACATCTTGAATAGTTCCTTCTGCAGTTGCTCTTCGGGGATATTCGGCGGGAGGTCGTAAGCCTCAAGAACTGCCCTATCGTTAGCCTCGTGAGCCTTGCGCAAGTCCTTTGGCATGATAAGCGGGTCATAAAGGTCTGCAAAGCTAGCGTCGGGATATTTGCTCCTTGCGAAGAGTATCTCCGCCGCCGTAAGCTCAACCTCCCGATTGAACGGCGGCCACGGAAAATTATTGTACACGATGTCCGCCGAATATCGATAATCAGACTTCAGCCGCCCGCATGTCGCACGCATCCACGCCATATGAGGTCGGCTCGTCAGAACTCCGAAATGCCAATACATTGCCCCTGGTATCATGTGGTTAGCGTCGCTACAGATAACATCTGGCTCCATCCAACCAATCGGCACATATTCGCGGCGTTCGCTACTGACCCTCGGCACCAGCAGATAATTAGTCGTCGGCTGTCGTCTCTCTTGAAAAAGCCACGGGGTCGCGGCGTCTCGACGGGTTGCCGCCTTCTTGCTCGCTAAGCGGAAATCTCTGACTGCTTGCACCCGCTGATAGACCAGCGGCATACGCCTAAGTTCATTGGGCGGGCAATCGACTAGCCACAGACAATAGCGCGGCAACTTGTGAATGAACTCCCGCGACCCGACGTAACGACGAATCCACTTAGCCGCCGTCGGATTCTTTGCAATGAGTTCGTCGCGTTCGTCGGGCGAAAGAATCAATTTGCCGTTATCAGTCGGCTTGCTCCCGTAAACCATTTCGGGCACGGTGTAAATCTGTTCGCCGAGCCAGCGGACGTAAGTTTGCTTTCCGGTTCGGGCGAAGTGGTTCGGGTAGTCGTTGCAGTAGAAATCCTTGACTTCAACCTCAATGTAGCCCGTCATGTTTTCATCGTAAAGCTTAACCATTATTTGTCCTCGTAATGTCCTCTGCAGGATAGCACGATAGTTTCATCGCCGTGAACTTTATAAACCAGTCGGTTAGCGTCATCAATGCGCCGCGAATAGGCTTCCTGGTGCTTAAGTCTTTCAGGCTTGCCGATACCGTTCAACGCGCCGTCGCGTTCTATGCTCTGCAAAAGCTGGTTGATTCGGCGCAAGGTTTTGCGGTCTTGCATTTGCCAATAGAGATAATGTAGCCAGCCGTCGTCCTCGAACGAAAACTTACCCATTGACAATGCCTCCGAGGTCTTCAAGCGAGGCTCCGCCAGCAATCGCATTCAGTTCGTCCAGCGTGGCGACAACGCAATATTCCGAGGCTTCAGATTGGTCGAGCTTAGCAAGATACTTGGCGTTGTTAATGCACACCTCAAACTTATCAATGCCGCGCAACTTGACTTCTTCAACGAAATAATCCCACTCAAGCGGCGAAAACGTTATCGGCTCTTTGATGAGTTTTGGTTCGGGCAATGGTTTGCGCCACGGGTTTTTGATTCGTTTCATGATAGGCTCCTTTCAATCGGAGGAAATGCGCAGTTGGTGAACGGCACTCCGCTCAATGTCAATGTCGGAGTCGGTGCGCAGGAACGTTTCAAAGGTCTCGTTGGTCTTGGTGTTGACTGCTTCGACATGCACGCCCGACGCGTCGACTTTGAACGTAACTTTAATCGGAGTATCGCGGCTGGTTTTGGGCGGCAGATTCACGATAAGTTCGCCGAGGAGTTTAACGTTATGGGCGGGGTCGGTAGCTTGGGGATTGCCCTCCTCGTCGACGCAGGGAATCAGCGTATCATCGGTTGACATGTTCTCGAAGGCACGCAGGCGAACGAGTTCTTGATTGTCTTCAAGCGGGTAATAAGTCTTCGTGAAGACGGCGGGCATTTTCTCCCCAATCTTGATGAAGTTTTCCAAAACGTATTTGTGCTTAGCCCCGTTCATGTCGACGACGCCCGGTCCGAACGAACGCGGCGTTTGGTCTTCGACGGTAAATTTGCTCGTGAGCTGTTCGGCGCGTTGAATGTCGCCGCCAGAAGTCTCATCGCCCGCCGCAGACAGGCTATCGACTTCCTCAACCAACATGCTAGCATAAATCGCCGCGCCTTTAGCAACGGCTTGGTCGGGGTCGTGCTGTTGAACTTTGCCGGGGAAACGTCCTTCGACTGCCTCAATAATCATCGGCATATAAGTTGAGCCGCCGACAAGCAGGACAGTATCAATCGCTTCAGCGGAAACTTTTTCTAAGGTCGCGTCAACAAAATTCATCGTCCGCGCCACAAGGTCGGAGGTCATCTGCTCGAAGTCCGAACGCTTGATAACAATTTCGGTGCGCGAGCCGTTCACGTCGATACGAACCTTAGCCGATTGCTTTTTGCTGAGCTTGCGTTTAGCCTCCTCGACTTTGGAGCGAATGTCCTGCCGAGTCTCCGCCTCCACGTCTTCGGGTTGCAAGCCGTTATCGTCACAGCACGCCCGCAAGATATGGTTATAAAGTCTGTCGTCCCAATCCTTACCGCCGAGCCGGTCATCGCCGCTTGTCGCCAGCACCTTAATCTTTTGAAGGTCGCGCCCCGAATCGTTCTGCGTCATCGACATCTTTAAAACAGTCACGTCGAAAGTTCCGCCGCCGAGGTCGTAGACAAGAACTGTCCTATCCTCCTGAAATTGACGGGCGCAATAACTCAACGCCGCCGCAGTGGGTTCGTTAATCAAGCTGAGCACGTGGAGTCCAGCAAGTTCGCCCGCCTGCCGAGTCGCGGAACGTTCCTCAAGCCCGAAGTAAGCAGGAACAGTTATAACCACGTCTTCAATCGTGCCGCCTTGAGCCTCCACCAGATTTTTTAGCCTAGTAAGAATCAATGCGCTAATCTCAACGGGCGTATAAATCTTGCCGTCGAATTCGTAAGTTCTGGTATCGCGCTTGCCAATCTCGCGCTTGACGAATTGCACGACGCGTTCGCCGTCCGTCTCGACATTCTCCTTAGCCGCTTGTCCGACAACTACATTATTTTCATTCTCGAAGAATACGACGCTTGCCACGGTATTGGAATCGTCCTCGTTGTTGCGGATGACTTCGGGATTGCCGTTCGCGTCCAAGCGCGCAATGCATGAATAAGTTGTGCCCAGGTCTATGCCATAAGTTATCATACGTTTTTATCTCCTTTACTCACTGCGAACAGATTCAGATTTCTTGCCGCCCGCCGCCGCGTCATAAACGTAAACGTCGACGAACTCACGATAGAGCGTGCGCCCGCCTCTCATGACTCCGGAGCGTCGGCTCTTTGCTATGGTGTTGTGCAAACTTTTATTGCTCGTCGCGACGGTGTTTACGATTTTGGTTAGGAGCGGGCGTCGCGGCTCCCCAATCTCCGACGAAAAAATTTCTGCGTCGTACTCCGATAAGATTTCTTCCAGCTCGTCGAAGAGCAATTTTAGCGTTCGCCGCGTCCGCCGCGATATTGATTCGTCCGTCAGCATCTTGCGATACTCCACGCACACTGCCGCCACTGCTTTTAATATCGGCGTGAGCTGTTCGCCGCGTTGTTGTTCTTTTAGGCTCTCAAGCTCGCGTTGCATGCCTTGCCGCACTTGATTTTGAAAGTTGACGTTCTCGCGCAAGGACTGTTCAAGTTGCCGAGAATTTTTTTGTTGAAGCTCAAGAATTTTTTCCAGCGTCTCGACTACGGATTTTGATTCCGTGTCCTCCGCGATTAGTTCTGTTGTTGTGTCCAAGCTATCGACCTCCTTTCGTGGGAAGAATTTTATCAGAAATTATTCAGGTTAGCAACGAAAAAAATTAGCCGCCAGCTTTAAGCCGACGGCTTTTAAAATGTTAATGGCATTGTCTCCAAGCTTCGACGAGTTCGCGAGCCGCAAGCCTAGGATTATCCGCACCCGCAACCGCTGACACTACGAAGAAACCTGCAACGTTTGTAGCGGCAAGGGCGGGAATGTCCTTGAGTTTGACGCCGCCGCCGACCACAATCGGACGAGGACTGACTTTGACGAGTTCAGCAATCTCCTTAAAGCCGTGCGTGATGAATCGTCCGTCCGAAGTCTTGCCCGCGTCGAGTTTCGTCTCTGTGGCGTGCAGAGGTCCCGCGCCGAAGTAATCTATCTGCGACACGTCCGCCGCCTTAACGTAGTCGATAAGCTCTTCCGTTCGTGCACTCAAGCCGACAATCGAATCCGCGCCCAGATACTTCCTGCACACGTCAACGGGAATATCGCTTTGCCCCACGTGCACGCCGTCAACTTTAATGCCCGCGTCCCGCGCCGCTAACACAACGTCAAGCCTATCATCAACGAGCAGAGCAACCGAATCACTTTTGCCAAGCTCCCGAATCGCCGCCGCAGTCTTGCCTAAGGTATCAATCATCTCGCGGGCAGTGGCGACCTTCGAGCGTATCTGAACGCAGGTAAAGCCTTCGCTGACAGCCGCCGCGATGACCTTTTCAACAGGGCGCGTCGTATTTTCTTGACCGATAACCAGATAAGCTGAAATGTCTAGCCTCTCACGTATGCTCATCTTTTGCCCCCGAAACGTCCTAGCGTTTGCCGTATCCTGTCTTCGACGGAGGCGGGCTTTTCCTCGACTGATTGAGGTTTCTCGTTCAATGCCTCGTTAAGACGGTCTAGCTTGCCTTCCATCATGCCTTCGACGCCGGGGCGAATGTCAGCTTTCAAGACGACCTCGGTACGGATTCCCTTTTCCGCCAAAACGAAAGTCGCACGCTTAACAACGTCCATGACTGCATCCCAGTCGCCTTCAATCTCCGTAAACATCGAAGTTGTCTTATTGGGCAAGCCCGATTCGCGGATAACCTTGACGACCTCGGCGACGTGTTTGCTAAGTTCATCGCCGACACCCACGGGCGCAATCGCTACGGCAATCAACGTGTTCAATTCAAACCCTCCTTAAACATTGCGTCAAACATTTTCTCGAACGAGCCGACCGCACGGAACTTATCAGCGACTTCTTCGCCAGTCAACTCGTACAAGCTGTCTAGGAAGTGAATTTTAAAGCTTGCGGGCGTTGAGGCTAGAGCCGCCGCCTTAGAGCCAGCCAAGTTAAACATTGTCGTTGCAGTCAACGCCGCGATAAACGGAGTGGCGACCGTCAGATAAATCGCCATGACGCCGCCGAGTGCACAGCCGCTACCCGTTATCTTAGTGAACAGTTCCGAGCCGCCCGCGCAGAGGATTTCTTCCGTGCCGTCGGTGACCAAATCTTCCGCGCCAGAGACCGCGACCGCTCCGCCCGTGAATTTTGCCAACTCAAGTGCCGCAGTCTTAGCCGAGGAAACTTTTTCGGTTGAGTCGACGCCGCGAACAGTGCCGCCCGTTTCGACTAATCCCCAGAGCTTAGCAAGCGCGATTATCTCCGAGGCGTTCCCGCGAACGATTGACGGCTTAAACTCTTTGAACTGCTTTAGGATGTCCGTCCGCAAACTCGATAAGCCGATGCCCACGGGGTCAAGTGTCCAGGGCGTTTGATGTGCTTGCAAGGCTCGCGCAGTCTTCGGTAGCGTGTCGGCATAGAAGGGCATTGCCGTTCCCATGTTGATATAAAATGCCGGCGCGACCTTAGCCATTGCCTCGCACTCGTCAGCAAGGTAGAGCATAGCCGCCGAGCCTCCGACCGCAAGTTGAGCGTTGGCTACAAAGTCTTGCGTGACGGTGTTGGTTATCGACGGTGCCAGAGGATTTTTTTCGCGCACCTGGTCGACTGCCCGTGCCATTGCCTTGCGGATTTGTTCTTCTGTCAATTTAATCCCTCCTTAAACGTAAAAGGACGTTGCCGCACGCAACGCCCTTAGTAGTTTCTTTATTGGTGACGCCTAAGGGATTCGAACCCTTGAACCCGCCGTGAGAGGGCGGTGTCTTAACCACTTGACGAAGGCGCCGAATCACTGCGCCGCATAATACCACGGCGGATAATTTTCGTCAAGCAAAAATTTTTTTCAACACTTGAATTGCCGTCTTCAACTTATATAATAACCGCAATGTAAAAGCGGTTCTGATTTTTGGAAAGGAGAGCGTTGTGATGAGCGGAAATACTTCCAACAAAGTTAGGCTGACCTCTGGCAATGATACCTACGTCAACACCTCAGAGGACGCGACGATAGCGGCACTCGGCGGTAATGACACGCTAAGCAATTCGGCAAGCGAAGTATCACTAAACGCGGGCTACGACGATGATTACGTTTATAACTCTGGCAATTCCTCAAGGATACTAGGTAGCGAAGGCTCTGATACGATTCACAACGACGGCGACTACTCTTATTTTTCTGGCGGCGAAGGTAAAGACTTAATCTATACATACGGTAGCAATTATGTCACGGTGAACGCAGGCTCAAGCGGCGACACGGTCGAAGGCAACTTTTACTCCTCTTCAATAAATGGCGGCTCTGGCAGTGACTCAATCTCAATAAGCGGCAGTTCTAACTCAATAATAGGCGGCACTGGCGATGATACGATTTACAACTATAACGGCAACAGTTCTTACCTTTCCAGCGGCGACGGCAACGATTCAATTTATGCTTACGTCAACGGCTATGTCACGGTGAATGCGGGCTCTGGTAAGGACACTGTAGAGGGCAGTTTCTATTCCTCTTCAATCAATGGCGGCGAGGGTAACGACTCAATCTATGCCTACAGTAGCGACTATGTCACGGTGAATGCGGTCTCAGGTAGCGACACTATCGAGGGCGAATTCGATTCTTCATCAATTCACGGCGGCTCTGGCAATGACTCAATCTCAATAAGCGGCAGTTCTAACTCAATAATAGGCGGCACTGGCGATGATACGATTTACAGCTATAACGGCAACAGTTCTTACCTTTCCAGCGGCGACGGCAACGATTCAATTTATGCTTACGTCAACGGCTATGTCACGGTAAGCGCGGTCTCAGGTAGCGACACTATCGAGGGCACGTTCTATTCTTCGTCAATCCACGGCGGCTCAGGCAATGACTTAATCTCAATAGAAGGCGGTTATAACACAGTACTAGGCGGCACTGGCGATGATACGATTATGGCTTATATAGGTTCGATTTCAGGCGGCGTAGGGGCGGATTTAATCAGTGTCAATAGTTCTACCTCTTACAGCATTGCGACGGTTAAGGGCGGCACGGGCGATGACACTATTTACGGCTACGATTCTGCTGTTTTATATCAGTACAGCTCTGGCGATGGCGCGGATAAAATCTTTGGCTTCAACAAAAACTCGACCCTTCAAATCGGCGGCGGCTCAGGCTCCTATTCTTCGCAGACGAGCGGCGACGATGTCTTAATTTCGGTCGGCTATAGCGTAATTACGTTAAGCGGCGCGGCGAACTTATCGCCTAATATCCAAGGAACCTTTACGAAACCAATAGACAAAAAGAAAGTCACGTTGACTGCTGGCAATGACACCTACGCTAACACAGTGCAGGGCGCGACGATAGCGGCACTCGGCGGCGATGATTATCTCTCCAACACGGCAAGCAACGTATCAATCGACGCGGGAGCCGACGATGACTACGTTTACAGCACGGGCAACTCTTCAACAATCTTAGTTGGTAGCGGCAACGATACCATTTACAACTATGGCGGCAACTATTCGACGCTTGACGCGGGTTCTGATAATGATTACGTCATCAACACGGGCAATTCCTCAAAAATCCTAGGCGGCGACGGAGCTGATACCCTTGAAAACGACGGCAACCGAGTGACCATTGACGCTGGCACGGGTAACGACACTATCATTAACAAATCTGGCTATTACGTGTCAATCAATGGCGGCGCGGGCGCGGACGTGGTCTCTTTGTTTTCAAACCAGAGAGAAGTCACGATTTCTGGCGGCAAAGGCGACGATATCATTTATGGCAGTAGCAATAACTCCTATGGCGTCTTATATCAGTACAGCGCGAGCGACGGTAGCGATAAGATACTCAACTGGAGCTCAAGCGATTCCCTTACAATCACGGGTGCAAGTGCTTTGACTAGCGTGCTAAGCGGCAATGATGTCTTGATAAATGTCCCAGGTAGCGGCGCAATAACTCTAGGCGATGCTAAAGGCAAGACGATTAATGTTTATCCCGCTATAACCACAACGCCCAAGCCTAAACCCATTATAAGTCAGCAGGAAGTCATCAAGAAATTTATGAGCTACCTCGACACAACCAGCTATTCGGGTACGACGGCACTTAATGAGGCGGTTCGGATTGCTACGGGCGGCTACTTCAGCAATGTACAAGCCGCTATCAATCGTATGATTTCAGATTGCAGAAGTGCGAGCAGTGCAGATGAATTCTTAGTAAACTACTGCGATATAATCCTAGACAACGCGGACACCGGAGCAATCACAGGTTCCGACGAGGGCGGCTCGTCAACTAAGACTGCAGAAAGCATTATCCCAGAAAGCGGCAAATTGGATACGAGCTTTAATGCTAGCTCCTTCACGACGAACGGCTTGACTTTCTACCTTTCCAAAACGAATCTGTCCAGTGATGAGCTGTACATTTGGCGTGCGCTCAAGACATGGTGGGCTAACGAAAGCTTGAGCCTTATCAAACAATCCTACGGCTACAGCTTCCGCGATTCCGATGTTACCTTCAATGAAACCACCGTAGAATTTGAAAACACGCCCGGCGGCTTTTTAGCCTCAACGAACGGTTCCTATCTGACCATAAACAAATACTACTACTACAACTTCTCAAACACCGACGTGAACGGCATTAGCCCTGACAGTCAAGCGTACCTCGATAGGATTATTTCTCATGAATTGACCCATGCGGTAATGATGGCTAAAGTCAATGGCCTTTGGGACTTGCCGCAATTTATAACGGAGGGCATGGCGGAACTTACTCACGGCATTGACGACACGAGAACAGGAACCATTTTAAATCTTGCCAAGAGTCCTAGTGCTCTGAAAAGCTCCTTGGCGTTGACTTCCGGGACGGGCGATACCGATGCTTATGCGGGCGGCTATATGTTCTTGCGCTATCTGGCTAAGTATGGCTCGGAGCATTATGGCTCCTCCAGTTCGTCAGTTAGCAAATCAGCGTCCAACAGCTCAATCATTAGTTCCCGCTTGACACTCGACGAATTTTTCACGGCGGATACGGTTGACCTTACGACTTATCCCGACAAAATTAAACAACTCGACGCGACGGCTCTCGACAAGGGGCTTACGGTCTTCGGCAAGGCAACCGCGAATTCAATAACTATGGGCGCGGGCAATGACACCGTTCACGCCAATACCGGCAACGATAAGATTTTCGGCGGCGCGGGCGATGACATTCTTAACGGCGACGCGGGCAACGACTCTATAAGCGGCGGCACGGGCGACGACATTCTTAACGGCGACGCGGGCAACGACTCTATAAGCGGCGGCACGGGCGACGACACGTTAAGCGGCGGCACGGGCAATGATACTCTAATCGGCGGCGCAGGTCGTGATGTCTTCCTTCACAAGACGGACAATGATTTCATCAGCGATTACACTGCTGGCGAAGATTCAATAAAACTCGCTAGAGAACATGCTAAGATAACTTCCGTCTCCTTGAACGGCAAGGATGTCGTATTAAGCGTCGGCTCTGATTCAATCACCGTAAAGGACGGCAAAGGCAAAAATATCACCGTGACCGATTACAGCGGCGACACGACCTCTTATGTTTATGGCGGCAAGGGCAATGACAGCCTCTGGGGAAGTGCGGACGCGGACAAGTTCATTTACACGGCGGGCGACGGCAACGACATTATCTTTGGCTTCGACAGCAAAGACACGCTCACGCTTGATAATTTGGCGTTCACGTCCTCTTACAAAGACAACGCCCTTACATTGACTTTCGATAGCGGCTCGGTCACGTTTAAAGAGTTCAACGCGACGACCTTCCACATTGACAACGACACGTATAAAATCAGCGGCTCCAAACTCAAGAAGCAATGACATCTGCTCGGACAAAATTTTAATCCCGTTAAAACGATGGGATTTTCTTTACGATAAAATTAGAAATGATTTTTAGCAAGAAAGGATGCAGTATTATGAGCAACAACTTTGGAAGTCCTCCGGGCAGTTCGTCTTCAAGCGTTTCTTGGAGCGGCGCAACTGAGTACACTTCAGCGGGCACGTACTCGAACAAAACTTACACCTCCTCGACCGACGCTGAATGCGCAGTCCTCGTATCGTTGGCTTCGGGCACGGTCAATCTTATCAACCCGACAGTCACAAAGAGCGGCGGATCTTCTAACGCGGGCGACAATTACAACTTCTACGGCATTAACTCCGGAATCATGGCGATGGGCGGCGGCACCGTCTCAATCGTCGGCGGCTCTGTCACTACGACGGGCGTCGGGGCGAATGCTGTTTTTTCTTATGGCGGCAATGGCGGACAAAATGGCGTAGCGGGCGACGGCACCACCGTTTATATCGAGGACGTTACGATTAAGACTTCGGCGAGCGGTTCCGGCGGAATCATGACGACGGGCGGCGGCAAGATGATTGCGGAGGACTTGACGATAGTTACAAACGGACAATCCTCCGCGCCGATAAGGACTGACCGCGGCGGCGGCTTTGTCACGGTTGACGGCGGCTCCTACACGTCAAACGGGCTCGGCTCGCCGGCGATTTATTCCACCGCTGATATTTTCGTTGAGGACGCGTCGCTCACTTCCAATCTTTCCGAAGGCGTCTGCATTGAAGGGCAAAACTCCGTCGCCTTAGAAGATTGCACCTTGACGGCAAGCAACACCCAAACCAATGGCAACGCTCAATTCCTAGACGCGGTGATACTCTATCAATCCATGTCGGGCGACTCGTCAAGCGGCACGTCAAGCTTCTCGATGACGGGCGGCGTCCTAAACAACACGTCGGGGCACCTCTTCCACGTCACCAACACTGCGGCAGTTATCAGCCTTAACGGAGTCACGATTAACGACAGCGGCGACGGCGTCTTATTATCGGTCTGCGACGACGGCTGGAGCGGTGCGTCTAACATTGCCACCCTAAACGCAAGCGGACAGATTTTGACGGGCGATATTCTCGTAGGCAGCGATTCGACCTTGACGCTTAACATCTCGGATTCGTCCACGTTCACGGGCAATCTTTCCGGCTCCATAACGAACGCAAAAGGCTCATCCATTTCCACGAGCTTGGGAACCGTCAATGTCTCGTTGGATTCGTCTAGCAAGTGGTACTTGACTGGCGACACTTACGTTACGTCCTTTGAGGGTACGGCGGCGAACGTCATAACCAACGGCTACACGCTCTACGAAAACGGAACCGCTGTAGACGGCACGACGACCGACGATGATGATTCCAAATCTATCACCTTGACGACGGGCAATGACACGCTCGGCAATTCAATAGTCGGCGCGACGATTCAAGCTCTGGCTGGCGATGATTCTATCCAAAATTACGCGGCGGCTACGGAAGTATCAATCGTCGGCGGCGCGGACAACGATACCATTCTAAACTACGGCGACTCCGCCACAATCCTTGGCACGTCGGGTTACAACTACCTTTGGAACAGTGCGGATTACGTTTCAATCGTCGGCGGCACGAGCAAGGATACGATCGAGAACACCTCCAACGGCAACTACGTAACCATTCGCGGTAGTGCGGGTGCTGATGATATTGACAACGACGGCAACTACGTCACGATTTCAGGCGACGCGGGAGATGATGACATCGACAACGACGGCGCGAACGTCTCGATAAGCGGCGGCACGGGCAACGATGACATTAGCAATAGCGGCTCGAACGTCACGATTTCAGGCGACGCGGGGGCTGATGACATTGATAACGACGCTTCCAACGTTTCAATCGACGGCGGGGCTGGCAATGACACTATCGACAACGACGGCTCCAACGTGACGATTACGGGCGGAGCGGGCGACGATTCCATTTACAACGACGGCGGCGCGAATGTCTTATTCCAATATGCAGAGGGCGACGGCAATGACACTATCCGCGGCTTCAATTCGACTTCGACGCTTTCAATCGGAGACGGCGCAGGCTCCTATTCCACGACGACCAGCGGCAACAATATAATCGTGACTGTCGGCGACGAGACGATTATTTTAGTCGGCGCGGCGAGTTTATCGGCTGTCAACATTGACGGCGTAGAGGAAACAGCTTCTACGACCTTGACGATAACCGATGACACTTCCTCGCCCGTGACAGTCAACTCGACCGTTGAAGTTATCGACGCCTCGGAACGCACGACCGCGGTTAAAATCACTGCCAATTCTCTAGCCAATTCGATTCTCGGCGGCTCTGGTGTCGATTCAATCTACGGCTTGGCTGGCAATGATTCAATCTGGGGCAACGCCGGCAACGATAAGATTTACGGCGGAGCGGGAGCTGATAAACTTTTCGGCGGTTATGGTAAAGACTATCTAAGCGGCGGCAACGATGCAGACATATTATCTGGCGGCTCTGGAAATGATACGCTCCTTGGCGGCAATGGCAATGATAGCTTATCGGGCGGCACGGGCAACGATTCATTAAACGGGGCTGACGGTGCAGATACTCTTTACGGCGGCACAGGGGCTGATACTCTCCTCGGCGGCTCTGGTAAAGACTATCTAAGCGGCGACGCAGGTGACGATTCACTGCGCGGCGGCTCTGGTAGCGATTCGCTTTGGGGCGGCGACGGCAATGACACCTTCTACTACGCGCAAGGCGACGGCAAAGATGTTATCTACGGATTCGAGGACGGCGACACCCTCACGCTTGATAATCTCACGTTCACTTCGTCTTATAGCACGTCGACGGGCGCAATCACTCTCACGGTTACCAACGGCACGATTACTTTGCAAGAATTCACCGCCACGACCTTTAACATCAACGGCGACACTTACGAGCTAAACAGCTCTAATGAACTCGCTAAGAAAGAATAAACCTTCCCAGATAAAATTTTTCTTCCCGTCAACGTGGCGGGCTTTTTTTGCTAAGGGGGATAAGCTATGCTATACTGAAAAAAATTTTTATGGAGGTGTCTTACATGCTGAAAAAGTTTTTCGCCGCCGCTATCGTCTGTTTGCTCGTGATGAGCTTGCAAGTCGTCCACGCAGAAGAACAAATCGACTGGAACTCCGTCCCGCAATTCAACACTAAAGCAGAAGTCGCCGCTTACATCGAGAACGGTCGCCGCCAAGGGCAGATGGATTTTTATTTCGTTCTAACGAGCGTCAAAATCTCTACTGACAAGGAAAAAGGCATTAAGGAAATCCTCGCCTTGAATGAGGAATTCATCAATGAAATCGCCCTCGCTCCGGTAGGCAATCTGAGCGGAGAATATGGAACTGGGCATTTCCTCTACGAGATAGTTACGGAATATCCTGGCAACCGCGTCGCCAATGCTTACCTTAGCGGCAATACTCAAGGTCTCACCACCGACGAAATGCAACTTTACAACGTGGCAGTTTCAATCGCCAACGAAGCTAATATATTGTCTTCGCCTTTGGAAAAGGAGCGTTACCTTTACGAAGAGATAAGCAATCGCGGCACTTACTACAATGAAAAAGCTATGTTCACTGAGGACGGCAATCCCAAAAGATTTACTACGGCATTTGGAGCTTTAATCGGCGGCAAGACAAATTGTAGCGGCTTTGCGGACGCCTTCTATATGCTAGGGCGCATGTGCGGCTTGAACGTCGGCAGGATAGGCGGCTACATTAAAGAGAACGGCAAGCCTGTTAGACACGGCTGGAACACGATAACCTTTGACGACGGGAAGACCTATTGCGTTGATGTGACCAACGGCTCCAGCATGAAAAATCTTTATCTGTTCAACGCGCCCTTAAAAATCATGAAGAATACTCATCGCTGTAATTGGAGATTGATACCGAACTTTCAACGAGATATTGACGAACGCTACGGCGAGAAATTGCAAGCCCAATAAAAAAATTGCCCGCCTCCGAATCGAGACGGGATTTTTTGTTGCCTGAAAGTCAATCAGCCGGGCGGCCAAGTCATTTTTCTTTTGGCGAGAAAATGAACGTGCAAATGCGGAACAGTCTGCCCGCCGTCCTTGCCCGTGTTGATTGTCAGGCGGAAGCCAGCGTCGACAACTCCGAAATCAGCCGCGAGCTTGGGCACCACGTCAACGAAGATATGCGCGGCAAGTTCTTTGTCCTCGGCTTGAAAGTGCGCGACGCTCTGAATGTGTTTCTTCGGGACAATCAGCACGTGAATCGGGGCTTTGGGCGACAGGTCTTTAAAGGCAATAACCGTGTCGTCTTCGTAGACTTTTTGCGAAGGGATTTCGCCCGCCGCAATCTTGCAGAAAATACAATCGCTCATAATGAAACCTCCTAATTATTATTTAGACGCAATGACATGCTTAACGCCGTAGTATTGGGCGACGAGAGAATTTTTGTAATTGGTTAGGTTGCCTTCAATGCCGGCGAAGTGTTCAAGGTTTGGGACTGCGCTTCGGTCGCCGTGAACGTCTTCAAAGCGATGACGAATTTGCATGGGCGGCATTGGGATTGGGTCGAGTTCGGCGTTGCGTTGAATGTAGCGCACCTGCCGCCGATTAGCATTGAAGATTGATAAGTCAACATAAATCAGCGTTGCGAAGTAGGAGACAAAGCTAACAAGGATAATGACTGCCACGGGTCGCAAGAAATTTTTCGGCAAGGTCAGCCACGCCTTTAAATGTTGTCGTTCGAGTTCGAGGATAGCCGAGCTTGACGCCACGAGGATAAATGACAGCGACGTTATCGCAATGCGCGTATGATATTCGGGCGAGAAGAGCAAGGCAATCGGTACGAGCAACCCCGCCGCCGTGAATGCCAGCATCAAGACTTCCGCCATAGTTATTTCAGCAGGTCGGCGACGCGAGAAGTAAACGAACATCGGAATCAGCGCGATTAAATCCGTCACCACGACGCGTAGGAAACCTTCAGTAAGGTGCGCTAGGAATATTTCTTTCGTGTAAATGAAGTTCGGGTGTAGGAACTGTAGCCGCAAAAAATTTCCAGGTGCAAGAATCATGAGCACGTAGCCGACGCTCACGGCGATTAAGCCCGCAATCATCCACCGCCGGAAGATACCACGCGCCTTGCACATGACGGTTAAAAAGAACGTCAAGCAGACCGTCGCGAAGGCTCCCGCCTCATTGGAACAGCCCGCGCACATTCCAAGCAGAATCATCAGCAGAACATTTAACGCGGAGTTGCTTGCCTCTTGTGAGCGCAAAGCTTTGACGTATGGCGTAAGGAAAAATAATTGGAAGAACGCCATCCAAAGATAATTGCAAGAGCCGGTCAGCCAGAAGAGACTTAGCACCGACGACGGCATTAGGATAAAGATTGCAAAGAGAATCCACAGCAAAGCCGCCCGCGAAATTTTTAGCCACGTGTTAGCAAGGTTGATGATGACTAGGATAAGGAAGACGAACATTATCGTGTTCGCCATGTCGAAGGCGGGCTTGCCGAGCCAAACGAAGAATTGCACCAGTCCGCAAGCAAAGACGCCGCCGCCCCACGTGAAGTAGTACGCCGTCAAAGAATCGACAATATCAGCAAGTGATGATATGCGTTCGCGGTGTTCAATCTCTGGTGAGCCGAATTGCATTGCCTCTAAGTTCCCGCCGTGCGCCGCGTCCCAAATGAATGCATAGGCGTAATCGTCGTAGCATAGCGGCAAAAAGGTCGTGCGCACAAAGAAAAAGCTCGCAAACGCCGCGAACAGTATCATCGACCGCGATGAGTCAATCGTCCGTGCAAGGTATCTTAGAATGCCCAAAAGGCAACCTCCTTTACTCGATTAGGGCGACGGCTTTTTCAAGTGTCTCGCCGATTGGTTCACGGATAACAAGTTCGGCATCGGCGTCGGCATGAGTAGCGGTCTTGTTAATCAAAATCAGATGACGCCCTCGGAAATAATCAATCAGCCCCGCCGCAGGATAGACGACAAGACTTGTGCCGCCGACAATCAGCGTATCAGCATTGGCAATCGCCCGAATCGAATTGGATATGGTGTCGCTGTCTAAGTGTTCGCCGTAGAGGACGACATCAGGCTTGACGACTCCGCCGCAACGAGTGCAATGGGGCACGGGCTTATCATTCATGACAAAGCTAACGTCGTACTTCGCGCCGCACTCAACGCAATAGCTCCGCCGAATCGAACCATGCAATTCATAGACTACACGGGAGCCGGCGATTTGATGCAACCCGTCAATATTCTGGGTTATGACTGCGCTTAGAATGCCGCGACGCTCCAACTCAGCTAGGGCAAGGTGTCCGGCGTTGGGCTTAGCGTCCAAGTAAACAAAACGCTCGCGATAGAATGCAAAGAACTCTTCGGGGTGGCTCACGAAAAATCTATGCGACGCCATCTCCTCTGGCGAAAAGATTTGATTGAGCTTCTGATTGTAAATGCCGCTCGCGCTTCGGAAATCTGGTATGCCGCTCTCGGTGGACATGCCCGCCCCGCCAAAGAAGACCGCGCTTGTACTGTTCGATAAAATCTCGGCAAGCTTTTCAATATCCGTCATCGTGTCTCGCCTCCTAAGTTGTTTAGCCGATTGTAATTCACGGCGCGGACTTTGGCAACTTGAAATTTCTTTTTGCTTTGATATAATTCGCGGCGTAACAAATCATAAGGAGGATTCATCATGAAAGGAAAATTTTTAGCGGCGATAACTTTAGCGGCGGCGTTGTTGATTACGGGTTGCGGTGGTGGCGACGCTCCTGCTAAGACTGACGGCGGCGACAAGGGCACGGCTAAGGAAGTCACACTTAAAATCGGTGCAACGCCCGTTCCGCATTCCGAGATTTTGGCGGAGATTAAACCCGACCTCAAGGAGCAGGGAATCAATTTGGAGATTGTCGAGTTCAATGACTACGTGCAACCGAATATCGCCCTAAACGACAAGGAATTGGACGCGAATTTCTTCCAACACGAGCCGTATCTTAATGACTTCGTTAAGGAGCACAAAGACGTTAAGCTCAAGAACGCGGGCGGCGTGCATATCGAGCCGATGGGCATTTATTCCAAGAAAATTAAGGACTTAAAGGAGCTTGCGGACGGCGCGACGGTCTCTATCCCGAACGACCCCACGAACGGCGGACGGTCTCTGCTACTTTTGCAGAAGGCTGGCTTGCTTAAGCTCAAAGACGGCGTAAACGAGACTGCGACTGTTCAAGACATCGCCGAAAACCCCAAAAATTTGGTGATTCAGGAAGTCGAAGCCGCTCAACTGCCCAGAACACTTGAGGACGTGGACATTTCGATTATCAACACGAATTTTGCTATGAATGCCGACCTTAACCCCATGCGGGACGCGCTTTTCATCGAAGATAAGACTTCGCCCTACGTAAATATAATTGCAGTCCGCGAAGACGAGAACCGCGACGAAATTAAAACGCTCGTGAAGTCTTTGCAGTCCGATAAGGTTAAAAAATTCATCGAAGATAAGTATAAAGGCGCAATCGTGCCGGCGTTCTAAGGTGTCAATCATGTTAGGCGAAATTCCTCTTAAAACGTGGCGTTGGCTCGGCGTAAATCAACTAAATACCTCCGCGCAGGTCGACAAACAGATTATAAGCGTTCCAGACGGCGAAATTAAAAAATTTTCCGACGTGAACTTGAGTAACGATAACGTTGCCCGAAAAATTAAAATTTCAGTCGGCAAAGGGGCGCGAGTTGAGTTTATCTCGGCGGATTTGGGTCGCGGCGACTATTCTGCGGACGTTGAAATTGATTTGCTCGGCGATGACTCCGTTGCTGACCTCGAAGCGGTTTATTTCGGCGACGCGGAACGAAAATTGGATTTTAATTACGTGATTCGACAGCACGGCAAAAGAACTTCGGCAAATATGAACGTTCGCGGGGCTTTGACTGGTAAAAGCGATAAAATTTTCCGCGGGACACTCGATTTTAAACGCGGCGCGAAAAATTCAACCGGTCGGGAGCTTGAAGAAGTGATTATCCTGTCAGAAGGCACGCGAAACCGTTCTGTGCCACTTATGCTCGCCGCTGAAGACCAAATCGACGGTCATCACGCCGTAAGCGTCGGTAGGCTCGATGAGGAAAAAATTTTCTATCTAATGAGTCGCGGACTTGATAAATCGGAGGCTGAACGTTTAATCGTCGAGGCGGCGTTCAATCCCGTCATAGAAAAGATTCCAGACGAAAATTTGCGCGATGAGCTGTTGGAAAGTCTTCAGCAACGTCTCGGATAATAAATTTTAATCCCTTCGGCGGCGTCGGAGGGTTTTTTCTTGCCCATTTTACAAAATCCTGTATATGGGATTTCGTAAATCACACCTCCAAAATCACCCCTGATTTTTGTACATGTCGAAAAACCCGCATAACGGCGCGATACAAAATCCTATATTTGGGATTTCGTATTTTGCGCTGTTTTCAAGGGCAGTTTTCTGGTATAATCGCTCGCGGAGGTGATTTTTATGATTTTCGACGACAGACGCACTCTGCGCACCATTAACGACGCTCCCAACCCTGAAATATTGAAATTTTTCTTCTACCTCGCCTTTCATCAGCCCCAAGACGGTATCAGAGGCTACACAATCGAAAAATCTCAGCTCGCTTTCGATTTACAGCTTAGTAGAACGAAATTTTTCAATGCTTTACACTGGTTGAAGGAAAATTTGGTCGTAAATGAATTAAAATTAGCTTTGGAGTCCGATTTCATGGTTAATCCGTATATTGTGATGAATAATGGCGACCGCGACGAACGAATTAATGAATGGAATCGCCGTTGCAATCTTGATTCAGCTCGTGAAGTACGTTTGCGTAAAGAAAAACGCCGTCGCGAACTTAGAAAGGCTAAAAACTCATAATTTTAATCAAAAAAGCCCTTCGGCAGCGCGTCGTAGGGTTTTTTCGTTGACATAGGAAAATTTTTTGCTAAAATGTTGTTGAGGTGATTATATGGAGAAATTTAATCCGAGTTACAGTCTTACAGAGTTCAAAAATTCAGATTTTGAAATAACAAGAGTCGCAGAAAGAACAGCAGCAAATTTAGGATTCAATAAAAAGGGAATTAAAGAAGTAATATCTACAATGGAACTGAAACATTTCTATAAATCAATGACTTCATATGCGAATCATAAAATTTGGCAAGATGTTTATCACGTTCCATACGATGATTATATTTTGTACATAAAATTTACGCAGAATGTCATTTCAGAGTTTACTTTATTATCATTTAAGGAGAAATGAGCATGAAAGATATAAAAATACACCCGATAACAGGAAAAATCCTACGCCGAGACGTTAGACCAATGGAATATACCTACAAAGAGCAAAAAATAGTAGTAGAACAGCCAGGTTGGTACTCTGAAGACGATGACGAAGATGCAATTCTTTCGCAGGACGATATGGCGGCAGGAGATTATGCATTATTGATAATGAAAGAGCGTCATAAAAGATATTTGGCGGAACAAAATAAAGAAATAGATAATGTAGCACTAGCATAAATAAAAAAAGCCCTTCGGCAACGTGTCGTAGGGTTTTTTCATTAAAAATTTTGCTTGACAGTCCGTTTTTTTTTATAATGTTCGCGCCAATATTCCTAGGCAAATATCAACTGTCTGGCGAGAAAATCCCGTCTTCAATCTACGTAAGTGGCGGGATTTTTTCGTTTGAGCAAAAAAAAATTATCCCCGACGATTAATCGGGGATTTTTTTATGTGAACGCTCAAGTAAGGCAGAAAAAATCGGTTCGCCGCCGCATAAGTCCGAAATCATGAACGCAACGCCCGAAATAATTATCAAGCTAAATAAATGTTCAAATTGCCCCGTCAGCTCCAAGATTAAAATACTTCCGGTTATCGGAGCCTTGATGACTGCCGCGAAAAATGCCGCCATGCCGAAGATTATAAAAAGCGTCGTCCAATCCGCCGTGAAAAAATGCAATGAATTGCCGACGCGAGCAAAAATATTCCCGATTAACGCTCCGATGACTAAAACCGGCAAAAATAATCCGCCAGGCGCGTTCGTACCGAAGCAAATCAGCGTATAAAATACTTTTCCAGCCAATAAAATTATCAGCAAGCTCACGGCGTGCCGAGTAATTAACATTTCGTCGACTAAAACATTTCCACAACCTAAAATTTGCGGCAATTTTATTCCGATAGGTATCGCGAGCAGTAACGGGATAGCAAATCGCTTTACGCCGAAGATTTTTAATCGGTCGTAGGTGTTCAAAGAGAAAATTAACGCTTTGTAAAAGATTGCGCCCGCTACGCCGCAAATTATGCCGAGCAAGATAAAAAGTGCGATAAATTTCAAAGGAGCCGCGCTCACAGCCGCAATCATATCCAAATTTGGGACGATTATGACTGACGAGACGTTAAGCGGGGTTGCGGTGATAGTTTCAAAGACTGGTCGCACGCCGAAGACGATTTTAACGATAAAAGACGCCATAACAGCCGCCGTGACCACCGCGATTAAAATTTCTTGCGAAAACTTCTTGCGGAGGTCTTCAATACAAAAAATGACACCGGCGAGAGGCGCATTAAAGATTGCGGCTAAACCTGCGCCCGCGCCAGCCGTCAAAAGGAATTTACCTTCAACTGCGGCATGATGACGATTGCCCTTGTAGATTATTTTGCTAAAAAAGTTGCCGACAGCCGCGCCGAATTGCACGCTGATACCTGCGCGCCCCAAACTCATGCCCGCACCGATTGCAGAGACCGTCGCGAAGAATTTTACCGCCAATAATCGGAATGGATTAATCATTTGCGTTCGACCTTGCAAAATACTTTTTATTTGAGGAATTCCGCTTCCCGCGACCTGTGAATCGAAATTTATAGCCTTCGACAAGCCCGCCGCCAATAAAATCATCACGCCGACGGCTAAAAGGACTCTTCCTAAGCTGTTGACGTGAAAAAAAATAATCGGGCGATAAATATCGGCTTCATCGAGTAAAAATCTTAATGTCGCCACGATAACGCCCGTAAATACTCCTACGACTGCGCCTTCAAGGAATAATCTGACGCGCAGAAGTCTTCTAGCACTAAACATCGTCTTAAAATGGCGGACGACGCATACCGCCCATGCCGCCTCCTTGAATTTTAGTAGGTTTAGCCGCTTCATACGTTATTGAAATGTCATCGCCGGGATTTAAATTGCCGCCAGTGATTTCAACGAACTCTTCGCCGTAAAGACCGACCGTGATATAAATTTTTTCGGCAATTTCCTTGCCTTGAGCGTCTTTAGTGATTTTTTCGACGTAAGAGCCTTTCGAGTCGGTTTTTAGGGCGTCAATCGGCACGCACAAGGCATTTTGGACTTTTCCGACGATAATATCAAGTCTAGCGGTCATCGCGGGCAATAAAAGGTTTTCATCGTCCGGAGCGGAAAAAGTCACGTAATAATAGATAACGGCGTTGCTTGAGGTGCTTGAACTGCTACTTGAAGAGCTTGTATCCCACGAATTAGCGGTATCAGTCTGGGAAATTTTCATAACTTCGGCGCGAAAAGTCTTATCAGGGTAAGCATCGACGGTAAAAGTAGCGGATTCGCCGATTTTTATGCTTCCAATGTCAGTTTCGTCGACTTTAGCCTTAACGAGCTTTTCGCTTAGGTCAGCAATGCGCATAATGACAGTTGGATTGTTTGAACCTTGTACAGCCATAGTTCCAGGGGTTTTTGGTTCGCCGACGACGACTCCATCCATAGGAGCGGTTATAACTGTCTGATTAACGTTGTCTTCGGCTAATTCGACGGCTGATTTTGCCCTATCGTACTCGTATTGAGCGTCTTGGAGTTCCTGAAGAGATTTTGCGCCGATTTTATAAAGTTTATCGGTTCGTTCGAGTTTTTGGCGTGCATTCGTCAAAGTGAAGTTCGCTTGGTCGAGTTGGGCTTGATAATCTTTGCCGTCGAGGATTGCGACGATTTGACCTTCGGTTACGTGGTCATTTTCCTCAACTAAAATCTCTTGAATACGAGCCGTGACTTTTGCGCTGACTTCGACGCTATTTTTTGGCTGAACGGTTCCAGTAGCGGAAACGGTCTTAATTAAGTCCATGCGAACGACTTTTTCAGTCTCGTAAGTCTTAGTCGTCTCCGAAACGACTTTTTCGTTATAAAATTTGTATCCGACCGCCGCCCCGATTGCAATCACCGCCACGACGATTAAAATTTTCCACTTCATAATAAAAAACTCCTTAAATATTGCGCAAAGCCCGTAACGTATCGCCGATTGCGTGCGCGAGGTCGAAACTATAGCGCATAACGTCATATCGAGCACTCACATTATTTTTTTTAGCCGTAGACAGGGCAACTTCGGCGTCTAGCACGTCAAGCAGGATACCTTCGCCGACGTTGTAGCGTTCAGTTGCGATAAAGCGTTCTTCCTCGGCTAATTCGACTGTTTTTTGCGTCGTAGTCATTCTAAGCAGGGCGATTCGCAAATTTTTATGGGCGGTGACAACATCTTCGTGCGCAGAGTCCAAATCGGCGTTCAAAGCGAGTTTTAAGCGTTCGACTTCGACTTTAGCGGACTCAACCGCCGCACGAGTGACGCCGCTATCAAAAATATTCCACGAAGCACTTAAACCCGCCGATGCATCGGGCGTAAATTTCCATGTACGCGACATTCCGCTTAAATCAGTGCCGACGCTAGCGGAGACTTCAGGCAACCAACCGGATTTTGCACTTGTAACGGATAATTCGCCTTGTTCAATCCTCAAAGCGTCCGCCTTCAAGTCAAATCGATTCTCTTCCGCCTCCGACAAATATTTTTCCACGTCATCAAGCTTTAAATGCGTTTCAAAGTCCTCGACCGTCAAATTTGCGATTGAATCAGTCGACATGAGCGCGGCAAGGTTCGTTAATGCGACTTCGTAGGTTGCGTGCGAGCGGGCGGCGTCTTGAAGGGCGTTACTCGTCTCGACCTGCGCCCGAAGCAAATCAATTTTAGCCTTCGCGCCCGCGTCGAACTGTGCGGCAATCATTTTCTCGTGCTCCATTAAATTTTTTTCTGTTTCCAAGTCGACTTGTGACGTTGCTAAGTTTTCAAGCGCATTTACGTAAGCCGTAACCACTTGATAAATCAAATCGTCCTGCGCCTTCGAGAATTCAAGCTTTGATATGTCAATTCCCAATTCCGCCGACTTTATCGCCGATTCCAGCCGTTTGCCCGAATACAACGGCAACGATGCACTTAAACCCGTCGACAGGCTCTCGGATTCCTCAATGCCTTCCGTCTTGCTGAAACTTGCTCGGCTTGACGAACTTACAGAGACGCCTTTACGACCTCGCGCAGATTTTAATGACTCTTCGGCGACGCGGATTGATTGTTCTGTCCGTTGCAAGCTCGGATTATTTTCCAGTGCTGTTTGAACTGCTTCCTGCACCGGCAACGCTTGCGCTGGCGTCGACAGCAGGAACATCGTTAGGATTGCCGTTAAAACTCTTTTCATTGCTGCTCTCCTTAACAATCGGCTTTTCCTTAGCCATGTTTATAACATCGTCGGCGGTTACGGATTTTTTCTCCGGCTCGGATTTCTTTTCCGGCTCCAAAGGCTCGTTAAGCGTCTGCGAAAGTGCCGCCTGTGCCTTGCGGAATTCTCTTAAGCCCTTGCCGATTGCCCGACCGACTTCGGGAAGTTTGCTCGGACCGAACACTATCAGCCCGACGATTAATATCACGATGAATTCTCCCGCGCCTATTCCAAACATTTCTATCACTCCAAAAATTTTTCGGCGCAATTATATCATGTGCCAAAGGTTATTCAAACATTTTTCATAAAAAAAGCTCCCGCAGGAGCCAGAAAGATTTTAAACGTCTTGAGCGAGCGACATTAAGTTATCGTATTGCGAAGAGGACAACAAGCCCGCCTCGTAATCGTCTTGAATTTCTTCTTGCAAGTCTTCAAGATTGGTCGTGGTGTCTTCGCCCTGATAGATTCGGGATAATATGTCTCGATAGTGGAAAAATCTGCCAGACGCTATGTGATTGTCGTACATGGAAAGTCCTCCTCAAGCAAAAAGCCCGCCGACGGGGGCGAGCTTTGAAATTTCTTATTAAGTGGCGACCCGGATCGGACTTGAACCGACGACCTCCGCCGTGACAGGGCGGCATTCTAACCAACTAAACTACCGGGCCGCTTTGGTGACGCCAGCGGGATTCGAACCCACGAACCCGCCGTGAAAGGGCGGTGTCTTAA
>JAFWWC010000001.1 GCA_017518105.1 Selenomonadaceae bacterium
AAAGGATATGATACCCATGAAGCCACTAAACAGTTGCCGGGGTCAAGTCGCTATACTTTATGCTTTGCTCGTTCCGATACTTCTGTTTATGGGCGGAGTGGGACTTGACCTCGGCTGGTACTATTTCAATGTGTCTAGGCTCCAAAATGCGGCGGACGCGGCTGTCCTAGTAGGTGCAAACAAATTAATCGCGGAACATGACACCTTTAAGAACAAAAACTATAAAGCTAGGCTCGTCAATAACTTCCCTGCTGGTAGTCCTGCATACGACAACGACTGATAATCTTACAAAAAGCACGTCTGGCAAGCTCATAGATACTTCGATAGGCGACAAGGCGGCTCTGGATTATGCCAAGAAAAATCTTTCGTCCAATGATATGGGATATGCGTTGCCGAGTCTCTTTTCTGTAGCACATGCAGAAGACGATACAATAAATTCTTACGCATTTAAGGACGGCTACACCAGAGGCGACCCTACTGTCATGATGAAGCCTTCCCTTTGGCAAGACGGCGACGGAAATTATTATTACGTCCTGCACCTCACGGAGAATATTCACCATTTCTTTATCGGCTTCCTTCCCGATATGAATGCTGGCGTTGTGTCCGTCGCTTTAATATCGAAAGGGGGCAACGATAGTATCGTTGGCGGCGATGACATTAAAATTACCTTTAAACCGCGTGGCGGCACTTTTAATGATGGTAGCTCTGGCGATGTGACTAAGACATACAAAGACCCCGCCAATTTGACGGAAGAAGACGACCCGCAACTTATTACCACTGATAAAGGCAAGCCTACAAGGAGCGACGGTAACTTTGTTGGTTGGAGTTATACTAATCCGGCTAACGTGGAAGCCTATACGAAGATTGATATATATTATGAAGGCGACACGTTGACAGAAGAGAGATGGAATAAGATAAAAGAAAATGGCTACGTGCTTTATGCCGTCTATGACCCCATTGATAACGTTATTCCGCACAACAACAAGACGCTTTGGGAGCAAATGCAGTATCTTATCGCCAAGAACGTCTATCACTATTACTACGGTGCTTCCGAAAAGAAATACGGCAAGGAACCTATTATCAAGCGATTCAATAACGTCAAAGTTTACTACGATGATATAACGAAGCAAGTCTATCATGAAGCATGGACTGAACGAGTTCGGATACATGGACACTGGGAGAACGTTGAGCATGAAGCATACTGGGAAACTGTAAGTGGAATGAATCGTCATTACTATGCGGAAGTGCAAGATTTTAATTCAGATATGAAGGATGATAATAAAAACGAAATCAGTAAGCAAACGCATTACTTTATAGACTTTTGGCAAGCTGACAATAACCTTACGTTTCAAAGCGAAGATTCTAGGAACCAATCAGTTAGCGCAAGTACAGAAAGAAATATCATAGGAAAGGATAAGAATGGCACTCCCTGCCCCAGAATACATGCGCTCTTTAATGTAAACGGAACGTATGCTGCTCGTGAGGGCTATGCTGACGACCCGTTATATTTCCGTATTGAAGCTGAACCTTATAAGAGCGAAACAACGCCTATCCGCCAAATCGTCATCAACATCAACGTGGACAATACTGCTAACGGCTTGCGTCCGTTGTTCTTCTACTATGACGGACCGGACGCTCGTGCTACTAAAAATGTAGAACCGGGCGTTTTAACACCGGAAGAGGCTCAACCCGTTATCTTGAACCTCAACGCGAACTTTAAAGGCGTGCTGTGGATGCCCGATATCCCCGTTGTGATTAACGGCAACGGTCACAAGTTCGAGGGTTTCATTATCGCCAAAGAATATCGTTACCTAGACACAACCCAAGGTACACAAGTCAAATACAGTACGAAGGGGAAAAACGACGGTAACTATAGCGACAATGACATTCACGTCGACGACAACGGCAATGTTTACAGCCTTGTGGCAGAGGGCAATAGTGCTCTTGCACTTTGGAATAACGGTAACAATGTCTTTGGTCTGAATGCCAATTCGCATTTCAAAACGTTTAATGCGGCTTCGGGCGTTAATTATGCTTATGTCTATTACGACTTCGATTTGAACCTTGATGAGACGGCGTTCCGTGATGACCTTACAGGACAATTAATCCCGCTGTATAAGAAAGACGCCAGCGGCAATCAAGTCCGCGTTACCAAGTGGGAAGACGTAAAACTTTATGGCGAGGCAGAAAACGGTACGCTAGTGGAAATACCAAAAAAGATAACAAGCGGTAACCTGAGTACAATAAAAGCCTTGACGCGTAGTAGCAAACTCAAAAACAGTAGCAATTTAAATGAGTTTAGAGGAATAGTTTTGCTTGATGGTGATGACACTAATCTTACCCACGATAATAATCCGATACCGCTTTACGACGAGGCAGGCAATCCCGTTTACTTCTGCGAAGATTATGTTAAGTTGACTGGTTCATACAACATATTCACGCTTGACAAAGTGGAGGAAGGGATTCGTAGCGAAAAAGAGTTCTTGCTGACGAAGACTGACACCTTGAACGTATCAGACACAGACGAATGGATTTGAGTCTTAGTTCACAGCGTCGCGAGGAGAAATCCTTGCGGCGTTTTTTTATTGCAGGCGAACATGAATATTGACTGAAAGAAAATCTTTTGTTACAATCAAGCCAAAATACTCGTCGGATTTATGAAGAGGTGACAAATCTTGGCGAAGGTATATCAGGCAACGCACGTGGGCAAAGTACGGTACAACAACGAGGACGCGTTGACAGTGATAGAGCCGCAAACATATGTAGTGGCAGACGGCATGGGCGGAGCTCAGGCGGGCGAGGTCGCGAGCCGAATGCTAATCGAAACTGTGGAAAGTTTCCTGTCGAAGACGCCGCGCCCTTGGGGCGAAAAAGTTTTGGCGCAGTCGATACTCCTTGCGAACGATAAAATCCTAAACACGGCACGGCGGCACAACGAGTATCACGGCATGGGCACGACGGCGACGATTTTATCACTGGACGGAATGACGGCACACTTTGCACACGTGGGAGACAGTCGGCTTTATCGGCTCAGGGGCGAGGAGTTCCAGCAGATAACCGAAGACCATAACTACGTTGAAACTTTGGTGAGGCGCGGCGAGCTTACGGCGGAGCAGGCACGCCTTCACCCGATGAAAAATGTTTTAACACAAGCAGTCGGCGCGATGGCTAACCTTCATATCGACGCGGGGAATTTCCTAGCGCAAAGCGGCGATGTGTTCTTACTTTGCACAGACGGATTGACTAATATGGTTGAGGACGCCGACATTAAAAAGATTTTGCAGACCGCCGAACAGCCCGCCGAAGCACTTATAGAAGCCGCGCTAGAATTTGGCGGCAGGGATAATGTTACCGTTATCGTCGCAGGAGTTGATTAGCAATGGTACGCGAAATTTTTTGTTGTGCGTTGAACTTCTTTCAGGCGATGCGAGGCGCGATTGACTTTGCCTGCCGCATTGCCCACGACGCATTGATTTAAGGGGCGAAGAAAATGATTCAGCGAGTCTTGAGCGGGCGATATGAGCTGGAAGAGAAAATCGGGAGCGGCGGTATGGCTGAAGTCTACAAAGCTCACGACCGACTTTTAGCTCGTCCCGTGGCAATAAAAATCCTCCACGCGGAATATCGTTCGGACGTGGAGTTCATAGAGCGTTTTCACCGCGAGGCTAAGTCAGCGGCTCGGCTTTCGCACCCAAACATCGTCAGCATTTACGACGTTGGGGTCGCGGGCAATGACCACTATATCGTTATGGAGTATGTGCAGGGCAACACGCTTAAGAAGAAAATGCAGGACGAAGGACCGCTTGAGCTGTTGACGGCTACACGCATTGCCAAGGACATTGCCAGCGGTTTGACTCACGCGCACGCCAATAACATTGTTCACTGCGACATTAAGCCGCACAATATCTTGATGACCGAGGACGGGCACGCGAAGATTACGGACTTTGGAATAGCCCGCGCCGTCACGGAGTCGACTTTGACTTATGGCGGAAGTGTCGTCGGTTCGGTGCACTACTTTTCACCAGAGCAAGCACGCGGCGGAGCGATTACCCCGAAGTCTGACGTGTACTCGGTGGGCATTGTGCTTTATGAAATGCTGACGAATCGTTTGCCGTTCACGGGCGACAATCCGTTTACAATCGCAATGAAGCACGTCGAGGAGGAGCCGATTGCCCCAAGCCGATATCGTCCGCAAATCCCGCCGATGTTGGAGGCAATCATTTGTCGCACGATGAGCAAAAGCCCTGAGATAAGACCGACGAGCTTTGAACTGGTGCAGGAGCTTTCAAAGGTCGAGGCGGCGTTGAGTGTGACGGTTAAGAGCGACCCCGACGCCACGCAAGTTTTGCCGCGAACAGAGATACCGCCGCGCCGCACCGTCCGCACACAGGAAGAACCCGTCGCGGACGAGCCAGTAGAGCAAAAGCCCTTCTACAAGTCAAAAGTCTTTATCATGATGATGGCGTTGGTTTTAATGCTAGGCTTCGGCGTGGGGATATTCGCGGCGTTCGGCAAAGTCCTAAACACTGAAGAGACCGTTACAGTCCCTGAAGTCAAAGGTAAGCAGTTGGCACTAGCGCGGCAGATACTGGAGGACAATAAGTTGCGCGTGAACGTCGCCGAGACCTATGACGCGAACGTACCGGCGGGGCAAGTCGTCTCTCAAGACCCCGACGTTGGCAAGACAGTTAAAAGCGACAGACTGGTTACAATCTACGTTAGCAAGGGCGGCGAGTCAATCGATATGCCAGACCTTGCGGGGCTTGCCAAATCTGCGGCGATTGAACGGCTTCAAAAGCTCGGCTTGAATTTGGGTAGCGTCTACGAAAAAGAATCGTCCAGCGAACCAGGAACAGTCTTATCGCACGACCCGACGACAGGCACGAAGATTAATCGTGGGCAGACGATTGATTTGATTGTTTCACGCGGCGAACCCAAAAAGAAGGTTGAGGAAGTCAAAGTTACGCGGGAATATACCCACGTCCCGAACGTCGAGAATGCTAGCCTAAGCGTTGCGGAGAGTGGCATAGAGGGTCGCGGCTTGCACGTCGGCTCCGTCACATATGAAGACAGCACGCAGGCGGAAGGAACGGTTATCGCGCAGGATCCTTCGCCCGATGCTGAAATTGAGGTCGGCTCTTATGTCGATTTAGTGGTTGCCCGTCGTGCAGAACCCGAACCCGTTCGCGAGCCGGAGCCAGAACCCGTCCGCGAACCCGAACCAGAGCCGCAATCAAATCCGATTCAAGACGACGTGCCCAGCCGCGAAGGCGACCAGGCTAAGGAGCGATGATATGATTGGACGTGTGATAAAGTTTTATAACAGTTTCTTCTTCGTGAAGGTCGAAGGCGAGCTTATCCCGTGCAAGCTACGCGGGCTGCTCAAGCGTGACAAAAAAGTTGGCGGGGCAGTTTGCGTAGGGGACTTCGTGGAAATTTCTAGGCTAAAAGATAAAAGCGGCGTGATTGAATCCGTTCAGTCGCGCCGAAATCTTTTATTGCGCCCATTGATAGCCAACGTCGACAGAGTAATCCTAACCTTTGCCGTCGACGCGCCGAGACTGCATCCGCTCCTTTTGAATCGTTTCCTAGTCCTAGCCGAGAAGTCACAGCTTGCCGAGATAATCATTTGCGTGAACAAGATTGACTTAGCGGCGGAGGAAAATTTCTTGGCGGAGTATGAGCCGCTGTACAAAGTCTTGCGGGTGTCAGCGAAGACGGGCGCGGGCATTGACGAGCTTAAGGAAATTTTATCGGCGGGCGTAACGGTCTTTGCTGGGCCGAGCGGCGTCGGGAAGTCGTCACTGCTTAACGCGATTGATTCGAGGCTAAGGCTTAAGGTCGGCTCCGTCAGCGAAAAAATTCTGCGTGGCAAGCACACGACGCGAATATCCGAGCTAATTGAATACGGCGGCGGCTTCCTGGTCGATACGCCGGGCTTCAGTGCGGTTGACTTGTCGGAGGCGGGGCTTGATAAAAAAAATCTGTGGCATTGCTTTAAAGAGTTCGTGCGGTACGCAGACGGCTGTAAGTTTCTAAACGTCTGCTCACATAGTCATGAGCCTGATTGCGGCGTTAAAGCGGCAGTCGCTCGCGGGGATATTCTTCGCGAACGCTACGAATCTTATCTTACGTTGCTGGAGGAAGTCGGCAAGTAAGCAGGAAAAATTTTTCATTGCCCGAATCAAAACGGCAAAGGAGGCAATACAAATGACAATCATCACTAAGGACGGAAGTTTAGCGGAGGTCGACGGCGCACAGGCTCTGCACGCACTGCGGCACACCGCCTCGCATATCATGGCGCAAGCGATAAAGCACCTCTACGGCGGCGCGGACGGTCGAGGCGTTCAGCTTGCAATAGGACCGGCGATTGACACGGGCTTTTATTACGACATCGACACCGAACACAAGATAACCGAAGACGACTTAGCCGAAATCGAACACGAGATGAAAGCTATCGTTAAGCAGAATCTCAAGCTGGAACGGACGACGCTTAGCCGAGCCGACGCCTTAAAGAAGTTTGCGGACGAGGGCGAGACTTATAAGGTCGAACTGATTGAGGCATTGCCCGAAGACGCGGAAATAAGTTTGTTCACGCAGGGCGACTTCACAGACCTATGCGCGGGACCACACGTTCAATCGACAGGCAAAGTTAAGGCGTTCAAACTCATGAGCATTGCGGGCGCGTATTGGCGTGGCGACGAGCATAACAAGATGTTGCAGAGGATTTACGGCACGGCTTTTGAGACTAAGGACGACCTAAAGGCTTATCTGACAATGCTTGAGGAGGCGGCGCGGAGAGACCATCGCAAGCTAGGCAAGGAGTTGGATTTGTTCAGCCTGCACGATGAAGGACCTGGTTTCCCGTTCTTCCACCCCAACGGCATGATTATTCAGAACGAGCTGTTAAACTATTGGCGCGAGGTTCATCGCCGCTACGGCTATCAGGAGATTAAGACGCCGATAATCCTCAATCGTAAGTTGTGGGAAACTTCTGGGCATTGGGATCATTACAAGGAGAACATGTACTTCACGAAGATTGATGAGGAGGATTACGCCGTTAAGCCCATGAATTGTCCGGGCAGTATGCTCGTCTACAATACGCACGTACACAGCTACCGCGATTTGCCGTTGCGTTTGGCGGAATTGGGTTTGGTTCACCGTCACGAGAAAAGCGGCGTACTTCACGGCTTGTTCAGGGTTCGCAACTTCACGCAGGACGACGCGCATATTTACATGACGCCCGCCCAAGTCGAGACGGAAATCCAAAAGACGATTGACTTGTTCGACGAGGTTTATAAAACGTTCGGTCTGTCGTATAAGGCGGAACTGTCCACGCGCCCCGAAAACTCAATGGGCGACGACGAGACTTGGGAACTTGCCACCGACGCACTAAGGAAGGCTTTGGAGCATCGCGGGCTTGAATACGTCATCAACGAGGGCGACGGCGCATTTTATGGTCCTAAGATTGACTTCCACTTGAAAGACTCAATCGGGCGTACGTGGCAATGCGGCACGATTCAACTTGACATGCTCTTGCCAGAGAAGTTCGACCTAAACTACATTGGCGAGGACGGCGAGAAGCACCGCCCGATTATGGTTCATCGCGTGGTTTATGGCAGTATCGAACGGTTCATCGGGATTTTGATTGAGAATTACGCGGGCGCGTTCCCCGTGTGGTTGGCTCCCGTGCAGATTGAACTTCTTCCGATAACCAACAAGCACGCCGCCTACGCCAAAGAACTTGCTGATAGACTTTTCAAGCTCAATATCCGCGCAGAGGTCGACGACCGCAACGAGAAGATTAACAAGAAGATTCGCGATAGCCAGGTTAGGAAGATTCCTTACACGGTTGTTATCGGCGACAAGGAGACGGAGACGGGCACTTTGCCGATTAGGAAATACAGCGCGAAGGATAGCCTAAGCATGAACGTCGACGATTTTATTGCTTACGTCCAAGAAAAGATTTCGACCCGCGACCAGACCTTCTGAAATAATTTCACGCAAACAAAAAGCGACGGGGTAAATCCTCGCCGCTTATTTTTATTCTACGGCTGTCCCTTCGACAGGCCCTTTCCAATCGATAATGCCGCCCATCGTGTAGACTTGAGTATAGCCTTTTTCGATAAGAACCTTTGCAGTCAGCCGCCCGCGATTACCGTCGCCGCAGTATGTGATAAGTGGCGCGTCCTTGTCGGGTATCTTCTCGAAATTGTCTGCTACAGCAGCTTCAAGCGGAAAATGAATGGCTCCTGGGATATGCCTCATCTCGTAATCCTTCGGGAAACGGCAATCCAAAAGTTTGGCGTTGGGATTCTCCGCTAATATCTTCATTGCCTCTTCTTGACTGATTTGCTTGTAAGTTGGAATCTCCGTGCCTTCAAGCGTTCCCGTCCAATCGACTATGCCGCCCATGTCGTAGACGTTCTTATAACCGTTGTCACCGAGAATCTTAGCGGCGTCCTCAGCGCGTCGCCCCGTCCAGCAGTAAGCTATAATCGTTGCGTCCTTGTCGGGGAGTTTGGAGAAGTCGCCTTCCTTCAAGTCTTCAATCGGCACGAGCAAGGCGTTAGGAATATGTTTCTTGTCGAACTCCTCTTGCGTCCGAACGTCCAAAATAATTGCGTCGGGATTGGAAGCAATCATCTTTTTAGCTTCGGGTTGCGTCAGGTGCTTAAAGTTTCCTCCGCCGCAACCCGCACACAACGCGACGACCAGAATCATCAACGCGGATAAAAGTTTTTTCATGTCAACACCTCCGTTAGTGTCTCAATCATCTTTTGTATATCGAGCGGCTTGGCGATATGACTGTTCATGCCCGCCTCCCTTGCCGCTTGTATGTCTTCGGTGAAGGCGTTCGCCGTCATTGCGATTATCGGAATCTGTGCTAGCTTTTTGTCCTTGAGCGCACGGATTTTTTTCGTCGCCTCGTAGCCGTTCATTACTGGCATTTGAACATCCATTAGCACGCAATCATAATCGCCGGGCTTGCTCGCCGCGATTTTCTCATAGGCAATCTTGCCGTTCTCCGCCGTGTCGAGTCCAAAGCCGAACTCCGTTAGAATCATTGAGGCTATCTCGCGGTTGACTTCGTTATCTTCGACCAGTAGCAGTTTGACCTTGCTGAAGTCAATTTCCTTAGGCTCTTGCGTCTGTTCGATTGCGACTTCCTCTGGCTCGTCGACGACGGGGAAATCAACGCGAACGATAAATTCTGTGCCCTTGCCAAGCTCCGTCTGAACGTCGATTGTCCCGCCCATTAGCTCGACTATGCTTTTTGTAATCGACATGCCTAAGCCCGTGCCTTGAATGTTGCTGACTGAGCGGTCTCGTTCATAAGCGGCGAAAACTTTTTTAGCAAACTCCGGCGTCATGCCCATTCCCGTATCTTTTACTCGCAATTCATAGGAGCCGCGCTCTTCCGTGCCGCCGACTTGCCTTAGCGTAACTGTCACCGAGCCGCCTTCGGGCGTGAACTTAAAAGCATTGCTAATCAGATTCAGCAGGACGCGATTAAGGCGGGGCGTGTCGCACATAACCGTTTTATTCATGACGTGTTCGATATTGACGGCGAACCGCAAGCCCTTAGTCTCCATTTGCGTTGCGAAAAGGTCGCGAACTTCATTCAACGCCTTAACAAGATTAGACTTCTGCGGGTCGAGTTCCATCTTGCCGGACTCTATGCGGCTCATGTCCAGTATATCGTTTATCAAGCTGAGCAAGTGATTATTCGACGCCTCAATTTTGTCTAGGTAGTCTTTTGTCCTCTGCGGCAAGCCCGGTTCCTTCTTGATTAGGTTCGTGTAGCCGATTATGGCGTTCATGGGCGTGCGTATGTCGTGGCTCATGTTCGATAGGAACGTTGACTTCGCTTTATTGCTCCGTTCGGCTTGAACCTTCTGTAGCTCCATGTTGCGTTCGCGCCTCATCATCAGGTTGTAGATATTGAACATGATAAACAGCGTGATTGCCACCAAGCCCATTTGCATGAAGTTATGCCGCGTCAAAGATTCGCTGACAATGTCCATTTGGTTTTGAAGGTAAAATTGCGAGTCCTCCTTCTCAATGTCGGTTGGGGGCACGCCGTGTTCGTTAAGCTCTTCGGTGTAGTATTCGCTGAGGTTGCCGAGTACCGCCTTAGCTGAATCGCTTGTCGCCTCCCGCACCCAAAGCATTGACGTAAAGAAAATCAGGAACAGCAACGCAATCCAAGAGATTGTAGACTTGCCGAAGCGTCTAAGCTCCTCGTCGCGCTGGAATATGTACCGGAAGAACACGAAGCCGAGGATACTCCAAAGAATCAGAATCAGATAACTTTCCGTGGTCATCGCGCTGACTGTCCAATCGTTCGGAACCATGAAGTACACAAAGAAGATAATCGACACGACCAGCCCGATAACGCCCGTCAGCTGTGGTAGCTCCCTGCCCATAGCCCGCGCCGTGATGATTGCCACGAGTGAGGTATAAGCGTAGTCGATTGTCGCGCCGATTGTGTTCACGTCGATAATCCAAGCGATTGCCGTGCGTCCTAGGAACGGTATCGGCAGACTTAGAAGCATGATAAAGAAGACGGCGTTCATAGGCGTGCGGTTTTCATTGAGCTTGCCGAACCACGGCGGGAGGAGGTCGTCACGGGTCAGCGCGAAGATTAATCTGCTAGCCGCGATGTAGTTGCCGACAAGACCAGTTATGACGCCGCCTAAGACCGCAAGCACTAGGATTAATAAGCCGGTGTCACCGAGCAGAGAATATATCGCGTTAATCGTCGGCATTCCCGCGTAGCCTTCTAGGTTGTCGAGGTCGGCTAGATATTCTGCCCAATTATCGTAGCCCGGCGGCAGAACGGAGATAGCCATTATCGCAAGGAAGACGTAAGCGATAGCCGCCGCCACGACCGCACAAGCTAGAATCGCGAACGTTTTCTTGACGGAGAAGTTAAAGCCTTCCGCCGACTGCGATACGGATTCAAAGCCCGCGAACGCCCACGGAGCCAAAACTACAATCCCGAAGATCGCCGCGAATGAACTTGCCTTATCTGGAGCGTAAGCCGGCGTTATGTCGAAGGGATTTATCCCGCTCGCCACGACCGCCCCGAACCCGATAAGCACACCTCCAAATAAAATCACTGCTGCGACAGTCTGAACCCACGCCGCAAGCTTGCCGCCACGCATACACACCGCGCCGAAAATCCACAGCGCACCTAAACTCAAGAGAGCCTCGCCCAGATAAATATCGAAGCCCGCGATTGTGTAATGGAAACCAAATTGGAACGTATCGCCGAGAAACTTCCTAAAGATGATGGGCAAGGCAGTCGCATTCGCCCACGTGATAGCGATATAAACGAGAATCAAAAACCACGAACTCAAGAAGCCGTGGTCGTAGCCGAGAACCTTCTTAGCATAAGCATAAGTGCCGCCCGCGTCGGGGTATTTATTCATCATGAAGTGATAGTTGTAGCCGATGATAAGCATTATGAGTCCGCCGACGAACATACCGAGCGCAGTGCCAAGAGGTCCGGCTATGGGCAAGAAGGTCGTTCCCGGCATGACGAAGGCTCCCCAGCCCACGGCGCACCCGAAGGACAATGCCCACACGTTCAGCGGCGATAGATATGGTTTGAGTTTGACATTTTCTGCTGTGTTCATATAAGGGGCACCGCTCTCCTTTAAAAGTTTTCCCTGCATTATACACGAAACCCACTTAAAGTAAATGAAAATATTTTCGGCAAGAGGCTGACTCATTTGATAAGCGCGGAACTCCTCAAGCAGATAGACGATTAATTTGATGTGCATTACCTAGACTTGGAATGGCTTGAGCAAAAGAAGGAAAGCGGGCTGGCATTTCTCATTGAGCATGAGATTGGGCAATGACCCCGAACCGCCTGACGACAGGACAGTCCATTTGCGGAGTATCTTTGATAGTGATAGGTAAGTTTTGCGGTAATCGGTAGTGGAACGAACAGGCGCGAGAATTCACAAACGATTAACTCGTCGTCTTCTCGCAAAAAATTTATCATTTCATCAAATTTGGGACGCTTGGCAGACTTAGCAGAAACTTTATCAACAAAAAATTTCTCGACGCCAGCTTTATCACGGAGTTCGATAATTTGCCGCTCTTCGCTTTGCTCGACGGTAGAAACGCGAACATAACCGACGCGTATAAAAAAAATTACCTCCGTTGAATTTTAATTCTTAGCGGAGGTTAAATCCACATAGATCTAGGAAAAAATTTATTAATCTTAAAAGAACATTTCTTGATAAAATTATGAACAGAAAGAAGAAGATAAAAAAAGTTACGGTGTAAAAATAAGGGACACCTTTTTTCTTCTAAAAATTTTTTTCATTATAACAATACAATCTGAAATATACAAGAGGAGATCCTAAATTTAATTTAAATTAAAAAGGGTGTAGCTTAAATTGACTATCACAATGAAAAGTGGATGCTGTCGTTTTTTTGGGGTGATGACTTTTGCTCAAGGGAAATATACGATCGCAAAAAGGTCAAGTATTAGTTCTCACGGTCATATTGTTGCCGATCCTTTTAATCATGACCATTTTCATTATAGAGGCGGGTTTTCTTTATATTAAGCAATCACAGTTACAAGATGCCGCCGACGCGATAGCTTTTTCTGGTATTGAAAACAAAGCTGAAGCTATGGAACTCGTCGAGAAGAACAGAACTGTAGACCCAGCTAGGGTAGAGATAGATCTTGATTCTAATTCAATTAAACTGACAGAACCTGTTAAGCCCGTATTCAATAAAATATTTGGCGAAAGTGAAATTACGACCATAATAGTCTATGGTCGCTAAGGATAATGATTTAATTTCCTGAGAATTTTTGGAGGCAAAGTTTTTGTTTACTAAGGTTATAAAAACTCTCAACAATCTGATTGAGCGATTGGCTTCTAAGCAATTACTTATCGGTACCGCTGGGATTGGGGTATTGGTGGCTTTGATGATTTACATTACGCTTGCCCATATTGAAAGCTCCGTTGAGGCGGAAAAGCCCGTACCGATAAAAATGACAAAAGTAGTTGTAGCAAAGCTCGACATTCCTCGCGGCGCAGTTATTACGGCGGATATGTTGAGCGTTAAAAATTTTGCGGTGGAATCTTTACCAAAGGGCACTTCTAGGGGTTGTTGGTAAATTAAAGGTGAATAACAGAAGAAGCAAGTAAAACGAAATTCTCGAAGCAAAGAGCCAATTTGTCGAAGCGCGTGGCAACGTGACGGTAATTTTTAATGCGTTGAAAAAACCTTTCGACGATGT
>JAFWWC010000033.1 GCA_017518105.1 Selenomonadaceae bacterium
TTGCAATAGAGCCGTCGCTAAGAACTCCAAGTCCAAAGCTTGCGTCGTCGTTAGCAGTTATGTCGATAGTGTAGTTGCCGAGCGTGACTGTCATCGACGTGCCCGAAGTCAAGCCGATAGTCTGACCCATGTCGCTGATAATGATTGAGCCGTTGCTGACGGAAATGTTGTTGTAAAAAATTGTCTGGTCGCCCTGCTTAATCGTGATGTCAAGTGTGCCGTCGCCGGAGTCTGGCGTGATTGTAAAGGTACCAGAGCCGTCCGCCTCGACTTTAAAGCTTGCGTCGTCGCCAGTCACTTTGAATTGGAATTCTTGAGGATTGTCGCCAGCAAGCTTAATGGAAACTTCGGTGCCTTCAGTGAAGGAGAATTTCTGCATATTGACGTCGAAAGTTATAGTGCCGCCGCTTACGTTGAGTTCGCCGCCGAAAAGGGTTGTGGTTCCCTGCGTTAAGAGGAGATTAAGTCCGCCGTCGTTAGTGCTGGGCGTGAAAGTAATTTTGCCGTCTGCAGTAAATTCGATAGCGGTAGTTGCCTTATCCGTCGTGGTAGCCGTCAAAGTGTAGCCGTTGCGCGTGAAGTTAAAGCTCGTATCTTTCTCGAACGTGACAGCTTTGTCAAAACCGAAAGTGATTGAGCCGCTTGTGCATTCCAAATCGCCAGAAATAATTTCCGTGTCGCCGCGAGTGAGGCTAACATTAAGTGCGCCGTCGTTCGTGTTCGGGACGAGGGTAATTCCGTCCGCGCCCAGGGAGACATTCAAGCCGGCGTCGTTGTCGCGAGCAGTCGCAGTTATGGTGTAGTCGCCGATGTTCATAACTTCGCTTGAGCCTTTGACGAGAGTAAAGCCGCGTTCGGTGAAATTGTTAATGACTTTGCCGAGCTGTATCAAATCAAGTTCCCTGGTATTGGTGCCGTCACTCAAGACAAAGTGGCTGTTTACTTGTTGGCTGTCGGAAGTCATGCTTGCGCCGCTGAAAATGTAGGTGGAATCGTAGACAAAATGATTTTCGTTGCGCAAAGAGTAATCGTCAGTCGTGTTGACTATGGCGAGGTCGGAGCCAGCACTTATGGCAAGTGTGCTACCGTTGAAAGTGAATTCGCCGCTGATAATCTCAAGCGGAAGAACCATCTTAGCCAAAATAATTTCGCCGTCACTGGTCGCCGTGAAATCAATCGCGCCGTCGGTGGCGTCGAAAGTTATCGTTGGCGAATCCTCGGAGCCAGTCACAGTCGCTTGAACTTTTCCGCTTTCCAGTCCCGAAACTTTTTCGTCGTCGTCGAGATTGAGTACAGCGTCGCTGACTGCCTTATAAGTCACGCCGTCAAGCTCGTAAGTATCGCCCGCTGCGATTGTGACTTGAGAGAATCTCTGTAGGTCGAAGATAAAATTCTCCATAATGAAAACCTCCTTAAAAAATCTTTGCCGATTATAACACATAATCAACTTTAATATCGAAAAAATTTTTAAGAAGCATTACTTGCATGAAGGGAACTCGAAAAATTATAATGGCGGCAAAACTTTTGGAGGTCATAACATGAAACGTTCGCTGAAAAGATTTTTGACGGGCGCATTGTGTCTTGGGATTATCGGCGTTCCCGTGGGGGCAGACGCGGCAAAAGACTTCGACCCGATGAACGCTCCTAGCCTTAAAGTTCAGGCGGAGAAACTTGATTTAGTCAAAGAATGGGACAAGGTCTTTCAAAAGAGCGTCAAGGTTAATCATCGCAAAGTTACGTTCGTCACTCGCTACGGGATAACGCTTGCCGCCGACCTCTACGAGCCGAGGCATTATTCTGGCAAACTTCCTGCGATTGCGGTTGCGGGACCGTTCGGCGCAGTCAAAGAGCAATCAAGCGGTCTTTATGCTCAAACGATGGCGGAGCGCGGCTTCTTGACGATTGCCTTTGACCCGTCGTTTACTGGCGAAAGCGGAGGCATTCCAAGGTTCGTTGCCTCGCCCGACATTAATACCGAAGACTTCTGCGCGGCGGTCGATTTCCTCAGCACACAACCGAACGTCGACGCGAACCGAATCGGCATAATCGGCATTTGCGGCTGGGGCGGCATGGCTTTAAACGCGGCGGCGATTGATACCCGAATCAAAGCGACGGTCACGACAACGATGTACGATATGAGCCGCGTAACTGCCAATGGCTACTTCGACTACGACAAGGACGCCGCGACTATTGCTAAGGAACGGCAAGAGGCTCGCGAAAGACTTAACGCACAACGCACCGCCGACTATAGGGCAGGAACTTATGAGCGGGCGGGCGGCGTCCCCGAAGACGTTTCGCAAATGCCGCAGTTCGTCAAAGATTATTACGCTTACTACAAGACCAAACGCGGCTATCATAAACGTTCGCTGAATTCTCACGCCGGCTGGAACTCGACAAGCGCATTGTCCTTTATGAACATGCCATTGCTTTGCTACTCCTCCGAGATTCAAACGCCCGTATTGATTATCCACGGCGAGAAGGCTCATTCAAGATATTTTTCCGAGGACGCGTTCAGAAAGCTGACGGGCAACAATAAGGAGCTGATGATTATCCCCGGCGCGAATCACATTGACCTTTACGACAACATGAACGCTATTCCGTTCGATAAGATTGATAACTTTTTCAAGCAAAATCTTTGACACGGCAGGAAAAAATTATCGTGGCGGCGAAAGTTCGATTAAATCTTTAGCGACTTGAAAGGAGCATCTTAAATGATTGGTGTAAGAAATGTAGTAGCGATAGTTTGCGGCGGCGGTCCTGCGCCCGGCATTAACGCGGTCATCAATGCGGTAACTAACACGGCAAATCGTCACGGCTGGGACGTTCTGGGCATGTACGACGGCTTTAGTCACCTCGGACGCGGCGAAAAGTCTTATATCCGGCTCGACGCGGCGGCAGTCAATCGCATTCACCTGACGGGCGGTTGTATCCTGCGTATGTCCCGCTTCAACCCAACGAAAAAAGAATCCGATTTGCGCACGGTCGTTGATACGCTCACGGAACTCGGCGTCGGCTACCTCGTGACTATCGGCGGCGATGATACTGCGTTCAGCTCGTCGGCGGTCAGCGAATACGCCCGCAAGCTCGGCAGGACGATTAACGTTGTCCACGTCCCCAAGACGATTGATAACGACCTGCCCTTGCCCGAAGGCATTCCGACGTTCGGTTTTGAGACGGCTCGCGCATTCGGCACGACTGAAATCCAAAATCTCATGGAAGACGCACACACCTCGAACAATCGCTGGTATTTTACAATCGCAATGGGCAGGACGGCTGGTCACCTCGCATTAGGCATGGGACGCAGTGCAGGCGCGGCATTAACTATCATTCCTGAAGAATTCCCGCAAGATAAAATCCGCCTGCAACAGGTCGTCGACATTATCACCGGCTCAATCGTCAAACGCTACCTTATCGGCAAAAATTACGGCGTCGCGGTCGTCGCGGAGGGTGTCATTGAAAAAATCGCTGAAGAAGACTTCCACGAACTCGGAAACGTCCAACTCGACGAACACGGGCACATTCGCTACGCTGAATTGGACTTCGGCGAAATCCTCAAGCAAAAAGTTTTGGCCGAATTGAAACGCATCGGCATTAAAATTTCTATCGTTGACAAGGAAATTGGTTACGAACTCCGTTGCACGGCTCCGATTGCTTACGACATCGATTACGCCCGCAATCTCGGTTATGAGGCTATGCAATTCCTTATGCGCGGCGAAAGTGGCGCGTTAATCACCATTCAGGACAATAAAGCCGTGCCGCTCCGCTTTGAAGACATTCGCGACCCCGAAACTGGCAAAACTTACGTCCGCAAGGTCAATATCAACTCCGTGCACTACAGAATTGCTCGCGGCTTCATGACTCGTCTTGAAAAGGGCGACCTCGACGACGCCGGCGTTGCTAATGCCTTCCGCATGAGCCCCGAAGAGTTCAAAAATCGTTATCTGTACCTCTTCGACGACGAACCCTCCCTCGACAATGCCAAAGATTAACGCTTGACTGATAAAAGTATTTCTCCCGTCAATGTGGCGGGCTTTTTTTTTGCCCAAAATGAAAAATCCCATATGCTGGATTTTCCGTTTTGACCCTCCAAATCGCCCCCAAAACCGTTTTTAAATCTCCAAAATCGTTTTCAAAGCTCAAATCAGCTTTCAAAGCCTGTTCATAGCTCCAAAAGTATTTCAGAGCAAAATTTTTCCTCTCGAACGCAAAAAATCCTCCGCCGAGCTTTTTCGACAGAGGATTAAATTTTTTTGCCATTTTTTATGTTATCGTATTCCAAGTGTGATATTTTCGGCTTGCCTGCGGAATACTTGCTTAAGCGCGATTAATCGTGCCCAGCAAATTACTTCAAAGCCTCTTCGAGATTATTTTTGATGTTGTTGACGCGCAAGCCGTAGATAATCTGAACGCCGACGCCTTGCTTAATGATTCCCTGTGCACCGCTTGTTTTTAGGATTTCTTCGTTGACAAGGGAGGCGTCCTTGACCGTAACACGAAGGCGAGTTATGCAGTTATCTAAGTCCTCAATGTTTTCACGCCCGCCGAGCCCAGATAAAATCAGTTGCGTTTGTTCGGCATCGCTCAAAACTTTTTGTTCGGTCAGCAAGTCCTCTTCTCTGCCCGGCGTCTTGAAGTCGTATTTCTCAATCAGGAACTTGAACGAGAAGTAATACAGGAAGAACCACGGCACACCGATTAGCGGCACGTAAATCCAATTCGTTTTGACATTGCCCTGCATGATGCCGAACAGGATAAAATCAATCAGCCCGCCCGAAAACGTCTGCCCGATTGTGATTTGGAAGATGTGCGCTAGCATGAAAGCGCAACCGTCAAAGAAGGCGTGCAGGACGTAAAGCATGGGCGCGGCGAACAGGAAAGAAAATTCTAGCGGCTCGGTGATTCCCGTCAAAAATGAAGTCAGCGCGGCGGAGAAGAGCATACCGCCGACGATTTTTTTATTTTGCGGCTTAGCAGTCTTGTACAAGGCAAAGGCGGCACCGACTAGCCCGAACATCATCGTTATAAATCTGCCGGACATGAACCGGGATATGCCCTCGTAAAACTTCGCCGTAGACGGGTCGCTGAGTTGAGCAAAGAAAATTCGTTGCGTGCCCTCGATTAGTTGCCCGCTGACAAGTTCGCTCCCGCCCAAGCCCGTCGTCCAGAACGGCAGATAAAAAATATGGTGCAGTCCGAACAGTCCGAGCATTCGCAGTATGAATCCGTAAATCAGCGTGCCGATATAGCCCGTATCCCTAAACAGTTCGCCAAAGCTTAAAATCGTTAATTGGAAGCCCGGCCAGATTACGTATAGGCAAATGCCAAGACAGATTGACGCGCCCGCGCAAATTATCGGGACGAAACGCGAGCCGCTGAAGAATCCTAAGAAGGGCGGCAAGTCCACTTTGTAAAATTTCCCGTGAAGCCAATAGACCATAAGCCCAACGAGCATTCCGCCGAAAACGCCCGTCTCCAACGTCTGAATTCCAAGACACATGCCTTGACCTACGCTTGCGATATGTTCTTCCGCTAGTTTGCCCGTAAGTTTAAGTGCGGTGTGTATCGTCGCGTTCGTTATCAGCATGGATAAGATAGCCGCCAGTCCGACTGTTCCCTTGTCTTGACGAGCCAGCCCCGTTGATATGCCCACGGCAAAAAGTATCGGCAAGTTCTCGAAGACGATGTTGCCCGCCGCCTTCATGAGCATAAAGATAATTTGTAGCCAGCGAATGTTCAGGAAATCCAAAGCTTTCAGGGTCGTTGGATTAGACAGCGTGTCGCCTATGCCGAGCAGAAGTCCTGCCGCCGGCAATATCGCTATCGGCAACATCAACGCCTTGCCGAAATTCTGGAGCATTGCGAAAATTGAGCTACCTTGTTCTGTTGAAAAAAGTTTCATTGCAGTTGTCCTTTAAAATCCTCCATGCCGAGCCGCTCTAACATTTTTCCGAGGCGTTCGCGTGTCTTGGCGTGTTCAGCGAAATAATTTACTGCCGCGTCGACGATTTTATAAAGCGTCTCCTCGTCGCGAATCATCGGAAGGAAATCTTTGCCCGCGAAATAGATTTTGTAACCGACTTCACCGCGAAGAGCTGACTTCCTGCAAGCCTTGACGCATCGTCCGCAGTTAATGCACTTTAAGCGGTCAATCGTCCAAACTTTTTCCTTGCGGTCAACGGCAATCGCCCCGACTGGACAGACCCTAGCGCACGCCCCGCAGTAAATGCAGTTAGCAACGATGAATTGCGGCTCGACTGCGCCTTTAATGCCAATGTCGTTGGCGTCGACCTTCATGCAGTTATTCGGGCAACCCGTCACCGAACAGGTAATCTTATTCGGTAGCTCGCGTCCGCCGTGGCGTCTGTCAATCTCGCGGGCGATACTCGGCGAATTGATTATCCCTGCTGGGCAACTCTGCGTTCCTTGGCAAGAAGTCACCTGTTTAAATATCGTGCCAATCGGAGAAATCTCTAGCCCGTGCACCGTGCTGAATTCTTTTATCGCGTCGAAGTCTTCTTGCCTCACGAATGGGATTGAAAGTTCTTGCCGCGAAGTCAGATTGACGACGCCCTTGCCGAAAGTCTCTGACAGCTCGTGAATCGCTAGCAGTTGTGCCGCCGTGAATTGTCCTGCTGATGACTTGAAACGTATTGCAAAGAATCCGTCCTGCCTCTGTCGTGCTAAAAATGTTTTCATAAGCTCGCCTCCCTAAAAGAAAAACGCTCAAGCCTAGAATACCTGAGCGGCTAAATTTTTTCTTGAAAGCTTTCTGAACGTGTGATAGTATTCGGCGCGGCAGTTCGATGTGTCGGCTTCTTTCCTCGAAGGAAGGAGGTGACGCGAATGGAGTTCCACGAATGGCTTGAGCTTATCTGCTCGGTCGGCAGTTTCATCCTCGCCGTCATCGACCACTTCAACGGAAAAAAATAAGCCGTGCCACCGGCTCAAAACTCTAAGGTCTAAAGATTAACGAGGATTGAAGTCGACGTGCAACCATCGAACTGCCTTCCGTATTTGCTTTGTAAGTTAAGCAATGTTCAGTTTTCAAACATCTTGTCCCAAGAATTTTATCTCAAGTCACGCGGAATAATATCACACGCATTAAAAATTTTCAATGCGCCGCTGGCAGAAAGTCACGGGCGTTAAGTCGAGTTCGTGAGCAAACCTCAACGCCCGCTCGAAATAATTTCCGACCGCCGCGACTCTGTGAGCATCTGAACCAATCGTCACGAAACGCCCGCCGAGGGCATGGTACCTTTTATAAACGGGCACCAGCTCTTCAATCGCACGAGTCTTATCAAAGCGGCGAGTATTCAGCTCCAGAACCTTCCCGCGTTCGGTGATAACCTTCAAGACTTCATCAATCTCCGCTTTGAACGTCGCGTAATCAATTTCGGGGTCGTCGTAGGGGGCGGTGCGGCAAATGTAATCGATATGCCCCAAAACGTCATAATCAGCAACCGAAGCCTCCTGCGCCATCTGCTGAAAATATTTCCGATAAGCCGTCGCCTTGTCCTTGCCAATGTAGAAGTCGGGATAGTAAATGTCGTAGCCGTCGACGAGATGAATTGAGCCGATAACCAAATCGAACGCCGCTTGAGCTATGAAATCTTCATTGGCAACCCGCGCCGACTTCCTCAAGCCGACCTCCACGCCCAGACGAACTTTAGCCCCGCGAAGATTTTTATACTCGCTCATGTAAGCCGCAGGGTCAAAGGTAAAAGGCTTGCCGTCGACCTCAACGCCGTAATCAAAATGCTCCGTGAAGACAACGCCCATATTCAAGCTAGCCGCCTTAGCAATCGCCGCCGCCGCTGTCATCGTCGAATCCGCCGAAAACCTCGTGTGCATGTGTGAATCGAAAACCATTCAATCATCTCCGATGTAGTCCAAGTACTTGCGATACTTCTCCGCCTTAAGCTTTTTCATGTACGCCGCCATGTAATCAAAGTCAGGCTCGCCGTCGTCAGTCACGGGCAGTTGAATTTTACTCCGCCGCAATCTTGTAAGTGTCGCGCCATTGCCGCCCCAACTGAACACAGATAGGGTTTTCTTTAAGCAAGGCAACAAGAACTGAGCAACGTGCTCGTTGAGGTGGTCGTTCCGCAGAATCTGAATGTTTTGCCCCGTGTAAAAGTCCGTCGGCTGATAGAAAGCTGTTTGCGTATCAAGCCCGACGGTTATACAGTTTCCAGCGTCGAGTTTGTAGTCGGGCTGTTCGCAGACATAACACTGAATGCCGTTGTTGCGGTCGGTTCTCGTGACGTAAGGGAACTCGCCCGCCGTCAAGTTGAGTTTGTTCTTGTCAATGCCGCTTGACGTAGCACGAATCGAAAAAACTTCTGACAAGTTAAAGATTTGCCAAGTCTTTTCATTCAAAGGCGGGATTGGTTTGCTGGGGGCGTCCAAAACTTGAACATATTCGCGATAACGTTTGATTTGCTCCGCCTCAATCTTTTGCATGTAGACCTCCATATAATCAAAGTCGGGTTCGCCGTCGTCAGTCACGGGCAAAAGAATCTTCTGCCGCCGCATACGCGCCTCGTTGAACTTGTAGCCGTAATTGTACTTGTCCTTCTGCTGTTTAATCGAGTTCGCCAAGAACAGATAGATGTACTTGTTGCCCGCGTGATTCTTCAAATGGAACCGCTTAACGTCATCGGAGCAAAGGCAACGATACGGCTGATAAAAACATTCGCAGACGCTGCCATTGTAACTGACGCTTAGAAAGTTTTCGTCCGCCGAATCATTCACGTTGCCGACGAAGGCAGTCACGCCATTATTTGAATCGCTCGCGCCAATGAACGGAGTATCGCCCGCTATCATCTCGGCTTTAGTCAGACGTTTGCCGGGGAAGATGTCGAATATCTCCTCGATAAAGAACGCCCGCCAAGGTTTATCACTCGTCATCGTCGTCGTGGTGATGATGAACGATTTCTTTGCCGCGAATTTCTTTAATGGCTTTGGCAACGTCCGCCGCGCCATAGATAGCCGAGCCTGCGACCAAAACATTTGCGCCAGCCTCGCGCACGTCGACGGAAGTCTCAGCGTTAATGCCGCCGTCAACTTCAATATCGCAATCGGTCTCCATCTCTTCAATCATGTGGTATAGCATGTGAATCTTGCCGAGCATCGACTCGATAAACTTCTGCCCGCCGTAGCCGGGATTGACCGTCATAATCAAAATCATGTCCGCATCTTCGACGAGCTCCTCGACAGCTGAAAGTGACGTGCCGGGATTGAGGGCGACTCCCGCCTTGCAACCAAGCTCGTGGATTTTTTGAATCACTCTATGCGGGTGGCGGGTCGCCTCGACGTGAAAAGTTATGATGTCCGCGCCCGCCTTCGCGAAGCTCTCCAGTTGCGTTTCGGGGTGTTCAACCATTAGGTGCACATCAAGTATTGCGTCGGTTTCCTTGCGCAAGCATTTGACTACGCCCGCCCCAATCGTTATCTCCGGTACAAAAGTCCCGTCCATTACGTCGACGTGAACATATTCCGCGCCCGCCTCCACGACCCGTTTAACCTCGTCAGCTAGGTGAGCAAAGTTCGCCGACAGTATCGACGGCGCAATTATCGTTGCCATAACTTTTACCTCCATTGTCTTTGTTAATGGCGGGTTTATTCGTTGACCAGCCGATAAAACCTTCAAGCGGGAAAAAAATCTTGACGTTTCGCCGCCTTTAAAATATACTTGCGCGGAACTTTAAAGGAAAAATTATTTTGGAGGTTGAGTAAAATTGTTTTTCAGTAAAAAGAAATTCAAACTGGCGTCAATGATAGCTTGCGGGATTCTGGCTAGCGCACTGTTCACAGGTTGCGGCGGCGGAGAGCAAGGCGGCTCCACGGGCGGCGGCGACGCTAAACCGGCGGCGAGCGATGAAATTGTTATCGGCGCGAACTTTGAGCTGACTGGCAACCACGCTCAATACGGCGCGAACGCTAACAACGGTCTCAAGCTCGCGATTAAGGAAGTTAACGAGGCGGGCGGCGTCAACGGCAAGAAGATTAAAATCGTCGAGGCTGACGCCAAATCCGAGGCGGCTGAATCCGTCAACGCGGCGACTAAGTTAATCTCCGACGATAAAGTTATCGCGCTTATCGGGCCTGCGGTCACGGCGAATGTTATCGCTGAATCTCAAGTGGCGACGGATAATATGATTCCGATTATTGCACCCGCCGCGACAAATCCCGACGTAACTGTTGAAAACGGAAAGGTTAAACCGTTTGTCTTCCGCTCATGCTTTATCGACCCGCAACAGTCTGAGGTAATGGCACAATTCGCCGCGAAAGACTTAAACGCTAAGACGGCAGTCCTTTATCTTGATTCCAGCTCCGATTATTCAAAGAGCCTCGGCAAAATCTTTAAGGAACGTTTCGAGGCTGACGGCGGAAAAGTCGTAATGGAAGAAGCTTTCCTTGCCAAAGACCAAGACTTCAAAGCTGCGTTAACCAAAATCCAGACGGCGAACGCTGACGTTATCTTTGTTCCGGCTTACTATGAAGAAGTCGGCAAAATCATCAAGCAGGCTCGCGAACTCGGAATAACCGCCGCAATCTTAGGCACTGACGGTTGGGACGATACTAAGGTTGTTGAAATCGCTGGCAAGGACGCTTTGAACAATACTTTCTTCTGCACGCACTACTTTGACGGCGACGAGGAAGTCCAAGGTTTCATCAAGGCTTACAAGGGCGAATACAACAACGAACCGAACGTTTTTGCGGCTCTAGGCTACGACGCAGGCAAAATGTTAATCAATGCCATTGAACGCGGCGGCGACGACTCGCAAAAGATTCGTGACAATATCGAGACGATAAAAGATTTACCAGTCGGCACGGGCAAAATCACAATGGACGCTGCGACGCACAACCCGATTAAAGGTATCGTCGTTATCGAGACCAAAGACGGCGTGCGCGAACTTCGTGCGAAGATTGCTCCCGAAGGCTAAAAATAATACGTGACAATATCGCGATAAAACGTTAAAATCCTCCTTGAAAATTATCGAGGAGGTTTTTTTATGGACTTTGTGCATCAACTCATACAGCAGTTGATAAACGGAGTGAGCTTGGGCAGTATCTATGCGCTGATTGCTCTGGGCTACACAATGATTTATGGCATTATAAAGTTGATAAACTTTGCGCATGGCGACGTTTACATGGTCGGGGCGTATATCGGGTTCGCGGCAGTCACGATTGGCGGCTTACCGATTTTGCCCGCGCTATTAATCTCTATGGCGTTGACGGCGATACTAGGCATGTTGGTCGAGAGGATTGCCTATAAGCCGCTAAGACATGCGCCGAGGATTTCATTGCTCATCACGGCGATTGGCGTATCGTTCTTCCTAGAGTATACGAGCATGTACTTTGTCACCCCGACGCCGCGAACCTTCCCCGAAGTCATGCCGAATATCTCATTCAATGTCGGCGGCTTCATCATTAACGGGCAACAACTTCTAATCCTTAGCATAACGATAATCCTAATGGCTGTGTTAACTTACATTGTGCAGAAGACCAAACTCGGAAAGGCGATGCGTGCGGCGAGTTTCGACACGGAGACGGCTCAACTTATGGGCGTCGATTCGGATAAGGTTATCTCGATGACGTTTTGCATAGGCTCGGCATTGGCGGCGGCGGCGGGTGTCCTGGTCGGCGTCTACTACAACACGATTGACCCGCTAATGGGAATCATGCCTGGTCTTAAAGCATTCGTGGCGGCGGTCTTGGGTGGTATCGGAATTTTGCCGGGCGCGGTCGTCGGCGGAATAGTCTTGGGCGTCGTCGAAGCATTGGTCGCGGGTTTCCTGTCGTCGACGTTCAGAGACGCGGCGGCGTTTGCGATTTTGATTTTGGTTTTGTTGATTAAGCCGAGCGGACTCTTTGGTAAGAACACGAACGAAAAGGTGTGACGATATGAACTCAGCAAGGAAAAAAGATTTGGTTATGCTGGTCTTCGCTTTGGTGTTGTATGGCGTCCTGCAGACGATGATAAGCACCAAGGTTATCGGCTCGTTCTGGGAGCTGAACATAATTTTAATCTGCGTGAACATAATCCTATCGGTTAGCCTGAACCTAATCAACGGCTACACGGGGCAGTTCTCGTTGGGGCACGCGGGCTTTATGGCGGTCGGGGCTTATGTCGGGGTCGTGGCAACGGTCAAGTTTGGTCTGCCGTTAATCGTTGCGTTGATTATGGGGGCAATCGCGGCGGGTTGCTTAGGGTTTTTAATCGGACTGCCGACGCTGAGACTTCGCGGCGACTATTTGGCAATCGCGACGCTCGGATTGGGCGAGATAATCCGAATCGTCATCATGAATATCGATTACGTAGGAGGGGCGGCGGGCTTCAAGGGCATTCCGCACCTTACGAACTTTACTTGGGTTTTCTTCGTTATGCTCGTGACCTTGTTCTTTATCAAAAACTTCGTGAACTCGTCGCACGGGCGGGCATGCATAGCCATACGCGAGAATGAAATAGCCGCCGAGGCTATGGGCGTCAACACGACTAAGTATAAAGTCATGGCGTTCACGTTAGGCGCGGCGTTCGCGGGCGTGGCGGGCGGCTTATTCGCTCATCAGTTCTATCTGATAAGCCCGACTTCGTTTACGTTCCTGTCGTCGTTCAACTATCTGATAATGGTCGTAATGGGCGGCATGGGCTCAATCACCGGCTCAATCGCGGGGGCGTTTGTCGTGACGTTCATATCAGCGGCGTTGGCGTCCTTCCCAGAAGTGCGCATGATAATCTACGCTTTGGCTTTAATCTTGATGATGTTCTATCGCCCGCAAGGTTTGTTCGGCTATATGGAGCTGACGAACGTCGGACCGATTAAAAAGTTTCTCGACAAAGTATCAGGTTCAAAGGAGGTGATTTAAAAGATGGCTGACACTAAACCCTTGCTTGAAACGGAGAATGTCTCGGAGGTCTTCGGCGGGCTAAAGGCGGTATCGGACTTCAACATTTATATCAATCGCGGCGAACTCATCGGGCTAATCGGACCGAACGGCGCGGGCAAGACGACAGTTTTTAACCTGATAACGGGCGTTTACAAACCGACGACGGGCGAGATAACTTTTGACGGCAAGTCAATCGTCGGGCTTAAGCCGTATGAGATTACGCAACGAGGTATCGCCCGCACCTTTCAGAATATCCGTCTGTTCAGCGAGCTAAGCGTCCTAGACAACGTCAAGATTGCGTATCACTGCCACGTTAAGTACGGGCTACTGGAAACGGTCTTGCGTATGGGTCGCTACTTCGGCGAGGAGAAGTCTATTGAGGACGAGGCACTTAACCTGCTGAAAATTTTCAAGCTAGAGGAGCACGCTTACGAGGTCGCAAAGAACCTTCCCTACGGTGCACAGCGTCGTTTGGAGATTGCCCGCGCCCTTGCCGCCAAACCAAAGCTTTTACTCCTCGACGAGCCCGCCGCTGGCATGAATCCTCAAGAGACGCAAGAGCTTATGGAAATGATTCGTTGGATACGCAAGCAATTTGGGCTGACGGTTTTGCTTATCGAACACGATATGGCGTTGGTTATGGGCATTTGCGAGCGGATTTACGTCCTCGAATATGGCATGATTATCGCAGACGGCACGCCCTCTGACATTCAAAACGACCCTGAAGTTATTCGCGCATATCTCGGCGCGGAGGCTATCAATTAAGGAGGAAGCTTTATGGCGTACAAAACTTTAATCTTCGGCACAGACAACATTTACGAAAAACTAAAGCCCTTTTACGACGCGCAAGTTAAGAACGGCAATTTGGAAATCGTCGCTCGCGGTACAATGGAAGGTGATAACGTTAATATCGTTTACGCTGACGGTAGACGGGGGGGGGGTTGAAGATATTCCAAACTTCGACCTCGCGATAATCTCCAATTCCAAAAAACTTATTGAGCAGACTAGAATACTTGAGTCGCAAGGATTCCCACGCGATAAAATCATCGACGGTAGAGTTTTTAAAGTTCCTAACTTGGACTTTCAACGTTTTTTGAAAGAAGGCGTTGCCTATGGTTTTTATGGTGCCAACCCCTTCAGTATTACTTCGCGTACGATTTATCCCCAGGTTTATAACTTTGTAAATCATAGAACAAAAATATCGCTCGGAGTCAAAAGTTATACAGGTGCTGCTACAAACATAGAAGGAGAGGGCACGATAGCGATCGGTAATTATTGTTGTATTTCGTGGTGTGTCCGTTTTATCATTGGGCTTAACGGTGACCACAATTATCATAAAATAAGTGTAGTAGCTGTGCCTGATTGGGAGTGGGAAATTCCTAAAGGCTTCTATCCTCCACGTGGCAAAGGTCAAATAAATATAGGCAATGATGTTTGGATAGGTCGTGGTTGTACTCTAAAATCTGCCAACCCGAATAAGCCACTTGTTATCGGGGACGGTGCGGTTATTGCTTCGGAAAGCGTCGTAGTTAAGAACGTTCCGCCCTATGCAATCGTCGGTGGCAACCCTGCCAAGGTTATCAAGTATCGTTTCCCGCCGCACGTCATCAAAGCCTTGCTTAGAATCAAATGGTGGGATTGGAGCCTCGACAAGATTCACGACAACTTTAAGTATTTCAACGACGTGGAAAAGTTCATTTCCCTGCACGACCCGCTTAAAGACGCTGACACGCCCGAAGACGAGAAATTTTTAAGTTACGACATAGAGAACACTTTTGATTTGGACATGGATAAAATCAGCAACAACTTTAGATAAAGGAGGCTCGGTTCATGTTCAGAAGAGTTTTAAGCTCGTTGCTGTTTGCGTGGCTAATTTTATTCGCGCAGATAGTTTCGGCGGCTGACTTCGATGCGGCAACAGAGACGGCAAAAAATCTCTCAATGCCCTACTACGAGCACGCCCGCGAGGTCGCTCGGCAATTTGTGGAGCTAAGAACTTACAGCGACCACGGCACTCATCACGCGGCACTTGTAGCCGTCAAGTCACAAGAGGCGGCGGACGCTATCGACGCGGCTAACTTCGGCAACGTTTGGTACTCGTCGATTGACCGCGTTGAGTTACAAGTTGCGGCGTTCATGCACGATACTGGCATGGACGGCGGACGCTTTAAAGTCTACACGGACGGCAACGCACTAAGGAAAGACCATTCGTTGAACTCGGCGATTCACGTCTTGGAGAACCGCGAGGCTCTTGCGGCTCTGGGCGTCAACGTCGACGCGGTTGCACTCGACTGCATGGGGCACAGCAAAAGTTGTTCGGGCGTCCGCGATTTGACCAGCCACGAGCAATGGACGGATTGTTTTAATCGCATTGATGAAGCCGTTGCCCTTTACAATCAGAAATTCCCCGCCGCGCCGATTTACTTTGATAAGTCGACGTGGACGACGGGCGATAAATATTCAAATGGCGTTTACAAGTTCAATCGCGAGACGTTGGCAAGGAGTGCGGCAGTTATCGCGGCGTTGAGACTCGGCGACGCCAATCGTGAGGCGGCTAAGTTCCCTTACACCCAATGCGGCGACACCATCGAGGTTGATTTTGATTCCTACGTCACGCCCGCTAAGGATTGGCACGCCGAAATTGCTAAGGCGAAAATTTTCATCGTCGACGAGCTCGGCACGCGGACTCCCCTTTTAACTCAAGGCGTGGACGCTAACGGCTTCGGGCGAATGTACATGGCGGGCGAGGGCAACCTTTCCATGTCGTGCGAATTCAATCCCAAGACGCAAAACGTTCGCGAGGTCTTTGAAGTTCATCACGGCAAGAGCTTTCCGTTGTCGACGCAGAATTGCATTGAGGAACGTCTCGGCGAACTCGACACCATGAAACGATTTCCCGTCGAGGCTCATATAAAAATCCTCGGCGACTATTCCAAGGTCGACAAGAAGAAGATTGCCCGCATATACAGCCGCTACTGCCGAGACGCAACCCGCAAGCATCAATTCCCCGTGACCTTTGAAATTTAAAGGAGTCAATCCCGCCAAGGTTATCAAGTATCGTTTTCCGCCGCACGTCATCAAAGCTCTGCTCAGGATTAAATGGTGGGATTGGAGCCTTGACAAGATCCACGATAACTTTAAGTATTTCAACGACGTGGAAAAGTTCATCTCCCTGCACGACCCGCTTAAAGACGCTGACACGCCCGAAGTCGAGAAATTTTTAGGTTACGACATAGATAACACTTTTGATTTGGACATGGATAATATCCGCAACAACCTTAGATAAAGGAGGTTTGCTTATGGCAATGCTTGAGGTCAAAGACATCAACGTTTACTATGGAGCAATTCACGCGATAAAGGGCATAAGCCTTGCGGTCGAGGAGGGCGAGATTGTCACGCTGATTGGTGCCAACGGCGCGGGCAAGTCCACGACGCTCCGGACAATATCGGGACTGCTAAAGCCTAAGACGGGCGAAATAAATTTCCTCGGCAAAAATATCGCGGGAATGCCGGCGCACAAAATCGTTCGCGAAGGAATATCACAGGTGCCAGAAGGTCGAAGAATCTTCGCGGAAATGACTGTTCAGGAAAATCTGGAGCTGGGAGCCTTCACACGCACGGACAAGGAAGAAATTCAAAACGATTTCAAAATGGTCTTCGGACGTTTCCCGCGCCTTGAGGAAAGAAAAGCGCAGTTGGCAGGAACTTTATCGGGCGGCGAACAACAAATGCTTGCTATGGGGCGTGCGCTCATGAGTCGTCCAAAACTTTTGCTCCTAGACGAACCGAGCATGGGACTTGCGCCGCTTTTGATTCGCGAAATCTTTTCTATTATCGCCGACATCAACAAGACGGGCACGACAGTTTTGCTCGTCGAACAGAATGCAAATATGGCGTTGTCGATTGCCAATCGCGCTTACGTTTTGGAGACGGGGCGAATCACTATTTCAGGCGACGCCAAAGAACTTGCTGCCAGCGAAGACATCCGCAAGGCTTATCTTGGAGGGTAGTTTCCTATGGATAACATTAATCGAATCAACGAGCTGCGACGAAGTTTAAATGAACTGCGCACGCTCGGCACAGCTTTTAAAAGCGACTTGATTGAGATTGCAGACGCTATCGACCACGAAAAGTTTGCCCCTACCGACGGGCTTAAAGTTTGGGGCGACCATCTGCTAGCGTGGATGAAAAAGTCCGCCGACTGCTTAGAGGCGTACACTGAACTTTTCAAGGAGCCGTTGCCCGATAAATTCTCCGAGGTTGAAAAACTTTTGGACGCGGAAGAAAATCGAATTCGGGCGGCGAACGTTTTGATTCAAGCGGAAAAGTTCTTGCACTTCACCACGAACAACCCTGTTGTTGAAAAGGTTCTACAGGAACATCAAAGCGAGCTAGCCAAGCTACTTGCACGCAAGCGGCAGAACACCAGACTAAAGACGACCCTTGAGACCTACGCCAAATTCGTCGACGCAACGGAAGAAACTGACATCGGCAAAAAGTTTTCGGCAAGCACGGAGCTAAGAGCGTTCTTCGGCGATGACTTTATCGGGCGGACGCTTTTTGGCGGAGAATTAATCGGGGAAACCATCAAGCCTAAAGAAGATAAATCAGTTCCCTTCGTCGAGGAGCCGCCGCCCAAACCTGTAAAGCGGAGAGGCAGACCAAAGAAAGTTTCCACGCCTGAGCCGCCGCCACCAGTTAAAAGAGACGCCACAGAAATTTTAAACTCGGCGGGGGTCTTGCTGACAGATGACGCCTTCGCGGCGTGGGATGAAAAATTTGTCATCGAGAGCATCGACCGCAACAGAGAGTTCTCCGCCGTCCGTTTCAAGCGCGACTTCAAGAACGCGGAAATGCTTAAGCCTGTCCTGTCCTATATCGCGGCACATGGTCTTTTAGCTTGGCCGGCGTTCTGCCCGCGGAAAATGCCCAAGGACATCATGGAAAGTATTGCTCAGCTCCTGCTCAACAAAGGCTATATCCAGAAGTATTCGTTCGGGCAGTACGATACCTTTTACGGCTTGACGAAAAACTTTTTTGACTTTGTTAAGAGCGACAACGGCAGAAAGTTCATCAACGCCAAGCGCAGTCGTGCGGAACTGGAGAATGCTTTCTTCATCACGGACAAGGCGAAACATGCTTTGGTGCGTTCGACTTACATTTACCTGTACGCCATCGAACGCGGGCACGGAAATGTTTTCTTCGACGTGGAATTTTTCCATTTGGCATTTCGGGCTGACTTCATCGGCAATGAGAAGCATGATTTGTTGCTCGGCTGTTTTTGGGAGTCGGCTGACGAGACCGAGAAATTTTTTAAACGCCTGCGGGTGTACTTGAAGACCTTCAAGAAGATTCATCGGCTGTTCGTGGTGGGGCTTAGCCTTCAGCACGCTAAGAAGATGTTCGACGCCCTCGAAGAGATTTTCGCCGAAGATTTCCCGAAGAACACCGATTATTATCTTTACGACGCCGACGAGGACGAATTCTATCGCAAGGACACGTTGGAGGTAATCACGCCGCCGGAAATTTGGAATACTCCCTCGCCGCCGCCCAAAGACGACCCTGAACCGGAAGAAGTTATCGACGACGAACACGAAAAGGTCGAGGACGTTCCCGCCGTGCAAAAATCCGAGGCTCCGCCTTTGGATATGACGGTTAAGGAAAAAGTCTTGACCGACGTTAAGGCGTTGCTCGCGGACAAAAAGTTTTACTGCGCGACGGCTTACCTTAGGGCGCAGAGTTTGACGCTTGAGGCAGTGGAGCCGCTTTATCGGCAGCTCGCCTTTGCACTCGATGACCCGTTCCTCAACGAAAGCTACAGTGCCGGCACGATTTCAACTTTGGCATTGCAGGACGACGACGACTTCAACGAGGCTTTGGTAACTGCCGCCGCAATCCGTGCGCTGTTTTACAACGACTTCGGCATTGATTATGGCGTCCCCGCTCTGCACGCCCTGATAAAAAGTTTCGGGCTTGTCAAAAGGAATTCGACGCTTGCTGAACTGATTGACGCGCTGAAGAATTTCAAGACGGAACAGCGCAAGGGCATCGACCTTTACGCCGATTATCAGACCAAGGACAGGAACGCCGCCGAGGCGACGCTTGCCAAAGTTATCCGCGACGCCGAGGACTATTACTCGCGCTACTTCGAGGGCAAGCTCACTGACCGCGCCGACAACGAAACCTTTATCCGCATGGAACAAAATCTTTTTTCGCGCAACGGTGACTGGGCGCAAATCTTCACGGCGATAAAGGACAAGGACGAGGCTCGTTCGGCTGACACGCTCAACTTTGTAAAAGACTTCTTAGCGGAGACCTTCATTAAGAAGAACGCGGGCTTTGACCGGCTCAACATCGACGGCGAGAAATTGAATCAGTTCATCGACGACAAATGGAACGAGGCGTGCGGCAAGAAAAATCCCGGCAAGATGATAGGTCGACTTCGCAACAACATCACGAAGAATTTGGAACGGGCTATCGAGATAATGTGCGCGTGGGTTAATTGCGCCGAAGTTCTCTGCGCGGTCGGCGAGGATGATGGCAACGCCGAGTACAAAAGAATTCGTTCGCGGCTCCTTTCTCAGGCTGAAACGATTATCGGCTCCTTGGGTGATGACGCTGGCTCGGCTGTCGTTGCTAAGACGCTGAAGGAAATTTCTGCACGGCTGGACGGCTCTTACAGCAAGCTCAGCCATAAATATTTTTACGTGGACTTCTTGCGCGGCGATAAGGTTGCCCTCGACGAAAATTATCTGCCGCAATTCGATTTGAACATTTCTGACGGCACCAAAGACGGCTTGCCCGAACAGATTAAAAAGCACGCGGCGTTGAAGTTGCCTAGCTTTGAAGAACGTATCGAACAAATCTTTGAGGCGGGCGGCGATGACTTCGGCGCGGCGTTGATGATTGATGATTACCTCAAGGCGACGGGCGGCGCGTCCTTTATCGAAAAGAAATCCTACGACGTGGCGAAGTGCATAAAGAGCACGTCCAAAGATGCGCCGCGGCACCTGGAAAGCTTTATCGGCGGCTTGGAGTTGGCGCAGAGCTATGGACAGTTCGACACGTTGCCCGAAGGCGAGAAGGAAAAAATTCTTCAGCTCGTGGACAACTGCTATAAGTACGCCGAGGCAAGCAAGAATTACGGCGTGTTCTTCCGCGTGAAACGGCATTGGGAAAAGTTCATCGAGGACAACGCCGCCAAACGTGCGAAAATTCTTCGGGCGGATTTGCAAGAGGCGGTCGAGAGCTACAAGAAGGTCGCTAATCTTTTCGAGGCGGCGGAGCTTAATGACAGCGTCGCGGAGATTGGAAGGATAATTGATTCGCGGAACTTCACGGCGGCGCAAGGTCTTATCTTCAAACTCAATCGCGGCGAGTTGTATAAGAAATTCGATGACACGGAGGACACGCCCCTTGCCCGATTCCTTGACGCCGAAGAGTACAGCGACTGTTATAAGCGCGTCAATGATAGCGGCGACTCGTTGGAGAATTTAATTGGCAGAAAGATTTTCCCGCGTGATAAAGTGTCGCGTGCCAAGCTCAGCCTCGTCAAGAATTGGATTACGAATCCCACTGGCGAAGACAAGATTAAAACTCTGCTTGAGTTGCTCGGCTTCAACGTCGAGAGCGTGCAGAAACTTTTCTTGCTCAGTGCCAATACGGTCAACTTCCACGTAAAGATTTTTGCTACGGGGCAGAAGTCAAGCTATCCTATCGCGGCGTTCGGCTCGGAGGCGGAGGTCAGCGGCTTTAACGTCTCGTGTTTGTTCGGCAAGTTCGACGAAAAAAATTTGGTTGAGAAGTTCAAGGAGCTGGGCAATAGCAAGCACACGATGGTTTTCTTGGATTACGCGCTTGACTTGCCGACGCGCCGCCGCCTTGCCAAAGAGATTAAGCTTGAGAAGAGCCTGACGAAAGTTTTTGCGGTCGTCGACAGGGTGGCGATAATGTACCTGCTCAAAAATTGCGCGACGCAGCTCGGCACGAAACGCATAACCGATACGCTAATGTCAATCGTCATGCCGTTTGCGAGGTATCAGCCGTATATCTGGTCGCCGAGGATACCCTTGCCGCCGGAAATGTTCATCGGGCGCGAGAATGAGATTAATGAGGTCACGAACCACGACGGAGTTAATATCGTGTGCGGCGGTCGACAGCTGGGCAAGTCGGCTTTGCTCAAGATGGCGTGCCGGAAGATTGACGGCAACAACAACGAGCGGGCGATATTCATTGACATTGACGACAAAAATTATCGGGAGGCGGCGTTGCTCACGAGCCGCGAGCTTAGCGATAAGAATTTCTTTGCTGAACCCTTCGAGACGGAAGATTGGGAAGAGCTCACCCGCGCCATTAGGAACCGTCTATCGAGTGATACGCCGACGAAGATTCCCTACTTTATGCTCATGCTCGACGAGGCGGACAAGTTCATTGCCTCTTGCGCGGAAAATAATTACAGCCCGATTGTCGCCTTGGCTAAGACTCAGCAGGAGGATTACAACGGCAGTCGGTTTAAGTTCGTTATCGCGGGCTTGAGGAATATCATTCGCTTCGAGCGGGAACAGACTTTTAGCAACAACAGTATCCTGCCGACGCTCAAATCACTGACGATTAAGCCGTTCAACGTGGAGGACGCCCGCAAGCTTTTGGAAGTGCCGCTTAGGTATCTGGGCTTGTACTTCCCCGACAACGAAAAGGATTCACTGATACTGACGATTTTGGAGACGGCGAACTATTTCCCCAGTCTGATTCAACTTTACTGCGAGAAATTGGTTAAGGCACTGTTTGAGCCGAGCTACGCGGGCTACGACGCTGACACGCCGATTTATCGGATAAGCGAGGAGCACATCAAAAAGATTCTTGCCGACCAAGAGTTTACCAAAGACATCAAGACCAAGATTGAAATTACATTGCGGCTCGGCGAGGACAAATACTATTTCGTTATCGCGAACCTGTTGGCGCATCTCTATTACAAGCAAAGTAGCGTTGAAGGTTATTCGCCGCGGGACATCATGAAGGTTGCGGCTGACGAATACGACTTGATTAAGGAACCGTTCCTGCCCGACAATGAAGAGAAGGTCGGCGCACTTATGGAGGAGCTTTGCGAGCTGAACATTTTGCGCAAGACGAACGCGGACAAGTATCTTTTCTCCCGCCAGAGGATTCTTAGGATAATCGGCACGTTCAATGAGGTTGAGGACGCACTCCTCAAGCTGATGGTGGAGGCGACGCATGAATAACTTATTTGGAAAGATTTGGTGGGAAGACTTGAACGGACCGCGCAGATTCCTAGTCGAGGCGGCGGAAAAGTTATCGGGCGGTCAAAGCGTTGTCATGTGCTTGCCGGAGCGGGTGCCGTGGTTAGAGACGATGCGCGACGTTCTAGAGCGGTTATTACGCAAGGGCACGCAGACGATTAAAGTTGTTGACGCGGAAGACATTTCGACCGAGCCGCAGGAATATGTTATGGAAGAGTTCTGCGCGAACAAGGACGGCTTCCGCCCCTACAGCAAGAAGGCTTACGCGAAGTTTCTAGCGGAGGCGACGGGCATTGAGCTTAACGACAGTTGCATTTGGATTCGCAACGCCACGTCCGCCCAAGTCGATGATTGGTTCGCGTTCATTGCGGACTATCAAAACTTCTTAGCGGGCAAACGGGGCGGCGTCTTCCTGCTTGAGACGATTGGCGAGCTAAGCAACAAGCTCGGCGTGGAGGTTCTCTCTTACGGCGACAAGGTCAGCGGCTACGATAGCTTTGCTTTTAATATCTTCACGGCGGCGGACTTCGGCAACGATAATCACCTGATGAAGCAATACCTAGCCGAGTTGGTCTCCGCACTCACTGAAGGCGACGTGGAGTTTGCGGCGGCGTGCATTGGTCGTAGCGAAGACTTCCTTAAGGCTCCCGACGTGGCGTTTGAAAATCTTCTTCGCGAGGGCAAATTCACTTCCCGCAAGACGAACGACGATATTGAGCAAGCGATTTGGATGACGCAGTTAAAGCTAATCTTCCCGCTCGTGGAGAATTTCCGCCGCAACTTTATCAAGCAGTACGAACAGCAGATTAAAGATACGCCGCCTTATTACCCAGTGCCAGAGGAAGTCGAAATCGGCTACCTGTACGGGCAGTTCAACCAGCGGCGGTGGCTCCTTAACCAAAACGACGCCGACGACTTGGAATTTTATCGCGAAGTCCGAAATAAGCTGGCGCATTTGACTCCGCTGACGTTTGACTACTTGCAAAAGGTCTTCGAGAAGAATTCGCGCAGATAATTTAGGAGGGTTAATCATGGAACAGATTAAGGACTACATTTCAATCGAAAAATCAATTATCGATTCTTTGATTGAGGTTCGCGACATTCAGGCGGGCAGATTGCCTAAGAAAACGTGGAAAGAATTTTTAGCCGAACTCCGCGAAGATGACGAACAGGAGAAACACAATGAAAATCTTGTCGACGCCCAACTTTGAGGAAAACGTAAAGTTTTATCTTCAAAAGAAGAAGTACAAAAAAATTGACCGCGATATAGAAACTGTGATTGATGAACTCGAAAAAGGCAACTTAGTCGGCGTCAGGCTTGAAGGATTGAATATTCCTGAGGATACGGCGGTTTATAAGGTGCGAATTGCTAACAGTTCGGCGAACGTCGGGAAAAGTCACGGCTTCAGACTGATTTACTATCTAGCGATTGCGGACGAAATTTATTTGCTCGCGATTTACTCGAAAAAGGACGACATCAGAGTTGTAAGCGATAAACGGATTGAACAGCTGATAGAAATTCTGCTTAGACCAGAGGAGGAATGAGAATGTTTGTGGCAACAAGAATGACTAAGCATCCAGTGTCCGTGACAAGCGATGCGACGATTCAACAGGCGGATAGGCTCATGAAAAAGCATAAATTCCATAGAATGATTGTTGTAGACAACGGAAAGCTCGTCGGCTACTTCAGCGACCGTGATATTATGCGTGTGGCACCTTCTCCCGCCACTACCCTTTCCAAGTTCGAGATTCGCTCCTTGCTCGATAAAATTTCTGTCCGCGACATCATGCACGACAAAGTTATCACCGTGAACGAGGACGCAACGATTGAGGAAGCCGCTTTGATTATGTACCAAAATAAAGTCGGCGGCTTGCCCGTCATCTCGGACGTTGGAGCGGTCGTCGGGATTATTACCGCTACTGATATTCTTAAAACGTTTATTGAGGTCATGGGCTTGCCCGGCGGCGAAAAGACCCGCTTGACTCTCGAAGTTGATAACAAAGTCGGCGTTATGGCTGATATTACTAAAATCTTCGCCGACAACGGAATCAATATCGATAGTTTCATCACTTGCAAGCAAAATTCCCAGCGTTATGAACTCGTCGTGCGCCTCGATGACAATTCCGCCCTCAATGACGTTAAAAAAATCCTCGAACAACGCGGCTATAAGATTGTCCATGCCGTTCATATCGGTTGAAAGCTTTTTTCTGCCGTACGGCAGATTTTTTTTTGTCCGTGTGTTATAATCGCGCAGAAATATTTTTAGGAGGTTTTATCATGAAGAAAAAGATTTTGGCGGCTATCGCTGCAGGTTTAATAACTCTCGGCTCGTTCGGCGTGTCTGATGCCGCCTCTCGCGAAGAAATTGCCGCTATCAACGTTCAAACCGCGTCTGATTTCCAATTTTGGAACGAAGACTCGCCCACTAAGGCTAAAATTATCGAATTCGTCGAGGACGTGACCAATCCTTACAGCTCAAATTACATTCCGCCCGAAGACAGGGTCGCAACCTTCGATATGGACGGAACTTTTTATTGCGAAACCGCGCCGATTTATTTTCAAGAGGCTATGTTTCTCCACCGCGTCCTTGAAGACAAAAATTATACCGCGCCGAAGAAATATCTCGACTTAGCTAAAAAAATCAAGCCAAAAGTCTACGCTAAAGAAAAATTGACGCCCGCTGAAAGCAAATTGTACTTTGAAGGGCTGACTGCAGTCTACGCCGGCATGACGATTGATGAATATCGCGCTTATGTCCGCAATTTTATGCAAGATAACGAGACTGGTTTATCAAATCTTAAGCGCGGCGAGGCTTTTTATCTCCCGATGGTCGAAATTATTTCCTATTTGTCGAATAACGGCTTCCAAGTCTACATTGATTCGGCTTGCAGTTTCTATACAACCCGCGAATTAATCGAAGGCGTCATTCCTATTCATTCTGACCGCATTTTAGGTTCAGATTTCGGCTTAACGTCTACAAATATGGGTAAAGATAATCCCCACGACCATTTTTACGACAGATTCAAAGAAAAAATCGTAATTGCAGGTACACCGCTCAAAGATAACGCCAAAACTATTAAAATCTTCTCCATTCTTAACCAAATCGGCAAAAGACCCGTCCTTGCGTTCGGAAATTCTGGTGGCGATAGCGGTATGCTCGAATATACGCTCCAAAATAATAAATATCGCTCGATGAGCTTCTTTGTTATCTGCGACGACACAGAACGCGAACTCGGCAACCTTAAACGCGCTAAAAGTGATACCGAATTGGCTTTGAAACGTGGTTGGAATCCAATTTCTATGCATGACGAGTTCAAAACCATTTACGGCGATAATGTTAGGAGGATTAACTAATGAAAAAATTTTTGGCGGCAATCTGCGCGATTTGTCTGTTAATTACTGGTTGCGGCGGCTCCGATAAGCCCGCTGAACCTGCTAAAGACGATGGAAAAACTAAAATCGGCATAATTTCCCGCCTAAACGCCAGCGAACTCGAATATAACGAGCTGATGACTAAATTGGAGAAAATGTATAAGCCAGATAAGGCAACTATCAGCGCGGAATATAAATATTTCGACAAAATGAGCGATTTGCAACTCGCGCTTGAGTCCGAACAGATTGATATGCTTTCAACTTACCAAAATGTCGCCGATTATATGATTAAACGCTCCGATAACAAGGAAATTTTGCCTAGCGAACGCCGTTTAGAAGATTCTTTCTGTTTTGCACTGCGTAAAAGCGATACCAAGCTCCAAAATGAACTTAACAAAGCGATTAAGGCGATGACTGCCGACGGAACGTTGAGCAAACTCGCAAAACAATACATTTCCGACCTAAAAGGCAATGCAGAGCCGCCCGCAGTCCCGATTACGAAAATTGACGGCGCGGAGACAATAAAAGTTGCCGTCACGGGCGATTTGCCGCCTTTCGATTTAATTTTGCCCGACGGAACCCCTGCAGGCTTTTCAACCGCTGTTTTATCCGAAATTTCAAAGCGAATCGGCAAAAATATTGAGCTAATCAGCATTGATAGCGCGGCTCGTGCCTCGATTTTGACTTCAAATGGCGCGGACGTTGTTTTTTGGGTAGCGGTGCCTAAGGACAGTACACTTTTGCCGACAAATATCGACCAACCCGAAGGAATTGCAATCAGCGAACCTTATTATCACGATTTGATTACTCATGTCGGCTTGAGAAAGTAATTCGCTAAAATTTTTGCCCTTAAGTTTTCGAGGGGCGTTTTTTTTTGTATAATCAGTAAAAATGTAAGGGAGGTTACCTATTATGGGCGATAATTTGAAGGAAAAAGATTTTGTACGGGAACTTTCTAGGATTGAACAGCACGCATTGCACGAACACGCGCCACTTCCGCCGCAATTAATATTTAAAATCATACGGCAGGAGGGCGAAGAGGAATTAGCGCGTTCTTTTCGAGCTTTGGCATTTTCAGCTTTGGCGGCAGGGATTTTCGTTTCATTTTCGTTTTTATTCCGCTCCGTATTCCATTTGCACATGGTAAATTCGCAATTTGAGCCGTTAATTTCGAGTTTAGGCTACACCGTCGGATTTCTCATCGTAATTCTTGGTCGAATGCAACTTTTTACGGAAAATCCTATAACAACTATCATTCCGCTACTAAGTGAGTGGTCTTTTAGCAGATTATTTAAGGTAATTCGGCTTTGGAGCACGGTTTTTTTGTTTAATATCATCGGAACCACAATCGCGGCGATATTTTTTGCGAGTCCATACACTTTATCGCCGGAAATTGAATCTGCAATGCACGAAGTCGCCTCAAACGTCATGTTATTACAACCAATCGAAAATATTTTGCGCGGAATCCCCGCAGGAATCATAATCGCGGCGATTGTGTGGACTTCTCCGCAAACTAAGAACTTTAGGTTCGTTATGATTATGTTTTTTGTTTATTTCATTGCTTTAGGAGATTTTACTCATGTTGTGGTTGGTTCTTGCGAAATGGCGTATGAAGTTATCAAAGGCGACGCCGGTTTCATTGAATATTTCTTTAAATTCCTAATTCCGACGGGTTTGGGCAATGTAATCGGCGGAACGATGATTTTTACCTTGCTAATTTATAATCAAGTCAAGAAAGAGCTATCGCAAAAGTAAAATTGATAAATTTTCCGTCTCTCTATTGTTGAGGGGCGATTTTTTTGTATAATAGGCTCAGTATTTTTAAGGAGTTGGTTTTATGTTTAAGAAAAAGATTTTTGCGGCTCTCACGGCGGGTTTTATAGCGTTTGGCTCGTTCGGAGTGCTTGACGCAATGCCCCGCGACCAAATTTCCGCCATTCAAGTCAAAAAAGCCAAAGATTTTAAGTTTTGGGCTAAAGATTCCGTCGCGAAACAGAAATTAATCGAATACGTAGCCGATGTAACCAATAAAAAGAGTAAAAATTTTATCCCGATTGAAGATAGGATAGCGGTTTTCGACGTTGACGGCACGATTGCTTGCGAGACTGCTCCTTTTTGCTTTGATTTTATGATGTTCGTCTATCGTGCGCTTGATGACCCGAATTATTTTGCCTCCGCGCAGGATAAAGCCAATGCAGAGGCAGTTAAAGCCGCGATTTACGCTAAAAACATGACAAACGACGTTCGCCGCAAGCATTGCGCGTCAAATGCGTCAGTTTTCGCCGGAATGACCGCTGAAGAGTTCGCCGATTACACCAGAAACTATTTGAACACGCCCGTTGAAGGTTTTGACAACTTAAAAGTCGGCGAGGCGTTCTATTTGCCGATGATTGAAGTGATTTCCTATCTCAAGGCGAATAATTTTAAAATTTACCTCGTGAGCGGCGCGGATAGGGATTATATGAGGACTTCGGCGGAAATTTTCCCTGTCGACGGCATGATTGGCACCGATTATCGCTACGTTGCGACGAATCAGGGCGATATTGACGGCATGGACTACACTTTGAAGCCCGATGATAAGGTTGTTCGCGGCGATTTCGTCAGCAAAGATATAAACATGAACAAAGTTAGCAATATGGCTCGCGAAATTGGGAAAAAACCGGTTTTGGCGTTCGGAAATTCAACTGGCGATAGTTCGATGATAAATTTTTCAATGCGCGACAATAAATATCGGACTGCGGCATTTTTCGTGATATGCGACGACCTCGAACGCGAATTTGGCAACGTCGACAAGGCGAATAAGTGTATAAAGCTTGCTGATGATAACGGTTGGATAAAAATTTCGATGAAAAACGACTTCAAAACGATTTACGGCGATAATGTGACGCTTGCAAGATAAAATTCGCAAAAAAATTAGGGCTTGGCTCCAAAATCGGAGTTAAGCCCATTTTTTATTTCTGATTAGCGTTTTTAGCCTCTCGACGGCGTTTTTCTTTAAATAAACGGACTTCACGAGCCGAATCAAGTCTACAACGGCGATTCCATTCCTTAATTCGTTCGTCTCGTTCGCCATCGTTCATAAAAATATAGGGATTAACCATGAAATCGGATTCCTCGCTGATTTTAAGCTCTTGAATGAATAAATTATCCTTCAACCAGTGCAGAGAATCAAATAAAACGGTTCTAGAGAGCTTCAAATTGAATTGGAGTTGCAATTTATTGATTTTGAAGCCGTAGATACCTTCCTTGGGCTGATGAATGACGATATAGAAGAAAATTTTGATGATATGAGGGTTCGGAGCGTTGTTGAAGAGTCGCAAGGTGCGTTCGTAGTCGAAAAACATGATTGAAACTCCTTTCGAGAAAAATTTTAGGTATTATAGCACGAAAAAATGATTGAAGACGTTCTCGAATAAAAATTTTGTGTTTGAGAGCTTGAAAACGGTTTTGAGGCTTCAAAAATGGTTTTGGAGGCGATTTTGAGGGTCAAAACGGAAAATCCGAAATACCGGATTTTTCAAAATGCTAAATGGCGTCAGGACGCGAAGTAGCTAAAAAATCCCCTGCTGATGGCTTGAAACAGGCTGAAAAATCCAGCATACAGGATTTTTATCCGAAATATCGGATTTTTTCGCTCGGAAAATATTTTCAAAAATTCTTGACAGCCCGTTTTTTTTTTTATAATGCTTGCGGCGTTTTAAAGGTTAAGTATTAATGGTTCAGATTTTAAGGAGGTTTTTCGTATGTATTCATATACCGTAAAATGGAAGGTTAGAAGTAATGGTTCTTCGGTAAAAGATTCGCAACATGCTTCTAATGTTAGAGCAAACAGTGAAGAAGAAGCGATTGAAAAAGTAAAACAGAATAACCCTGCAACCCGTGACAGAATGTACGATTTTGAAGTTAGAAGAAATTATTAATCGTTAAAAAAGCGGCTCGTCGATAAAAAATTGATGTCTAAGTCGTAACCTTAATCAAAAAAGCCCTTCGGCGGACGGTCGGAGGGTTTTTCGTAAACAATCAAAATTTTTTAGGAGTGATGTCTATGAAGATGTTTTCACAAGCGTTTAAGTAAAGTATGACAATGAGAGAGTATAATCATAGCTTTGGCTGAACAAGTGAGTATTTCATAATCTTTGCTCAAGCGGCGCGAGTTGTTAAGCCAAGCAAAAGTCCTTTCTACTATCCAGCGTTTTGGCACTACTTTCCAGCCTTGCGGAATTATTTTTGCTGAAATATCAACGTCCAAATCCAAAATAGTTTTTACGTTGTTTACAAAA
>JAFWWC010000034.1 GCA_017518105.1 Selenomonadaceae bacterium
ATTTGATTGCAGGCATTGCGGCAAGCATGTTGTTACCGCTCCTTTCGGCGACAGGCGAACGGTTTTTTGTAGCAAGCAATGTGAAAAGCGTTGGTGGAAACATCCGAGAAAAGAAACATGCGGCAACTTGGGTATGTCGGGCGGAATGAGTTTAGGCTCTTTGATTCGACGTGAGAGGAGCGATTTGGAGTGAATCACTTCCAAAAGAAATTTATCGACACCTTCAACGCCGCCGCAAAAAATTCTTCGCGTGCAAAACTTTTCGACGACTTCTTGACCATTTCAACCGCCGCGCTCAATCGCGATGAAAAAACTTTCGCGACCGTCGACGATAAGCCCTTGCACATGAAACTTTTCGCCGCGCTTGCCGGTGCTCTCAATGACGCTATCGGTCAAAAAATTTTGCGTGATAATTTTCTCGGTCTCGATTTAAAAATTCCTTGCAACGAATCTGCCAAGCCGCAATACAAAGATATGCTCGGTGAAATTTTTTGTGACCTTGACCTCTTCGAACAAGACGCAGGACAAGTTTTTTCTCCGCAGTCGACCGCCAACATTATCGGCGAATTGACTTTGACGCCCGCTCTCGTCCGCGATGAAATTCAACGGCGCGGCTTCGTCTCCATTAAAGAGGATTGCTGCGGTTCCGGCGTGCTGATTCTCGGCGGCTTAAATGCCTTGCTCAATATGAACGTGAACCCTTGCCGATTCGCTCGCGTCTTCGCAAGTGACATCGACCGCCGCTGTGTTCAAATGACTTTTATCCAACTCGGCTTGTACGGTATCCCCGCCGTCGTCTCTCAACGAAACGCCGCGACTAATGAAACTTTCGGCGTCGTGTTAGAGACACCGCAGCTGATTTTCTTGGAGGCTCATCATGATTAAACATTGCGTCATTTGCGGCAAGGCATTTAACAACGACAGGAATTATAAAACCTGTTCGCCCGAATGCCGACGTAAATTAAATCGGCGACTTACTTTGCAATGGCTGCACGACAAACGCCAACAGATAAGTGATTCGGCGACCTGCTCAATCTGCGGCAAAACTTTCAAGCCGAACTTCCCGAACGAACATTTTTGCTCCGACGATTGCCGCTTTGATTCCCCGCTCTACAGATTTTTATCGAGGCAATACGGCAACGCAGGCATTGAGCTTTTTTAATCATGACGCTCGGAAGTCTCTTTGACGGAGTGGGCGGCTGGCAGCTTGCCGCTTGCAGAGCCGGTATCGTGCCGCTTTGGAGCAGCGAAATTGATTCCTTCTGCATGGAAGTTACCCGCCGCCACTTCCCAAATACAATTCAACTCGGCGATATTAATCTGATTGACGACGCGCCGCACGTCGACATCATTACGGCAGGCAGTCCTTGCCAAGATATTTCTATCGCCGGCAAAAGGAGTGGAATCATTGGCGAACGTTCAGGATTATTCTTCAAAGCAGTTGAGCTTGTTCGACGAATCAAGCCTCAATTCTTTATCTGGGAAAACGTGCCCGGCGTCCTCTCTTCAAGGCGACTTGATTTTAAAGCCGTCCTCGAAGAAATCTTGCAAGAGTCCGTTCCTTTACCTCGATACTGGAGCAATGCAGGATTGGTTGACGGTCGTCGATGTCAAATCGCTTGGAGAATCCTCGACAGTCAATATTGGGGTTGCGCCCAGCGTCGTCGTCGAATCTTC
>JAFWWC010000035.1 GCA_017518105.1 Selenomonadaceae bacterium
GGGGCAATTACAGCCAAAGCCGATGACAATGCGCCGTATGTTGCGATTCTCTTTGAGGCTACGAAGATGACGGGCGGTTCCGTTTTTTATAAGCTCTACAAGGGAAAATTCGCGGAGACGGATGAATCTCTGAATACTCAAGAGGATACTCTGGAGCCGACGGCACCTTCTATGGAAGGAACTTTCATTGCGCGAACTTATGACGGCAGTCTATTCACAAAAGCCGATTCAACGGAAACAAAGAGCGCGAGTATAACAAGCGCGTGGTTTGATTCAGTGTGACAGATTGGAGGAAAAAATTATGTTCGGGAAAATGCAGTTTGCAAATTTTGAAGGAATGCTCGGCAAAATGGAACAGGACGTGGCGTCGGCGGCAAGTGCCCTTGAAACTTCCGACAAGGGCATGACAGGCGCACCGCATTACAATCCCGTTTTTTTCTGCGGCAGAAAACCCGTTCGCGGCGTGAATTACGCGTTCATCGCGGAGAAAACGCAGGCAATCAACCCGCCGCTCCACAAACTCGTTGCTATCGAAGTTAATTTCTTTGACGGCGAATATGAAGTGGTTAAAAGCTCGGAGATTGAACTGTACAGCTAAAACTTTTTCGGCAGGAGCCGCTCACACAGGGCGGCTTTTCTGCTGTTTGAATGACAAGTGCAGATATGCCCCGTATTGCCCTCAGAATCGCCTACAAGGCGTTTTTTGGCGGCTTAGGGGTAAAACTGCGGAACTTTTTCTAAACATTTGCAGGCGTTAATTTGGAGGGATTAATCATGGAAAGACCGAGGATAACGACAATCGACGGCAAGGAACATGAAATGATTGCTCTCAACGGTCGGGCTTATCGGATTGCTTCCGAGTTCGATAACAATCAGCCGCAATTCACAGACCCAGACTTTCTCGAACGGCACGCTGCTATTACGGCGGAATTCTATGACGGCGTGACTAAGGAAGATATTTTGGACTTGCCGATTGAAGAAATTTTGCCGGCTTCGATTGCTGCCCGCCGCGCAGTTTTTCAGCTTGCTTTGCTTAAGACAGCTACGATTTCAAAAAACTCCGACGGGGGCAAGGCGCAGGAACTGTAACATTAACCTTGTCCGCATATGAACAATACGTAAGTCACTTAAGGACTTGGCTCAGCAAATACCATTTGAGTTTTGAGGAAGTTGAAGTTATGCCGCTCGATGTGCTTTTTGATTTAGAGGTCGTGGACAGCAAAATTGAGGCGGCATTTAGTGCAAAGTCGACAAAGAAAAAAGTAGCATCTATGGAGCAAATACTCTGAAATGGGAGGTGAATTGAATGGCGGCAAGCGACGGCAAGACGCTGGAAAAACTGTATCTGGAATTGGGGCTGGATTTAAGCCAACTACAGGCAGATATTCTTGCGGCGGATAAGACAGTTACTGAAAATTTGGGGCGGATAAATCGCGAGAGGAATACTATTAAACTCCGCGTTGAGGCTGATGTTGCCGCGCTCGACGCCGTGAAAAACGCCACTCAGATTTTAGAGATTCAGGAACGCGGGCTTAATCAGCAACTTACTTTATCAAGGGACAAGCTCGCCATTTTAGAAGCGGCATATAAACAAGTTGCCGCGAATAAAAATTCCACCGCGATGGCGGTGCAACGAGCCGAACAAGCTTTTCTGAAAGAGAAAGCCGCTGTCGGGAAATTGGAGCAACAACTTAAATCGCTAGCCGCTCAAAAAATTTCTCTCGACACAAGCCACTTGCAGAATAGCATTGCTCAGCTTAACGCAAGGATTCAGCATATAAGAATTCAGGCGGAAATCGACACGAGTAAGTTGACGGGCGCGACGGCGGTTTTCGACACGCAGAAAACGCATATAGCGGCTGTAACTAAGGAACTCGACCTGCAACGGCAGAAACTCATTCAACTGCGCGAGGCAATGTATCAGTCGGCGCGGAATACTGGCGGCGACAGCGTTCAGACGCTTAATATCAAGAGCAATGTTTTAGAGCAAATCCGCCAGATAACTCAGCTGGAAACGCGGCTCAAGGAACTGCAGGGCACGAATATTAATCTGCAGATTCGCGCGGATTCGCTCAAACAGGTTGAGGCGACCGTTAGCGAAAAAATTGCTCAAATCAATGCGCGGATTGAAAACATTCGGGTAAAAACTGAAATTGATGTATCGAAACTCGGAGCGGCGGCAAGCGAATTCGACAAGGCGAAAGCTCACGTGCAAGGGTTGAATCGGGAACTTGACCTGCAGAATCAAAAGCTTGCCGAAATGAAACGCGCGCTCGGAGCCTCTGTCAGCGCGAACGGCTTAAATAATGTCAAGACGATAAATCTGCAGACCGAGATTCAGAAACAAATTCAGGCGATAGACCAACTTAAGGCGAAAATCGACGAGTTAAACAGGATTAAGCCGCCGAAGACAAATAATTTGCTCAGCGGTTACTTGAATATCAAGGGCGACGTAGCCAACAAGTTAAATCAGATAACAAGCGCATTTAACGGGATAAGAGACGCCTCGCAGTCGGCGGACGGTGCTATCACAAAATCGCTTGAAATAATCGGCGCAATTCCTCATCCGGCGGGCAGAGCGGTTGCCGCGCTTGCCGCTATTCCTCTTGTCATTAAGGGGATAGAAAATTCTCTCCTCGAAATGGCGAAACCCGCGATAGCAGGCGGAGATTCTTTTTATGTCATGTCGCGCGGAATGCAACTTAGCGTTGCTGACATGGGGAAATTGTCGACGATAGCTAAAGTCACGGGCATTGAGATTAGCGAAGTCAATAATTCTCTCCGACGGTTCAGTATGCAAATGACTAAAGCGGACGAAGGTAATGTTGCCGCGCAGGTTATGAAACGCTATGGAGCCGAAGTTACCGACGCGAACGGGCGAATCAAGAATGCGATTGAGTTGTCGGCGGAATTGGGCAAGGCATTGAAAGCGGCGCAAGCTGAAGGTAACGGCGCGGCTTTTCGTAACCTTGTCGGCGGTAAGTTCTGGTCGGCTGATTTTATTACTTACCTTGAAGATTTTGCTGACAATGTGGAGCAGGCGAAAAAGGTCGTCAAAAACGGGCTCGCTAATCCGACATGGGCTCATTCCATTCAAGGCGAAATTAATACGCTTAACGCGCAGACGGCACAATTGGGCGGGGCGTTTTCTGCCGCGTTAATGCCGGTCGTCGCTGAAATTGTTCCGAGGGCAACCGAAAGATTCGGGGAATTAACGAAAGTCATTGCGGCGAACAAGGAAAATATAAAATTTCTCGGCGACGCTATGGCTGTTCCTGTTCGCATGTTAAACGAACTCACGGACGGCGTTATTTCTTTGTCAAAGGCGATTGATGAAGCTAAGGACAAAGGGACGACGCTCGGCAAGATGTTTGAAAAATGGGGGCAAGAACGCGACGACCTTTCCGCGCTGATGAATGTTGCGCCAATGACGGCTTTTTACGCGTTGACCTCTCCTATTCAAAACTCAACTGATTTGGCAATTGCGAAATATCGTAAAGAGATTGACGAATTCAAAAAGGCGCGGGCGGAGGCGGAAAAAGCCGCTAAAGAAAAAAATGACGCCAAGCAAGCGCAAATGGAAAGTTCCTTCGGACTTAGCGGTTTGTCGATTGAACAATCCCAAAAGTTAGAAGGGACTGAAACTCGGCTCAATGAGGAGAGAATCAAGCGGGAACAAGAGACTGCCGACATTATCTACAAAATCAATCACAGCAGTTATGAAAACAGCTTGCATGATCTTGAACGCTGGAAAGATGAACAGCTCAGGATAATCACGGAGACCGAGGAACTAATTAAAAATGTCACGGGGCAAGACGTTACGTTAGAGGACGAACGCGGGGCTGTCGATGACAACTACGCGGCGAAGCAAATTCAGATTGAAGAGGAAAAAGAAGCTAAGCTAGCCGAGATAAGGCAGAGGATTGAATCAGCCGATAAGACTGCGATAGAAAATCGCATGATTGAAATTGAAGACGAAAAAGACGCGTGGATTAAAGTCGGCATGGAAAAGGTGGAGGCGGAAAAACTTGCTCAACAGAGTTTGAACAGCTACATAAAAAATATTGAACAAGAACTCTCCGACAGCATTAATTCACTACACCAGAATGACCTTCAAAAACGGCTGGCACAAATTGAAAAGGAAAAGCAAGCGTGGATTGATAAGGGAGCCTCCGAAGCTCAAGCCGAACAGCTTGCGCAAGAACAAATTCGGCAGGCGCATGAAGAGACCGAGGCGACTTTGAATGAAATTCGGGACAGCGTGGCGGCTCTCGATAGAACCGACCTTGAAAACAAACTCGCCAATATCGAAAAGGAGCGGCAGGCTTGGATTCAAAAGGGCATGGACGAAGTAGAAGCCGCCGAGTTAGCTCAAAAGAAAATCGATAAAGCGTATCAGGAAGCACAGGAAGACAGGGCGAAGGCTATAGCGAAGGCTTATGAGGACGCCGCGAAAAAATATCAAGCCGCGATGGAGGAAGCCGAAAGAAAAAATAAAGCTCTGCGCGATGAAGCACTCAATACCTTGAAGCAAGAAGCGGAAGAATTTGCAGTTTTTCTAAAGGAAGGCTACGAGGGACTTCTAAAGTTGATACAGAAAAAAAGCGGCATCAGCCCCGAATTGGCGAAACAGATGACGCCCGAAAATCTCGAAGCATATAAGGAGGCGAAGGAAAAAGCTACAAACAGTTTGTTGCCCAACTGGAAAGATATTTTCTCGGCAGATTCTGTACCGGTAGAATTGCCGGAAAACCTTTATGCAACCTCCGACGCCTCTAAGGAAGCCGCGCAACAACTTGATAATTTGGCTGAATCAACTAAAGCAACTGCTGATTCAATAAGAGCATATAAGAAACCAGACGGCTCAATTGAAATAACAAACAAAGAGAGACCGCAAGACGGTGAATTGATAGCGGAATACATTTCGTCACTTCCAATAAAAACATATATAAAGCCAGACGGCTCGACCGAAATAACGAACATGGCGCAACCGAAGGATAGCGAATTGGTCGCGGAGGCTTTCAATTCCGTGGCGAAGGCTACAGAAACCGTGGAGCAAAATTTAGAGGATTTTGGCAAGCAGGTACAGCAGACCGCCGAGCAAGTGTCCTCCGTGCCGCAGGTTGATGAAAGTTACGGCGTCCCCGAATACGATTACGATTTTAATCGTCCTGTTGCTTACGAGGACGCTTCTATAGACACAAGCGGATTGCAGAATTCATTCGGGGAATTGGAAACGGCGGTGCAGGGCGCAACAGAAAAAATTTCCGAAATGGAAGTGCCGGAATTCGACGCGCCGACATATGAAGAAGCGTCGGTAGATACAAGCACTTTGCAGAATTCATTCGAGGAATTAGAAACGGCAATGCAGGGCACGACAGAAAGTTTTTCGGGATTGGAAACGGCAGTGCAGAGTGTGACAGAAAAACTTTTCGAATTGGAAATGGCACAAACTAACACGCCCGTATACGAGGAAACTCCATTGGACACAAGCGGCTTGCAAATTTCATTAGGAGAATTGAATACGGCGGTACAGGGCGCGACGGGAACTTTTTCGGCAGTGCCTACAAGCATTGAGCCGAGTTTACAAAATTTCGTTCAACTGTTTTCTATCGCGGGGACGGGCATTCAGGAAGTCACGGTTAGAATCAGCGAGCTAAGTGCGGCTCTCGCTAATTTTTCATTGCCGCAAGCAAACGCGCAACAGCCTCAAGAAGTAAAAAATATTTCAGTGGATACGAGCGTGGAAATTCAAGAAGCTCACGCGTGGGATTACGACCACATTCAGGAACTGGCGGAGCAAGTCGCCGATATCATTGAGCCGAAAATCCTCAGCGCGATAGGGGGCGATTCATTTGCATATTAAGATTGGGGAAATTGAAACGCTCTGTACCGAGGATTGGAATGTGATTCCCGACGACAGGCAAACCCGCATTGAGACAATCGGCGGAGTTGTTATTCAAGACTTCGGACGCGTTGAAGCGGGCGACGCCTATTCTTGCAAGGTGACCTTGTCGGCGGATAATGCAAATATCCTTTCCGGCTATTGCCGTGATAGGACGCCTATCACAATTCGCGATGTCAGCGGGCTTGAGCTAACCAATATGCGTGTTGTGGTTAAAAAGTATGGTTACGTTGAACGTTACGAGAAAGACTATTACTGGGCAGAGCTCGAATTCTGGGAAAATTCGACGGTTGACAATATGCATTACTAAATCGGGAGGAATGGGAAATGGCAAGACATTTGCATTTGTATATGAATAACCCGACGGCGGGCGACACCGACGGCACGGAAATTTCAAGCAGCGATGATACTCTCCCGCTCAGCGTGACATTAGACGCGAATAAGGCGGAGACCAAGGCGGTTAAATGCGCCGTTCGTTGTGATACAGGGTACGAGGTTGAAGGCGACACTTCAATTTATTTTGAGGGGGCGAACGCCGCGAAATGGCAGGTAGGAACGGATGAAGATTATGCGGACGCGGCGACCGCTCTAACAATGGCGCAATGGGGCTCTACTTTGATTTTATCGGGAGTGGCGGCGACGAATTCTATTTTTTGGGTTAAGGTTTCCTCCACTGTCGGCGAAGACCCGCAGAATGATAGGACTGTTGACTTGATAGCCGAAGGGCTTGTCGTCGCGACGGAGTGAGCGTCATGGCGTTCAGGTATATAAATCCCGGTTATGTGTCTTTGCTCGACAGCGACTGCACTGCAATTGAATTAATTGATTCAACCTACAGCAGGACGGGCGTGGCTTTTAGACAGACCGGTTACAGAAAGGGAATAACGATTTCAGAGTTTGCTCAGGGGGATGAATTCTGGGCGAAGTTCAATTGGTATCTGCCGCCTGAGGAGGGTTATTACCATGTATATTGCTCGGCACCTGCTACATACCGATACGGATTGTACATAGTCCTTCAGCTACGATGGGGTATGTATCAGATTGGCAGTGTGATGGCGGGATATCCCAGCGGTAATACTAGCAATGATTTTGCCGCCACTCTAGAGGATAGCGGATTAAAGCTCGGAACTATAAACCGAATTCTTTTCCACTTGGTATTCGGGGACGCCGCGACTGCTTACATGGAGTGCACAATAAACAACATTAAGTTACCACGGTCGACTGGGCGTTCAATTCCCTACAACGCAAAAAATAACGGAAAAGTGGCGGAACTCTATAGCACCGATGGAGCAACGGCTATATCGAATGTTATTTTGTCCGACCAAGAAATTTCAATCAGAGAAGATGTCGTTGCCTTGCCAATAACTGCGACGGATACCGATATGACTGCGGGCGAGAATGGACTTTACATTGCCGACGCTGCTAATCAGTCTTTACTCCAATCTGTTGACGCCGCAACTCTCGGCGCAATCCACGGAATTAATTCACCGGTTACGGGCGTTGCGCTCGTCGGCAACCCTGCCTATAAGACTACCAAAGGAGAAGCATCATTGACGAGCTTGTCGAAGTCGGGCGGCATTGTCACGGAGCATGATTCTTTCAGTCTCTCGGATGATACCGAATCCGTGATTCAAAGTTGCCGAACACTTAGCAATACGACCATAGCCGATTTGCAGAAAATGCAGTTCGGCTGGAAAGCGGGAGCGTGATTCTTTTGGCGGAGCTTTATTATCTTGATGTCAATACGTGGCGATATGAAAATGCGGGCACCGCCGATTCACTCCTAACTACAGGCACGACCTTAACTAACCTGCCCGCCTCGCAATCTAAGACGGGCACTGCTTTTTATCAGACTGCCCGTGCTAAATGTTTTGACTTGCCCGCCACTGCCGAAGTGTGGATTAAATTCGACGTGTACTTCAACGGCTCTCATCGCTGGCGCGCTTACAATGAAGGGAGCAATGGCTCGGCGGGTGTTTGCTCTTATTCAAGTAGTAGCGCATACGATTTTGGTTTGTGGAGCAATGGCAGCAGGATTAAAGACTTCAGCGGCGTGTGTGTAAGGAACACTCGGCAAACGATTTTGCTACACATGGTCAGCGGCACAAGCAACGGCACTGTCGAAGCGTGGGTTGACGGTAACAAAATTTACACTTACACTGGCAACGTAAATCGCGGAGCTAACTTCGCTAACATTTACCTGCAGTCAGACGGCTCAGGTACTTTTTTTTCCAATGTCATTATTTCCAATGCCGAGATTGGTTTAGATGAAACGCTCGCCAATGAAGTTGCAATTAAGCCTTTTCTCTTCGCCAGTATTCTGCCCGAAAGATTTATTCCCGCCTCCGAGAAAATTTCTGCCGACACGCAAAGGAACATCAAGAACACGGAGAAATTGACGGCGGATTTATTTCGCAAAGTAATTCAGGATGAAAAAATTTCCGTCGACCTTTTGCGAATCGTCGTCGCCGGCGAATTACACATTGAGACCTTTAGATTTAATACCCTTCGCAAGGTAGGTATCGGAGAAAAATTTTCTGCCGACACTTCGCGCACCATCAAAAATCTTGAAAAGACCGCCGCTGATACTTTCCGACAGGTGGCGACGTCCGAAAGAGTTTCCGCAGACGTTTTGCTCAGGATGCGCGATTGTGCCCGCGCTGATACCGAAAGAAAAATCACTCGCTCCGAGAAAACCCTTGCGCGGACTGTTATTCGCATTCCTCATATCTTCAATTATTTCATTCAGCCGCGACGTTTGTTATCGAGCAAATTACGCTCTGACAATCCCAACTCGCTTGTAAATACTTTCAAACAATACGGCGTGACCGCGATTAATATCACGCTCGCCGAGAAAACTCTTTCTGATGATTTTCGGTTTAACATTGTCGTGCCCGTGAATATTCAGGACACTATCGAATTGAAATTGCTTGACTACGAATTTTCTTGGATTGTCGAAGAGACTACTCAAAGAGACCTTGTTCAAAGCGTTAGGGGCAAATACAACGTTGACGACCTGCTTTATACTTGGTTTACCGTTAAGACAAAAGATGACGACGCCGACGAATTCGACGAGAATGCCGAAGACGGCGGAGGATACTTCACGGCACAAAAAATCATTGAGGAGGAAGGGAAAAAACTCGGTTTCGATTCGGACAATATTTTTGTTTCGATTGATGACTTTACTCCGAGCAACATTGAAGACGGCAGCGTTATGACTTATGCCGACCTTTTGAACAATCTTTTCGGGTGGACTTCTCGCGTGCCTCAGCGGCAAATTAACGTTTTCATTCGCGGCAAGAAACTCTATTGCATTCAGCGCGGCAAGGAAGGCGACAACAGCTCTTTTGACATTACCAATCTGCCGCATTCCAGACCGACTATCAATCGTAAATTTAATCGCGTGCTTTGCTATAACCCCAATAAAACCGATGACGACGATGATGATGACGATAACAAAAAGCACAAGTTCTCTGGCACATTATTTCTTTCCTCGCCGACGTTATCCATTTCATACACTTATGCCGGCGGTCTGCTTGTCCAAGAACAGCTTCGAATTCAATCTACAGCTGAAGACGGAAAAATTATGGTGCACCAGACAAGCACAAGCTATAGCTACAGAACTCATACAGAAATAAAGACGAGCGGCTCTGAAAGCGGCGAAGAAAAAATTGAAACAGAAAACACATACTACCTTGAAGCCAAATCAAAACACACGATAGCAAAGGAGATTGAAGGCGATACTACAACAATAACTGAAACTACCGATACAACGAACTATCATTACAAAACCGTCGGAGACAACGAGCTTTATCTTTTCGCGGAATACGAGAAGTCAGTTACCAAAGAATACGAGAAGGCTGAACCTCTTGATTTTTCCAGTCATAACGATGACATTACGGAAATTAATATCCGCGAAACTCATCACGTGCCTCTCGGCAACGGTTTTTACGCTCAGACCGTTTTTCTTAACGGTCAACCTCAAGGCGCAAATATTTCTCAAGGCAAGCCAGGCGGTGCCGTTTCGCCTTACACTGTCGACCGAATTCAGGGCATATTCAATTCGTCGGTGACTATAGATATAGAAAACGAACCAGAGGAAATCAGCGCGGATACTGATGAATTGTCGCTCATTGTCGATGATTCTTTTCCTGTGCGCGAATCGGCTTTCAAAGACCAACTGAATGAGGATTTACGCGCTCTTCATAGGAAAATCGTTGAGACCGTAACTGTTGACCTTATCTCTAAGGTTGATAACGGCGTGCCGGAGATTGAGCATATCGTTGACTTTACCGACACGGTTTCGCTCGACGGCAAAGATTATTTCCTCGTGTCCAACAACATTTCTTTCACGCCGAGAAAATTCATTCAAAAATTACAATTGATAAGGTGGGAATAATCATGAGTATTCAGAGATTAGCCGATTCACTTAAAGCCGCCGTTGATAAGAGAGTTAGCAACGAGGCTCGCGCCATGCGCGGCACTATCAAGAACGGCATGTTCGTTTCAGGCGCGAAGTCTTTTCCTTTCAAGCAAGCCGTTGATTGCAGTGTTTTCGAGGGCAGTCGCGTTTGGGCTCAACGCTCCAATAACGGCAAAGCCATTATCGTGGGAGCTTGAATCATGTACAGGGTTACTGCCGAGATTGTCTCTGGCTCTAAAGTTTTCGCAGGCGGTAAATGGCTCAAATGTATTGGCAACAAGCGCGTTTCTGTCGGCGAGCGCATTTGGACGGACGGTCGCTGTGTTTACGGGCATTTCCAAGAGGCTCAGCAACCGCCCGTTATCACCAGCGGCGGCGATGAGGCTATTCCTATTCTTGCCGGCAAGCAATGCTACATTTTCTATCGAGACAAGTTACAGTTAATCGGAGAGCTTGATAAAGAATACTCGCTGATGATTAATGACACGCGCGGCAACGTTCTAATCTATGCAGACACTACTGATTTAAAAACAGCAAAAGATGGAGACACATTAGAATTACTCGTTAGTGCTAATATAGCTAAAAACGGCAACCGATATTACCTGACACTGCAAAGAAAATTTGACGCAAAAAGTGATAGCGAAAAAACAAATTTCGATTATCTCGACGACCCATATACTATAAGAATTTGGAAAAACGGTGCCGTGGTTGGTAAAACTCCAACAAAATCATTGAACAAACTCGCTCTATCAAGGTGCCCTACACCTCCTGCATACGCAGAATTACACGACCATGATCTCGACATTCTCTCTCTGCTCGCTTTTATTGAAAACGAAAATGACTGGTTTGTTGAACACGTGCTAGATACCGGTAGAGGCTGTTACTTAGACCAAGATATATTTCTTATAGGACAATACGGCGGACAAAGAGCATATGTATGGGATGAAAGCGCAGGCATTTATCGTCCTCTTAGTTACTACGTGGAGAAATACGGAGGTGTAATAGACCCTAATACTGGTTTTACGTACAAAATACCTTGGGTTGACCTCTATGTGTGGGACTTAGGAACACCAATTAAAGGGGAAACATACTCGACTGCTTATTGTAGTGAATTAGCAATTACTACGTCAAACGGAACTCAAGAAATCATGACTTACACTGCTGTGGAAATAGTAGAAAATGGCAAAACCTTAGCCCGCGCCTCAAATTACAACCTTACTGGCAGCATGATGGCGGGAAAGCCAGTCCACTACAATTATCCTGCAACGGCAGAAGTGAACGCTTTAGTGGACAAGGCAATACTCCCCTTGCAAGACGGTTTCTATTACACTATGGATGAACTGGAAACATACGAAAGACTGCAAGCATCGACCCCGCCAAGCGTAGAATATATATTTGTCAGAAAAAAATTTTTTTCACCTATTGGCAAAGAATTATTTACCATATTTGCTCTCACTCCTACTCGGTACATGATAACACGAGTTTCAGACGGCTATTTATTTTACTCTTCCGATAACTTCTACTTCGACGGCGAAATTTATCCAGAAGATACTACATATCCATCAGAAAGTATTGACACTGGCAAAAATATGTGGCCTGGGCAAGGTTGTTACCCTGCTTCGTTATACTGCAATTGGGGCTTGTATCTATACAAAAATGGCACGCTGGAATTAATTTATCCGAGCGTAGACGTTCGTTACACCACAAGTGACTATGGTGTAACGAGCCCGCATTTTCATGTTGTAGGAGGCGAAATAATAAATCAAAGGCTCCGACCCATGAAAAATTACAAGAACTGGCATAAGCGTATCAAAGAAATAAATTTAACCTAGACCGCGTAAGCGGCTTTTTTATTAGGAGGTGATTCATTTGGAAGGTGAGCTCTTACTTAAACTGCTGATGAACGTCGGCGCGCCTGTCGGCATTTGCTTTTACACTCTTTACGGCGTCAATAACACCTTGAAAGAGCAAGACAAGACTTTCAAGGAACTCGCTAAAGTCATGGATATTTTTACCAAAGAAATTGAGCGCCGCGATTTTGAGCATGCTCACAAAATTGAACGCCTCGAAGAACAAGTTCGTGAGTTATCTTTCAAAATCAACGGCTATCAGCGGAAGGAGTGATTCCCTTGCTTTACAACATCTGCGACGAATTCACCAAAATCACCGAGACACGCGGCACCATTCAAAATACCAGTCAATGTTATTCCATTGAAATTTCCGACTCTGCCGAGGCGGGCAATACTTTCCTGCTTTATCCGCTCAATAGCATTTCATTCAGCGGCAACGTTTATTTGCGGTGCACTGAGCGCGGCGGGCATGTTCGCGTCAACGTTGTTTCTTTTGTCGTCAATGCGGCGGCTGGCTCTTCGACCGGCTCCTCGTCCGGTTTCGATTCCTTCACCGACGCTGACATAGAAGATATTTTCAAAGACCCTTGAGGTGATTTTTATGCCGGTTGCTCGTCCTCCGCCCGTGGTTTTTTCCGACGCGGATACAGGCTCATTCTTTCTAAGGAGGTTTTTCTCATGACTTTCAGTCAAAAGCCCACTGCTATCATCTGGGCTAAAGATTCCAACGGCGAATTCCATTCCGTCAATGGCATTACTACTGCCGCTACTACCGACGATAACGCCGTTGCTCAGCTCAACAAAATCTTTGCTATCATCGGCGTTACCATTGTCGCCGACGGCATGCAGAGAATCATCACCGAGGAGGCGAACTAATCATGGCTAAATCCCTTTCGCTCACCTTCGGCTATGCGGGCTCCGATTTCACTCGTATCTATACCGAAACCGTTGCCGATAGCATTACTGCCGCTAACGTCAAAACCGCCGTCGACGCCATTAACGCCAGCCTCTCCGCAGGTACCGCCGACGGCCTCCCCGATTTCTTCGTCGCCGACGACTTCGACGGCACAAACGGCAAATTCAACCGTATCCTCGACGCTACGCTTGAAAACATCAACTCGACCGTTATCTATCCCGCTGTTCAGGAGGGTGACTAATCATGGCTGATACCAAACTCATTGTCACGAGCTCCGATTCCAACAATCAGCTCGTTCAGAAAACCATTCCCAACATCAACCCCGACACCGACAATAACGCGCTCAAATCTTTCGGACAAAAGATTACCGCTCTTACCGACAGCACTCTCACCAAAGTTGAGCGTGTCGACAAAACCAACATCTCCGCCGCTGTGGCAAAACTCACGCCGAGCATTACGCTGGACTCGACCGTCGTTCCTTCCACGCTCACTCGCTCTTTCTGCTTGAACGGAACAAATCTTCCGATTGACATCGAAACCGACGGCGAACTTTCCATTGTCAACAACGACAACACGACGTGGTGCACAACAATCCGCCTCGGTGCCGACACCGGCGTATACCGCCTCTACATTGGTATCGTCAACGACCAGACGGCAACGAACGCGACCGCCGGGCACTCCGTCATCGTCGAATCAAAAGAAACCGACCGGTACTACGCTGGGCGTTTCGAACTTTTCACGGTATTGGAGGGTTAATCATGGCTGACACTATCACTACCAAAAAATCTTTGCAGTTGACGTTGAGTTATACCGACGGCAGCACAGGCTCCATTATTATTGACAATCCCAAAGATTCTGTCGCCGCCGCCGATATCGACGACCTTAACGACTGCATCGTCAACAACAACATTCTCCTCGGCAACTCCAACTCCACTTGCACCGGTATCACCCAAGCCGAATCCATTGAGAATGAGAAAACCAAAATCGAACTTAGCGAATAGGAGGTTTCATCATGGCTAATTCCGTTACCAAGGAGCAAGTCAAAGCCTTTGTTCGCGACGTTCGTATCGAATTGGACAGGCGATACGCCGCCAGATTTGCTCCCAATTCCACTCTCAATTCCGTTAAAGGCGACATCGGTACCTTGGAAGACGAGGTCGCTAACATTGAAGACAAATTCGACGGCAAATACGTTGAGCAGGTCGACGGAAAAGTCCTCAGCTCCAATGACTTCACCGACGCCGATAAGAAGCTTTTGGCGCGCCTTGCCGAGGAATCTAATTCCACCTTCGACGCCTCCGACGTTGCCGACATCTTCAACGATTAATGGCTAACAACGAGCAGATTAAAGAGCTCCTGCAAAGGTTTCGCAAAGAGCAGGATAGCCGCCTTGCCTCTCATGCAAGCGCGGGGCTTATGAGTGCCGCTGACAAGATTAAGCTTGATAACATTCAGGTTGATTTTGACAACGGCACTCTGTCCGTTTTTACTTCCAAGGGTATCCTAACCTTTGCTGCCATTAGGGGGAATTCTTCATGAAAGGAATCGACGTTTCAGTTTTCAACGGCGAAATTAATTGGTGCGACGTGAGGGACGCGGGCATTGAGTTCGTCATCTGCCGCACGGGCTATGGCAAATCAGTGCTTGACGAAACTTTTGCCCGCAATGTCACCGACGCTCACAGCCACGGGCTCATCTGCGGCGCGTATCATTACTCCTACGCCCTCACTCCTCAGGACGCCATCACCGAAGCTCTCTTCTGCAAGCGGATTATTGAGGAGGCGGGCGTCTTGCTTGAACTGCCCGTGTTCCTAGACATGGAAGACGACGATGGATATAAATCGCGCCACGGGTTTTCTTTCACGCGACGCAACGTCACAAATATCTGCCGCGCGTTCATCGATTCGATTCAGCCGCTCGATTGCGGTGTCTACGCCAGCTATTCTTGGCTCACTGATTACATTGATTGGCAGGAACTCGGCGCACCCATTTGGAATGCTCAATGGAGCCTGCAGGATGACTTCAAGGGTTTCATGTGGCAGTTTACCGACCGCTTTGTTATCGGCAACAAATTTTTCGACGGAAATATTTTGTACAGATAAAAGTTAAGCCTCTCCCTTTTGTGGAGAGGCTTTTTCTCTTACAACGCATTTGCTCACGCAGGACTATTCGGCAGAAACTTTTTTTGATGAAAATCTTCTATCAACACTTTGAGAAACTTGTTTTTCTTATCTAGGGGGAAAGAAATTTTGGAGAGCGACGACTTTTCTTGTAATGAAGCAATTCCATCTACTATAGCTGTATGGATAAGAGGAATTATTTGAATTTCAATAAACACGAACTTAATCGTATCAAAAAATTTCTCCGGAAACGCAAGCTCTTTTATATTTTTTTTATAAACGTGTCTGAAAAAGTGCACCATAAAACGCAACATCAAAATTGGCATAAGCATTGAAAAAAACACACCAAAAACCGTCAACTGTTTCCTTGCTGCCAACTTCAAAATACTTGCAATGCAGGTGCCGAGGCAGATTATTATCAATACGATTATAACTTTGGTCGCCATCATAACAATCAGCCTCCATCTAACTTTGTGTAGTTACATAACCAATCAACAAAAGTAACCAGTACTATCAGTATGAGTAATCCCCATAACCAATTTAAGCCTATTTCGCTCGGCAAGTCCACCACAAAATTTGAAGATACTATTTGCCATTCCCCTGTTTCTTTGCTCAAAGTATATATCCCGAATACTCCAAGAATCGATACAAATAACAAAAGTCCCGTCGCCAATACTGATACCATTTTAATGTACTTTCGCAATTTCTTCAACGGAGTATACTTCACACAATCCATGAATACCGGCAGAACGAAAAAAAACATAGAGACGAAAAAGCCTTCATTCACTTTATAACCCAGAATAAACCACGCCAATACAGTATATGAAAATCTAAAACCCAAGTGCGCCGCCATATTCGGGCTATCCGTTGCAGATAGCGGGTGTAGCCGTCGGGGACATCCATCGTAATGCGGACAGATTTTTTCTCGTTTCTTTTCTTTTGAGTTGCTCATAACACCTCACAATTACTATCGCGACCGTCGAGAATTTTTTTTCTTCTTCTATTCCTCTTGCAATCGTTTTTTAAGAACATACGCCCGCCGTCCTTTGTATTCCCCTTCATAAAATATCACCGGAACAAATTCTTTATATTCTTCGCCGTAGTAACATCTGACTCTAGTTTCATCTTCAATCACAAAAAAATCAATCGTGCTATTGAGCAAATTGTACACAGTTTCATCTTTTAATTTGGAAAATTTAACGACCGTATCTATATCGCTGACATTAACTACACAGGCACAAATTTTCCGTGGCGTAGCACGAATTATTCTGTCTAAGCCTTCCGATTTAGGAACAGATTCAGGAATTCGCGTTAAGAATTTCTCGCTTGTATATCCCCAGATACCAATATTTTCGCCTTCCAAAAATTCAAACGGAACCGCCTCATTCCCATCCGACATTACTATTTTTCCGCTGATTATTTCAATTTTGGTATTTTCCTCATTGTAATGCACTCTATCATTTTTATCGCCCCACATTGCACCTTCTTTGAGATAACCAACAACGAATTTTGGAGTTTTTTCACTCCAATTTTTATTTTTGCTTTGTTTTACATAAGGATAAACTTCTTTAACAAACAAAACTAAGAACACCACGCCACTGAAAACCGCGATAATAATCATAACTTTGGAAACTTGACGGCACAATCTTGAAAACCACTCCATTACGACACCTCAAAAATCACGGCGTTACTATGCTGTAATTGTTGTTCCCGCCTGTTGCGAGAAAATTTGTGCCGCCGCTATTTCTCTGCACTATTCCTGCCGCCCGACTCTGTTTTGAGTGTGACATTTTCAGCGAACCCGCTACATTCATCAGCGTGCTTTGTCCCGTGTCGTTTAGTCCGTCAAACATACTGAGCAAAGTCGTTTGCTTTTTGGATAGGGGGACTGCCGCCGTTTCGCGACCGAGCAGATAATCTGTCGTCACGTTAAAATAATCCGCTATATCTTTCAACGCCAAATTAGACGGCTCTGTTCGCCCGACTTCCCAACTTGCTACGGTCTGTTGTGACACCCTCAGTGCTTTTGCAAAATCTTTCTGTGAAACTTGCCTTGACTTCCTTAAACTTTTGAGCCTTTCGACAATCATCACGCTCACCTCCTTATGCGGATTATACTTCATGTTGTTGTAGTTTTAAAGCCTTACAACAAAATTTTTAAAACTTTTCGTTGACAACTACGTTTTGAAGTTGTAGTATTACAACAAAGTTAAGTTAGCGAAGGAGATTCCCATGAAAAAAAATCTTCTGAAAGACTTGCGCGGCGGCAAATCTCAGGCAGAGATTGCGAAAGAATTTAATGTTTCACAGCAAGGCTGGCAGTCGTGGGAAATAGGACGTACCGTACCCGACAACGCAACCATGTTGCAAATGGAAATGAAATTTAACGTTCCTATGGAAGTCATTTTTTTTGATTCTTTTAACTACAAAAAGCCGTAATTTTTTTAGGAGGAGTTTTTATGAAGAAAGCTCAGCTCGTCTCGCTTGAAAATAATCAGGCTTTGACGTCCGCCTGCTAATTTTTCCCCGCAAGGTTGACACCGGCCGCCGTTTTCTTCGCGGCGGTTACTGTGAGCCCTGCGGGGACTGGGCTCAACGCGTTGCCATGCGTTTGACTTATCCGGAGATAAGTAGCCTTTGCAACGCACCCTCCTAAAATTTGTTGCCCATTAGAAAATCTCCCTAATCTTCAGTTCAGCCCATCGGCGACGGTGGGTTGACTTGAAGAAATTTTTTTAGGAGTGATTCACATTGACCTTTGATGAAAAAGAACATATGGACAGCCGCATTAATTTCGCGGTTATGGCTCTCGATGCCGATTATCAGCGCGTCTCCGCCGAAGCCGCCCATTTCCGCGAGCTCTTTTACAACAGCCGCGAACTCGCCGAGCAGTATCACGAACAGCGCATGATTCTTTTGGAAGCTAAAGCCCGCTTGTGGAATACCGAGGAGGATTTTTAATGGCCAGACCTATACTCGTCTACGGACAACCCGCCTCAGGCAAATCCTTCGCCTTCAAGACCCTTGACCCCGACAAAACCATTATCCTTGACGTCGACAACAAGGGCGCATTGCCGTGGCGCGGTTTCAAAAAAGATTATTCCGCTGACAAGAAAAATTTTTTCTCGCTGGACACACTCGACAAAATCTACAGCTCCATTAAGAAAATCGCCGCCGACAATTCCTACAATCACATTTCCGTTATCGGCGTCGACGGCTTTAACAATGCCCTCGTCAACGAGCAAACTTTCTACGACGAATGGCACACTCCCAAGAATCCTTACGAGAAATACGCCGAGCTTGCCAAAAAGACCAAGCGTATTATCAAGCTTGCTCAGAACATGCGCGACGACTTGACCGTCATTTTCACCGCTCACGTCGAATGCGCCGATTCTTTTGCCCCAGGCGACGTTGACCATCTGCTTACACCCGGTCGGCAGCTCAAAGACAAATTCCGCATTGAGGGAAGTTTCCTTTACGTCTTCTACGCCAAAATCGACGCCGACGGTAATCATTTCTTCGAGACCTGCCCTATCAATTCTACCGCCCGCTCGCCCGAAGGTTGCTTTCCTACTCAAATCCCCAATGACTTTCAGCTCATCATCGACACCATCAACCATTACGAAAACGGAGATGATTAAATGGGTATCAATCTTAACGACCGCGGTTATAACGACGTTCAAGCCTCTAACCCCGGCGAATTCGTCAAGCTCCCCGCCGGCGGTTACATTTGCAGGATCATCAACGCCGAACTTTCCAATTCCAAAGCCGGCAATTTAATGCTTGTTCTTTCTGTCGACATTGCCGAGGGCAAATTCCAAAACTTTTTCAAGAACGCCACCGACGCCGCTCGTAAATTCAATCCCGATAAAAAGTGGGATAACTCAGGCATCTACCGCCAACTCGTTTTCGATAAGAGCGGGCGCGTCGCCTCTTTCTTCAAGGGGCTCATCACCTGCATTGAGCGTTCTAATCCCAAGTACAAAATTAATATCGCCGATTTTGAACCCGCCTCTTTGTGTGGGCTTTTTTGCGGTTTCGTCTTCGCTTACGAGGAATATCAACGCCGCGACGGAGACATCGCCGAAGCTATTCATATCAAATTCCCCAAATCCTATGACGACATTTGCGACGGCAATTTCAAAGTTCCCGACACCAAACGACTTGATACCATGCTAGGCAAAGCGTTGAAGGCAATATTGGATGATAAGGACGACGACTTCGGCGGTGAACCTGTTGACCCCGACGATATTCCTTTCTGATTTTTTTCTCGGTGATTCGTCATGACTTGCGCCTTTTGCGGAAAAGAACTGCCAGCTGGAATTAGGAGCCATTGTCGCTACTGTTCCTCTTCATGCCGTTCTAAAGCCTCTTATTACCGCAACATCACCAAGCGCAGAGCTTTAGCCCGTGAACGTTATCACCGCCTTTTGGGGAAAGAAAAGCCCGCACCTCAGACCGTCTCTTGTCCTATCTGCTGCAACCTTTTCTTGCAACGACGCACTAACCAAATCTATTGCTCGGTTCGTTGCAGACGCGCTGCTTATAACGCTCGTCGTCGTGAGGCACGCAAAGCCGCCGGTGAAGTCTTTCGCCGACACTCCGCTCCTCGTCTATATCACGACGTCCCTTTCTATCCTTTCATCAAACCCGTTGAAGTCAAGCCGCCTCCGTCGACGCCAGAGCTCGTCAAGGAACACCGACCTTGGATTCTTGAACACCGCTTGCCCACTCAGGCTGAAATGGACGCCTTGCTTGACCGCATTTTCGCTAAGGAGACTTGATATGTTCTATCGTGATTTAAATGAAATTCGTTGCCGCTCCAATTTACTCTCCGTCATTTTGAACGAGGCGACCAATTACAGCCGCCGCCCTTTGCCCGCGGAATTTGCCGACGTCAAGCGCGAATGGGACGAGCTCACCTACATTTGGCAACAGCCCGTTCGACTGGGAAGCGGCGTCGAAATTGCCGAGGCTAATTTGGAGGATATCAATCATGATTTTCTCGGCTCCCATTGAACCCGTTCCTTTCTCCCGACCCGCTCAAAACGGAAGACGGCGTTTCAACAATCAGCGTTATTCCGAGTTCAAAGACGCTCTCGCTTTCTTTGCTCATAACGCCATGCGTGGCAGAGACCCTTTCACCGGCGCGATTAAAATCACCGTCGATTTTTTCAAGCCGCGCCCCAAAAAATCTAAACACCATTGCGGAAACTTCGCTATTGTCCCTTCCTTCGGCGACGTTGATAACTTGCTCAAAGCCGTACTCGACGCTTTTAACGGCGTTTGTTTTCTTGACGACCGACAAGTTATCGACGCCCGCGCCAGAAAATTTTTCGGCGTCCCGCATATCGAAATCCATTTGGAAGAAGTCAAATGAAAGAAAGGCAATCGGGCAAAGACGAATTACATCTTGACTTCGTGGAATTTGTTCACGACAAGAGGACGCCTGCAGACATTGCCTATGAACAGTGGCTGAAGGAAAGGGACGCTCAAGGAACCAAAGGCAACGAACAGACGGAGGAAATCAAATGCTGATTGAACTCTCTCTTTTCGGCTTTACCGATAAAGTTGCCGACGCCGTGGCGTTGCTCCGAGAACACGAGCCCCCCGAAGGTTATTACCTGTGCTTCAGCGGCGGCAAGGATTCTGTGGTGATTTACGATTTGGCTGTCCGCGCAGGTGTTAAATTCGACGCACATCACAACATTACGACCGTTGAGCCGCCTGAGCTTTTGCAATTCATTAAGCGCGAGTATCCTCTCGTCGTCAACGAGCACCCTTCAACTACCATGTACCAATTAATTGTCAAACACCACATGCCGCCTTTGAGGACTGCTCGCTATTGTTGCGCCGCTCTCAAAGAACGCGGCGGTGTCGGGCGCGTCAAAATTACCGGTATTCGCTCCGAAGAATCGTCAAGGCGCGCTAAGCGTCGGCAGGTTGAAACCGACCGACACGGCTCTACATTCGTTCACGTCATTAAAGATTGGACTGCCGCCGACGTTTGGCAGTACATTCGCGAGAACAATCTGCCTTATTGCAAACTCTATGACGAAGGCTTTCATCGAATCGGCTGTGTGCTCTGCCCCTTCCAAAACTTTGCTCAAGTGCAACGTGACTTGGAACGCTTTCCCTCCGTCGTCGATTATTACCGCCGCGCCTGTCGTGCGTCCTTCGCCGCGAACAAGGACACTATCCGCAATTGGACGAGTGGTGACGACATGTTCAACTGGTGGATTCAAAATCGCCGCGGCAGATTTATCGTCGACGATTGTAATTCTATCCCACTTTTCTCCGAGGACGACGGCTGGATTTTGTAAGGAGGTGATAACCATGATGCCTGACATTATTTTTCGGGAACGTACACCGACCGAGAAAATTCTTGAACTTCAACTCGATTATAACCAACATCAAATTTGGCACTGCCAAGAAGACATTGCCTTTTGCAATATCAACCTTAATCACGGCGAGCCCTCCGCTCCAGAGATTGAATTCTGCCAAAAGCTCATTGAGCGCGCCAATCAGAGAATACGCGACCTTTCTTTCGAGCGTAAAGCTCTTCAACTCAAATTGCAAAATGAAAGGAGGAATAAATCTTGACCGACATCAAACTCCGCCCTTATCAGCGCAACTTCATTGACGCCGTCCGCGACGAATTTGCTCACAATCACAAACGCGTCGTCGGCGTCGCCCCCTGCGGCGCGGGCAAAACCATTATGACCGGCTGGATGATTAAGGAATCTCTCAGACGCGACAAACGCTCTATTTTTTTCGTTCACAGGCATGAGCTCATCGAACAGACCGCTAAGACTTTTTCCGCTCTCGACATTCCTTTCGGCATCATTTCTGCCGATTTCAAAATGCAGCCCGAAATCCCTGTTCAAATCGCCAGCGTTCAGGCACTTGCCCGCCGCGTTGACTGCTTGACCGAGCCCGATTTTCTCATTTGCGACGAGTGCCATCATATCCTCGCCAACACCTACAAGAAAATCCTTGACGCCTTCCCGCACGCCTATTTGCTCGGTGTCACCGCCACCCCTCAGCGCATGGGCGGCATTACCCTTTGCGACATTTTTTCTTCCATGGTTCAATCCCTTTCCGTCGACGAGCTCATCAACCTCGGCAACTTGACCCGATTTAATTATTTTGCCCCCGCCATCGGCGTTGACCTTCATAACGTCCGTGTCAAATTCGGCGAATTCAATAATGACGACCTCGAACGCGTCATGGACGATAAAAAAATTATCGGCGGCATCGTCGACAATTATCAGAAACTTGCTCCCGACAAATCCGCCATTTGTTATTGCGTCAACGTCAGACACTCCAAATCTGTCGCCGACGCTTTTTCCCGCGCAGGCATTCCCGCCGCTCATTGTGACGGAGAGACCCCTAAACAAACTCGCGCCACCATTGTAGAAGATTTTCGCAGAGGCAAGCTCAAGGTTTTGTGCAACGCCGAGCTTTTCGGTGAGGGTTTTGACGTCCCGCGCTGTCAAGCCGTCATTCTTGCTCGCCCCACTCAATCTTTGACGCTCTACATTCAGCAAGCTATGCGTTCCATGCGCCCCGACCCAGACGACCCGAACAAAGTCGCCATCATCATCGACCACGTTCAGAATTATCTTCGACACGGCTTACCTAACGAGAATCACGACTGGTCTCTTGAACCCAATTTTGCTGAGGAGAAAAAGCGCAAGCCCCGCTTGTGCCCGAACTGTAATTCCGTTGTTCCTTACAAAATTAAATTTTGTCCTCGTTGCGGATATCAATTCCCCGTCGCCGACAAGAACATTATCGACACCGACGAGCACTCAGGCGAACTTGTTCAGCTTGACGTTCACACGCAAAAAAATAAGACGACCGAGACCGTCATCAAACATTCTTTCACCAAACCCGACGAATTCCTTGCCGTCGCCAAATTGCGCAATTACAAAATCGGATGGGTCGCCTTCCAATCACTCAAGTTTGCTCAATCCTACGACGACTGCTTGCGCATCGCCGAGATTTGCGGTTACAAACGAGGCTGGGCTTGGCATAAGTGGCAGGAAATTTCCTCGGCTCAAACATAAGGAAAAGACGCTTGCTTTGTTCCTCTTTGCCTTGTATAATTCAGTTACCACACATCATTACACTGCAGCTAGGATTCACAAAACTCACGCCTTGTCCTTGCTTTTCCGTATTGCGCTTTTCCGTATCAAGCAACTTGATTGTAACACGTAAACGCAAGGCTTGCAAGGGGACAGAGCATTTACTTTTGGAGGTGATTTTATGGGCAAGGTTTCTCAGACCGAGCTCGGAGAAATTTTGGGCATGTCACATCAAGCCGTTAACAAAATGATTCAGGCAGGAAAAATACCCCCTCCCGAAATCGTTATCGGTAAACAAAAATTCTTCTCCGACGAACAAGTTGCCTTACTTACGCGAACTTTCAAGGTTGCGTCGTCGAAAAATTCTGGCGACGCAACCAAGCCGCAAGAAAATTCTGGCAACGCGGTTGCGTCGTCGAAAAATTCTGGCGACGCAACCAGACAAAACCTTGACGAAATCAAGCAGAAGCTCAAATTCATCCCCGCCGAGACTATGGAAAATCGCGGCATTGTTCAGCCCGCTCGCCATTCAGGACACATCTGCCCTTTCTGCAGAGACGGCTCAGGGCGCGACGGCACCGGCATTTCCAATAAAATGCTTAGCAACGGGCTCAGCTGGTATTGCGGCAAATGCGCCAAAGCTTATGACAACCTTGACCTCCTCGCCGCTCATTTCGGCAAGGATATTCAGCGCGACTTTCGAGAAGTCATTGAACTCGGCGCAGACCTCTTCAACATTTATTCCGCTGACTTTTCGACACGCCCCGCCGTTGATAAAGAATTCGTCCCCGATAAATATAAAAACTTCATCATCAACGCCAATAAGCGGCTCAAATCTTTTGTCGACAGGCAAGGCGGACATTGGCGACATCTGACCTTCGACACTCTTAATCGCTACTTTTGCGGCTATGCTGATTGTTACGGTATGCGCGGAGAGCCCTCTTTGCCTCATGTCATTCTGCCGACATCTTTCAATCAATACCTTGCTCGCCTTGTCGGAAAGGCCGAGGATTATCCCGAAGCCAACGGTATCAAGATTAGCCCCAAGCCTCATCACGGTCCTAAAGAAATTTTCGGGCTCAAACTTGCGCTCAATGACGACCCGATTATTTTCCTCGTTGAAGGCGAGATTGACGCCATGTCAATTTGGCAGGCATCAAGTTTCAACGTCATTGCCATCTGCGGCTCCTCTCTTAACGACAACATGCGCGACCAGCTCAAACACATTGGCTCCAAAAATTTTATCGTCTTGCTTGATAACGACCCGACCGGCAGAGACAAAGCCCCGCTCCTCGTCAACGCCTTAACCTTCATCGGACATAACGCAGCGAGCTTTTCCCTCTCCGACACGCATAAGGACGCCAATGATTTTCTTGCCGCCGAGCCCGACGCCTTCGCCGACCGCTTGAAACAAATTTATGACGACGCTCAAAAATTCTTCGTCAATGCGGTTTACTCGTCGAAAGATTCAGACGTTACAACCAAGAATTCTGATAACTTGGTTTACTCGTCGAAAGATTCTGACGACGCAACCAAGAATTCTGATAACTTGGTTTACTCGTCGAAAGATTCAGACGTTACAACCACTGAATCAAGCAATGACGCGGGTTTTTCAGACACCGAAAATTACGACCTCATTTATCAACAACCTGATTATCATAAACAGTTTACCAAACCATGTTTAAAAATCGTTGACGAGCTGACTAACGAAAAAATTTCCGAGTGGGAAAAAATCAACGGGAAAATTAATCCCGACGTTTTGGAGGAAATTTTTTCCGCCCTCGATTACTTGAATGGCATTAACAAATTCAACCTTTCCGCCGACGTCGCTCAATCCTCCGCGACCAAACGCGCTCTTGCCCTTTGTAAATTCTATGACGTTTTCTCTAAGCACGCCGACCGTTTCTTCATCACACTCAATGCCGCCAAATCGCTTGCCAAAAACGCCATCAATATGATTAAAGCCGAAGGCGACGAATTTGTCGACACGCCCACAGACAATTTGGAAGCACTGATTAACATTTCCCTGCGCGAATTCCGCGCCGACGTCGTCGCCCTTACCAAGGATTTTGCTAAGAGCCATAAGGCTTTTCTCAAAGACGAGAAACAAAAACGCGCCAACGAACGTTATCAGCAAAAGCGCGCTCAAGAAACCGAACGCCTTGCCGATATTCAAACTCAGCTTGAACAGCTGCGCGCCGAAAATCCTTCGCCGGAGCGCGACGCCGCCCTTGTTCAACTCATTCTTCAATCTTGTGAGTGGCGGCTTAACAATCGACAGGAACCCGTTGAAGTCAAAGCTGTCGCCGCCAATGCCGATAAAATTTTTACTTACGATCCTACACTCGACGGCTTGACCGGCTATGACGAATTCCAGCAGGCATACGTTTTCTTGAAGCCCCCGCCATGGTGTAAAGACGCCAAATTCGGCGACGAATGGAAAGACCACGACGACGCTCATTTGCGTAACTACCTGCGCCGTACTTACACCGAGTTCAGCAACAAAAACCTCGTCGACGACTGGTTGACCGAATACGCTAAACGTCGTTCCTTCCACGAAGTCAAAGATTTTTTCCGTAACCTGCCCAAGTGGGACGGCACGCCCCGCGCCGAGACTTTGTTTATAAAATTCCTCAAAGCCGACGACACGCCCTACACTCGCGAAGTCACCTTGAATTGGCTGACTGCCGCCATCGCGCGTATCTTTCATGCCGGTTGCGAATATCAGCTTGCGCCCATACTCCTCGGCGAACAAGGTATCGGCAAGAGCTATATCATTAATCGCCTCGGCAGTAAATGGTATGGTTCCCTCGTCGACGACGTTGCCGACCCTCACGCTATCGACGCCATTCAAAAATTGTGGCTCGTTGAAGTCAAAGAAATGGCTTCCATGAAAAAGGACGTCGACGCCAACAAGCGTTTCATTGACGCCGCCGAGGATACTCGCCGTGCCGCTTACGAACGTCGCGCTACCAAAATTCCGCGTCATTGCGTCTTTATCATAACTACCAATAACCGCATGTGCTTGTCCGACCTCACGGGCAATCGCCGTTTCCCCGTCATTTTCTGTCACGGCAAATCCCGCAATTACGTTACCGGCTTGTCCGACAAATTCATTGCTCAGATTTGGGCGGAAGTCTACGCCCATTACAACGAGCTTTTCATTGACGGCTTTGACCCCGCCAAACTCGAACTTTCCAAAGCCGCGCAGATTCAATCCGATGAAGTTGCCGAACAATTCATTCGCGACGACCTCGGCGAAGATATCAAATCTTTCCTCGATACCAAAATTCCGCCCGACATCATATGGCGCGAACTTTCCAAAGACGAGCGTCGCCGTTTCTTCACCGACGGCAACATTAAACTCGTCGACGGTCGGCGCGACCTTAACATTCGCATTCGCGCCCGTTGCGGACGTAAAGCTCAGAAGATTATCGACGACCTTTACGGCGTCTTAAACTCTTCTAACACCTTCATCACCGAGCACGAGATTAAGCGCAACGGCGAGGAATTGACCGAGCTTTGGATTTACGGCTCCGAATACCGACAGCACATCTGTCCCGCCGAAATTTTCAATGAAGCCTTCGACAAAGCCGACAGGCGCAAATCTATTCCCAATATCCTTGCCGCCCTCAATCGCATTGGCGGCTGGTCTCAGGGAAAGCGTCTTCAAAAGACCGACCCTGTTTACCAAGACCAAAAGATTGTCTACTACCGCGACGATAACAATCTGCTGGAATAAATTTTTTTCTTAACACCGCTCGCCGACCGCGAGCGGCTTTTTTTATTTCTGTTATTCTTTTCACAATTATTGTTAATCTTTTCACAACCGTATTTCGCGTAATTACGCCATTTGTCCCCGCGAACAGTAGGACGCTAAAAAATACCCGAATCCTAATGTTCGAGCCTTTTTTTTGGCGTCATAACGCCATTTTTTATGAACTATAGGATTTGTAGGATGGATTTTTCTACGTAGATTATTTGAGATAAAAAAAAAACACACACACACCATTTGGTAAACTATTTATGATAGAATGGTTGTTGATAAACGGAGGTCAAACATGTGTGTGTTTTTTTTTCGTGAGCCATTTATATTTAATGGAAACTGCGTCCTACAAATCCTACTGTTCGTTTCGATGTTGATTTGACGCCATTTATACCCGCGAACATTAGGACGCGCGTCCTACTTTTCCAGCACCGAGAAAAATTTTTTCGAATTCGTGTCCCTACTTTCATTCCCGAAAAATTTTTTTGCACACGTAACGGACGAAAATCATTTGTCGCCCGCGCAGGCGACTGATATAATGACAAAAAGGAGGCGTAGAAAATGACGGCGAAGGATTTTTTGCAACAGGCGTATATCGCTCATCGGGAAGTGGAATTGAAGTTAGAGGAAATTGAAAAGCTCCGTTCATTGTCGACACGAACAACCAGCAAAATTAGTAGCGTTCCTATTCACGGCTCAGTCAACGGCTCGTGTGTCGAAAATGCTGTCGCTTTGATTGAGGAACAAGCCGACCGCCTTGCCGAGGAAGTCTTGAAACTGCTTGAAATTAACAAAAGCGTCGCTACTGCCATTGCTCAAGTCAAAAGCCCCGCCGAAAGAGCTATCCTCGAATATCGTTACCTTTGTTTCTTTTCATGGCAACAAATTTCCGCGCTCATGAAGACCGGCACCAGACAAATCTATCGCCTTCACAATCAGGCATTAAAAAATTTTTCAGCATGTCACTAAATGTCACCAAATGTCACTAAATGTCACCTTGTGTCACCAGAAAAAAAATGATAATATAAACTCGGAATAAGAACGCGACGGAAAAACAAAATGCGGGCAAGAGCCCGCGTTTTGCGTTATAGGAGAGAATTATGGAAGTCAAGGAAATTTCTTTATCGGAGCTTGTACCTTATGAGAAAAACCCGCGCAGGAACGATGAAGCTGTTGATTTTGTTGCTAAATCAATTCAATCATTTGGATTTAAAGGTCCGATTGTGATTGACGCCGATAACGTTATTGTCTGCGGTCATACTCGATATAAGGCGGCTAAAAAACTGAAAATGAAGTCAGTGCCTTGCATCGTTGCTGATGACTTGTCTCCCGAACAGATAAAGGCATTTCGCCTTGCCGATAACAAGACTGCCGAACTTGCTGTGTGGGATGACGCTTTGCTTTTAGATGAATTAGGGGATTTATCTATGTTTGACTTTGACATGGCGGAATTCGGCTTCGATACGTCTAAGATTGGAGCATGGCATAAAAGCTGGGCTCGTACCGAGAAATATTGCGACCTTAAAAAGAAAATTCAAAGTCATTCTAATGGCGACATGATTTTTAACAGTCTCTATGAAGTCGGCAAGCGTGGAATACCGATTGACAAAATAAAAGAGGATAAAAACAACGTCGAAATTTTTTCCGATAACCTGTGTGATTACCTAATGTGTTATACGGGGGGGGGGTAGCTTATCGAAAGGGAATTGGTGTATCTGTACTGCGCCCCGTCGGAGACATAAGGACGGCTTTCATTTCTCAACTGAAATTTGCAAGTCTACTGCTGAAAATTTGTCTATCACTTTTTATGAGGACGCTTTCATTGCTGAAAATCGTAACAGGATAGAGCCAGATTTTAAGATGATTAAAAATCCTCAGGAAGTCAATGTCATTCTTTACGACGACATCATAACGACTGGAGTAACTGTGCGGACGATACGACAATTTTTGATTGACGAGGGGCACGTGGTATTGATTGTCGTCGGGATTAGAAATAAGGCAGTTAGATGAACGCGCGACAATTTAGAAGGGAGTGATAATTATGGGGGCAGGAAGACCACAAAAGGAAATCGATAAAAAAGACTTCGAGAGCTTATTACGGCTTCAATGTACACTCAGCGAAGTTGCGGCATTTTTTGATATGAAATTGGACGGTTGCTCGGAGGATACAATTCAAAGATGGTGTAAGCGGACATATAACGAAAATTTTGCGGCAGTCGCCGCTAAAATGTATGAAGTAGGCAAAATTAGTTTACGACGAATCCAATTCCGTTTAGCTGAAAAATCTGCTGCAATGGCGATTTTTCTCGGCAAACAGTATTTGGGACAATCTGATAAAGATGAATGGCAACGCCGGCAAGAAGAAAAGCTTTTGGGACTGAAAGAGAAAAAGTCGGAGCAAGAGGAATGGTAACATGGCTCAACTGTGGGCGAAAAAATTTTATAACTCTAAAGAGTGGCGAGCATTGCGCGAACGGCTGATAGTCGAGGCGCATTTTTTGTGTGCGGAATGCGGAGAAAATTATCTTAAAGATTCCGCTCAACTTGTCGGACACCATATTAAAGAATTGACGCCTGCTAATATCCATGATCCAAATATTGCTCTTAACCCTGCGAATGTAAAGATTATATGTCGCCGTTGTCATGACAAGGAACATAGACGCTTTGAATTCGGTAATGAGCATAACATTTTTATCGTTTACGGTTCTCCTTGCTCCGGCAAAAATTCCTATGTAAACCAAGTTTCACAGCGCGGCGATTTGATTGTCGACCTTGACGCTATTTATCAAGCTATATCGGGCTGTCCTTATCATTGGCACCCGAATGGCTTCAAGAAAATTGCTTTTGCTGTTCGCGACACCTTAATCGACCAGATAAGAATGCGGGTCGGCTATTGGAACGACGCTTACATCATCGGCGGCTATCCTCGCAAATTACAGCGTGAACAGCTTGCCTTCAAACTCGGCGCGGAACTGATTTTTATTGAAACAACGCGCGAGCAAGCTAAATTGATTGCAATGGCTAGCCGAGGAACTCAGGGCAAGGAATGGTGTGAATACATTGACCGCTGGTTTGATTCTTTTGAACCTTAACTGCGCGGCAGACCCTCCCCCCCGCCTAAACGGCTTGCGCAGGGGGGCACCAGACCGGCTTTAGGGGGGGCAGGAAAAACCGACAGAAAAAATTTGACTTTTTTGGAAAACGGGGGAAAACGGAGGAGGCGGCTCAAACTTGACGGAGACAAGGCAAGAATATGAGAGAATTCGCGAGCTGTTCGCCGATGTGGATGAAAAACAGTTAATGCTCGTCGACGGTGCAATTATGGAGGCGGCAAGACTGCGCGTTGAACTTAATCGGCTTAATGAAATTGTCAGACAGTCGGGCTTAATTAAAGTTGACCCGAATAATCCTTCGCGACAAAAATCATTGCCCGTATCAAAAGAATTACCTAAAGTTCGCGCGGCTTATACCAATATCATTTTCAAGCTGGCGCGTGTTCTCGGCGCAAATGTCGGAGATGAAGATTTGGGGCTTGATGATTATGAATGAAACTGTTGCGGAAAAATATTATATGGCTGCTTTAGGCAGTGTCAGTGGAATTGGTAACAAGAGTCTCGAAAAACTTTTAAATTTTCTTGGAAGTGCCAAGGCTTTGTGGACGACCGCCGCTGATGAATTGATTCAGGCGGGCATCATACGACCGAAATCGCTTGAAGGGTTCGTTGCCTTCCGCGAAAAACATTCCGACGCGCCCGACAAGATTTTCAAATACTGCGAACGGCACGGCTTTAATCTTTGCTCTATATTCGACGAGGATTATCCGCCGTTGCTCAAGGAAATTGATTCGCCGCCTATGTTTTTCTATTACAAGGGAAAACTTCAACCTGCCGCGCAGAGGATTGGGATTGTCGGCTCGCGCGATAACTCCACTTACGGGAAAAAGACTGCGCTTGAATTGGGCGAACAAATTGCGGCGGCGGGTTTTACAGTCGTAAGCGGAGCGGCGCGCGGAATTGATACATTTGCTCATATCGGTGCTTTGAGGACGGGGCGGACGGTCGCTGTTTTGGGTTGCGGGATTGGAGTTGCCTTTAACGGAGAGAATAAAGAAATCTTCGAGAAAATTTCCGAAAGTGGAATTGTCATCAGTGAGTTTAATCCGAAACTTTTGCCGCAGAAATGGTCGCTGGTTAGACGCAACAGAATTATCGCAGGGCTTTGTCGCGGTGTTGTCGTCGTGGAAGCAGAATTGAACAGCGGGACGTTGATAACCAGTGATTACGCCTCTTACTATGGGCGCGATATTTTCGCCGTGACCGGCTTAAGCGAAGGTTGCGATAAACTCATTCGCAACGGAGCTGTTCCGATTGAGAGTGCCGGCGACGTGCTCAGTAAATATCGCGTGGGATGATTATGAGTGATTCTTATATTCGGGCTTATTGGCAGGATATTTGCGAGGGACGGGCGACGGTCGGTTATTACATTCGGCGACAGATGGAGTTGCTTATTGCTGACCTAGATAATCCGAATTTGAAGATTGACTTCGCCGATTCGGAAAAACGAATTCGGTTTATCGAGCGTGAATGCCGACACTCCGAGGCTCCTTTTGCCGGTAAGCCGTTCTTGCTTTTGCCGTGGCAGAAAGCCGTTGTGGAGGCTATCTTTGCGATAAAAGTTTACAATGATGAGGTCGGGCGTTATGTTCGCAAATATCAGGAAGTCTTGCTGGTTGTCGGGCGCAAAAATGGAAAGACCCCTTTTGCAAGCGCGATATCGTTGTCGGAATGGTGTTGCGGAGAGATGGGGACGAAAATTCTTTTCGGCTCCAATGACTATGACCAAGCAGATTTGCTGTTCATGGCGGCGGACGCAATGCGCGAGGCGTCGCCGAAATTGGCGCGGTGTACACGCCGTAACCAGAAGGGACTTTTTTTTGGCAACATTCGGCAGAAAAGCCGTGTCGGGAAATTTACAAGCCAAAACAAGGGCTCAATCCGAAAAATATCTGCGCGGACAAGCGCGAAGGAAGGGCGCAACATTAAAATCGGCGTGGTTGATGAAGTTCATGAATTGAAAGATGACGCCATGGTTATGCCGATTAAGCAGGCATTGTCGACGCAAGAGGAAAGTCTGTACATTGAGCTGACGACGGAAGGTTTTACTGACGACGGCTATTTGGATGAGCGGTTGAAACTCGCGGCGGCTGTTTTGGACGGCGAGATTGACAAGCCGAATTTTTTAATTTTCTGGTACGCGCAGGACAGCGAACAAGAGGTATGGCGCGATGAAAAGAGTTGGCTCAAAAGTAACCCTTCATTGGGTGCCGTTAAGAAATGGTCTTTCCTGCGCGGCATGATTGAAGACGCAAAAATATCGGCGGCTACTCGCGCCTTTGTTTTGGCGAAGGACTTCAATATCAAACAAAACTCGGCGGCGGCTTGGCTGACCGAGGATGTGATTGTTAATAAGGCGACATTCGTCGCGGAAGAATTTCGCGGGCAGTTCTATATCGGCGGCTTTGACTTTTCTGAAACGACCGATTTGACGGCGGCGGTTGCGCTGTTCGTTAATCCATACACTCACGATAAGCACGCGATGAGCATGTACTTTGTGCCGGAAACGAAGGCGGAGGCTCTGCTTGAAGATAATCCGCTCAATCCCGAAAGGAAAAATTACGTTGAATGGGCAAAGCGCGGGCTCGTAACAATTTGCCCCGGCACTGAAGTCGACCCCGACGCCGTAATTGCGTGGTTTGTAGGTTTGCTGAAAAATTACTCTGTGCGACCGCTGAAAATTGGATTTGACAATTGGCACGCGAAGGGAATTAAAGACGGGCTGTCCGCCGCTTTTGGTGCGGAGGTGCTGGAAAGAATCGGAATGGATTTCATGTCGCTCAACGGTGCAATGTCTTCGCTGGAAAGTGACTTGACGCTTAAGAAATTAAACTACGGAGACAACGAGATAACGCGCTGGACTTTGCGGAATGTCGCTTTGAAGCTGAATAATATCGGATTGAAAATGCCTGTGAAAAAATACGGCTCTCCGAAAAATCGCATTGACGGCGCAGTTGCATTGATGATTGCTTACGCGACGCTGAGCCGCTTTAGGAGTGATTACGTTTACTTGCAGAAAAGCCTTGTGCGGGAAGGAGGATAACGGTTGCAATTCAATTTTTTGAAAAAGTTGCTGGCTAAGTTTCGAGGCAACGACGAGAGAAAAATTTTGACCGAGGTTTTGAGTGATTCGCGGGCGGTTTTCTCTTCGTTCGGCAATGATATTTATTTCAGCGATTTGGTTGCGAATTGCCTTGACCGTATAGCCTCCGAGATAAGCAAGATTGATGTCGTGTCCGTGGTTGAGGAAAAGGACAATGTACGACGCTGTAAGGACGATATTTCGCGGCTTTTCAAGTATCAGCCGAATCCGCTGCAGACGACGAAAGATTTTTTGGCATCTTGCGAGTGGCTCCGGCGCAAATATATGAATGCATTTATTTATCCTCAACGTGAGGTCGGCGACGAAAATATTGTGCGTTATAAAGCGTTTTATCCGCTGAATCCCGTGACAGCCGAATTGGGGCATTTCGAGGACGGACGCTGGGCGATAAAATTTTTTTGGCGCGACGGCTCGTCGGATACATTGCCTTATGATTCGGTAATTCATATGAAGTGGCGGCGCGGGACTTCGCTTTTGATGGGCGGCGGCAATGATTCGGGCGTGGCGGATGATTCCAATACAATGCGCTCTCTTAAGACGCTGGACGAGATTTTACAGGGCTTGCCGAAGATGATTTCTTCGAGCTTGAATCTTAACGGTGTCTTGACCGTGAAAACAATCGTCGAGAAAGCCGCTCTGGAACAAGCCGCGAAAGATTTTGAAAGCCGAATTTATAAATCGGATACCGGTATAGTTGCGGTCGGGCTGGAAGGGGACTACAGACCCATTAACAAAGCTTTTCCGACGGTATCAGAATCCGTGCTGAAATTTTTGAAAGATATAGTTCGGGAACGCTACGGAGTGTCGGAGGCGATTTTGAGCGGCGATTTCGACGGTAAGGCTCACGCGGCTTTTTATCAGACGTGCCTTGAGGATTTCATTATCGAGTTTGAACAAGCTTTTTCCGAAAGACTTTTTACGCAACGGGAAAAGGACGTAGGACACAGGATTAAATGTTATTACGCGCGAGTTTCTTATATGGACGCCGCCGAGAAAAGGGAACTGGCGCAGTTGGCGCGCGATACCGGCTTGATGACGCTGAATGAAATTCGGGAACTCTACGGAATGTCTCCGATTGAAGGCGGCGACAGGCGATTGCAGTCGTTGAATTATATCAACGCCTTGGACGCTGACCGGTATCAGTCTAATATGAGCAGGCAGGGCGCAGGAGGTGAGGACAATGCAAACTGAAAAGCGAAGTTACGGTTTGAAAGAATTTCGCGCTGTCGACAGCGACGGCGAAAAAATAATTGAAGGACATGCCGCCGTGTTTGAGCAAAGAACTGACATAGGCGGCTGTTTTTTTGAAGTGATAGACCGCGGCGCATTTGAGGATGAAAATTCTCTCCGAGATGTTGCCTTATTTGTGAATCATAATTCTGAACAGATACCGCTTGCCCGCTCGCGCAGGAACAACGGCAACAGCACGATGACGCTAAAGGTTGATGATGTCGGGCTTGCGATACGGGCGAAACTTGATGTGGAAAATAATCTTGACGCGAAGGCATTGTGGTCGGCGGTTAAGCGCGGCGATATTCAAGGCATGAGTTTTGCCTTTCGGGTCGGCGACGAGGAATGGCAAAACATTGATTCGGAAATGCCGACGCGCCGTATAAAAAAAATCAGCCGCGTTTTTGAAGTTAGCGCGGTTGCTTTTCCGGCATATGAACAGACTGACATTTCGGCACGCGCCGCCGCTGATACGCTGGAAAGCGCGAAAAGGGCATTGGAAAATGCTCGCGGCAAATCGTCGGAGGACGACAAGGCGCAGATTGAAATATTCCGCTTGAAAAATTTAATTCTCGGAGGAATGCATAATGAATGACTTGATTAAAAGACTTGAGGCGCGAAAGGCAGAATTGGTTGCGCAGTCTCAGAAAAGCGAAGATATTGCGGAGCTAAGGGCGATTAATAAGCAACTGGCGACGCTCGACGACGATATAAAAGCCGCCAAAGCCGCGCAGGAAAAATTCGACGCCGGCAAGGATGAAGAGGACGAAGACGAGCGCACAAAAGCATTTCGCGAATATGAGGCTAGGAAAGCGAAGGAAGCCGCAGAAAAGCGGGCAGAACAGCCGCCGCAGTATGTGCCGGGTAAGGGCTTTATTCCTGCGGAGGAACGCGGCGTTGATAAAAGTCTTAACTTGGCTCTGGAATTGCGCGAAAAGGCGGGCGAATCTCTTAAGAGTAAGAAGGAAGTAAAATCGCCGCTCAGCACTTTTGGCGAACTTCGCACAGTGACAGTTACTCCTGCAACGGGGGCAACGGCAACAATCGTCGTGCCTTCTGCTTTCAGCCCGACAATCAATCCCGATTTCCCTGTGGTGTCCGCTCTCGTTGACGCCGTGTCGCATTTGAGCATGAACGGCGGAGAATCTTACAGGCAGGCTTACATTACCGGCATTGATACAGGCGACTACACCGCAGAGGGCGCGGACGCTGCCGAGGCTGAAACTCACTTTGATTACGTGGATATTAACCGCACAAAAATTACTGCTTATGCCGAGCTGACCGAAGAATTACAGAAATTGCCTGCCGCGCCTTATGCCGACGTGGTATTCCAAAATATCCGCACTTCCATGCGCAAGCTTTTGACGAGAGAAATTTTGGTCGGAGCGGGCGGAAATAATCAGATTGTGGGGATTTTCTCCGATAAGGCGAAGGCAATAGACGCCGCGACAGATTACGGCATTTCGCAGATAACTGATACGACGCTTGATGAAATTCTTTTCAATTACGGCGGGGATGAAGAAGTTGAAGACCCCGCTGTTTTGATTTTGAGCAAGCTTGATTTGCTCGCCTTTACGAAAGTCCGAACGGCTACGAAACAAAAATTCTATGACATTCAACTGCGCGGCAATGGCGGCTATATTAACGGAATTCCTTTCATTATTAACAGCGCGTGTAAGACGCTCTCGACGGCGGACGGCGCGGCGGAAGGTGATTACTGTATGGCTTACGGAAGCTTGAGTAATTATCAGCTTACGGAGTTCAGCCCCATGGAGGTAAAACAATCCGATGACTACAGGTTCCGCAAAGGTATGACGGCATTTCGCGGCGATTGCTTTTTCGGAGGCAATGTAATTCGGAAAAACGGGTTCCTCCGAATCGTGAAAAAATCCTAAATTTAGGAGTGATTTTTTATGACTGTCGACGAGATGAAAGAATTTTTGAACGTTGACGCGGACAGCACGGCTCATGACAGCACGATAGCAGACCTAATCGCGGCGGCGAAGGCGGATTTGTTTCTTGCAACGGGGAAAAATCTTGATGAGGATAGCCCGCTCGTTCGGCAGTACATAAAGCTTTATTCGCGGCGGGAATTCGATAATCTCTCCGACAGCGGCGTTGATGCCAGACTAAGCGACATTCAGCGGAAAATTCTTTTGAGCACAAGATTTGAGGAGGAGGCGGGGTGAATGCTTAATCCGATGAAAATCCGCTCGGAGGAATTGAACAAGCGCGTAACGATTCAGCAATATGTGAAGGTCGAAAACGACAGGGGCGTAAATCGGCACGCTTACCCCGAATACAGGGAAATAAAAAATGTTTGCGCCTCTATAGAGAGCTACGGCGCGTACATTCGGGACGGCTCCGCCGAAAAAGTTGCCGAACTGGAATTCAGAATCACGATTCGATACCGCGCAGGGCTGACCTTGCACGACAGGATTATTTATCAGAGACGAATTTTTGAACAAATCTTGCCCGCAAAGGATATTAACGAACAGCACCAATTTTTACAGCTGACTTGTCGGGAGAAGGTGAAAGCGCATGGCTCATAGGAAAGTGAACTTGAAGAAAATTCTTCAACTCTACGGCGAAAAAGCGGCGACGGCGGCGCGACAAGCGTTGAAAGAAAATGCAGAGGCTTTGGCGCAAGCGGCGCGCGAAATTGCGCCGGTAGAGACGGGCTTTTATCGCGGTCGGCAGTATAAGCTGAAACACCCCGGCAGACTTCGCGACAGCATTCATGTGGAAGAGAGCGGCAAGAAAGATACCTTGCTTGTTGTTGCCGACGCTAAGGACGACAAGGGTTTTTGTTACGCTCCGATTATTGAATACTCGCCGCGCGGACAACCTTTCATGAAGCCCGCTTATGAGGCGAAAAAAATTTCGATGATTAATCACTCTATGGACTTGATAAGGGCGGCGATTCGGAAATGACACCGTCTGAACTTCAAAGGCAAGTAAAAGCCGAGCTTGAAAAATTATCTGTGCCCGTGACAAAGGATTACAGCGAATTCGAGGATATTTATCCTCACGTTGTCTATCGAGAAATATCAAATGTTCCTGCGCTGCGCGGCGACAATCGGGAAATTTTTTTTCGCTCCGTGTATCAAGTTACAATCGTTACCGACGACGACGAATATGAATCACTTGAATCAGCGGTCGAAGAATCAATGCTCGGATTAGGTTTTTTGCGTACTGACGCGCAAGATATTCTTGACGGCAACTTTAATCGAGTGCTCAGGTTTACTATCACTGCGCGGAAATATTGAAGGGAGTTGAAAACTAATGCCAGATGTAGTTAAACAAAATCTCAGTATTTATGACGGGTTGAAAAATATTTATTACGCCCTTGAAACGAAAGATGATTCGACGGGGACTTCATATAACACGCCCAAAAAACTTGGTCATGCGCGTAGAGCCGAAATGACCAAAGAAACCGAAGTTACCAATGTTTATGGCGACAATGCGGCTGTTGCAACGCGTACAAGGCTCAAAACCATTACTTTGACGATAGAGACGACCGACATTCCGCTGGAAGACCAAGCGGTTTTGCTCGGACATACTGTCGACAGCGTGACGGGGGCAATTACAGCCAAAGCCGATGACAATGCGCCGTATGTTGCGATTCTCTTTGAGGCTACGAAGATGACGGGCGGTTCCGTTTTTTATAAGCTCTACAAGGGAAAATTCGCGGAGACGGATGAATCTCTGAATACTCAA
>JAFWWC010000036.1 GCA_017518105.1 Selenomonadaceae bacterium
GCCGTGATTGGGTGACTTCCCCTGAGCCGCTGACTAAGTTTAAAGTCTTAGTCCCTACCGCTAATGGCTGTGGTGCGTTGGGTGAAGTAGTTAGTACGCCGCTTGTCGGCTCGCCGCTTGTCGGCAATACAGAGACCTATATAACGGTTGGAGCGTTCGATACGCAGGCGGAGGCGGACTCTTGCATAGCCTACATAAGGAGCAAGTTTTGCCGCGCTATGTTAGGCATACGGAAGGTGACGCAACACGCTACGCCCGATAAGTGGGAGTTCGTGCCAATGCAAGACTTCACAGCGGCAAGCGACATTGATTGGGGCGGCGACGTTGATAAGCAACTGTATGCTAAGTACGGCTTGACGGCGGCGGAGATAGCCTTCATAGAGGATAAAGTTCGTGCGATGGCTTGAAAAAGATTTGGGCGTGTGATAGACTGCACGCGTAGATTTAGAAACTACAATGTTGTAATCACGATATAGGGTACAAAAAGAACCTCGAGCTGCGAACTCGGGGTTCTAAACTTTAAAGAAAGATTCTTCGTTTTACGGATTAACGATAACCACTGTGCTCTCTGTCATTTGAAATGCCTGTCGAGCCACTTGCGGATAAAATACAGGGCTACGCCTGCCGTGATGCCCGCTGCGACGGTCACCAGATATGTTGTTGTAATCACGACCACTCACCTCCTTTCTAAAGCTAGAAGGTTAGTTGGGTACAAATTTATTTTAGCGGAAAGATTTTGGCGGGGCAAGCGGTTTGACGGCAAATAAAAAAGGCGGTGAACTCTTCGGAGCTCATCGCCGAATTTTTTTGCTAAAGATACTTCGCGATAATCTCATCAAGGGCAATCGCCTCGGAATAGTAGTTGCCCTGCACGTTGACAACTGGAAAGTTCTTCGTCGTTTCACGAATCGCGGTGTTCTCTATGCCCTTCAAGCAAACCTTAGTCCCAAGTTCGGTGGCGAGCTCGGACAGGTGGCGCACGATTTGCAAGTTGCCGGGCTTGTCCTTTATGTTCAAGATGTAATCACGTTCAAGCTTGATAAAGGTCGGGGCGAGGTCGCGCAGGAAGTCAATCGACGCTACGCCGCTCCCGAAGTCATCAATCAGGCAGAGGATACCCTTGCGCTTTAGGGCGCGGACGATTCGGCGTAAAATGCTCGGCTCAATCAAGCGGCAACTCTGCGTCAACTCGAAGCAAAGATTATTCAGCGGGAAGCCCACCGCCTTTGCAATCTTATCAATCTCCTCAAATAAGAAGTCGTCGACGATTTGCGCGGGCGAAATGTTCACGTTCAAAGTTAAGTCGGGCTTGCGTGCCAGAACTTTAAGGGCGTCTTTCATTGCTTGACGGAGAATCCAATAGCCCAGCTCCTCAAAGAGGAAGTCGCGCTCAAGGACGGGCACATAAGCTGACGGAGGAACCTCGCCGAAACGTTCACTGCGCCAACAAAGCAAAGCCTCAATGGCGGTAAGCTGTTCGGTCGCGGCATTGAAGACGGGCTGATAGCGCAGGGAAAAATTTCTGCAGTCCATTAAAATATCGTCGCGAACCTCGGCTACCAGCTCAAGTGATTCGTGAGTATTCCTGCCGATTGCGCCGTTGTAGTTGACGAGCTTGCCATTGTGATAGAACTTCGACTCGTTGTAAACGAAATTCAAACTCGCGCTAATGGTGCGTTCGTCATAGGAGCCGCCCTCGAAATGAACCATGCCGCCGCTAATCGTGAGAACTTGGCGGACGTTTTCCACAGGCAAACCAGCCAGAGCGGCGCGGCGAAGTTTCTCGTACTTGACGGCGACTTCTTCGGGCGAAAGACTTTCAGTGAGGAACGCGAACTTTGCGCCGCCCATGCGATAAACCGTGCCATCGGAGCCGACCGCCTCTTGAAGGAGCCAGGCGACCTGTTGCAGGACGGAATTGCCGAACGCGTAGCCGTGCTCCTCGTTTATGTTGTTCATCTTGTTAATCCCGCAAAGCACGACGACGCAACTTTTCTTGAGTTCAATGGCGGCAATCAAATCGCGGAAGAAGCCGTACTGATTTCTAAGCAAGGTCACGGGGTCGACGCTTTCAATCAAGCCCTCGTTAATCACCACGCCGCAGAGGAATTCGGGCAAGCCGTCCGCGTCAAAGATTGTCGAACCCATATAACGCATAACGGCATAAGTTCCGTCCTTAAGTCGCGTCCGATAAGTCACGTCGTAGCCCCTAGTCTCGCCGCTCAGGAGTCCTTGCATCGTCCGCTTATAAATGAATCTGTCTTCGGGGTGAATGTAATTTGCCCAGTCAATGGTGTCAGTGGAAATGTATTCGCCCGCCAACCCGAACAGCTCCACGGCGGCAGGACTAAAACGGGTCACGTTGCCTTTGACGTCGTGAATCGTAACGTAATTGCCGCGCCCAAGCATCGTGAAGGCGTTAAATAGGTCGTCGAGAATCTTTTTGTGTTTAGTCATAGTTATCAGCTCCGATTAAACGTCGATGGAAGGAACCTTAGCACGAACAACAGCCATAACAACAGCAAGACAAGCTAACGAAATTCCTAAGCCGAGCCAACCGCTTTGAGTGACGCCCGCGACGAGATAGCCGACCACACAGCAACTTGAGACCGTCAAGACGTAGGGCACTTGGGTCGATACGTGGTCTATGTGGTGGCATTGGGCACCCGCCGAGGCAAGGATAGTAGTATCGGAAATGGGCGAGGCATGGTCGCCGCCGACTGAACCCGCCAATATCGCCGCCACGCAGATAACCAACAAGTTAGACGCCACATCA
>JAFWWC010000037.1 GCA_017518105.1 Selenomonadaceae bacterium
GCTGAACCCGACGTTCATATATCGGCTTGCGTATTCGGGCGCAATCTGCAACTCCTTCATGAGCGCGAGCAGTTCTTTATGGAAGGCAAGAACTTTAATCTTGTCGCCAGTGATTGATTGCTTAGCAGTTCGTAGCATGTTTTCGACGGTGATGCCGGGGATTTCCTCTGGATTTTGGAAGGAAAGGAAAATGCCCCGTCGCGCCCGCTCAAAAGTCTTTAACGTCGTGAGGTCTTCGCCGTCAAAAAAAATTTCGCCGCCCGTGATTTGATATTTCGGGTGTCCAAGGATGACATTCATCAGCGTTGACTTGCCGGAGCCGTTCGGACCTAAGATGACGTGAATTTCACCCTTGCCGACGTTTAGGCTAAGCCCGCGCAAAATTTCCTTATCGCCCGCGCTGACGTGTAGATTCTTTATTTCAAGCAAAATGATTCGCCTCCTAATGTTCAAAAAGGAGCAGGGATATTTTGCTTTCCCTACTCCCTAGAAATTAATCCCTAATCAAGGTTTGGGCTTGCCGCACTCGGCGCAGAACTTGCCCTTATTGACGGTGCCGCATTCGCAAGTCCATTCGTTGCTGACGGGTCGGGGCTTGCCGCATTCGGCGCAGAACTTACCCTTATTGACGGCTCCGCACTCGCAACGCCATTCATTGACGACGGGTTTAGGAGCACCGCACTCGGCGCAGAAGTTCCCGCGATTGTCCTCGTGACCGCAAGCAGAACATTTCCACGTTGCCGGCTTCTGTTGCTGAGTTTGAGCCTGCTGTTGTTGCTGTTGAGCCATAGCGAACAAATTGCCCGCGTTTATGCCGCCAGCCTGATTCGCCATGCCCATCCCCATAAAACCAGTCATCGCGCCCGCCGTATTTTGAGCCGCCGATTGCATTGCCGAGGCCTGTGCGCCAGTCAAATGAGCCGCCGCCATTGCCGGATTCCTCAACGCGCCATTGCGTTGCATTTCCTTAATCATGTTGGCATCTTCTTCTGAAGCGGAAACATTTGACACGCCGAACGAGACCACTTGCAAGCCGCGTAAGTCGCCCCATTTCTTACTAAGAACTTCGTTAAGGGCGTCGGCAATCTCGGTTGTGTGGGCGGGCAGGGCGGAGTATCTGATACCCATCTCGGAAATTCTCGCGAAGGCTGGTTGCAACGCCGTCATAAGTTCGGTCTTGAGTTGCGCGTCAATCTCGGAGCGGTTGTAAGTGTCCTTGACGTTGCCGCAGACGTTCGTATAGAAGAGAATCGGATTGACAATCTTGTAGCTGTAGGAGCCGAAGCATTTAATCGCAATGTCCACGTCAAGCCCGATATTGTAATCGACGACGCGGAAGGGAATCGGGCTGGGCGTTCCGTATTTGTTGCCGATAATCTCCTTGGTGTTGAAATAGTAAATGCGTTCGTCACGTCCGGCATCGCCGCCGAAGCTGAAGCGTTCCTTCATGGCAAAGAAGATGTCTTGAATGTTTTCGGCTACGGTCTTGTTGCTGTTAAAGATACTCGGCTCGGTGGACTTGTCGTAGATGTATTCGCCGCTATCAGCGCACAGTTCGACAACTTTGCCGTTCTGAACAATCATCATGCATTGCCCGTCGTTTACGGAAATTTTCGAGCCGTTGGTTATTACGTTGTCGGAGCCGTCATTGGAACTCCAACTACTCGATTTGCGCCTGTGACCTTTGGCAACGAGTATCTCCGGCGATAGGCTGTCGCAGTAAAAATATTCCTTCCACTGGTCGCCGAGCACGCCGCCCGCCGACGCCAATGCCGCTTGAATCAATCCCATGTACAATCCCTCCCAAAAAATTTTTCCGATTATATCACGCCGCCGCCCTTAGCGCAAAAAAATAACTCGGCGTCTTAACCGAGTCCATAAGCCTTGCCGCAGAATCAATAATGTCCTCTGCAAGCTTTGATTACAATATCGCTACCTTCAATGTCATAGACCAAACGATTAGCTTCACCAATGCGGCGGCTGTAGCCGAGTCCGTATTTCAAACGTTCGGGCTTGCCTTCGCCTTTCATTGCGCCATCACGCTCTATGCTTTGCAAAAGCCGTTTGACTTTATCGGACGTCTTTTTATCCTGGTTTTCCCAATAAATGTAATGTTCCCAGCCAGTTTCAGTGAAGGTTCTGCGCATTGACAAAATCCTCCCATTCTTCTTCCGTGAACGATACGACTTTGCCTTGCTTGTATTGCTCTGTACTGCGTTCGATTTGAGCGTAGAAACGAGCCGCCCGAAGAGCTTTCAAGATGTCGACGCCTTTGCCTTCCGCGATTTGGTCATTGATTTCCGATTTGAAGAAGAACCATTCCCGCGGTGCAAAAGTTATCGGCTTAGTCTCGTCGATTGCCTCGGGGTTAAGTACTTGCGCTTCAGACATTTAAATCACCACCAAAAGTTTACGAGGCTTGCTTGACGAGGCGAACGATTTCTTCCGCGCCGCCCTCCATAGTCTCCGCCATGATGACATTGGCAATCGGCGACTCTTTGAGAATTTCTCTGCCACGTTCGACGTTCGTACCTTCAAGGCGCACGACCACTGGCACGGGGATTGACTTGCCGTCGAGGGAAATAATCTTTGCCGCGTTGACGATACCTTGAGCAACGAGGTCGCATTTATTGATACCGCCGAAGATGTTCACGAAGATTCCTTTAGCCTGCCCGCCTTCAAGCATGATTTGGAAAGCCTCAGCAATCTTTTCGGGGGTGGAGTCGCCGCCAACGTCTAGGAAGTTCGCAGGCTCTCCGCCGAAGTGTTTAAGGATGTCGACAGTCGCCATAGCCAAGCCCGCACCGTTTACCATGCAAGCCACGTTGCCGCCGAGATTAACGTAATTCAAGCCGAGTTTAGCCGCGTGAAGTTCTTTAGGGTCTTCCTCTGTCTCGTCGCGCATTGATTCAATATCGGGGTGACGATAAAGCGCACTGTCATCGAAGTTCAACTTAGCGTCTAGGGCGATAACGTCATTTTCCGCCGTGACGACGAGCGGATTGATTTCAGCAAGCGAGCAATCCTTGCGAACAAACGCCGTGTAAAGATTAATCATCAGCTTTGTAACCTTGCGGATAACTTCTTTAGGGAAGTTCATCTTGTAAGCCATGCGCGTTGCTTGGAAGGGGGCAAGTCCTATCGCTGGGTCAATGAACTCCTTAACGATTTTTTCGGGCGACTCTGCGGCGACTTTCTCAATCTCAACGCCGCCTTCCTCCGAACCCATCATCACAACGCGAGCCGTTGCCCTGTCGACGACGAAGCTAAGATAATATTCCTTCTTGATGTTCGAGCCAGCCTCAATCAGCAGACGCTTAACGACCTTTCCTTCCGGTCCTGTCTGATGAGTGACGAGCGTTTTGCCTAAAAGTTCTTCCGCGTATTGGCGAACCTCTTGGAGATTGTGCGCGAGTTTGACGCCGCCCGCCTTGCCGCGTCCGCCCGCATGAATTTGAGCCTTAACAACAATCACGTCCGCGCCGAGGGTTTGCGCCTGCTTAACTGCCTCCTCGACTGTGAACGCCGCCCCGCCGTCAGGGACGTTCACGCCGTAGCCGCGCAGGATTGCCTTGCTTTGATATTCGTGGATATTCAAAATCTCACTTCCTGTTCTTAATCATGTAAACGGTTTGTCCAGAATTGCCGCTAGTCTTGAGTGCAAAGCCGCCGTCGATCGCCTGAGCTTGAATCTTATCTTGCGTGGCGTAAACGATGATGTCAATGCCCGCCGCCGCCGAGGTGAGGTTAGCCGCATTCTTCAAGCCCGCGTTAAGGTAATCAATCGGGCAACCAGGGTCATAGCCGAACATGCCCAATTCCATTTCGACTTCGGCAGGCTCCGTCACGGGATAAGACTTTTCGCCGTCAATCTTTTCCCATGCCGCGCCTTTTTGGCAAGCTCTGATTTCAAGTTCGGGCAGGGCTTCCGCGCTGAAGGTCATCAACGTGGAAATATCTTCAATGCCCGCCGCCTCGTACTTAATGCTGATTTCGTTGTCGTTGGAAATGCTGTAAGTCACGGTCGCCGACTTGCCGCCGAGCGTAGCCGAAAGCTTGACGCCCTCAAGAGTCTGCTCGCCTTGCCAAGCGATGTTTGCAAAGTCTTCGCCGCCGTTGACGACAACAAAGCTTGCCTCGTCCTTGAGCAGGAAACAGTTCTTGAAGTCCTTGTTGCGGAACCTCATCGACACGAGACGCGCCCCAAGCTCGCTGACCTTAAGCTCATTGCCTTTGGTGTTGCGTAGCGTCCAAACGGTGCCCTCCTTTTTAATTGCCGGCATTTGAATCGTCCTCCTTAGTTACAAGAAATTTATCTAAAAGTGCTTCGTAGTCACGAATCGGCAATGGTCGCGAGAAGAAATAACCTTGAATCGCTACCTCGCCCAAGCTAGCCACGTAATCGCACTGGAATTGAGTTTCGACACCCTCGACGACAACGCCCATTTGCAATTCCTCCGCAAGCTCGACGACGAATTTTAAGATGACGGCGACGCGTTTGGATTTTTCAAGCTCGCGGATAAACGCCATATCAACTTTCACGGTATCAAGCGGCATGTCCTTTAGCATGTTCAGCGACGAATAGCCCGCCCCGAAGTCGTCCATTAAAACCGTAAAGCCCAAATTCCTAAACGTCGAGAGCATGTCTAGCAGTTGCAGTCGGTTGTCAGTGTATGCGCTCTCCGTGACTTCGAGTTTTAGCATCCACGGTTCCAGATTATATTTTTCCATTAAGCTTGAAAGGAATTCGGGCAAGTCGTCTTTGTAGAAGTTGAGCCGCGACAGGTTCACCGAGATAGGGACAATCGGTTTGCCCTCGTCTAGTCGCTTGCGTTGAAGGCGGCACGCCTCCTCCCAAACGAAACGGTCTAGCCGAACGATAAAGCCGTTTTCTTCGCAGGCGGGAATGAACTTGCCGGGCGAAATCATGCCGTGCACAGGGTGAATCCATCGGACGAGAGCCTCTGCACTTACGACGATATTTTTACGCGGGTTGAAAATTGGTTGTAGGAAAATCGTAAATTCGTGTTCCATGAGCGCAATTTCCAAGTTATTCTTTTCCATTAGCTCATCAATCATTTGGTCGCGCATCTTTGCATCGTAGTAGGCGTAGCGCGTCTGATAACTGCCCTTGACTCGTTGAAGTGCCATTCTCGCCCGGTCATACATTTGACTAATCGGCAACTTTCCTAAGTCGCGTTTATCGACGGGATAAACGCCTGCAAAAAATAAAATGTGATGGCTTATATGAAGGGAACGAATCCTTTCATCGAGGTCTTGGATAATTTTTTCTAAGTTGAGTTCGTCTGTTGGTATACACAATATAAAATGGTCTGCTTCAGCCCGACAGCTTATCGAGGTTCGCGGATTTAGTGTCGCCTTGAAGTAATTGCCCGCCTCTTGCAAAATCAAATCGCCCGTGTCCATGTGGAACAAGTCATTTATGATTTTAAAGCAACTTATATCCAAGCAAACGATATTATATTCGACACCGTTGCTATCCTTTAAGAGTAATGTCGCCTCCCTGTAAAAAGCATCGCTGGTATAAAGCCCTGTCAGTGAATCAAAATTGCTGTCCATTTTGGGCAATCCTTCTTCCTTGTTCAATGCAACTCGCTCCCTTCTGCTTGTAATCTCCAAAATTTTTTTCAACTATTCAACGCCAAAAAATAAATCCCTGCAAAACAACCTAAGGGATTGAAATCCACTTTTGCATTTTATTGACGCCGTGATATAATCCCGTTCGTGCTTGAGCCTATAAACGGCAGGCGGTTAGACCAGAGCCCTCGGACTGGGGGTGAGGATATGCTCGTGATTAGAATCATTATCCGCGTAACAGCACTGACGGGAGCAATCTTGCTCCTACTCAGCAAAACGGCCGCCTAAGCTCACCACAGCTTTAGACGACCCAACGTATCTACTCTATTCTTAGAAATATTTTATCGAGGGCGAAAACCGCTTCTGTCAAGCACTCCGCTCGCTATCTTTAGCGATGCGGCTTTTTTATTATATTCGCTGTTAAATTTTTTTCAAGCCCGCCAATCAAAAATCTTTAAGTCCAAAGCTCTGCAACGCCCCGATTGAATTCCGCCAATCGCGTTTGACTTTAACCCACAAGTCCAGAAAGACCTTCGCGCCGAGGAGCATTTCAATTTCAGGACGAGCCGCCTTGCCGACCTGCTTTAACATTTTGCCGCCCTTGCCGATTAGAATTCCCTTCTGCGAGTCCCGCTCAACATAAATCGTCGCCCGAATAAAAATCGTGCCGTTGTCGCGGGGCGTGAACTCTTCCAAGTCCACGGCGATTGCGTGCGGGATTTCATCTTGCGTAGCGTGCAAAAGCTTTTCCCGAATCAGCTCGGCAATTATCAGGCGTTCGGGCTGGTCAGTCACCATGTCGGCAGGATAATATTGCACGCCTTCGGGCAGAAACTTCTTTGCCTCGTCGATTAGTTCATTTACGTTTGTGCCGTCCGCCGCGCTTATCGGGACGACCGCCGCAAAGTCTCTGCGCGTCGAATACTCCGCGATTATCGGCAGGAGCTTTTCGCGCTCAAGGAGGTCAACCTTATTCACGACGAGTATTACTGGCTTAGTCGTCGCGGCTAGTCGTTCCAAAATGTATTTCTCGCCGCCGCCAAATTTCTCTGTCGCGTCTATGACAAAAAAAATCACGTCGACTTCCTTAAGCGTACCTTCCGCCGCCTTTAGCATGTACTCGCCGAGCTTGAGTTTAGGCTTATGGATGCCGGGCGTGTCGAGGAAAATAATCTGCGCGTCGTCTTGCGTCAAGATACACTGAATGCGGCTACGTGTCGTCTGCGGCTTATCGGAGATTATCGCGACCTTCTGCCCGACGATTTTATTAATCAGCGTGGACTTGCCGACGTTCGGGCGACCAATGACTGTGACGAATCCCGATTTATATTCCATGTCAATTCCTCCAAAGTAAAAGGAGCCGCGCTTGCGACTCCCGATAATGTCAATCCAGAAAATCTTTGAGCTTCTTTGAGCGGGCGGGGTGGCGGAGTTTCCTCAACGCTTTAGCCTCAATCTGCCGAATGCGCTCGCGGGTTACGTTGAAACTTTTGCCGACTTCCTCAAGCGTGCGTGCCCTGCCGTCTTCCAATCCGAACCTCAGCCGCAAAACATTTTTCTCCCGTTGCGTCAAGGTGCCGAGAACATCTTCAAGTTGCTCCTTTAACAACATGAACGAGGCGGCGTCTGCGGGGGCGGGGGCGTCGTGGTCTTCGATGAAGTCGCCTAAATGCGAATCGTCCTCTTCGCCGACGGGGGTCTCCAACGATACTGGCTCTTGCGAAATCTTTTTTATCTCCCGCACGCGTGCCACGTCCACTTCCATTTCTTTGGCAATCTCTTCGTCGGTTGGCTCGCGTCCGTTCTTCTGCAAAAGGTTCCGTGAAACTCGCGTGAGTTTGTTAATCGTCTCGACCATGTGCACGGGGATTCGGATTGTGCGCGCTTGGTCGGCTATCGCCCGCGTTATCGCCTGCCGTATCCACCATGTCGCATAAGTCGAAAACTTGTAGCCCTTGCGATAGTCGAACTTCTCGACCGCTTTAATCAGTCCCAAGTTGCCCTCTTGAATCAAATCAAGGAACCACATGCCGCGTCCGACGTAACGTTTGGCGATTGACACGACAAGCCGCAAGTTTGCTTCAGCTAGCTGTTTCTGGGCTTCGGAATGTTCTTCTTCGTCGTCGGATTCCATGCGCATTGCCAATTCTTTTTCTTGGTCTGCGGTGAGGAGCGGTACGCGTCCGATTTCCTTAAGGTACATGCGGACGGGGTCATCGATTGAGACGGTATCGGGTATCAGGTCTTCCACATTTGGCTTGAGTGCCTCAACATCGTCGGCTGAACCTTCAACCGTATCGATAACATTTAACGAGGGGTCTTGTTCTGCCGCCAACTCGCTATCGACAGTGTTGCCAGTCTCGTCAATATCCTCAAGGGGCGTGGTATCCTCGTCGGTTATCGATATGCCTTCGCGTTCACAAATGCTAAGAATCTCATCAATCTCGTCCGTGTCGTTTTCCATGCCCAGCGATTGAAGAATGCTATCCAAATCGCCCCATGTCAGCTTGCCGCCAGTCTGCTTTGCCTTTTCCGTTAAGATTGAAACGATTTTGGACGGACGCCCTTTGACGTTTTTGCTTACCTCTTCCGTTTGAACTTCTGCTACAGGCTCCGATTTCTTTTGTTCGGAATGATTCTTTTTGTTGCTAGGCGAGCTAGATTTCTTAGGAACGGTAGGTTTGCTTTCCTCCACCGTGTCTTTGATTTCTTCGACGGGCTTAACGACTTCATCTGCGGAAGGCTTAAGCGGCGATTCATTCTCGGTCGGAAGTTTCTTCTTGTCGTCTGGAGCAATCTCTTTTGCCATGATTATGCCTTCACGTTCACAGATGCCGAGAATGTCTTCAATCCTTTTCTTGTCGTTTGATATGCCTAAGGTTTGAATAATTTTGTCGAAGTCGCTTTTACTTAACTTCCCGCCCGTCTGCACAGCCCTTAACGTAAGGAGCGAAATAATCTTTGACGAACTACCTTTGGCGGCTTGAATTCCTGCCGCAACGTCTGATTCTGGTTTGTTTTCCGACAGGCTGCCGCTCAAGCCACCTTTTTTCGGCTCGACAGTTTTATTCTCTCCTGTCATATATGCAGCCTCCTTTCAAAAGGCAATTCACTTTACGCATTGCCTTTAAGATTATCTACTTCTACTTTTATCTTAATTAACTCTTTGACAGTCTCATTATAAGTCGTTTCGTCCTCTGGAATATGTTCTTCAGCTTGCGTCTTGAGCTTGTAAAATTTCTTCATGAGCACGATTTGACGTAACGTGGCAATCGATTCTTCAAATAGGGCAATTTCCCTTTTGCCGAACTCGTCCGAGCCGCTCATAAGTATCCGTGAAAGTTCTGCGTTTGCCTCTTCGCTCAATTCCTCTGCCGCACTTATCTTATCGGGTCGCCGTTCTTTTGCCGCGCAACTTTCAAGCCAGTTTAGTATTTCCCTATGACAAGGCGAAAAAAGTTCTTTCGGCAACACCGTCAGCACATAATCGAGAATATCCATTTCATGCCAAAGCATTCGCAAAATCTCTTCGCTCGCCATCTGTATCCGCGATTCTTCTTCGGTGTATGTCTTTGGCTCCTTGGCGACGGAAATTTTTTTCGGCTCGCTTGAATGTTCCTGCTTTAAAAGCTTGCGATATTCATCTTTAACGATACGTTCGTCCAAAATGAGTTCGGCGGCAATCTTTTTACAGTATTCGTCCCGTGTGACAGGATTGCTTACATTGACGATAACCGGCAGAATCTCCTGTAATGCTCGATGCTTTCCTTGGGTCGTCGAATGCTCCGCGTTCGCTAGGACGTAATTCATGCGATAATCAATCAAGGTCGCCGCGTTCTTTATAAGCTCCTCGAACGCCTCCTTGCCGTGCTTGCGAACGAATTCATCAGGGTCTTTGCCGTCGGGGATTTTTATAACGAAGACATCTGCGCCCGCCTGCTGAACAATCGGTAAGGCGCGAACTGTGGCGCGTTGCCCCGCCTCGTCGCTGTCGTAGCAAAAGATAATTTTCCGAGCATAGCGCAAAATCAACTTGGCGTGTTCGGGCGTGAAGGCAGTTCCCAAGGTCGCGACGACATTTTTTATCCCTGCGCTGAAAAGCGAAATCGCATCCATGTAGCCTTCGACGACGAGAGCCGCGCCCGCCGAGCTTATCGCACGATTTGACTTATCTAATCCAAAGAGCAAGTTCCGCTTGTTAAAAAGGATTGTCTCCGGCGTGTTTAGGTATTTGGGCGTCTCTTCGTTCGCGGAAGTCAGGACGCGTCCGCCGAAGCCTACCACGTGCCCGAAGATGTCAGCGATTGGAATCATGATACGTTCGCGGAATCTATCGTAGTAGCCAGTGAAGTTTTTTCTTTTGACGATGAGACCGACCGATTCCAGTTGCTGAGCCGTGTAGCCTTGCCGCGTGAGCTTTCTTAAGAGATTGTCCCATTCTTCAGGCGCGAGACCCAAGCGGAAAGTTTCAATAGTCTCCGCGGTAATTCCACGCCCCGCAAGATATTTCCTGCCGACTTCGCCGCGGGCTGTTTTGATTAAACAGTCGTGATAAAAATCCTGCGCGATTTCGTTAATTTTGAGCAAAGTTTTTTCTTCACGTCGTCGCCGCTCCTGTTCGGGTGAGGATTTCTTCTTAGGCAAGTCGATACCCAATCTTTGTGCCTGAAGCTTGACCGCCTCGAAGTAACTTATATTTTCAATGAGCGAAAGGAACTTGAAGACATTGCCGCCCGCCCCGCATCCGAAACAATAAAAAAGTCCTTTATCGGGGCTTACGCTAAAAGACGCTGTCTTCTCGTTGTGGAAAGGACAGTTGCCCCAATAGCGTCCGCTCCTTTGGCTTAGCGTCACGTATTGGCTGACGACCGAATAAATATCTGTCCGCTCGCTAACCTTCTCAACGAATTCATCAAGTTCCGCACTTCTCACAGCCTTTCAACCTCCGTGGCGTTTAATATTCCCCGCGTCTTGTAAATTTCCTTTCAAGCACGCAATAATTTTTACGGCGTGTTATAATCGGCGCAGGAGGGATTGATATGAAAATCATCGTGGCAATTGACAGCTTAAAAGGTTCATTGACGAGTTTGGAGGCGGGCGCGGCGGCACGGCGTGGTATTGAGTCCGTCTCGAATCATCAAGTTAAAGTTTATCCGTTGGCTGACGGCGGTGAAGGAACTTGCCAGGCGATTATCGCGGGGCTCGGCGGCGGGCTTAAGTCCGTTGAGGTGACTAATCCGCTCGGCGGAAAGGTCGCGGCTCAATTCGGCGAGGTCTTGGATAAAAAGTTAGCCGTCATAGAGATGGCGAACGCCGCTGGACTTCCGCTTGTGCCCGAAAATAAACGCAACCCGCTTAACACGACAACTTATGGCGTCGGCGAACTGATTCGGATTGCCATTGGCGACGGCTGTCGCGATTTTGTTATCGGTATTGGCGGCTCGGCGACTAATGATTGCGGGCTGGGCATGTTGACGGCTCTGGGCTATGAATTTAGCGGCGGCGGCATTTACGGTCGCGACTTGGAGAAGATTACCGCGATTGATGATTCAAACGTCCTGCCGGAGCTTAAAGAGTGCACGTTCCGCATCGCCTGTGACGTGACCAATCCTCTGACTGGGGCAAATGGTTGCTCGGCTGTCTACGGTCCTCAGAAGGGGGCGACGCCTGCAATCGTTCAGACGATGGACGCGTGGATTAAAAGCTTCGGCGAACTCTCTTCTGACTTCCTCAAGCTTGATAAAGAATCCACGCCCGGCGACGGGGCGGCAGGCGGCTTAGGCTTTGCGTTCAGAGCTTATCTACGCGGCGAACTTTTGCCCGGCGTCGACCTCGTTTTGGACGCTTTGAACATTGCGGACGACTTGAAGGTAGCGGACGTGCTAATCACTGGCGAAGGTCGCCTCGATAGTCAGACGGCTCAAGGCAAAGCTCCTTCGGGTGTGGCGAAGCTCGCTAAGAAACTCAACCCGAACATCATAACGATTGGACTGGGTGGGAGCGTCGCGGACATTTCCGACGATACAGGATTGGACGCGGCATTTGCTATCCTGCGCGAGCCGATGACGCTTGCCGAAGCCATGAACAAAGACGTTACACAGAAGAACCTTTCCGAGACCACCGCGCAGATTATCCGACTGATTGAAGCCGTTCGCGCTCGATAAAAAAAATTCGCTCTCCGAAATTTTTATAAAATCTTGACATATATGCGCCAATATAACAATCTATAAGTAGTTTAATGAAAATTTATTCGGAGGCGATTTTATATGATTTCTCTCGGCTTGAATGAACAGCAGATTCTAAATCTCAAAAGAAGTTGGATGTTTTTTTGTCGCCGTTTCATAGTTACATCATTTTTGCCCCCTATTTGCTTCTGCGGTATATCTTCGACGAAGTTATATTGACGAACCAAAAGTTCCACGTGCGCGAAGGTTTGATATGGAAGGCTGTCGTTTCGACTCCGTTGCGCAAAATTAATAACGTGGCGTATGGGCAGGGACTTTTCGGGCGAATCTTTGGTTACGGTGAGATTTTAATCGAATCCGCCGCCACGATTGGCGTGACGCGGTATCCGTACATCAAAAATCCCGAACGAGTGAAGAACACGATTGAACAGGCAATCGCAGAAGCAGAATCTAAATGAAAATTAGCGACTCGTTCCGATTGGGGTGGGTCGTTTGCTTTTGGAGGGGATGCTATGATTTCACTTAACGAAGACGAAAAAATTCTTTTGCAAATGAAAAAGCATTGGGGTTATCTCATCATGCCGCTTATCGTATCAGGTTTTACCGGCGGCTTATTGTTTCCGTGGTTTGTTTACAGGCTTTTGAGATTTTTGACGGACGAAATGATTATCACGAATCAAAAGTTTTACGTGAAAATCGGGATTATCAGTAAAGAAGTATTCGAGATGGCGTTGGAAGATATGAGCAACGTAGCGTATGAGCAGGGACTTTTCGGGCGAACCCTCAATTACGGGACGTTTCATTTCCGCTCCGTCGCCATAGCGGGAATTTCGGCTTGTGAAGGCATAAGCAACCCCGAAATGTCAAAAGCAGTGCTTGAACAGGCAATTAAGCAGAAAAAAGCTGATCAAACATCGAAATCCGCTCAAACATTGCTGGCGAGCACAAACATCGTTATCAACGCCGGAACACTTTCAGCGACGGACGATATAAAATTCAAATGAACAATCGCGACTCGGCACTGCGGGTCGTTTTAATTTGCGTTGAAAAAGTTCTGCGTTTCTGTTAGACTGTGGAAAAATTTTCTTGGATGCAACGTGACGTTGCATCCTGTTGACGCGTCGTGCCGCTCATAATTTATAGTCGGTCGCCGCGTTTGAACGTAAAAAAAATTTGGAGGTAATAATTTTGCTTGATATGAAATTTGTACGCGATAACCTCGATTTGGTTCGCGCCATGTTAAAGAATCGCAATAACGCTTTGAATCTCGACAACTTCAACGAACTTGAGCAACGTCGCCGCGCCATTTTAGCTGAAACCGAACAGCTCAAAAGTCAGCGCAATTCGACTTCAAAGAAAATCGGCGCGATGAAAAAGGCCGGTGAAGACACTGCAGAAATTTCCGCCGAAGTTCGTCAAATGGGCAACAAAATTTCCGAACTCGATGCCCAACTCCGCGACGTTGAAAATAATTTGCGCGATTTGCTCCTGCATATACCTAACATTCCCGCCGAAGATGTGCCGATTGGTTTGGACGATTCTCAAAATCCCGAAGTTCGCAAATGGGGCACGCCTCCGACTTTTGACTTTGAACCGAAAGCTCATTGGGAACTTGGCACAGCGTTGAATATTTTCGACTTCGACAGAGCCGGCAAGGTCACGGGCGCAAGGTTTACTTTCTATCGCGGGCTTGGTGCTCGCCTCGAACGCGCCTGTATTAATTTCATGATGGACTTGCACGCAAACAAGCACGGCTATACCGAAATGCTCGCGCCGTATATCGTAAACCGCGACAGCATGATTGGTACCGGTCAGCTCCCGAAATTCGCCGAGGATATGTTTAAGCTCGAAGGTCTGGACTATTACCTCGTGCCGACTGCCGAAGTGCCTATGACGAACTTTCACCGCGACGAGATTTTATCAGCCGACACGCTCCCCGAATACTATTCCTGCTACACGGCGTGCTTTAGGGCGGAGGCTGGCGCGGCTGGTCGTGACACTCGCGGCTTGATTCGTCAGCACCAATTTAACAAGGTCGAGTTGATTAAGTTCACTAAGCCCGAAGACTCATGGAACGAATTGGAAAGCATGGTCGACGCCGCCGAAGATGTCTTGCGCACTTTGGAGATTCCTTATCGGGTCGTGCTGTTGTGTACGGGCGACATGAGCTTTACTTCAGCGAAGACTTACGATATTGAAGTTTGGATGCCCGCACAAGGCAAATACCGCGAAATTTCTTCTTGCTCGAACTGCACGGACTATCAAGCCCGCCGCGCTAACATAAAATTCCGCCGCGACAACAAGAGCAAGCCCGAATTCGTCCACACGCTAAACGGTTCGGGAATTGCAGTCGGCAGGACGGTCGCCGCTATCCTGGAGAACTATCAGCAGGCAGACGGCTCCATTAAAATCCCTAAGGCTTTGATTCCGTATATGGGCGTTGAAGAGATTCGCGCTTAAAATCATTGACAAGCTAAATCTTCCGTGATAAATTTTTGCCGGTAAAAAAAATAAGCGTCAAAGACGCCCGAACTTGATTAAAGCGGTTTTACCCCCGTAAATATTTGTAGGTATTACGAGAGACTTCAGCCTTCAAAGCTTTGCCGAGCTTAGGAGGCTGTCTTTGTTAATGCCCAGAGGATAATCCCCGTGAGAACAACTACGCGGAAGATAATCTTAAACATGCATCTTCCCCCTTTCCAGGGGTTGATTGAACCGCTCCGCCCGTCAATCGTGACTGCGCAAGTTCAACGCAGGAAATATATCATACGCCAAAAGCCTTTTCAACGAAAAAGTTCTTAAGTCTTGTGAGCTTCGCCCCAAGCGCATAATCCGTCGAGCAATGGAATTAATGACTTCCCGCGCTCGGTCAAAGAGTACTCCACCTTCGGCGGAAGTTGGTCGTACTCTTTTCTTTTTATCAAGTCGTCCGCCTCAAGCTCCTTTAACGTCCGATTGAGCATGAAGAATGACACTTCGTCGCCGAGATAGCGTTTCATCTCGCCGAAGCGCACGACGCCAAACTCCATTAGCGTGTACAGGACGCGCATTTTATATTTGCCCTTGATAACTTTGAGCGTGTAAGCTAAGCCCGAAATTTTTAAACTTTCACTGCCAGCATACGTATTGGAATTGCTTTCTTCGGGTCTGCGACTGCCTTCGCCGCCGCCCTTACGATTATAACCAATTTTTGGGTCAGTGGATTTAAGGAGAGCGATAAAAAACTTTTCGCGCTCGTCGAGCTCTTCTTTAGTTTCGCATATCGCAAGAACTTCACACATGAACTTTTCTACACCATGTTTGCGAATTGCCTTACCAATAGCACTTTCCGCATATTTGTGCTCCTTGAAACGTTCCTCAACCGAACGCCGGGTTTGACCGACATAAATTTTGCCGTTGTCCATGTTCGTGAGTTTGTAGACAAAACCGTACATAGTTGCTCCGCCTTTCGTTGACAGCACAGCGGGAGCATGCTAGAATTCGCAACTGAAAAGGCTCTGCGCCGTGCTCAGGTTTTAGTTTAGCGACTCAGATTCTAGCACACGCAGGGTCTTTTCGCAACGTAGCATATAAAATTTTAGGAGAGTAAGCAGTATGAGCAGAAAGATTGTTGTACTAAACGGAAGCCCGCGCCCCAAAGGCAATACGTCTGCATTGGTCGAGGAATTCGCACGCGGCGCACGCGAGGCAGGTTGCCAAGTTGAAATTTTCTTCCTCGACAAGATGAACATTCACGGCTGCAAAGGTTGTTTCGGCGGCGGAAAGAATCCTGAGCATCCTTGCGTTCAACGCGACGACATGGAAAAGATTTATCCAGCGTACAAGGCGGCTGACGTTGTGGCTTTGGCGACGCCGCTTTACTATTGGAACTTCAGCGGACAACTTCGCACGGCGTTTGATAGATTGTTCGCGGTTGCCGAATGCGACCCCAACTACGCCAATCCGAAGAAAGAATCCGTGCTATTAATGGCGGCGGAGGGCTACGGCTTCGACGACGCCTTGACTTATTATCAAAACCTGATGAAGCACCTCGGCTGGATGGAACGCGGACACGTCTTGGCGGGCGGCGTCTTTAAGGTCGGCGACATTAAAGGGCACAAGGAACTTAACGACGCTTACGAGCTGGGCAAGGCAGTCGCTAAGGGCAACGGTCTTTGAAGGGAACTTGCCGCGACTGTCGAGCGTTATAAATTTCTAATCGGATACGTGGCTGTCTCCTTGAAACGTAGATTTTTATGAACCTCTGCCAATGAGCGGAGGATTTTTGTGTCATAAACGGCTTTAAAAATTCTTCGTGACGGTGTAGAATAGGCGCGTTTGAAATTCATGGTAAAGGAGTAAAAAGTTTTATGCCGGTTATGGAATATTTGGAGCGCAACGCGGCACTTTACGGCGACGAGGTAGCGTTGGTGGAATTGAATCCCGCAGTGGCTGACAGTCGGCGCATGAGTTGGAAAGAATTCAGCTTGATTGAATCAAACACGTTCGCTCCTTACCGCAGAGAAATAACTTGGCGAGTCTTCGATGAGAAGGCTAACCGTTGTGCTAACCTTTTGATTGAACGCGGCGTTCGCAAGGGCGATAAGGTCGCAATCCTCATGTACAACTGCTTGGAGTGGTTGCCGATTTATTTTGGCGTGCTGAAGTCTGGGGCAATCGCCGTGCCGTTTAACTTCCGCTACGACGCGGCGGAGATTCTCTATTGCGCGGAGCTTGCTGAAGTCGACGTGATAATTTTCGGCTCGGAATTTATCGGACGCATCGAGACCAACGCCGAACACCTAAGCAAGGGACGACTGCTTATCTACGTCGGAGATAACTGTCCGAGCTTCGCCGAGAGCTATCACATCATGGTTGACGATTGCTCAAGCCTAAAGCCCATGGTCGGCGGCATTACTGAAGACGACTTCGGCGCGATTTATTTTTCGTCGGGAACAACGGGTTTTCCTAAGGCAATCCTCCATAAGCACCGGAGCCTGACGCAGGCCGCCCAGATGGAGCAACGTCATCACCTGACGAGCCGTCAAGATAATTTCCTTTGCATACCGCCGCTATATCACACGGGCGCGAAGTTTCATTGGATGGGAAGTCTCGTGGCTGGTTCAAAGGCTGTCCTTCTCAAGGGCACGAAGCCCGAAATAATTCTGGACGCGGTCAGCAAAGAGCAATGCACAATCGTCTGGCTTTTGGTTCCTTGGGCGCAGGACATTGTAGACGCACTAGACCGCGGCGACATTAAGCTTGAGGATTACAAGCTCGACCAGTGGCGACTAATGCATATCGGAGCACAGCCCGTGCCGCCGAGTCTGATTCGCCGCTGGAAGAAATATTTCCCGAATCACGACTACGACACCAACTACGGCTTGAGCGAGTCGACCGGTCCTGGTTGCGTACATTTGGGCTTGGAAAATATTTCAAAGGTCGGGGCAATCGGTGTGCCTGGTTATCGTTGGGAATGCAAAATTATCGACGAACAGGGCGCGGAAGTTCCAAAGGGCGAAGTCGGCGAATTGTGCGTTAAAGGTCCGGGCTTGATGACTTGCTACTACAACGACCCGAAGGCAACCGCCGAGGTTCTAAAGGACGGCTGGCTTTTGACTGGCGATATGGCTATGCAAGACGCGGAGGGCTTTTATTTCCTCGTCGACCGCAAAAAGGACGTTATCGTAAGCGGCGGCGAAAATATTTATCCCGTGCAAATTGAAGACTTCCTCCACAAGTTCGACAAGATTAAGGACGTGGCGGTTATCGGCTTGCCTGACAGGAGGCTCGGCGAAATTTCAGCCGCGATTATCGAACTTCAACCGAACGTCGAGTGCACCGAGGACGAGGTTAATAATTTCTGTCTCGACCTGCCACGCTACAAACGCCCTAAGAAAATTATCTTCGCCGACGTGCCACGCAACGCCACGGGTAAGATTGAAAAGCCCGCCTTGCGCAAGAGATACGGCGCGGATAGGTTGGTTGCCTTAGAAAATCGGAGCTAAAAAAAAGCTGCCGCTCAATCAAGAGTGACAGCTTTTTTATTGAAAATATTTAGTTCGCCTTCTCCATCATTGCCCTATCAGCTTTCTCCAATCCACAGGCTTGACACCATACTCACCCAAATCAAACGCATATGTATTCTCGAATCCCTCTGACAACATCATCACGCCCGTTGCTCCTGAGCACCTTGACGCTATAAAAGAATTGCACTTCGACAAAATTACCATTTCAGTGAGATATTCTTTTGTATTCAAGAAACGGTCATTTTCTCTGTTTAGGCGAAGCCTGTTAAGCACACGCCCCTGTTTATAATCTACATATTCTCTATCAATCGTAACGCAAAAATTACCAAAGCCGTCGCCAAAAGTATCTTTAAAGAACTGTACAATGGTTTTATCTTCCGTCGAGAGGAAAATTTTGTTGCATCTCCACTCACGCACTTTTTGTAACATAATATCGCGAACATATTCCGGGGGGGGGTATCGGATGATCTTTAGGTTTCATAGAAACATAATCGGTTCCGCGAAGATATACACCAAGCACACGATCCGTCGGCTCAAATAATTTCTTCCGCTCGGCATTAATTTCGTTCATTAGCGCGGGTTTTACCTTAAGCAAACCCATCTTAACGAACATTCGCCATTCCGCCATAACTATATTCTTGGGGTCGTAGTAATTCGTACTTGCCCAAGGCGGTATCGCAATAGGCGGAAATTTTCCACTGGATAAAATCACATTTTCAGCATTATATGCTTGCTCCAATCCGATACGAAACGGTTGCTCGAAAAAATATTCCCAGGCATTTTCTTTGCCGAGCTTTTCAGGCTCAAGAATGGCACTTGAATAATTTTGCATATCGACGACGGGAATCCAACCTTTTGAAAGCGCGTAGCGAATATGACCTGCAAATACAATAAAATTCGAGAAGATCCCGGCATCATCAAATCTTCGGCGAATTATGTAATAAGTCGGCTCTTTAGGGTCGCCTTTCCGAACAGAATGTTCTTCCCAATTTTCCCTGTCAATCAATTTTTCGTCAATCATAGAAGTTTTTTCCTCCTATAAAGAAAGCGGGCGACGACTCGACGAATCAAATCGCCGCCCAGAAATTTTTCGTAAACGAATTATTTCATGGTGACGAGGGATTTACCAGTCATCTCGGCAGGAATATCCATGCCAGCCATAGTCAGGAGCGTCGGAGCAACGTCGCAAAGTGCCCCGTCTTTGACTTCGGCAACGCGGTCGCTGACAACAATAATCGGCACGGGATTAGTCGTGTGCGCGGTGAACGGTTCCTTGAGCTTGTAATCGAACATTTGGTCGGCGTTGCCGTGGTCAGCGATAATGACGACTTCGCCGCCGATTTTCTTCATGCACGCGATAAAGATACCAACGCACACGTCAACGGTTTCGACCGCCTGAACTGCCGCCTTCATAACGCCCGTATGCCCGACCATGTCGCCGTTAGCAAAGTTGAGGATAATGAAGTCGTATTTCTCGGAAAGAATCGCCTCGGCAACTTTAAGTGTGACGGTCGGGGCACTCATTTCCGGCTTAAGGTCGTAAGTCGCAACCTTCGGACTGGGGACAAGGATTCTGTCTTCGCCCGCGTAAGGCTCCTCGACGCCGCCATTAAAGAAGAACGTCACGTGAGCATATTTTTCCGTTTCAGCGATACGCAGCTGAGCTAAGCCCGCCTTGCTAATCGTTTCGCCCAAGCCGTTTTGGACACTTTCGGGCGGATAAGCAACGTCGACGTTCAAGCCTTCTTCGTATTGGGTCATCGTGGCAAAGGGAATGCCGACAATTTCTTCGACACGCGGGAAGCCGTCAAAAGTTTTATCCGTAAAGGCGTGCGTGAGTTCGCGGGCGCGGTCGGGGCGGAAGTTAAAGAAGATAATTCCGTCCGCCGCCTTAATGCCGTCATAGTCGCCGATAACAACAGGATTAACGAACTCGTCAGTAACCTTTGCATCGTAGCTGGCTTTAATCGCCACGTCGGAGGCAGGTTGTTTAGGAGCGTCGGCTTTGGCAATGGCGTCGTAAGCCTTCTGCACTCTGTCCCAACGTTTATCCCTGTCCATTGCGTAATAGCGTCCGCTGATTGTGGCGATTTGTCCAATGCCAATCTCTTTAATCTTAGCCTCAAGCTCGGCGAGATATTCAGCGGCGGAACTGGGCGGCACGTCACGACCGTCAAGGAAGCAGTGAACGTAGACTTTAGCAACGCCAGCCTTCTTTGCCAGTTGAAGCAAGCCGTAAAGATGCTCGGTGTGACTGTGGACGCCGCCGGGCGAGACCAGCCCGAACAAATGCAACGCGCCGCCCGAAGCCTTAACCTTATCGACGACGCCGCAAAGTGCTTTGTTCGTGAAGAAGTCGCCGTCGCGGATTGCCTTAGTTATCTTCGTCAGCGGCTGATAGATGATTCTGCCCGCGCCGATATTCATATGCCCGACTTCGGAGTTGCCCATTTGCCCATCCGGCAATCCGACGTATTCGCCCGAAGCCTGAAGCTGTGCGTTGGGATATTTCTTGACGAGCTCATCAAGGACAGGCGTATTGCCGACCTGAATCGCGTTGAAGTTGTCGCGGGCGTCGCCAATGCCCCAGCCGTCCATAATGATTAAGCAAATAGGTGCGTGTTTAATTGTTGCCATTCGTTACACTCTCCTTTGAATTAGTAATAGTGATTATCTTTTATTTGGTAAGACCAGCCAAGTTTGTTCATGCAAAACTCGAACAAGCCGTTCTTCGGAATAACAACAGTCGTATGACTTCCGTCCATTGTGCTTGTTTCGTATCGCCACATGTCGCGCTTACTTTTATATTTGAGGAATTCCCAATTCACAACTTGTTGAAGTTGCCCATTCTTGACAAATTTGGCAGATACTTCAAACGAAAGATATTCGCTTGACGAAGTATCTCTGAGGGTATCGTCCATTGCATAGATGTCAATGTTCTCGTAATTCCAATGGTCAACCCAAACATCTTGAGCCGCACAGGTATTTGCAGACGTCAACATAACAACGAACATTAGCGTGAAAATTAATTGTCTCATGTCGAATTCCTTTGCATTGCAAGAAAAGCCGCCAATGTCACGAACAGAGGCGGCTTAACTTACCGTTACTTAGTCAAGCAGAAAAGTTTTTGCTTAGAAATTAACAATCGCGCTGAAGTCAGCAGATTTGAGGCTCGCGCCGCCGACCAATGCGCCGTCAACGTTGGGTTGCTTCATGAGGTCTTTAATCGTTGCGGGTTTGACACTTCCGCCGTATTGAATGCGAATCGCGTCAGCCGCCTCTTGACCGAACATAGCGGCGACTTTCTCGCGGATAGCCTTGCAGACTTCCTCGGCTTGTTCAAAGGTCGCGGTCTTGCCAGTGCCAATCGCCCAAATCGGCTCGTAAGCGATGACGAGTTTTTTGACTTCCGCGGGCTTGAAGCCGTCGAGGTCTTTTTCAATCTGTCCGGTTACGAAGTCAATGTAAGTGTTCGCCTCGCGAATCTCAAGGGACTCGCCGCAGCAGATAATCGGAGTAATTCCAGCATTGAATGCCGCCTTAGCGCGTTTGTTGACGCCTTCATCAGTCTCGCCGAAATAGTCGCGGCGTTCGCTGTGACCGAGGACGACATAATCAACGTTAATCTCGTTCAACATGCCAGTGGAAATTTCGCCGGTGTACGCGCCTTTAGGTTCCCAATGAACGTTCTGTGCGGCAACGTGAATGTTCGTAGACTTAACAGCGTCAGCAACTGCCGCCAAAGCCGTAGCAGTAGGAGCAACGACGACGCGGCATTCAGCGTTCTTGACGAGCGGAATGAGTTCCTTAACGAGCTTGACGCCTTCTTTAATCGTGTTGTTCATCTTCCAATTGCCCGCGATAATCGGAGTGCGTCCCACGCCGTCAATCGCGTCAATGCCCGGCAGAACTTTGCCTTCGAGGTATTCGAGGGTTGCGCCGCCGCCCGTGGAGATGTGCGAGATTTTCTTATCAAGACCAGTCTTCTTGAGAGCCGCAATCGAGTCGCCGCCGCCGACGATTGAAATCGCGCCCTTGTCAGTCGCGTCCGCCACAGCCTTAGCAACTGCGAGCGTGCCCTTAGCAAAGTTATCGAATTCAAAGACGCCCATAGGCCCATTCCAAATAATCGTCTTCGCGCCTTCGAGGGCTTTAACGTATTCTTCGGAAGTCTTTTCGCCGCTGTCGAGTCCCATCCAATCGGCGGGGCATTGGTCAACGGGAACGGTCTTGTATTCAGCGTCAGCCGCGAACTTATTAGCAACAACGAGGTCAACGGGCAGAACGACTTTAACGCCCTTAGCCTCAGCCTTTTCGAGGAGGGATTTAGCGAGTTCGACTTTATCCGCCTCAAGGAGCGAGGTTCCGACTTCGTAGCCCTTTGCCTTGTCGAAGGTGTGAGCCATGCCGCCGCCGATTATAATCGTGTCGACCTTGTCAATCATGTTGCTGATAACGCCGATTTTGTCAGAGACTTTCGCGCCGCCGATTATGCCGACGAACGGACGTTGCGGAGCCTCAAGGGTCTTGCCGATGTAGTTAATCTCTTTTTCCATGAGGAAGCCGGACGCGGTCTCAAGGAAATGGGTAATGCCGACGTTAGAGGCGTGAGCGCGGTGAGCCATGCCGAAGGCGTCATTAACTGCGATGTCAGCCAGGGCGGCGAGTTGTTTCGCGAACTTAGGATTGTTCTTCTTCTCTTCTTTATGATAGCGCAGGTTCTCAAGCAGGAGGATTTCGCCGGGCTGGAGTTCAGCGGCGGCTTTTTCGGCGGGTTCGCCAATGCAATCTTCCGCCCATTTAACAGGCTTGCCGAGAATCTCAGCGAGTTTGGCGGCAATAGGTTTGGTGGAGAATTTCGGCTCGCGAGCTTCGGTGGGTCTGCCGAGGTGGCAACCAATAATGACAGCCGCGCCCTGTTCGAGCAGATAGTTGAGAGTCGGGAGAGTCGCGTCAATGCGCTTGGTGTTGGTGATATTCTGGTTCTCGTCCATAGGAACGTTGTAATCGACGCGAAGGAATACCTTCTTGCCTTTCAAATCGATGTCGCGAATGTTTTTCTTGTTCATCAGATAACCTCCCCAAAAAATTTAAAACTTACGAAACTAGCAATGGGCTAGCGTTGCGTACGAGCGCGGGGACTAGCTTAACTTTTTATTGACTAAGTCGCGACCGCTGTTCCCCCGCTTATAAAGCGGGCGGCTCGGCTCAACATTTCAGAAGAGCCGAGCCGCTACATTTTTAACCGTGTTCAGTTGCTAAATCTTACTTGAGTTCAGCAAAGTACTTAATGGTGCGAACCATCTGGCTGGTGTAGGAATTCTCGTTATCATACCAGGAAACGACTTGAACGAGAGTATTGCCATCGCCAATGGGGCTGACCATGGTTTGGGTTGCGTCGAAGAGCGAGCCGAATTTCATGCCGAGGATATCGCTAGAAACGATTTGTTCTTCGCAATAGCCAAAGGATTCATTAGCCGCTGCTTTCATAGCCGCATTGATTTGGTCGACAGTGACTTCGCCTTTGACAACTGCAAAGAGAAGAGTGGTCGAGCCAGAAGGAGTCGGGACGCGCTGTGCTGCGCCAATGAGTTTGCCTTTTAATTCGGGGATAACAAGACCGATAGCTTTTGCAGCACCAGTGGAGTTCGGGACGATGTTGCATGCGCCAGCACGAGCACGACGGAGATCGCCTTTGCGCTGCGGGCCGTCGAGGATCATTTGGTCGCCGGTGTAAGCATGAATCGTCGCCATAATGCCGCTTTGAATCGGAGCGAGGTTGTGCAGAGCTTGGGTCATAGGAGCCAAGCAGTTGGTGGTGCAGGACGCCGCCGAAAGAACCGTATCTTCGGGCTTAAGGGTTTGGTGATTGACGTTGTAAACGATTGTCGGGAGGTCATTGCCGGCAGGAGCCGAGATAACGACTTTCTTTGCTCCGGCTACGATATGCGCGGATGCTTTTTCTTTGCTGGTGTAGAAGCCCGTGCATTCGAGAACGACGTCAACATCATGTTTGCCCCAAGGAATCTCTTTGGCGTCTTTGATGGCGTAGATGATAATCTCTTTGCCGTCAACAACGATAGAATTTTCTTTAGCTTCGACAGTGTGTTTGCCTTCGCCGATTTTGCCGCAATAACCGCCCTGAGTCGTGTCATACTTCAGCAGGTGTGCGAGCATTTTCGGGCTGGTGAGGTCGTTGATAGCGACAACTTCATAACCCTCTGCGTCGAACATTTGACGGAACGCAAGACGACCGATACGACCGAAACCATTGATAGCAACTTTAACAGCCATTTAAAAATACCTCCCTATACTCTACAAATTCTTAAGAATAAGCTTCAAATTGTTTGCTATGTTACACCAATTTTTTTTCAGTGTCAACAAATTTTCGGAACATTTTTATTTAAATGTGTTGAGTTGTCAAAGATATGTTACAAAAAATTTGGAAAGAAGCTGTCTAGAAGATTTGAAACCTAAAGGTCTTATAGGAAGGTCGTTTGAGAATAAAAAGTCGAATGTTCCTCGAAGGCTCCAAGGTAGCCCATTCTCGTATCTTTTTCTCCACCGATAAAATTTTTTTGTCACACATCTATTGTAATCCTACAAATTTTCATGCCTGCACGGCGGGCTTTGTATTCATTTGCCGAAAATTTGACAGGATATATCGAATTAAATATAATTTGCCGCATGAAATGTTTTATCGTTTGACTTTGTGATTTTGCGGGAGGGAAATCATTCATGGATTTATCGCAACTATTGACTGACGTAAATGACTTTGTATGGGGTCCGATAATGCTGGCGTTCCTCGTCGGCACGGGCATTTTCTTAACAATCCGGCTCAAGTTCTTGCCGTGGATTAATCTTTGGTACGCAATCAAGATGATTATGCTACATAAGGCGGACAAGCAAGGCGACCTATCTCCGTTTCAGTCGCTTATGACGGCTCTTAGCGCGACGGTCGGCACGGGTAATATCGTCGGCGTGGCAACGGCTATGGTTCTGGGCGGACCGGGCGCGATTATCTGGATGTGGATAAGTGCGGCGTTCGGGCTGTCGACTAAGTACGGCGAATCCGTTCTTGCCGTCAAATATCGCGAGACGAACTCTGTCGGTGAGATGGCGGGCGGCCCGATGTACGCGATGAAGAACGGTATCGGCGGTAGCTTCGGCAAGATTATGGCGACGCTCTTTGCACTGTTCGCGGTCTGTGCGTCATTTGGTATCGGCAACATGACGCAAGCCAATTCAATCAGCTCCGCTTTCCAATCAAGCTTTGGCTGGTCGAGTGAGATAACGGGCGCAATTCTGGTCGTCTGTTCGTTGGCGGTCTTGATGCGCGGCGTTCACTCAATCGGCAAGGTTTCAAGCTTCATCGTGCCGAGTATGGCGTTCTTTTATATCCTGTTCACCGTGATAATTATCATCGTCAATTTTGAGAACGTGCCAGGCGGCTTGGCGATTATGTTCCAAATGGCATTCTCAACTGAGGCTGTTGCGGGCGGCGTCGGCGGTTCAATCGTCGCTAGCATGTTGACGGCAATGCGTTGGGGCGTGGCTCGTGGCGTCTTTTCCAATGAGGCGGGCTTAGGTTCGGCTCCTATCGCGGCGGCGGCGGCAAGAACTGACCATGCGTCGCGGCAAGGCTACGTCAACATGACAGGTACTTTCTTCGACACGATGATTATCTGTTTCCTGACTGGTTTGGTTATCGCAAGCTCCGGCGTGCTCGGCAGTGTCGACCCTGAGACTGGCAAGCTCGTTTCGGGCGCACCGCTCACTATCATAGCATTCAGCACGGTTTACGGCGAAGGCGCAAAATATATCGTCTCGATTGCTCTGGCTCTTTTTGCTTACTCGACTATCCTTGGCTGGGAATACTACGGCGAAAAGTCCCTTGAATATCTCGTGAGCAATCGCAAAGTCATCTACGCTTACAGGTTCCTTTTCAGCTGCATAACCTTTATCGGGGCGACGCAAACCCTTGACGTTGTTTGGAACTTCTCGGATACCATGAACGGCTTGATGGCTATCCCGAACCTTATCTGCTTAGTTATGCTCAACAAAGATATTGCTAGCGAGTGCTTCGACTACCAGAAAAATTTCGTTGCTCAAGGGAAATAACACAAGATAAAAAGTTTTCCACGGTCTTTGCGGCTGTGGAAAATTTTTTTGCCCGTTGTACAATGGCGGAAAAGTTTCGGAAGGAGAAAACACATTGGCTAAGCACAAGACAAAGAAGGTCGACAAGCTAAAAATATCCGCGTGCTACATAGTCAAGGACGTCGCAGAGGATTTGCGCCGCTCGCTGGAGAGCGTCAAAGGTCATGTCGACGAGATTATTGTTGTCGATACCGGCTCGGCTGATTCGACTGTTGAAGTTGCAAAGAAGTTCGGCGCGAAAGTTTTCCACGAGCCTTGGCAAGACGACTTCGCTACGCCCCGCAATGTTGCCCTTCGCGAGGCAAGCGGCGATTGGATTGTTTTCCTAGACGCCGACGAGTATTTCATAGACGGCACTGCAAAAAATCTTCGACGCGTCATAAAGTCCGCGAAGGCTCCAGGGCTTCTCGTCAATTTGGTCAACGTCAACAAGGACAACGGCAACGCGATTATCAATGCCATTCATGTGTTGAGGCTTTTTAAGAAGGCGGCGGGCGTTCACTACGTCGGCAAGATTCATGAGGACGTTTGCATAGAGGACGAGCCTTTGGAACGCGTCATGGCTCCCGCTAACCTTTTGACGCTTTATCACACGGGCTATTCCTCGTCGATTAGTCAAGCTAAGGCGGAACGGAATTTAAAGTTGTTGCTTGCCGAGCTCGCCGCGACTGATACGCCCGAAAGAATTTATGCCTATCTTGCCGACGCTTATTACAGTTTGAAGGATTGGTCGAACGTCGAAAAATTTGCACGCCTTGACCTTGAGGCGAGGGTTAATCCTTCTACACGTCCCATGCGGCTTTTGATTGAGTATTTGGAGCGGGAGCCGGAGCGTTTCGAGGAGTGCTTTGAACTTTCTAAGCTGGCAGTCGAACGTTATCCTCTCGTGCCGGAGTTCTCCGCTAAACTTGCCGACTGCCTTGCTCATAAAGAAGATTATCGCGGGGCAGTCAAGGAAATGCGGCGGGCGATTGACAAGGCGAAGACTTATGGCGAGCAATTCGAGTCAACGAATTTTGACGAGGACAAGATAAAACTTGCACAGCATTTGATTGAGGCTTGGCAGGAAAAAATTGTCCTCACGCCCGAAGAGAAACGCCGCGAGATTTCACGCCTGACCAAAGAGATGGACAACTATTACAAGCAACACGACATGGATAAAGCTTTGCTGGTTGCTGATAAAATTTTTAGATTGAAGCCCGATGAACCCGAACCCGTCGAGAAGATTGCTTTCCTTTGCCTTGATTTAAATAAGGCTAAAGAGGCAGAAGTGGCAGTGGATTATCTGGAAAAAAATTTTCCGCCAACGCCTTATAGAATGTTACTTCGCGCCCGTAGCTTGTCTTTGAGGAATAAACTTTGGGATTGCATAAAACTCGCCGAAAAAGCTTTGAACTTCGATGGCGTCGATTCTTTCATGAAGAAGGAAATTCATTTCACCATTGCCATTGCGTATTTAAAGATGGGCAACGCGACTAAATCATTTGAGCACTATAAATGGAACGCCACCCACGACCTACCCGCCTTAAAAGACCCTGCACAAGCCGCCCATATAAAAACAACAGAGCGCGAGAATTACAGTAACTATATTTTCGGCTTGTATAAGCAAAACTTCAGCCGAGAAGAAATCTTCGAGGCGACTTGCGGCTTTAATAAACTTTGCCTAGATATTCCCCGCTACACCCACAACTACAAAAAGCATTCTCGGCACAAAAAAATTCGCGTCGGCTACATCTCTCCAGACCTTAGGTATCATGTCGTAGCGTTCTTTAGTATGCACCTCTTCAAGAGCTATGACAGGACGCGCTTTGAAGTTTTCCTTTACGCCAACAACGCCGAAGACAACATCACCGAGCAATTTAAAGCAACGGTTGACGGCTTCCGAAACATTTTAAACAAACCCGCTGACGAGGTCGCCGCGCAAATGATGAAAGATGAGCTGGATATTCTATTCGACCTAACAGGGCACACGGCAAATAATTCTTTGACTGTCATGGCTTATAAGCCCGCGCCGATTCAAATCTCTGGCATCGGCTGGTTAGGTTCCACGGGGCTGGATACGATTGATTATTTCTTGGCGGACAAGTTCACCGACCCCGAAGGTCTCAACGAAAAATTCTTCACAGAAAAAATCTTGCGGCTCCAACATAGTCATTTCTGTTTCGTCTGGCACGAGGTGCCGAGGCTGATAACTCCCGCGCCGTGTCTTAAAACGGGTTACGTAATGTTCGTTAGCTTTAATCGTTTCGAGAAGATAACCGACGGGATACTCAAGCTCTGGAAAAAGATTCTAGACGCCGTGCCCAAGTCGCGACTATTCTTAAAGGGTTCAGAGTTCAAAACGCAAGACGGATTAGATTATGCCCAGGAGCGCATGACGGCAGTTGGCATTGACGTTAGCCGCGTAAAATTCGAGGCTACTGAAAAGAATTACTTAAGAAAGTACGAGCAAGCGGATATTGCGTTAGATACGTTCCCTTATCCGGGCGGCGGCACCACTTGCGATGCGTTGTATATGGGCGTGCCTGTGATAACTCTGGTCGGCGAGCGGCACAATTCGCGCTTTGGCTATTCCCTGCTAAAGAATATGGGCTTAGAGGAACTTTGCGCCTTCAGCGAGGAAGAATACGTTCAAAAGGCGGTCGACCTTGCAAACGATTGGGACAGACTCCGCGAATATCATCAGACGATTCGCCGCAAGCTTGAAGAGTCGCCCGTCATGAACGATACGATTTACATGGGCGAGATTGAGGACGCTTACGAGAAAATTTTCAATGCGTGGATTAAGGGCGAGCCGTTGCCCGACTTCCCGCAGGAGCCTGAGCCCGTCACCGAGGAGCTTGCCGATAAATACATCAAGCGGGCGAATGATTACATCCTGCTTGAAAATAGACTCGGCGAGAGCGATTTCCCTAGCCGCTTCGACTTCAAACGCACGCTTTATTATGCTGAGCTTGCGGCGCAGTGCAAATCTAAACGCGATGCCAAAGTTCTCTTGACGATAGCCGACCGCCGTTTCATGTTAGACGACAATCTCGGCGCGTATGAGGCAATGCGCGAGGCTGTGGATTACATTTACTCGGCGGCGGGGGCGATTAATCACTACAGCAAGTTCTTTATCTCGGAGTGTCACAGGAAGCTTGCAAAATTAGCGCAAGCTAATGGCAGGCACGTCGAGGCGATTGAACATTTCCAAAAGGCTTTTGAGCTTGCCGAGGACGAGAAAACCCAGATTGAACTTTATGACGCTTTACTTTTGAGCTTCCACTATCTGGACGTTGCGGCGGAGGATATGGCGGCGTATCACTTCGACTATCAGAACTTTTTCGCGGACGTCAAACCGTTCACGACGTATCACAAGCCGCACGAGCGGATTAAGGTTGCTTACATCTCCGGCGACTTCAGACAACATGCGGCGTTCGCTGTGACGTTCGGTTTTATCTCCTGCCACGACCGCGCTAAGTTTGAAGTCACCTGCTACAGCAAGAACAAGAAGGACGACGACTACACGGAGCTTTTCAGGCGGGCGGTTGAACACTTCGTCGACGTTCGGGATTTGTCTGCTGCCGAGCTGGCTAAAAGGATTCACGACGACGAGATTGACATTGCCTTTGACTTGGCGGGGCACACGGGCTGTAACGGCTTGCCGGCTCTGGCATATCGACCGGCTCCCGTGCAAATCAGCGGGCTTGGTTACATGTCGACGACTGGGCTAAAGGCTATCGATTACTTCATCACGGACGAAATTCTTGACCCGCCCGGTGAGCACGATAAATATTTTTCCGAGAAGCTCCTGTACATGCCCGCGCAATTCAGCTACGCCCGCCGCGAAAACGTTCCGACTCCAACGGGGGCGGCTTGCGTCAAAAATGGTTACGTGACGTTCGGGACGACTTGCCGCTATTCAAAGATTAGCGATGACATGCTTGCCATTTGGATTGAGATTCTTAACCGCGTGCCCACCGCCAAGCTTTTAATGCGGGCGCAGGAGTTCATCAGCAACCGCACGCAAGACGAGCTTTACGACAAGATGAAACGCCTCGGCTGCGATATGGACAGAGTTATCTTCCAACCCGCCCTGCCCGATTACTTTGCGGCGATAAGCGAGATTGACATAATGCTTGATGCTTATCCGTGGGTGGGCGGCACCACGACTTTGGACGCTTTGTATATGGGCGTGCCGGTTATCAGCTTTTACAGCGACAGACACTCAACGCGATTTGGCAAAAGTATTCTGCACAGCGTCGGGCTTGACGAGCTGGCAGTTAATGACGTGGCGGCTTACATAAATACGGCGGTCGGGCTTGCAAATGACTTCGAGACGCTTAACGAACTTCATAAGAGACTGCGCGACATGTTCGAGACCTCTGACGCCCTAGACCCTATGAAATATTGCCGCTTGCTTGAAAGGAAATTCGCGGAGTTGTTAGGGCGTTGAAAGGTTTCAATTTCTTCTTTACATTTCAGCGGAAATTTTCTAAAATAGCCGCGTGAATATTCAGCTTTAGAAAGATTGAGTGGGAGGGGATTGAGTAATGTTAAAAAGTATCGCGGTAATGACCTCAGGCGGCGACAGCCCCGGCATGAATGCGGCGGCACGTGCGGTCGTGAGAACTGCGCTTTATGAGGGCGTGAAGGTTTTCGGAATCAATAACGGCTATAAAGGCATGCTCGCAGATGATATAGTTGAGTTGCAGAGACGCTCTGTAAGTGACTTGATTCAGCGCGGCGGCACGTTCTTGGGAACGGCTCGTTGCAAAGAGTTCAAGACAGAGGAAGGACGCCGCAAGGGTCTGGAAAATCTTCAAAAGCACGGCATCGAAGGCTTGGTCATAATCGGCGGCGACGGTTCCTTGACTGGCGGCTCACTGCTCAGCAAGATGGGCGGCATTCCGATTGTCGGCTTGCCTGGCACGATTGACAATGACGTTTGGGGCACGGATTACACAATCGGTTGCGACACGGCGGCTAATACTGCGGTTGAGGCGATTAACAAGCTCCGCGACACGGCGTCGGCTCATCGTCGTATCATGGTCGTCGAGGTCATGGGGCACACGTCTGGTTGGCTCGCTATGGTTTCTGGCATTGCCTCTGGCGCGGAATATATCATCGTCCCCGAAGTTAAATACAATATCGACGAGATGTGCGAAGAGATTGTCGAGTCCTATAAGAGCGGTCGCCGTTATACGATTATCGTCGTGGCGGAGGGCGCGTGCAGTGGCGTCGGCTTAAAGAACGTCGTTCAAGAGAAGACCGGCATTGATACCCGCGTATCGATTCTCGGACACATTCAGCGCGGCGGCTCCCCGACAGTCGAAGACCGCATGAAGGCTTCCCAGCTTGGCGAACGTGCTGCCCTGGCGATTATCTCTGGCGTGTCCAATGTCGTCTTCGGTTTCGACGAGGGCAAAGTCGTTTCGATAAACCTGTTTGATTCGGTCAATAACAAGAAGCCGCTCGACCCAGAACTTGTGCGTTTGGCGAGTGTGCTTGTCTGACATATGAATAACTTTTGGAAAGCGGCGGCGATTCTCTCAGGCGTTGGGATTTATATCGCCGCCGTGATTTTTATTTGTCTGTACTTAGGCGGGCTTGTCGATGATTACTTTCAGCTCGGCGGCAAGGGGCGTCTCTTAGGAATTGTCTTGGGTTTCCCTGTCGCGGGTTATTCCGTTTATCGACAGCTTAAGCACAACGGATTTCTTTGAAAAACTTTTCTTTGCTCGTCCAAAGACCCGCTTTAAAAGCGGGGGAATAGTGAGGGCATTTACACTGGATGCAACGTTCACGTTGCCGCGGCGAGAGCCGTCATCCATGACGGCTCCTTTATTACGGGAATTGTATTTCGATTACATCATGAATTTAGATGAGGAGAGATTTTATGGCAGAACAGATTTTGGACTTCAAAACATTTTCGCAGGTGACGGACGCCCGCTGGTATCCGCGCTATCACCTCGCTGCGCCGTTCGGTTGGTGCAACGACCCCAACGGCATGTGCTACTACAAGGGGCAATATCATTTCTTCTATCAGCATTATCCTTACGCGCCGCAATGGGGTCCGATGCATTGGGGGCACGCCGTCAGCGACGACCTTGCTTATTGGAAGCATTTGCCCATTGCTTTAAAGCCCGATGCGCCTTATGAAACTGGCGGCGGCTGTTTTTCGGGCAGTGCCATCGAAAAGGACGGCAAACTTTATCTCATGTACACCGGGCACCTTAGCGCGACGCCGGAGGAAGAAGCCGCGATTGGCTACGGGCATATCGAATTTCAATGCCTTGCTTACTCGGAAGATGGCGTTCACTTTGAGAAATCCGAAAGAAATCCGATTATCGAAGACAGCGACGTTGAGGACAAAGATATTTCTATCCATGACATTCGCGACCCAAAAGTTTGGGAGCACAACGGAAAATATTATGCTGTTCTCGGCTCGCGGACGCCCGATATGGCGCATGGGCAAATTCTTCTGTTCGTGTCGAAGGATTTAACCACGTCTTGGAGGTTAAAAGCCATTTCCGCCCGCAGTGAAGGTAATCTCGGTGCAATGTGGGAATGCCCAAACTTTGCAGAGATTGACGGGCAAGACGTGTTGGTTTTCTCGCCTATGGACTTGAGAACCGACGACGGAACTTTTTATCACGACAAAGCGGCGGGGGTTCTTATCGGCAAGCTCAATTACAAGACTGGAATTTTTAAGCACGGCGACTTCCAATACCTCGACAAGGGCTTTGACTTCTACGCGCCGCAAGTCATGCAGACGCCCGACGGTCGCACGATTATGATTGCCTGGCTTGATATGTGGAATGTTGACATGCACGAGGCAAAAGACGGTTGGGCAGGGCAAATGACTGTTCCGCGCGAACTCTACGTTAAAAACGGAAAAATCATCTCCACGCCCGCCAAAGAACTCGAAAAGCTCCGCAAGTGGAAGCCGATAACTTTTGGAAACGTCGTTATTGACGAGGCGACGACCTTTGATGGCGTTTCGGGCGAGGCTTACGAACTTGTCCTGACGATTGACGCCGCGAAGTCGAAAAAGTTTTCAATCGCCTTGCGTGCCTCCGAACTCGAACAGACCGTTCTGACTTACAATTCAAGCGGCGTGTTCAAGCTTGACCGCACGAACGCCGGCGAAGTAATCAATGGAATAGCGTCTGTCCGCGAAATTCAGATTGAGCCGCAAGACAAGCTCAAGCTCCATATTTTTATCGACCGCTCAAGCGTGGAAGTTTTCATCAACGACGGCGCGGAAGTTCTTTCGGCGAGGATTTATCCTAAGCGCACGTCCCAGAAAGTTATTTTCACGCCCGAAGCTGAAACGCTCGTAATTGATTCGCTGGAGTATTACAAGCTCGATTTCGGCTTGCCGCACCCGCACATCAAAGATACGGTTGTCGACGTGACCAAAGAGTTTCCGTTCCTGAAGTAAAAAATTTCTTGCACAAAAAAACCGCTCCGAATTTTGGGGCGGTTAATTTTTTTTGAGCACAAAAAAGAGCCCCGACATTTAGCCGAGGCTCTTGAACCAAAGATTCAGTTCAGGTTATTTGATTCGTTCTATCTCCGTGCTAGGTTTTAGCCCAGATTAGGACTTTTGAACCCACTTGCCGGTGTTGTGGTCTGCGTTGAAGGTGGTGCCGTCAGCAAGACGATAGTCGACTGCTGCGGTGCTGTTGACCTGGATCGAACCGCCGTTGTTGAATTCGAGCGTTACGCCACCGCTAGTGATGTTAGCGTTCGTGATGTTCTCAAGGGAAGTATCGAACAGGTTAATAACGTCGCCGTCGTTTGCGCCGCTGATGGTGTCAGCACCGTTGCCTTGCTCGTAGTAGAAGGAGTTTCTAGCAGTACCGCCGACGAGGAGGTCGCCTGCGCTACCTGCGCCGCCCCACAGACTTGCATTGCCTGCGCCGCCGTAAATCGTATTGGCCTTGCGGTCGCCAGCCAGTGTGACTTCAGCCGTCGAGTTAGATGCATCGATGACTGCGAAGTTGTCGCTGAACCACTTATCGCCGCGGTTGTCGAGCCAGATAGCGGTCTTATCAGTGAGAGCCGAGCTGACATTGACAGTTGCACCGCCAGCCACAGTTGCCGCGAGGTAGTTAGCTTCGCCGTCGACAGTGACTGCAACGGAGCCGACTTGACCGACTGCCACAGTTCCTTCATTCACGCCGCCGATCTTGATGTTGCCAGCGTCGACTGCGCCTTCGATGGTTGCACTTTCAGTCGCGCCCGTGTTACGGTTGGTTACTCTGAGGATAACGTCGCTACCGCTGCCATCGACAGTGACCTTGGAGATGTCGTTGCTTGCATAGTCGGTGTTGATGAAGTCGGTGCCGAACTGGAAGTTCTGGATGGTGTGTTTTGCGCCGTCCTCGTTGCCGATTACGAAGAACTCAGTCGGACCCTGCTTGTCGGAGCCGCTGTAACCAATCAAGGTGTTGTTGCCTGCGCCGCCATAGAGCGAGGTTACGCCAGAGCCAGCCGCGAAGATGTCGTTTGCTTCATAGCCCTTGAGCTGAGTCGTGCCTGCGCCGCCTTGGACGCTGACGAGCGTGTTGCTGAATCTTACTTCCTTGCCGCCGATTTCGGTCGTCTTCCAACCGCCCTTAGCATCGATAACGACTTCGCCAGTGTAATCGCTGAAGTTTACGCCGCCGTTGCCGAGGAAGTAGTCAGGAACGTCATAATCGTCGCTAACAGTGATGTCTTTGCCAGTAGCCGCGATAGCCGCTTCGACAGTTTGACCGCTGATCTCGAAGACCTGATTGACGTAGTCGGTGCCAGTGTAATCAGTCGGGAGAGAAGCAGTTACTGCATAACCAGAGCCAGAGACAATGAGGTTGGAGCCGTCGAACGTGACATCGTCAGCACTGCTAATGGCGAGAACGTCACCCAACTTGCCAGGCATGAGGTTGTTAATCGTCGTGAAGCCCTGGTTAGCAACAACAGTCGCGCCGCCATAACCGAGGTTGACAGTATTGTAGCCTGCGCCTGCGTCTACTCTATCGCCAGAGCCAGCGTAGATGGTATCATCGCCGGAGCCTGCCTTGAGGGTAGAGCCGCCAGTCTTGTTGCCATCCTTGTTGCCGATAAGGACGAGATCGCCGGAAACGCCGCTTGCGTCGAGTTCGCCGCCTGTGCTACCAGTGAAGCCGACCTTCTGGCTGTCGCCCGTGGTGGTGAAGAGGTTGATCATCGTGGCAGGATCGCCGCTCTTGTTGTTGACGGTGATGTCAGCTGCACGGCTGCCGTCGCGGTAGACTTCAACAATCTTGTTGCCGTTGAATTGAAGCAGACCGTCATCGATAGCATCGACAAGGTTAGAAGCCGCCGCCTCGTGGACAACGAGTCCGCCGTCAGAGTTGATGTCGTAGCTGTCGAGAGTGACTTTTGCATTGGATGCCGCGAAGGTAATAACCTTGTCTGCGCCGCCCTTGCTCATGTCAAA
>JAFWWC010000006.1 GCA_017518105.1 Selenomonadaceae bacterium
GGCTATCCCACCGCTGACAAGTTTGAAGTGATTGGTCGTTACGAAAAATTTCAAGACCTGCTGAACAAGTTTTTTATCGGCGGCGTTCCTTTTAAAGATGTCATCATGGACGACAACACCGAAATTCTTAGTCAAGATTAGCGAGTCGCTCGTAAAGTTTCATAAGCTCCGCGACGATTTTAGGCTCATCGTCCAAAAGATTTTCAAAGCCATAGGCGGCGGCTACTGCCCAGTCGTTTTTTTTGTGCGCGGCTCTTAGGTCGGCGGGCATGGTCAGTTCGTCGTAGAGGTCGGCAAGCGTCGCCTTAGGGTAGCGGGCGCGAACGTCCAAAATCCTCTGCGCGGTCTGCTCAATCAATCGCTGCTGCTCCTCCGTCGGCTCAGCCCACACAAAATTATTGTAGACCACGCTCCCCGAATAGCGATAACTCGTTCCCAAGTAGCCGCAAACCGTTCTAACCCACGCCATATGAATTGAACTCGTCAAAACTCCGAAATGATAAACCGTTGCGTTCGGAATGATTAAGTTCGCGTTGCTCGCAATGACATTCGGTGACATGAATCCGATTGGAATATATCTTCGTCCGCCTGAAGAATGGCACGGTATCAGAATGTAATCAGTCGTCGGTTGCGATATAAAGAAGAACAAATGCGGCGTCGAGGCTTTCTCGCGGGTTGGCTTAGCAGTGCTCGCCTTGCGCATGGTTTGCACGCCTTCCAGTCGCCGATGAAGTTCTTTATTGCGAAGTTCATTAGGAGCCGCCTCGACCAACCACAGACAATAACGCTCGATGTTGTTAATGAACTCATTGCCGCCGACGTAGCGATAAACAAACTTCGCAAGGGCAGGTTCACGCCTCAAGAGGGCTTTGTGTTCGTCAGCCGTCAAAATCAGATTGCCGCCGTCGCTGGGCTTGTTGCCTAAGAAGATACGCGGCACGAAGGGTTGAAGATGTTTGGCGCGGCTCTCGATAAAAACGGTCGGGGCGTCGACGAGGTACGGATTGATATTTGTCGCGTTGAAAACTTTATCGCCGTCAAAAATTTTCTTATCGACAGGCAACGCCTTATCAGCCATGCCGATAACCACGCAATGAATCGCCGCCTTGTGGAAGGATTCGCTATCCCATTTGAAAGTTCGCCGCCCGAAAATGATTTGCATGCCGTGTTCGTCAAAGAGTTTTCGCCAAAGCGGCGCGACTTGCTCGCCTTGCGTGATTGAGTTGGTGGAGACGAACGCGGCTTTAATCGTCGTGCCCGACATGAGCTTAGCGGCTTTGTGATACCACGCGCCAACGTAATCGATGCTGTTGGACAGTTTGACCTTGCCGAAAATCTTCACGGCGTCGGATTTCTGATTGGCGTCCATCATGCTCGCGCCCACGAACGGCGGATTGCTGATGATGTAATCGGCGGCGGGGGCAACGGTTTGCCAGTCGACGTGCAAGGCGTTCGCCTCGTGAATGTTGCTGTAGGTCTTTAGCGGGAAAAGTTCCAAGCCCTTATGAACAATTTCTTCGGTCTCGCGCTTCATCTTGAGTTCGGCAATCCAAAGGGCGGTCTGTGCGACGACGACTGCGAAATTGTTTATCTCGATGCCGTAAAAGTTTTGGATTGAAACTTTGATTGGGTCGACGAGTTCGCCGAGCGTGATTTGACTGCCGAGGAGTTCTTTTAAGATGTCGTTTTCGAGGCGGCGGAGGCTCAGATAAGTTTCCGTCAAAAAATTCCCAGAGCCGCAAGCGGGGTCGAAGAATTTCAGCGCGGCGATTTTGTCTTGCAGTTCAATCAGTTTCTTGCGCGTCTTAGCTTTGGCAAATTCAGCGCGGAGGTCGTCCATAAACAGCGGGTCGATAACTTTATGAATGTTTTCCGTGGAGGTGTAGTGCATGCCGCCGGCGCGTCGCACGTCGTCGCCGAGCGTCGATTCAAAGACCGTGCCGAAAATCGCGGGCGAAATGTCTTCCCACTTGAAACCTCCGCTTGCCTCGTCGAGGAGGAGCCTCTTAATATCGGGCGTGAAGTTCGGGAAGTCGATAGCGTCCTTGAATAAGCCGCCGTCAACGTAAGGGAACTTTTTAAGCGTGTCATCGAGGTACGGACTGCGCTTATCGGGCGGCGTGTCTAGGACTTTGAACAGTTCGATTAAGTCTTGGCGGACGTTGCGGGAGCCTTCGAGGTAGTCGCGGAAAATTTTATGCTTGCCGAAAATATCGATTGACTCGGCGTAGAGGCAGAAGACCAGCCGCACGCAAAGCTTATTGAGATCGGAGAGGTTGTCGGGCGTTGTGACTTTGACTTGAGCGCGTAGCCCGTCATAGACTTTGGCGACTATTGCGCCCGCCTTGCTTGATAGCTCGTGTTCGACGGAAATTTTATGTTGGGACTCGTCGACGATGAAA
>JAFWWC010000038.1 GCA_017518105.1 Selenomonadaceae bacterium
GTCTCGTCAATCAAGCCGTCGATGAAGCCGTGGGGAATTGGGACTTCAAAGCTGATAAAATTTTCGGGCTCGGAGATATTGAACACGTCGCGGAGCAGAGCAAGCCAAAAAGGTTGCGCCTCGCCCTTTTCGTAGCCGCGTTCAGACCATTTTTTGACAAATCTTTTTACGTCGCTCATGATTATCATCCTAAAAATTTTTGGCGATACCAATTCGACGTTTCCGGAAAAAATTCCTGTAGGACAAATCCCACCGTGGTTGGTACAGCTCATTTTTTGTTTAAAATACTGATTTGCTCAATGAGGTAACGGTTCAGACTTTCGCGGGGAATTTTCTACTTTCGACCGATACGAAATCCTTTAATCTCTCCAGATGTCAAAAGTTTGTACGCCGTGTTTTATTGACAGAAAAAAACCTGCAGTGCTAAGATTGAATTGTTGAAAACTCAATACTAAACACGGCAGAGCCATTTTGCGTATTCATTAATCAGCCAAATTGAAAATTGCCGTCCAAATAAAGGAATCGCCTCGGTGGTAAAAATTGCGCAAGCCTTAAATGTTCCGCCATGTATACTTTTTGCGGAGGAATCTTGTCCGAAATATTTGCAGTCTCTTGAACAAGCCGTTTCATTAAGTAGCAGAGGTTAAAAATTTTTTTGTGAGTGTTCTGTTAGGACACCAACAAACAATTCTAATCTGATAAATTTAATTTTATTTATTGGAGGAAATACATGGCAAAGAACATTAGGATATTCAGCCCTCTGGACGGGAAATTGATTCCGCTTAAAGAATGTCCATACCCTATCTTTGCAAGCGGCGCAATAGGACGCGGCATAGCGATTAAGAATCCCACTTATGGAGTCTTCGCACCTTTTGGCGGTTTGGTAACTATTTTCTTTCCTATAGGACACGCTATCGGCTTGAAATCCAATGACGGCATTGAAATTTTTATCCATATTGGAATTGATGATGACGAACTGAGCTGTGAAGAATTTAAATCGGAGGTAAAAGTTGGCGAAGTCGTCAAGCCGGGACAACTTCTGCTTAAATTCAGTCCGCCGGCAATCAAGAAAGTTGTTTACGATTCTACGACTGCGGTCGTCGTCACGAATCATGCTGAACACGGCGACATAACGTTTGAGCTCGGCAGTCAGTCAATTATCGTGAAAGCCGCTGATTTTGCGCGAAAAAATCTTTCAAAGGAGAACACGAGAATGGAAGAAACGAAATTTACAATACTCGGCGAATCGATGTCGGGCAAGACATGTTATCTTCTGGCAATGTATTCTGAAATGAGCCAAGGTATGGACGGTTACTCGATAGTTGCGCAAAATGATCGTTTGGATACTGAGCTTTTGGAGGCATTTGAAAACCTGGACGACGAATCAATCTCCAAAGAAAGATTTCCGCAAAGATCAGAACAAGTCATAGAGTATCTTTTCAACTTAAACTATGCTCACAAGCCGATTATGCCTTTCAAGTGGATTGATTATCCTGGTCGAATCATGCGCGATAAGAACGATGAAGATTATCCTAAGGTTGCGCAAAATATCCGCGAGTCCAGCACGCTTTTTATCTGTGTGGACGGTGAACTTCTCGTCGGCGATGACACGGCGCGCAAAATAAAAAACGTCAAGCGCAAATGCTCCATGACGATTAATCGCTACTTCGGCAAATATTTCGAGGCAGGCGGGAAGTTGCCGCCCGTCGGAATCATCCTTACCAAGACGGATTTATTTCAGCATGATACGAACGATGAGGAAATTCGCAAAATTTTGTATGAAGCGTTCAGTCCGCTGTTCTTTGCTGAAAATATTAAAATCGGAGTTATTCCCGTTACGCTCGGTGAAAATATCGCGGACGACAACTATTCCGGCGAAGTCGACCCCGTCAATATTCACTTGCCGATTTTCATGGGAATTTTCTTTGCTCTGAATGAACAAATCGCCGCTTACAAGTACAAAATGGATTCAAACAACCGTTCGATAAACGACATGGATTATTGGAAACGCGATGAAGAGGACAGCTTTTTTATTTGGCGCGACGATGACAAGATAAGAAGACTGTCCGCGCAGATTTCCAATACGCAAAAAGAAAACGAGAGACTTCAGCAACTTATACAGAATATGGAGCAAAACAAAAATAAATTCTATGAATATCTCGATCAAATAATGTGGTTTATTGATGGCAGTTGGCGTAGTTGATTTGCGAGGTGATTTAAATGGAAGTTGCGCCTCTCATTTTCAGTCGAACAGGGCAATGCGACTACAATTCAAAATTTGCCGTGCGTCCAAAGGAATTTTCCGAGATTCAATGGGCGCGGAGCAAAATTTTAGCCGCGACGAGAAATATCAGCCGCTTTAACGGGATTCGCCGCATAGTCGCCGCCAAAAACGGAATTTGTATCGCGGGCATCGTCTGCACAATGAAATATTTCGTCAACAACTGCTTGCCCAACGCGGAAAAAGAAGACGCTCAACCCTATTCTCATATTCGCGGCACATTGTACGGAGTTTTTCTCGGATATTCCTTCAAAGGCAATGCAAATGAAATTCCTGACGTGAATTACTCTGACTTGTGGCAGTGGTTTAAAGAATATCTAACGCCGGAATGGGAAAAGAAATCTGCGCAAACGGTCAAGGTTGATTATTTCTCTTGGGGCAAAGTCAAAACAGTTCACGTAACAAATCACGGGACAGAATTTTATGATTCGGCCGCATTCAACGAAGAAATTTTGTTTGACGAATATTTAGCTCGTGCCTTGATGGAAGAAGTTGCTTTTTGCTCCAACGTGGAAAACATTCAAGCCGTTGAAGACGGAATTTATACAGCTGTCACGACTTCGGCAAGCAATGTAGACAAGCTTAAAGCCAACATGGAAAGAAAGCGTCGCGAACGAAAAGAGCAAGAAAAAAAAACGAGCAATTCCGTCCCGCAGGAACAATTCGACAATACAATACCGTCGAAGCAAAATATACAATCCATACAAGCAAGCCCGAACTCTCAATCAAGTATGTTACAGAGTATCTTACAAATCTTAAGCCAGATATTTTCCTCAAAATGGTTTTGGATTGTCTTAGTATTCGTCTTCGTGATAATTCTGTTCGTTTAGAAGAGGTGAAAAAGCTTATGGCTAATCTCTTTGATAACTTTAAAAAGAATAAACCGCGAAACTTTGACCCGACCGCGCAGATGATTTTCGATTATGAGGAACATTACATGCGGCTTGTGAAAAGTTATCGCGAGGAAATCAAATTTATCAACGACCTGCACACGACGCACACGCGGGAAGTCAAAATTTTTTACGCAAACGATTTGCCCGCGATTATAAAAAAATTGGAGGCGGAACCTATTGCTGACGACGTGCGCCGCGAATGGCTTAAACACCTTGAACAGCACATGAATAAAAGTTTCGACATGAGCGGGCATTTTATCGACGTTCTCACGACAAAAAAGGTTGAGGAATTCAACGCGGCTCTTCGCGAAAAAACTTTCGGAGGCGGCGTTTTATGAACGACACCAGAGAAATTTTCGCGCTCGTAAATTTTATCGAGATAACTCGCGAATGCCGTCGCCGGCTCGTCGAAGATGTTTTGAGCGGCGACCCCGACCTTTTCCGCTTCCTGTACGAAGACAAGAATAAAAATGTTCAGCTCCTCTACAAGAAACGTTACGAACTCAAGTGGCTGGAGGCGCATTGGCTCAAGTGCAAAGCTCTGTTCGATGACTCGAATATTCCGCTTGCTACACGCCGTGAGATTTTGAAAATTTTTTTGCGCTGGTATCAAAAATTCGTGGAGGCTTGGGGCTACGAATCTTCACGAGCATTCTTTTTCAACGCGGAAATAGAATCGCTTGAAGTTTTAATCGACACGAATCAAAAATGGACGGCGCAACTCGACCAACTGCAAATGTCCTTCCTTCGCGAAACAAAATTGCTCGACAAGGAGATTGAGGAGGCAAAAAATTTATGAGCTTGGTAAAGGTTTTAAAATTTGTCGGCGGCTCGATTATCGAAAAACCGTTTGAAATTGTCGGTCGTCAGTTGGAATTTTATCAGCAACGCAAAAACGCCACACTCGACCAAAAGCTCAAGCAAGAAGAAGCAAAATTTATGCAAAGCTTGGAGTTTGACCGCCAAAAGTTCAACGCGGAGCTCGACGACATGATTGCCCGAAAAGAAATTGAGCGCGGCTCGTTGGTAGCAAAAGCAATCGCCGATTATCAAAAAACTATGGCGGAGTGCACGATTTCAATCGGAAAAAGTTTGGGCATGATGAATATCGAACTTCGTGAACGCGCAACGGCTTTGGTTGAGGATAAGCAGAAACAATATTCCGCTTTGCAAGATGCGGCAATGGACAAGGCGGCGGCTCAGCTTGAAAAGATTTACACGAAATTTCCCGAAGAGAGTAGGGCGCGGTCGATTATGGAAAATGCCGTCGAAAAGCAACTCAACAACATTATCGAAACGTCAGACAGATTTATGAGGACAATCGACGAAGATTTCTCCAAGATGATGGACAGCGTGCGACAAATCACGGAAAACACCATGAACAACGCGGGGCAATATATTTCGCCGGCTTTCGCAAATAATGCCATGCTTCGTGGCGGCAACGATACCAAATTGCTCAAATGAAAGAATTACTTCTCCTGCCGCTCAGTATAATCGGGGAAATGATTTTGAAGGGATTTTGGAAGCGGTAGTAGACGCTTGCCCTCCGCTTTTGCTTTTCTTATTAGCGGTGTGTTTGTTCATGAATTAGCGGCTGTTTATCAACACTCGGAGGCATTCTTTTGGTAATCCTCGGAATCATTGCGCTTATCGTTTGGCTGATAATTTGAGTTGTAAAAGCAAGAGAAATTAATTGCATACTATATTGATGAAAAAGACACAGGTGCGTGATGCGCTTGTGTCTTTTGTTTTTATCAAAGATTTAATGGAGGAGATGTAATTCAAAATTTGTATGAAGAGGAGGTAATCGGTAAAGATTTAGCTTAAGAGATATTAGTTTAAATTTAAATTGGAGGAGATATTATGAAACAAGGCAGAACTTTAATGGAATTGGGGAAAGAGCTCCAACGGCAAAGACGCAATCGGCAGGATTTCCTCGCCGATACTCGGACGCTGGAAGTAGAGACGAATAGTTACGGCTCGACGCTTCACTTGTCGCTGGAAGGTAAGACGTATGGCTTCCAAATCGGAGAGCTTGCTCATCAGCAAATAGCGGCTCGGCTCAACATTCCATTCTCCGGTACTACGTCAAAATGCAGAACGAGGCACCCGCCCTGCTCGACCGTAACATCAACACGTGGCTGGAAGAAAAGCCGGAACGTCGAATGATTCGCGTGCTCGACGGCAAAGTCAGAGCGTTCCTGTCTGACCGTTATCGTCGTTTGGATAATCTGGAGCTGTGTGCGGCAGTCCTGCCGGTCATCAACGAGATGAAAAACTCCGTGATAGAAAGTTGCGAAGTCACTCCTACTCACCTTTACTTGAAAGTCGTCAACCGTCGTCTCAAGGCTGAAGTCAGAGTGGGCGATGTTGTTCAAGCTGGCTTTGTTGTTTCCAATAGTGAAGTGGGATTGGGCAGTCTACGTGTTGAACCGCTCGTCTTCCGTCTCGTGTGTAAGAACGGGTTGATTTGTAAAGACCTAGCACAGAAAAAGTATCATGTGGGACGGCAATTTAATGCGTCAGATGATTCAGCGTACGAGCTATACTCGGAAGCAACGCTTGAGCAAGATGACAAAGCTTTTTTCATGAAAGTGCAGGACGTTGTTCGGACCGCCGTCGATGAAGCCAAATTCTTGCTTACCGTCGACAAACTTCGCGAGGCAACTCAAATCCCGCTCAAACATGAGCCGGTAAAAGCTGTCGAATTGCTTGCCGACAAATTCCAGCTGACGGAAAATGAACGCGGAGATATTCTGCGGCAACTTTTCATGGGAGCTGATAATTCTCGTTACGGACTGGTCAACGCAGTGACAGCCGCCAGCAAGATTGCAAAGTCGTATGAGAGGGCAACAGACCTTGAGCGCATTGGTGGCGAAATCCTATCTTTACCTGTTCCGCAAAATATGCTACCGCCGCCGTCTTATGACGTGAATCTAGCGATACCGGAATATGAAACGATACCAGCCTGAAAGGAGGGATTTCCATGAGTAGTTTCTTCAACTGCGCCGCCTATGAAGACGTGAAAGGAATAATCCGTCTGGAAGATAAAGTTGTCTTTCTCGCGTTGAAAATCAAAGCAAAGGATACGGACATGAACCTCACGTTGAATCTTATCCAGACGCGCACATTGGCGAAATACTTGACTGCCGCTCTTACGCAAATTGATTTTACTGACTTGGTGGACGAGGAACACTTCGGCGACCTCACCGTTGAAATTGAGCATGACAACTCGCAATATGACGACGCGGAATACGCTTGGGCTGTTCCTTTCTAATTGTGTTGTTAAGCCCCGACCGTTTGGTTGGGGCTTTTGCTTTCTTTAGGAGGCTGATTGTATGCTGGCTACAAAATTCATTTGTCCCGACGGAAAACGCATTGATTGCCCATTCTCTTGACCGCAAAATTTCTGAGCCGACAGTTACTGAGCTTATCGCTGGTATTCACGAGACGTATTCAAATTCAGGGCGGAACTGCGTTATGACGGCGTGCGAGATTTGCTCGACTGGGCAATCCAGTTGAATTATTACCGCATGTTGCTGGAGCGAGCAGGCTTTAAAGTTAATCGCATGGTCATCGAAGCCTTGTGTCGAGATTCGGGACTTCGCATTGCTCAAAATTCTTCACGATTCAGAACTGACGTAACGCGGGCAGCGCAGTTGAATATGTTTAGGCAACTAACTTCGAGACGGGGTAAAGGGCGTTATACTGCGCTTATAACCATGATAGATAAAGTTCAGAAGTCAGAGACGCCATAGTACCTAAGAAACTGCTAATCACAGTGGAGGGAGGGGCGTTAGTCGTTAATCTTATTTCAACAGATAAGAGCTTCCGAAAGGAGGCGAGGCGTATGTTGAAGCTTTACAGTAAATGTTTTCTACTAGACAACATCAGATGAGTCATTAAAACAATTTTATCGTACAGCGGCAGTAAAAGATCAGGATCCGATAAAATAAATCGCCGGTCGAATATCTCAGAAGAAAGATTCATACGAGAAATTAAACTTCGGCTCAGGCGTTACAAGTCCGTCAACTCAAGAAAAGTAAAAATTCCTAAAGGCAACTCAAAAAGCTCAATGTGTTAAGACAAATTATTGGAAACAGCACCCTTTAGGTAGATTGATTAGATTGAAATGAATTAACAAAGATGGAACGCCGTATGTGGTGAAAGCCGCACGCACGGTGTGGAGTGGAGAAAACTCGAAGAGAACCTCAAAGCCTTACCTATCACTATAAGTTGGTGGACTTGGAGCTAAACAATTATGTATCGCTCATAGACAACATCAACTGCCCAGAGAAACCTACGACCTCAAATTTCTCGTCGAGATTGACAAGCGTAGCAGTATCGATGCCGTTTATTACGATTGCGAAAGTCTCGGCTTTGAAAAATACATAACGAGCAAAGGTTTTATTAAAACGTAAATGTGGGCAAGAGTTTTTGTTTTCAAGACGGGCACATACGGTGAAGTTATTAACGACGACCGCTGGCTTAGGGAATGGGGCGGGCTTGAAATAATATTCGAGCTGGGCTTCCGCGTCTACGAACATGAAGATTTCGATTATTTCTTCGAGATTGACGGTGCGAGCTATGTTTTACGAGGCGCATTGGATTCCGCTCTACAGAGCACGCGGGCTTAAGTGGCATAAACCTGAGGAGGGCTGAACTATGAAAATCAGCAGAGACAAGAAAAAAGCCGAAGCCGTCTGGCGCATGAAGTCGCTAGGCATTTTTCCAGACACGATTCGGCAATTTGAAAGGCGAGATCTTATCAGCATAAGTGAGCCGCCGCTCGGAGCGTTTTTTGGCGAATGATGACGACCTTAAAAGGATTAAAGATTTTGAGGCGGAGCACAACGCGCTTGTTTACATGGTTGTCCGCGCTTATTACAAAGAACTCGGCAAGCTTGATGCGTATCTGTTCGTCGGCGACCATTTGAAAGAGTGGGAGTTACGACAGATGCGGCTTGGCGGACAATGAGGCGTGTACATACGTCTACAATCACGATTGCGAGCGATGTTCGGAATTCGGTACTATCGGAATCATGCGGGCAATCGCGGCAGGGCTTATCAGGACGTGGTAAGGAGGCACAACGCATGAGTTACAACGGCAAGAAAGTTATTCGTATTCTCGGTCACGTCAAACGCGGCGTTCGCGTCATGGTTCTGCAATACGCAAATCGTGCCGTGGAAGTTGTGGGCTTGGTTTATAAAAGAAGTTTGAACTGCTAAAATTTACGCGAAAGCAATTTGAGTGGGGTGTATGTAAGTGAGTAGGCAAATTTGGCAAATCATTGTGAGGAAGCGCAGATAAAAAATTTTTTCTGTGTCCTGTCAGCTAACCAACGGGCGAAAGTTTTTCTCTATAATTCTCCCCGAAAATTTTTATTAACGACAGATTTACGGAGGGGAAATTTCATGAGCGAATTCAAATGCCCTAAGTGCGGTTCGGAGAATATCCAAAAGTGCGAAGTGATTTACTTGAGCGGCACGGTCAGCCACTCGTCAACGACAACAATGGGCAGATACGAAGCGACGACGGAAGGGCAAGCCTCTACCGATTTGGCGCAAGCCGTTGCTCCGCCCGCCGAACAGGATACCTCATGGATGGCGACGATAGTCTTGGCTTTCTTTGCAGCTGTAGTTTTTGGCGATGGCGGCACTATACCTGGTCTTGTACTTGGCGCGATTGCTTTACTTCTCGGCAAATCCAGCGCAGACGCCGATGACTATAATAAAAAAATTTATCCTAAAGAATATGAACGCTGGCGACACTCGTATATCTGTCATCGTTGCGGCAATCGTTTCATAATCAGATAAAATTTTCTGCTCGGAAAAAATCCCCGGCTTCGGTCGGGGAAATTTTTTTGCCCGAAAACTTTTTCTGGTGTACAATGCACAAAAACTGAAGGGAGCTAAGAGACTTTGACATTGACTGAAGAAATAAACAAGCGGCGGACGTTCGCAATCATATCGCACCCCGACGCGGGCAAAACGACGCTCACGGAAAAACTTTTGCTCTATGGCGGCGCGATTCACCTTGCCGGCTCGATTAAATCTCGAAAGACTCAACGCCACGCCGTCAGCGATTGGATGGAGATTGAAAAGCAACGCGGTATCTCCGTGACGAGTTCGGTTCTACAATTCGACTACGCGGGCTATCGAATTAATATCCTAGATACGCCAGGGCACCAAGACTTTTCCGAGGACACCTACCGCACGCTTATGGCTGTCGATAGCGCGGTTATGATTCTCGACGCGGCTAAGGGCGTGGAGGCTCAGACTAAAAAGCTCTTCAAGGTTTGCCGCGAACGACGCATTCCGATATTCACGTTCATTAATAAGCTAGACCGCTACGGCAAAGTCCCGCTCGACCTGCTAGACGAGATTGAAAAGGTCTTAGGCATTCCAACTTACCCGATGAACTTTCCAATCGGCACCGACGGCAAATATCTGGGCGTCTTCGATAGGCAACGCAATCAGATTGAATTGTTCGCCGAGGACACCACGCACGGTCAAAAGGAGAGAGCCTCCGAAGTCTTCACGGCGGATGATTTGGAAGTTATCAAACGCATTGGGCAAGAGAACTTCGACGCCCTGCAAGATGATTTGTTATTGCTTGACGAGGCGGGCGAAGTCTTCGACAAGGCAAAAGTCGACGCGGGCGAACTAACTCCTACGTTCTTTGGTTCGGCGATGACGAACTTTGGCGTTCAAAACTTTTTAGAGGAGTATTTGAGGCTTGCGCCGCCGCCCGCGCCCCGTTTGTCGAGTGACGGAATCATTGAGCCTGACGACGATAAATTTTCGGCGTTCGTCTTCAAGATACAAGCCAACATGAATCCCGCGCACCGCGACCGCTTGGCGTTCATTCGGATTTGTTCGGGCAAGTTTGAACGCAATATGCAAGTCTGGCACGCGGCAACCGATAAGCTTATCAAGCTAGCTCAGCCGCAACAGTTCCTCGCGCAGGACAGACAGATTATCGACGAGGCTTTTCCTGGTGACATCGTCGGCTTATTCGACCCCGGCATTTTTGGTATCGGCGACACGTTGACTAATCCCGCCCATAAATTTAAATTTGAAGATTTCCCAACCTTCCCGCCGGAAAAATTTGCTCGCGTGCAAGCTAAGGACACAATGAAGCGCAAGCAGTTTGCAAAGGGTATCGACCAGCTCACGCAGGAAGGCGCGATTCAACTTTTCAATCAAGTCGGGGCTGGCACGGAGTCTTACGTCGTCGGCACGGTCGGCACGTTGCAATTTGAAGTCCTGCAGTATCGCCTGAAGTCGGAATACGGCGTGGACGTTCTGCTGACAATGCTCCCGTTTGAAGTGGCGCGTTGGCTGAGGTTCGCTGACGGTTCAAAGGTCACGCCTGCCAGCCTGCGCGGAGCCGATAGGGGAATGTTCGTGCTTGACCGTCAAGAAAATCCGGTGTTGCTCGTCGAAAACGAATGGTCGTTGGGTTGGATAAGCGATAACAATCCAAAGCTTGAGATGAACGCCACGCCCTTTGAAGGCTTGCAATATTAATCGGCGTGTGTTAGCTTAATGACTCAAAAGGAGGACTGTTAATGGAACAACAGATAAAAGACCTGCGCTTGCGTGCGGGCGAGGAGATTAGAAGTTCAGCGACGCTAAAGGAACTCGACGACGTGCGCGTAAAGGTCTTGGGCAAGAAAGGCGAGCTAACTGGACTACTGCGCGGCATGAGCAAACTTTCAGCCGAGGAGCGTCCGATAGTCGGTAAACTCGTCAACGAGGCGCGGGCGGAGATTGAACAGCTTATCGCCGATAAGAATTCCGAGCTTAAGGCGGCGGAGCTTCAAGCAAAGTTGGCATCGGAGCGGATTGACGTTACGTTACCAGGGCGGCGCGTCCACGACGGACATTTGCACCCGCTGACGTTGACGCTTAACCGCGTGAAAAAAATCTTCGTGAGCATGGGCTACAGCGTCGAGGAAGGTCCCGAAGTCGAGACGGACTATTACAATTTCGAGGCGTTGAACTTGCCCAAAGACCACCCCGCCCGCGACATGCAGGATTCGTTTTACATCACCGAAGAAATTTTGCTCCGGACGCAGACATCACCGGTTCAGGCGCGGACAATGGAACGCCATAAGGATAACGAGCCGATAAGAATGATTGCGCCGGGCAGAGTGTATCGCCGCGATGATTATGACGCGTCGCACTCGCCGATGTTCACGCAGGTTGAAGGGCTGGTCATTGATAAGGGAATAAGCTTTGCGGACTTGAAAGGCACGCTTGAGGACTTCAGCAAGAAAATCTTCGGCGAACGGACTAAGATTAGGTTGCGTCCGAGTTTCTTCCCGTTCACGGAGCCTAGTGCGGAAGTCGACGTGTCGTGCGTGATGTGTCATGGCGCGGGTTGCAAAGTTTGTCAAGGAACGGGCTGGCTCGAGATTTTGGGCGCGGGCATGGTTCACCCAGACGTTTTGAAGATGAGCGGCTACGACCCCGACGAGGTAAGCGGCTTTGCGTTCGGCATGGGCATTGAACGGATTGCCATGCTGACTTACGGGCTGGATGACATGCGCTTGCTTTACGATAACGACGTTAGATTTCTTAAGCAATTTTGAGGCGGTGATATTGTGCAGGTTTCAACCAAATGGCTGAAGGATTACATTGACATAGATTTGACGGCGGACGAGTTGGCGGAGAAATTCACGCTGGCGGGCATTCCGGTCGAAAACGTGATTCACGCGGGCGAAGGTCTCGAAAAGGTCGTGACGGGTCGGATTGAGGAGCTTAAGCCGCACCCCGACAGCGACCACCTGTTGATTTGTCAGATGAACGTCGGCGCGGAAAATCTCTTACAGATTATCACGGGCGCAAGCAACGTAGCGGAGGGGCAAGTCGTGCCCGTCGCTTTGGTCGGCGCGAACCTTCCCTGCGGCAAAAAAATTTCCAAAGGCAAGATGCGTGGCGTGGCGTCGAATGGCATGTTGTGTTCGGCGGACGAATTAAATATTGAGGGCGATTCAAGCGGCATTTACATTTTGCCTGACGATACGCCCGTGGGAGTGCCCGCCGCTGAGGTTTTAGGGCTCGACGATGACATTTTGGAATTTGAACTGACTGCTAATCGCGGCGACTGCTTCAGCGTGATTGGTCTGGTTCGTGAGCTGGCTGTCCTTACTAAAAAAACGCCGCGCTTCCCTGAAATCAAAGTCGACGAGAACGACGAACGCGAGACTGAAAAGCTCGTTAAGATTGGTATCGACGCGCCGGATTTGTGCTCAAGGTTCTCTGCGCGGGTGCTGACTAATGTTAAGCTTGCGCCGTCGCCCGATTGGATGGTTAAACGTCTTGAGGGCGCGGGCATGAGAGCAATTAATAACGTCGTCGACGTAACGAACTTTGTAATGCTGGAAATGGGGCAACCACTCCACGCTTACGACTTCGATAAGGTTGCGTGGCATCAACTGACGGCGCGGCGGGCTGTCGAGGGCGAACCTCTTCACACGCTAGACGACACTAACAGACTTGCTAAGGGCGGCGAACTCGTCATTGCCGACGCTGAGAAGGCGGCAGGCTTAGCGGGCATTATGGGCGGCTTTGAATCCGAAATAACCGAGGCGACTAAAACTGTTATCCTTGAGGCGGCGTGCTTTAATTCTGCGTCGATTCGGAGGACTTCGCGGGCTGTCGGCATTCATACCGAAGCTAGCGGACGTTTTGAACGCGGAACCAACATTAATGGCACTGTCGCCGCGTTGGATAGAGTCGCTCAACTTTTACAGGATATGGGCGCGTGTAATGTCACAGCCGGTGTTGTAGATGTTTATCCCAATCCTAAGCCCGAAATCAAAATTGAATTCACGACAAACAAAATTAATCAGCGGCTCGGCACAAATTACACCGATGAGGAAATTATCAGCGTTTTAGAGGCTCTCGGCTTTAAAATCGAACCAATAAGCAAAGTTGATGAATTAACTGATGAAGTCGTCGATAAATTCGCCTCCGCAACGAAAAATATCGGTAAAGCCGCCCGCGAACTCGGTAAAAAGTCTAACGTGGAAAATTTAGTAAAAAATCTCGGCGAAAGCCTCGGCGGACTCTTTAAATCCGATAATGTTAAGCCTTCGGGCGTCGATGACTTCTTTAAAGGCGTTAGTTCGACTTTCGGCGACGCTTTTAAGAACTTAGACATGAAAATTTCGTCCGCATACGAGGCAACCGTCCCCGATTGGCGAAATGATGTAACTTTGCCCGATGATTTGTCCGAAGAAGTCGCTAGGGTTTACGGATTCGATAAAATTCCTTCCACACTCCCTAAAGGCAATCAACAGGGGCGTCAATCGGCAACTCAAGACTTTATCGACCGCATTAAAGATATTTTGTCGGGTTTGGGCATGTGCGAAGAACTTTCTTTTGCTTTTACTAGCTCGGCAATGTTCGATAAAATGAAAATCCCCGCTGACAGCCCTTTGCGGCAAGCAATTCCGATTATGAACCCGCTAACTGACGAAGCACCGCTCCTTAGGACAAATTTGCTTGCATCTGTCTTTGAAAACGCCGCAAGAAACTTCAGCCGCAAAAATGAGGACGTTAGACTGTTTGAAGTCGCGCCCGTGTTCTTGCCGAAGGCTTTACCCGTCAAAGAACTGCCGATTGAACGTCAACAGGTCGTCGGATTGCTTATGGGTCGCCGCGAGCCTAAAGGTTGGTCTCAAAACCCCGCGCAGGTCGATTTCTACGACGCAAAAGGCATTGTCGAGGAATTATTCGCCGGTTTGTCGATTAATAACTATTTTGTCGAGGCTGGCACGCATTACGCCCTGCACCCTGGCAAAACTGCCGTATTTAAGAAGGGTCGCGACGTTTTGGCGACTGTCGGCGAAGTTAATCCCGCTGTCGCCGAGGCTTTGGGCATTAAAAAGAAAATTTACGTCTTCGAGGCAGAAGTTGAGACCTTGCAACGCTTCGCCGCTAAAAAATTCAGCCTTGAAAGCCTTCCGAAGTATCCTTCAATCAGTCGAGACCTTGCAATCCTCGTTGAACATGATATTGCGGCTGGCGACGTTGAAAAAGTCATCGCGAAGAACGGCGGCACCTTTTTTAAGGGCGTGACGCTCTTTGACGTGTACACGGGCGAACGTATCGCCGCTGATAAAAAATCTTTGGCATTCGCGATTGAATTTCGCTCAAATGAACGCACCCTAAAGGACGAGGAGGCGGACGCGGCGTTCAAAAACATTTTGGCGGCGGTGGAAAAGGACTTCGGCGCGACGCTGAGAAGTTGAGGTGATTGAGTTTGAAGGACGATAAACCCGTCGGCGAAATGAAACGCGTTGAAGTTGAAATCTTCGGCGAAGTGTACCGATTGCGCACCGAAGACCCCGACGGCTTGGCTAAACTCGTGCGCATGGTCGATTCTACGATGAAATCAATCTCACAAAGCACGCGGACTTTCGCCGGCAGTCGTATCGCGGTTTTGGCAGCACTTAAAATCGCCGAGGACTATCAGCAACTCAAAAAAGACTACGACGAACTACTTCAGCTCCTCGACGAAAATAAATGACATAAAAACCTATCCCGTCAACGTGGCGGGATTTTTTTTGCCCAAAATACGATTTTTCGTTTAAACGTAATTTTTCAAGCCAAGCCCAGAATCCCCTAAATTTTAGGACGTTTTTTTAGGGTAGCGAAAAACCCGCATGATTACGCCATTTTTCAGAGGGCAAAATTTCATTTAAACGTAATTTTTATTTTGCCCCTAAAAATCACTCCTCAAAATCAATTTCAAGCCCTCAAAATCGTTTTCAAAGCTCAAATCAGCTTTCAAAGCCCGTTCAAAGTTCCAAAAGCAGTTTCAAGCCATAAAATTCAGCTCAAATAAAAATTTTTACTAAAAAGCTTGACAACAGAGCATTGGAGGGGAGGGTAATGGGCGGAAAAGTATTGTTCCTTGGGTTTGTAGACTTAAAGGAGGTCTGCTGGGAAAAAATTTTGCCGATGTCGGTTTATTTTTAGTGAGGAGGAGTTTTTATGGCTGAAATTTATAACGACAAGTCCAATACTCTGTTAGTGGGCACAAGCGGCAATGATTTTATCTAGAATTCAGGAGAAAATGTCACAATCGACGCGGTCAGTGATTCAATCCGTAATTATGCTGAAAACGTCACAATCAACGGCGGAGCTGGTGAAGATATTATCAATTTGACTGGTGGCAATGACTTAACTATCGATGTTTTAAACGGAAATGATATTATTAACGTTTCAAACGGTGTCAGCGCGTTAATTGAGAACTTTAACACGGGCGACGAGATAAATCTTGCGTCGGCGGCTACACTCACGACTACAGATGACGGAGTAAAAGCTGGAGACGTTACACTCTCTGGCGTAAACAGTATAGCGACGATTAATAATTTCTGGGATAATGCTGACGGTAGTTTGACATATAATCAAGAGACGATAGCGGGCGCGACGATTGACGGCGCGAAAATAACCCATGTAGATAGCGGCGAAGAGATTTTGTTCACCTTGAGCGGCATAAAGACGACAAAGGGAATCACAGTTAAAAATAAGGTTGTAACTTTGACCGAATCGAATTTAAATGGCGAAAATGTCACGTTGACGGGCGACGGTTATACTTTAGCACTAGACAAAGACTATTCACCAGAAACAACAACGCCAGCAGGTTTTGACGGTTTAACGTACAAATCGGCGGCTACTACAGCTGGTTATGAAGTTTCAAGCGACAGCAAGTCAATTACTTACAAATCGGCAGTTGAAGCGACAGATTTATTCACATTGAGCGGCGTAAAGTCGACTGACGGCATAAAAGTAGAAAATAATGTTGTAATTTTGACTGAATCGAATTTGAACAGCGAAAATGTCACATTGACGGGCGACGGTTATACTTTAGCCCTCGATAAAGACTATTCCTCTACTACAACGCCCGCAGGTTTTGACGGTTTAACTTACAAATCAGCGTCTACTACGGCTGGTTATGAAGTTTCGAGCGATAGCAAGTCTATTACTTACACTGCGGCAGTTGAAGCAACGGATTTATTCACCTTGAGCGGCGTAAAGTCGACTGACGGCATAAAAGTAGAAAATAATGTTGTAATTTTGACTGAATCGA
>JAFWWC010000039.1 GCA_017518105.1 Selenomonadaceae bacterium
CGAAGTGGTCTGCGAGGACGGCGCGATTAAAATGCCGCAACCTTTGTATCCGAGCTATCGCAAGGGCGCGCAAGTCTCCACGACGATTGATACTGATTGCTTCGTTCGTTTCCATGACGCTTACGACGAAGAAGTACAAGATTGGGTAAACGAGGCGGCACGCGGAGTCGTCAGCGGTCCGAATGCTTGGGACGGCTACCTTGCAACTTGCACGGCTGATGCTCTTGTTAAGTCTCAGCAGTCCGGAGAAATCGTTCCCATCGTCTTCAAGGAGCGTCCTGACTTCTACAAGTAATTCTTAACCCGACCCTAATCCAACAAATATAAAGCGACTCACGGCTTTGTGAGTCGTTCTTTTTTAGGCGGCGGGAAGTTTTTGCAAGAAGTTATAGTTTCGCCCGATAAACTCTTTCCTTATCAATTAAAGATAGCCAAAATTTTTTAGGAAAAGCCTTCGCAAAAATTTATAATAGATAAAATAACTATCAAGAGGCGATAAAAATGCTTCAATACTTCGTAGAGCGAAATTATCGTTCGGTCTTTGGCAGAGGTTACACGCCGCGTTTGGAATATATTTGCAATGTCGGCGCGGACGTGACGACCATGCCGCGAAGTATGCACGAACATAAAAACCTTGCCGAAATTCTTTTGGTCGACGACGGCGCGGGCATTTTTATAATCGACGGCGAACGCTACACTGCCAAGAAAGGAGATTTGATTCTTTATAACAGTCGCACCGTTCATGACGAGTTCGGCGGCTCCGGCAACGATCTTTCCTCTTACTGCGTCGCTATCAGCAATTTGAAACTCGCCAATCTTCCTGTGAATAAAATCTTGCCCGACGAGTACTCGCCCATTTTGCCGAGCGGGGAATACTTTGACGAGCTGTTGAATATCTTCCGAGCGATTGAGCGTGAAAGTTATCGACCGAGCGGCGCGGAAACTGCTAATCTGCTTGCCCTTGCCCTCGTTGCAAAAATCTGCACGCTGATTAAAACTCATGGACAGCCCCGCCGCGAAAAAATTCCGTCAGTCAGTCGGCTTGCCAAAGATTTCATAGACGAACACTACACGGAGAATATCAAGCTAGAAGACATTGCTCGCGCCGTCGGAGCCAACGTTTATAACCTCGCGAAAGTTTTCAAGGCGGAGATTGGAATTTCTCCTATGCGCTACGTCGTTTTGCGGAGGCTCGGCGAAGCGCAGAACCTCCTAATCAACACCGATATGACCATTACTCGGATTGCGTTGAGTGTCGGCTACAACAACTCGAATTATTTCCAGAACGTGTTCAAAGACTTTATGCAGATGACGCCGCGAGAATATCGCAAACGCTGGACTAAGTGACAGCGTTTTTTTTGCCTGCAAGATTTTATAGTTTGCAGTGGAAAATTTTTAGGAAAGGTGCCCATACTTTATAAACGTGTCGCCAAAATATTTTAGGAAAGTTCGCGTAGAAAAATTATAATGTAGGCAACAAAGCTAGAAGGAGTGATGATAATGGCGATTCACATAACGGGCGCACCGTGCTGTTGGGGCGTCGACGACGTGAAGAATCCGTACTTGCCGCCGTGGAAAAAAGTTTTGCAAGAGGCAGGGCAAGCGGGCTTCTCGGCAATCGAACTTGGTCCTTACGGTTTTTTGCCGCTCGACATTGACGTTGTAAGCGCGGAGCTTAAAAAGAACGGAATCTCAATCGTCGCGGGCACAATTTTTGATGATTTGCTCGCCGAAGAGAATTATCAGCCCGTTCTTAAGCAGGTCGACGACATTTGCGCGATTATCACGAAACTCCCGCCGCTCAAGCGCGAAGATGGGCAACGCTATCCGACTCCTTACCTAACGGTTATGGATTGGGGACACGACGAACGCGACTTTGCCGCAGGGCACCCCGACAAGGCTCCGCGCCTCTCCGAAGATGATTGGCAACGCATGATGAATCACATTCGCGGCATTGCGGCGGCGGCTAAGAAATGGGGCGTTCGGGCAGTGGTTCATCCTCATGCGGGCGGCTACATTGAGTTCGCTGACGAGATTGATAAAGTTATGGCTGACCTACCTGCTGACATTGTGGGCTTGTGCTTGGATACTGGACACTTGCGCTACTCGCAGATGGATCCTGTCGAGTGGCTCCGCAAATACGCCGACCGCCTCGACTACGTGCACTTCAAGGACATTAACGGCAAGATTTATAACGAAGTCATGAACGAGCATATCCGGTTCTTTGAAGGTTGCGGAAAAGGTTCCATGTGCCCGATTGGCGAAGGCATTTTGGATTATCCCGCGATTTACAAGCTCTTGACGGAAGAAATTCACTACGCGGGCTACATCACGATTGAACAGGAACGCGACCCGCGCAATGTGGCGACGAGTTTGCGCGACGTTAAAAAGAGCGTCGACTATCTTAAGAGTTTGGGCTTTGAATGAGGAGCGATTGACATGATTAACGGCGAAAAAATTTCTGAGCGTCCGATTCGTTGGGCGATGATTGGCGGCGGGCGCGGCTCGCAAATCGGCTACATTCACAGGAGCGCGGCTCTTCGCGATGCTAACTTTGAACTCGTCGCGGGGGCATTCGATATTAATCCTGAACGCGGCAAGGACTTCGGGAAAAATCTGCACGTCGACCCTGATCGCTGCTATTCCGATTACAAAGAACTTATCGCGGCGGAGGCTAAGCGTTCTGACGGAGTGGAGGCGGTCTCAATCGCCACGCCTAACTTTACACACTTTGAAATTGCTAAGGCGGCTCTGGAAGCTGGACTTCATGTCTACTGCGAAAAGCCATTGTGCTTCACGGTTGAGCAAGCCGAAGAACTTCAAGCCCTCGTCGAGAAAAGCGGCAGGGTTATGTTCATTTCTTACGGCTACGCGGGGCATCAAATGATTGAGCAGGCGCGGCAAATGGTTGCTAATGGCGACCTCGGCAAAATTCGTATCGTTCAAATGCAATTCGCGCACGGCGGCAACTCTGCACCCGTCGAGAAGAAATCTGGCGCGGCGGCATGGCGTGTCGACCCGAAAAAGTCTGGACCTTCATTTGTTATCGGCGACGTTGGAACGCACCCGCTTTACCTTAGCGAAGTCATCTTGCCCGAACTCAAGATTAAGCGTCTGATGTGCACCCGTCAAAGTTTCGTCGAGGGTCGTGCCCTTGAGGATAACGCGATGACGATTATGGAATACGACAGCGGCGCGATTGCTTACATTTGGTCGAGTAGCGTCAATGCGGGCGCGGACTTCGGCTTTACGTTCCGCATCGTCGGCGAGAAGGCATCGATTGCTTGGGACGCCGAACACCCGAATCAACTTGCCTATCAAGTGCAAGGTCAAGCTCCAACAGTTCTTCAACGCGGCGCGGGTTATCTCTACGAAGGCGCACGGGCTGATGACAGAATCGGCGGTGGACATCCAGAAGGACTCTTCGAGGCTTGGAGCAATATTTACACGAAGTTTGCTAAGGCGATAACTCTTTGCAAGGCGGGCAAGCCGATTGACTTCTGGTATCCGGGCATTGAAGCGGGCGTCACGGGCGTCAAATGGGTTGAAAAGTGCGTTGAGTCTGCTAACAATGATTCGGCTTGGGTCGACTTCTAATAGAAAGCGTAGGGGCGGAGGTTTCTCCGTTCCTTTTGCTATAAAAAATGTTGGAGGGGTTTTGTATGGTTAAAGTTGGTATCGCGGGACTTGGTCGCTTGGGCAAAGTTCACGCAAAAAATTTGTCGGTGGGCGTCGACGGTGCGCAACTGGTCGCGGCGTGTTCAATCGTCCCTGCCGAGCTTGACTTCGCCAGAGATAATCTCAAAGTCGAGCAAACCTTTACGGACTTCGACGAGATGTTGAAGGCTGACATTGATGCCGTAGCAATCGTGACGACGAGCGGACTGCACTGCGGGCAAATCGCTAAGGCTCTCGACGCGGGCAAGCACGTCTTCTGCGAAAAACCTTTGGGCGTCACGGTCGAGGAATGCAAGATGGCTGAGGCGGCTGTCGAGCGTCACCCCGAAAAAGTTTTCTTCCTGGGATTCATGCGCCGCTTTGACCCGTCCTACGCCTATGCTATGGAAAAGATTCAAGCTGGCGTGATTGGCAAGCCGTACATGGTTAAGGCGACGGGCATTGACCCTGAAGCACTCGTTCAAGGCGCGATTAAATTTGCTCCGACTTCGGGCGGTATCTTCATTGATATGGCAATTCACGATATTGACTTAATGCGCTGGTTCCTCGGCGAAGACCCCGTAGAAGTCTACGCGGCGGGCGCGACCTTCAAGCACCCCGAATTCAAAGCCGCTAACGACGATGAAACGGGCGTGGCGATGTACAAATGCGCAAGCGGGGCAATCGGCTTTGTGCACGTCGGCAGGACGGCTCCTCACGGCTACCACGTAGAAACGGAAGTTGTCGGCACGGAAGGCACGCTTAGGATTAGTCCTATCCCCGAAAAGAATCTTTGCATGATTTACGACACTCACGGCGCGGTTAAAGAATGCGTCGGCGGTTTCCCTGAACGTTTCGCACAGGCCTATCAACTCGAAATGCAGGAGTTCATCAACTGCATTCGCGAAGGTCGCAAGCCCAATGTCACGGTTTACGACGGCACGAAGTCTACGCAGATTGCCTTTGCCACGACCAAAGCTTATCAGACTGGCAAGCCGCTCGCGATTGAATACTAAGAGGTGATACAAATGGCTGAACCTAATGCAGCAATGGCAATAGACGAACGCGATAAAGTGCCGTGGCTAACACGAGTAGCATACGGCTTGGGTGACACTGCGCAAAACGTCGTCTGGGGCGCAATGTCTATCCTGACGTTCTTCTACACCGACTACGCCGGCATCAATCCTGCAACCGTCGGTCTTGTAATGCTCTTATCCCGTTGCTTTGACGGCGTCTCCGATGTCATCATGGGATTCTTTGTCGAGAAGACTAACTCCAAATGGGGCAAGTCGCGTCCGTGGATTTTATGGGCGTCGATTCCGTTCGCAATTTCAATCGTCCTGATTTACGCGGTGCCGCAGGGCGTCTCGGATACGATGCAGTTCGCGTACATCTTCGTGACTTATAACTTGTGCACGACCGTCGTTTACACAATGCTGAACCTGCCTTACGGCTCGTTATCGGCGATGATGACTCGTTCCTCACAAGAACGCGATATGCTGTCAATCGTTCGTATGTCGCTCTCGCCGTTCGGAAAGATTTTGGCAGTCTCGGCTACTCTTCCGCTTATTAAAGTCTTCGGCGATGACCAAATGGCTTGGGTTAAAGTCATGGGCATTTGGGCAGTCGTAGCATTGCTGATGTTGCTGTTCTGCTTCTACAAGTGCGAAGAGAAAGTTGTTATCGAGGCTCGCAAGAAGGAAGACAAACTGCCCATCGGCAAAGCGTTAAAAGCTCTGGCGTTCAACCAATATTTCTGGATGGCGGCGGCTATCTGGATGATGCAGAACGTCATTTTCTACATAACCGGCACGATGCTCCCGTATTACTGCAAATATATCTTCATGGACGACACGTTGTTTAGCTTCCTGTTCCTGCTTGAGACGCTAACGATGGTCGGCTGTCAGATTGTCTTGAGTCCGATACTCCTTAGGAAGTTCGGCAAGCGCAAGATGTGTTTAATGGGTATCACGGTTGCTTTCGTCGGGCACTTGATTTACTTGACGAATCCGCTTGATTATAACTGGGTCGTCTTCAGCTGCTTTATCCGCGGCGTAGGCTTTGCTCCGTTGAATTCGGTTATCTTCGGCTTCTTAGGTGACGTTGTCGAGTATGCGCAATGGAAGTTCCATCTGCGCATTGAAGGCTTAATCTTCTCCGGCGGCTCCGTCGGTACGAAGGTCGGCTCTGGCTTAACGGCGGCTGTCCTTACGAACTTGCTTGCATGGGCGGGTTATGTCTCGTCGGCTACGGGTTCCGTTGAGCAACCTGATAGCGCAATTCAAATGATTATCCACCTCTACGAGTACGGGCCAATCTTCGTCTGGGTAGTTATCCTGCTGATTCTCTGGGCGTGGAAGCTTGAGAAGATTTATCCGCAAATTATGAACGACTTGGCAGCACGCGAGGCTAAAGGCGAGTTGTAAGTTGTATTGCATAGGAGGTTTGCTCATGAAGGAAAAAACATTTATCACAATCACGCGGCAATATGGTAGCGGCGGATTTTCTATCGCCGAAGGCATCGCGAAGGCTACGGGCATGAAGTGCTACAACCGCAATATCGTAGCGGCGGCGGCTGAAAGTCTTGACACCTTCGACGACGTTCAATCTGTTATCGAAAAATCCTACGACACGCCCAACGACTTTGTAGCGTCGCTTAGTGCGCTCGTCGGGCAAGGCGTCCCTCGTCAAAATCAAATGTACGTTCAGCAGGCAAGGATTATCCGCGAGCTTGCCGAGTGCGATGAATCGGCGGTCTTCGTCGGTCGCTGTGCCGATTACATTCTGCGCGACGTGCCTAATCATTTCTCGTTCTTCATTTACGCTGATGATGATTGCCGCCGCAAACGTGCTAAGGAGATTTACAAAGATTTTTCGTTCCAAGACGTGCTCGACGTGGACAAGAAACGCAAGAGCTACTACGCTTACTACACGGGCAGGACTTGGGGCGACCCGCAGAACTATGACTTGATGATTAACACAACGAACATTACGACGGAGCAAGCGGTTAAAATCATTCTGGATTACGTGGAGCTTCGCCAAAAATAAGGAGGAGTTTTGATGATTAAAGTTGGTATCATTGGCGCAGGACGTATCGGACACGTGCACGGCGAAAGCATTTCTAAGTTCGTCAAGCACGCGACAGTTAAGACGATTGCCGACCCGTTCATGAACGAGAAAACCGAGGCTTGGGCTAAGTCAATCGGCGTCGAACACACGACTAAAGACTACAAAGAAATTCTCGCTGACCCCGAAATTGAAGCCGTCCTGATTTGCGCATCGACTGACCAGCATTCCCCGCTATCGATTGAGGCTCTCCGCGCCGGCAAGCATGTCTTCTGCGAAAAGCCCATTGACCACGACGTTGAGAAGATTAAAGAAGTCCTCGCCGTTGTCAAGGAGACTGGCAAGAAGTATCAAGTTGGATTCAATCGCCGCTTTGACCACAACTTCCGCGCAATCCGCAAGGCTGTGGAGGCTGGCAAAGTCGGCAAGCAACAGATTATCAAAATCAGCTCCCGCGACCCCGAACCCCCGCCGATTAGCTACGTCAAAGTTTCAGGCGGCATCTTCCTTGATATGACGATTCATGATTTCGACATGGTGCGCTATCTCTCTGGCGCGGAGGTCGAGGAAGTCTACGCTGAAGGCTCAATCACCGTTGACCCGGCAATCGGCGAGGCGGGCGACGTTGATACCGCCGTTATAACTCTCAAGCTCTCGAACGGAGCAACTGCGGTTATCGACAACTGCCGCGCCTGTTGCTATGGCTACGACCAACGCGCTGAGGTCTTCGGCGATAAAGGTTGCGTGGCGATTAGCAACGACAGCGACTCCAACGCGGTCTACAGCAACAAAGACGGCGTCACCGCTGAAAAGCCGATGTTCTTCTTCCTCGAACGCTACATGATGGCTTATGCGACCGAAGTCGACGAGTTCATTGAGGCGATTGTCAACGACACTGAAACGCCCGTTACGGCTCAAGACGGCTTGGAGCCTGTGCTTATCGGTTTGGCGGCTACTAAGTCCGTTAAGGAGCATCGCCCCGTTAAAATCGATGAGATTCGCAAGGAGTACAACCTTTAATCTGACCTCTAACATTTCAATGACATAAACTTTCCTCCCGTAAATGTTCGCGGGAGGTTTTTTGTTGTGACTTGTTGCATATTTTTTGGGTAGAACTATTGCTTGCAAAAAGTCAATGATATAAAATCGTTGCAAAGACAATTCAAACGAGGTGGAAAACTTTGGGAATCACAATGATTGCATTAAGTTTGGTGCTGTTGATTTTCTTTGCTTACCGCGGCTGGTCGATAATCTTTATTGCGCCGCTGTTCGCGGTTGTTGCGGCAATCGGTTCGGGACATGACCCAATGCCAGTTTTCAGCGAAATTTACATGACAAAGGCGGCTGAGTACGTCAAGACTTATTACCCCGTGTTTTTATTGGGCGCAGTCTTCGCCAAAATCATGGAGGAAGGCGGGCTAGCGGCGTCGGTCGCAAACAAAATCGTCCAAACGCTCGGCAAGGAAAAAGCAATCTTAGCAATCCTAATCGGGTGCGGCGTGCTAACTTATGGCGGACTAAGTGTGTTCGTCGTGGCGTTCGTCATGTATCCGTTCGCGGCGATTTTGTTCAAAGAAGCCAACTACGCCAAAAGACTTCTGCCGGGCTTGCTGTGGATGGGAATTTTTACTTACAGCATGGTCGCAATCCCCGGCACGCCGCAAATCCAAAACATAATCCCGACCGCTTACTTTGGCACGACGACTTGGGCGGGTATCGGACTCGGTTTAATCGGCGCGGCTTTGTACTTCGTGATGTCGTGGGCATGGGTGAGTTACCGTGCAAAGAAACTTCAAGCGGCGGGCGAGGGCTACGGCACCAACCTCAAGAACGAGCCTGATAATTCTTCCGCTGACGATTTGCCCGATTGGAAGTTGTCATCAATCCCGCTGGTTATGGTCATCGTGCTGAATTTAATCATCAGTAACCCGTTCGGTTGGAGCTGGGCTTATCATTGGGACGCTAACAGCTTAGACAGCATGGCGGATTTGAACTTGAGCTTGCTGGCTGGGAGCGTCGGCAAGGTTCAAGCTATCTGGTCGATTAACGCGGCGTTGATTCTGAGTTGCATAGCGGCGGCGATTATCGGGCGCAAGTGCTTAGCGGCGAAGGGCGGCATTGTCCACCCGATTAACACTGGCGCAACTGGTTCCATGGCGGCGATTTTGAACGTTGCCTCGTGCTACGCGTTTGGCTGTGTCGTAGCGGCGGTTCCTGCCTTCGAGATGATTAAAGAGGCTTTGCTCAACGTTTCAATCGGCGACGGTCCTTTAGGATCGGCGGTAATAACTACAATGATTATGTGCGGGATAACGGGTTCTGCGTCGGGCGGCGAAACGATTGCCTTGGGTATGCTCGGCGACCAGTGGCTTGCAATGGCAAATCAAATTGGCATGAGTCCAGAAGTCTTGCACAGAATCGTTGCGCTTGCCTCGGAATGCATTGACACCCCGCCGCATTCCGGCGCACTGATAACGCTTATGGCGGTCTGCGGTCTCAATCACAAAGAATCTTACTACGATGTTTTTGTCCTTACCATGCTTAAAACTTCGGTCGCGTTCATCTGCTTAGCGATTTACGCCGTGACGGGAATAATTTAACGACGCCATGACAGGTATCACTTTAGCGGAAAAATTTTTTGATAGAATTTTTCGCGAGGAGGTCTGTCAAATGAACGCCGATAAAATTGTTGCCTGTAATGTGATTCGATACGACGCTGGGAAAAATATTTTCGTAGCCGACAAAAAGCTCACTGCGGTCGAAAAGAGTTTTGAACTCCATTTGAACGGCGAACCCTTTAGAGAAATTCTTTGCTCGCCCGAAGACCTCGAAGACCTCGCGATTGGACTTTTAGCGCAAGCCGATAAAATTTCTTCCGCCAAAGATATTTCGCGCTTAGAGATAAAGTCTTCCGTCATCGAAGTCGAAATTAATCCCGCCGTTCAGCCCGCGCCGAAAACTTTTTCAAAGGTCGCGTTCGTTGCCAAAGACATTCTCGCTTGTGCGGATAAATTGCTCGGCGAACTCTCGACGACGCACAATAAGACTAACGGCGTACACAGCGGCGTTTTATTCGACGGACAAAACGTTTTGCTCTTCCGCGAAGACATTGGACGCCATAACGTCTTCGATAAAATTTACGGGGCGGCTCTTCGACAAAATATTTTCCTCGGCGACAAGATGATAATTTTCAGCGGGCGTTGCTCCTCCGAGATGATTAGAAAAGTTGCCCGCATGAAAGTTCCAGTCGTCGTTGCTAAGTCCGTTCCTACGAGTTACTCAATCAATCTTGCTAAGAAATTCGGCATCACGCTTGCAGGGCGTCTGACTGCCGATTTTTTTGTATTTACAGCAACCCTGAGCGTATTGTGCTAAGTTAGGATGGATGATTTATGGATTTGAGCAGACGAAGCTTTTTAAAAGCCACGGGGCTTGAGAGTCTCGGTCTTGCCTTGTCGAGTTTAGGCTAAGACTTTCAAGCTGACGGGCGCGAGGGAATTTACTTCGGTCTGTCACTTCTGCGCGTGTGGTTGTGGGCAGATTGGTTACGTCAAAGAAGGCAAGCTGATTCAATTGGAAGGCGCGAGCGATTGCCCCGTAAATTTCGGCGGGCTTTGTCCAAAGGGGCTGGGCTACGCGCAAATTCCACGTGATGAAGAACACCGCACGACTAAACCGATGTACCGTGCACCAGGCGCGACCACTTGGCAGGAAATTTCTTGGGACGAAGCAATCGACAGGGCGGCTCGTGCCCTAAAGAAGGCTCGCGACGAAAATTGGATTGACACGGAGACGATTAACGGCTCGGCAGTCAAAGTTCAACGCACGGACGCTATCGGGCTTATCGGCGGCTCGCAAGTCAATAACGAGGAATGCTATCAGCTCACGAAGATTTTCCGCACGCTCGGCGCAATGTCTTTGGATAATCAAACTCGCGTCTGCCACGCTAACACCCCGCCCGCTATGAGTGCCGCCTTTGGACGAGGCGCAATGACTAATCCTTGGTACGACCTGAAGAACACGAAGCTTGCTTGGGTCGAAGGCTCCAATATCGCCGAATGTCACCCGATGGGCTTGAAAACCTCATGAAGGCTAAGAAGAACGGCTTAAAGATTATGCATGTCGACGTTCGATTCACGCGCACTTCAAAGATTGCCGATTACTTTATCCAGATTCGCCCTGGCACCGATATTGCGTTCCTCGGAGCAATCATCAATTACGTTATCCAAAACCACAAGTACGACGAGCAATATATCCGCCTGCACACCAACGCTTATTACCTGATTAATCCCGCGTTCAGTTTCGACGACGGAATTTTTAGCGGCTATGACGAGAAGGCTCGCAAGTACGATATGACGACGTGGCAATATCAGTCGACGCCAACGGCAAACCTATGAAGTCCGCTGACCTCTTCGCGCCCAATACCGTCATGAGCATTTTGAAGAAGCACTACGAACGCTATACCTTCGAGGTCGTGTTGAGAATTACGGGGGGCGAGCGTCGCGGATATTAAAATGGCGGCGGAGTTATTCTGCTCAGTCAAGCCCGCAGTCTTTATGTACGCGCTCGGCATGACGCAACATACAGTCGGCGTCGAGAATATCCGTTGCTTTACGGTTTTGCAACTTTTGCGCGGGAATATCGGCGTGCCCGGCGGCGGTATCGATGCTATGCGCGGGCAACCGAACGTCCAAACCTCAACTGACTATGGAATCATGTTCCAATACTTCCCTGGCTACCTCCCCTGGCCGACAGAGAAGACTAACACGCTTGCTAAGTGGACGCCTTTCCGCATGGTTGGCGAGGGAGTCGGCAGGATTTTCGCGGCGAGTTATAAGGACGAGGAAAACGGCGAGACCCGCGACAGTTCCTCTACGCCCGTTGACGGTCCGATACCTGAGCTTTATGAGCCGGTCGAGTCGCCGACGAACAACGCCCTGCACATGAACCCGAACGCGCAATTTAGCCCGTGCGTCATCTATCCGCGTATGCCTGACCTGCAGAAGATTGGCACGAAGTCCGAATTCCCTTACGTCCTCTGCTCGTCGAGTATCTGCGAGCATTGGTGTAGCGTAACTATCACGCGGCATATCACGTGGCTTAACGGTGCGTGGGCAGATTAAGGAAAAGGCAATGGTCACCGACCGAATCAAGCCGCTTTGGATTAACGGTCAAGAAGTCTTCGTGACGTGGCAACCGTACAACTGGGGCTTTAAAGGACTTTCGACCGGACCGAGCGGCAATTACATAACGATTGACGCCCTAGACCCTAATGCGCAGTCGCAGGAGTTCAAAGCGTGCCTGATTGACATAAAGAAGGCGTAAAGTCATGGGCAAGATAAAAACTCTGGAGAGCTACCTTGCCGAGCATGAATTCCTGCGCGAGGCGGCGAACTTCCATTTCAAGCTGGAGGAGAGGTTATCGGACGTTAAGCCGCTTGACCTGCCGCCGCGTGATAAAGTCTTAAAACTCGTCACGGCGGAGAAAATTCCGCTCCTTCAACAGGAAAAATTTCAAGCTCCAGTCCTCGACGCGACGGAACGATTTTTGCCGCGAGCGTTGTCGAAGTCGTTGCTTAGGCAAGAGAATTTGTCCGTGAAGAAAATCTGCACGGCTCACGAGCTTAACGAGCCGTTGACGCGAAAACTTTTTTGGGCGGCGGTGGATAAACTGATACCCGCCGAGCTGAAGACGTGGACTAAGGACGATTGGCAGGAAAATTACTGTCCGATATGCGGGCGGCGACCGGTGCTGGCTCAGCTTAAGAAGTTCAATGACGGGCGGGCGCGTTGGCTACTTTGCGGCGGCTGTCGAACGCTTTGGCAGTGGCGGTGCGTGGGCTGGACGTGTGCGACGAGTGCCACGCTTACTTGATGAAAACTACTGCGGTGAGGACGCGGAAAATATTTATCTGAACGACTGGACGACACTGCACGCGGACTTATTGATGAAAGAAAAAAGCTCCACAAGTGCGGAGTCGTCGAATTGGAATAGGAAGAGGCGATATAAATCGTAATGCGGGTGTTTGTCTTGCTGGGCGTGCATGGTTGTTATGTATTGCCAGAAACCTGTTTGTAGGCTCAGTTGCTTTGAAGATGTGATTTTGTATGGGTATAGCAACGCGGTCGTCATTGATGAAAACAAATGCGTTGATTGTGGCTATTGCAGGACGAATTGTCCGTTCAATGTGCCGCGTATCGACCCTGAACGAAATAAATCTACGAAGTGCGACCTGTGCTTTGACAGAATTGAACACGGCATGATTCCTTCCTGCGCGAAGACTTGCACAGCCGAGGCAATAAGCTTCGGGACAAAGGTTGACATGATTAAGCTAGCCGAGGAACGTCTTAAGGAAGTGCGCATGAGCCACCCGAACGCCCAAATTTACGGCGTGCCCCCAAACGGCGTCGGCGGAATTCATATGATGTACGTCCTTCCAGAGCCGCCCGAAGTTTACGGCTTGCCCAAAGACCAGAAGACGCCCGACTCCATCGACTTGTGGCGGGTTAAATGGTCTTAAATCAACTAATCGGCAAGAAAGGAGCGTGACGGAAATGTTAATCGATAGTTTCTACGTGCCGCGCCATAAGAAAATGTTCATGCTACGTCACTGGCTCAACGCAATCTCGTTCCTAATGCTGTTCCTCACGGCTCTACCGCTCTACGCCGACACGTTCCTTTTCCTTTACAACATTTTCGGCGCGAAGACCTTGCAATACCTCCACAGATTTTTTGCGGTGATTTTTATCGCGACTCCGTTTATCGGATTGCTTTCCGCCCGCGAGGGTTATTGCACACTTTTTAAGCAGGCGTTTAGCTTCGGCACGAACGATATAGTTTTCTTGCTCAAGTTCCCGCTGACGTTCTTTGGAATCGAACCTAGTATGCCTAAGCAAAGTTTCTACAACGGCGGCGAGAAAATCAATATCCTCCTGCAAGCGTTCCTGTGGCTCGTGCTAGTCGTTAGCGGATTAATCATGTGGCTCGGCAATGGCGTCATTGATAATTCGATTCGCGCCTGGATGATTCCGATTCACTCGATAGCGGTGGGCTTGGGATTCGCGGCGGCTCTTGCGCATATTTATCTTGCCGTCGTTCAAAATCCTGACTCTTTGCGCGGCATGACCGCAGGTTCAATCCACGCCAACTACGCTGTTCATCATCACGGCGCGTGGGTCGACGAACTCATTGCCAAAGGCAAGGTCACTAAGAAAGAAATCGACGCCGCCCGCAAAGTTTGACAATCAATCAGAAAAAAATTTGACTGCGTGGAAGAACTCGCGCAGTCTTTTTTCTTGATTAAAGCTTCATCAGCTCGTTGTAAATGTGATTCAGATTTTGGAATTGCTCGTTGCCTAACCAGAGCTTGCGATAATTTTGCGGCGACGTTCCAACGAACTTTTTAAACTGATTGTTAAAGTGGCTGATGTTGTCGTAGCCCAGGCTCATGCTGATTTCCGTAATGGATTTGTCGGTTGTGATTAAAAGCTTTTGCCCCAAACCGATTTTAAGGCGAATCAGATATTGCCCCGGCGAAATCCCGAAAATTTTTTTGAAATGATGAGAGAAGCCCGAAACGCTCATGTTGGCAATCTTGCTCAGCTCCTCGACTGAAATATTTTCCGTGAAGTGCTCGTCAATGAACGCCTTGCAAACCTGAAAGGACGCATCGAATTTATCACGGCGAATCAGTTTTTCTTGCGGCAGTTGAGTAGTCAAGATTACAAGCAGAGCTTTAAGAAGATGTCTGCAGACGTAGGCGGCGTGAAGTTTTTTCTCTGCGACTTGCTTAAAAAGCAAATGGAAAATGGAACGAATATCTTCTGACAAGTCCCCAGAATGCAAAACGGGCTTAACGTCGTGCGGTAAAAGATGACCTTCCGGCAAACACGGCAACTTAAGATTTTTTATGCCGCAGTTGTAAAAAGTCATGCCGCGATTCGGGTCGGCTCGTTCGTCGTGCAGAACGCCCGCATTGTAAATCACCACGTCGCCTTCTTTGACGCGATAAGCATATCCGCCGATTCGGATATCAGCCATGCCGCCGCTTATGTATTGGATTTCAAGATGATTCGTATGCTCGTGCATGGCAGTCGGTATTATCGTCTCCGAATTGTCAGCTCGGCAGACGTAAAGCAACTTCAAATTTTGCTCGCCAATGGGATTTTCTGAAATGCTTTCCTTATTGTAGTAGACGACCGCCACTTTAATCACTCGATTCGTTTATTGCTAAGACGATTATTTCTTCTTAACAGCAGTCCTAATCGACAGCTCGCGCAGTTGTTTATCGTCGACTTCGCTGGGGGCGTGGCTCATCGGGTCGACTGCGCTTTGAGTCTTCGGGAAGGCAATCACGTCGCGAATTGATTTTCTCTGCGCCATTAGCATAACCAACCTATCCAAACCAAACGCAATGCCGCCGTGCGGGGGCGTGCCGTACTCGAAGGCGTCCATAAGGAATCCAAACTTCGCGTGCGCCTCCTCTAACGTCAAACCGATTGCCTCGAAAACTTTTTCTTGCAAATCGCGCTGATAAATCCTCAAGGAGCCGCCGCCGACCTCCACGCCGTTTAAAACAATGTCGTAAGCGTTCGCCTTGACCTTTTCTGGAGCCGTCAGCAAAAATTCTACGTCCTCTTCTCGCGGCGCGGTGAACGGGTGGTGCATTGCCTTATAACGCTTGTCCTCTTCGACGTATTCAAACATCGGGAAATCGACGACCCACAGGAAGCAAAGCTTATTTTCGTCGATTAAACCTCTGCGGCGTGCCATTTCCAATCTAAGTTCGCCGAGAGCTTGCGCGACGACTGAAGCCTTATCGCCCACGACTAAAAGCAAGTCGCCCGTCTTGCAACCCGTCGCCTGTTTAATCGCCTCAAACGTCTCGTCGCTATAAAATTTCTTGAACGGAGACTTAACGCCCTCTTCGGCGTACTGAATCCAGGCAAGACCCTTCGCCCCATAAATCTTGACGTACTCAACCAAACCATCAAGCTCGCGGCGCGGAATGTTTGCGTAGTCGTCGACGCGGATAACTTTGACTTGCCCGCCATGCTCAAGGACGCTGTTAAATACTTTGAAGTCCGAACCCTTAACGAACTCCGAAATGTCCTGCAACTCCATTCCGAATCGCATATCGGGCTTATCAGTGCCGAACCGCCGCATTGCCTCATCCCAACTCATACGCAGGAACGGCGTATCAATCTTAACGTCAAGCGTCCTCTCGAAGATTTGCTTAACCAGTCCTTCCATTAGCGTTAAGATTTGGTCTTGGTTTAGGAAGGACGTTTCAATATCGAGCTGCGTGAATTCGGGCTGACGGTCGGCGCGCAAGTCTTCATCGCGGAAGCAGCGCACGATTTGGAAATACTTTTCAAAGCCGCTGACCATGAGCAACTGCTTAAAGATTTGCGGCGACTGCGGCAGGGCGTAAAACTGTCCGGGATTTAATCTGCTGGGAACGAGGAAATCTCTTGCGCCTTCGGGCGTCGAACGGCAAAGCATCGGCGTTTCAATCTCAAGGAAGCCATTTTCGTCTAGGTAATCGCGCATGATTTTAGTTACGCGATGACGCAGCATGATGTTTTTCTGCATTTCGGGGCGGCGCAGGTCGAGATAACGATAACGCAGGCGAACCATTTCATCCACGTCCACGCCGTCTTGAATGTAAAAGGGCGGAGTCTTCGCCCGATTGAGTATCCTAAGCTCCACGACGAGCACTTCAATTTCACCAGTCGCCATCTTCGGGTTGATTGTATCTTCACTGCGAGCACGAACCGAGCCGCGCACGCCGATAACAAATTCATTGCGGAGCGTCTCAGCCTTAGCAAAGTCAAGCCCTTGCGTCGAGCCGTCGAAGACGATCTGAACTATTCCGCTCCTGTCGCGCATGTCTACGAAAATTAATCCTCCATGGTCGCGGCGACGAGACACCCAGCCCGCAAGTTTAACTTCCGAACCGACATCAGACTTGCGCAAATCGCCGCAGTGATTCGTCCGCTCCATTCCTGTCAATGTTTCCAAATTTATTACCTCCTTTTGCATTTGCCAATAATAAACGCCGCCAAATCTTTTTGCAAGGAAAAAATCAGCCGCCCCCAAGAGTCGAGAGCGGCTTTTATTTATCGTGTCGATTACCTGTGGAGCTTCTGGAGTTCTTCCATTAAGTATTCGTTCTTGATTTTAATGTAGGTGCCCCTCATGCCACGAGATTTGGAGTCTATGACGCCCGCTGACTGAAACTTGCGCAGAGCATTGACGATAACAGAACGAGTAATTTTCGCGCCGTCAGCTATCTTTGAGGCAATGAGGGTGCCTTCATTGCCGTTGAGTTCGCCGAAGATATTAACAGCCGCCTCTGCCTCCGAGTAACTGAGCGTCGACAATGCGATTTGAACAGTTGCCTTCTCGCGAGCCTCCACCTCAGCTTTCTCCGTGTGGTCGCGAAGCATTTCCATTCCGACAACCGTCGCGCCGTATTCCGCAAGCAATAAATCGTCGTCGGTTACTTCTTCTTCATAGCGGGCGATAATCAGCGTGCCAATCCTGCGTCCCACGCCGTAAATCGGGACGAGCGTAAAATATTCCCCGCTTACAGGCAAACCGCCCCTTGAGTCAATGTAATTCTTCGGATTAGCTTGGGTTGTGGTAAATTGATTCAGCCAGCGAACGTAAGCGGCAGGGAACTTGCCCTTGCAGATAATTTCATCGGCGGGATTAACGTCCTCTTCTGCGGTGAGCGCGTAGCCATAAAGGTCGCCTTTCCTGTCAGCAATATAAATATCGGCTTTGAGAACCTCGCTTAAGACCTGCGAAATCCCTTCATACTCCACATTTTCGGAACGCTGGAGTAGCTTGTTAATCTTCCTAGTTTTCTCCAAAAGCGTCATATATAAAACTCCCCTTTGAAAGATTTTTTCGTTGCTCAATATCCTACGTTTATACTAACACGAAAATTCATAATGTCAATTTAGTTTTCAGAATTTTTCATGCAGTCCTTGACGGCTGGCGGCAAAAGTTGTAAACTTTTTTAAACAGAGCGTAAAGCTCCGCGAAAGTTCTTTATATTAAAGGGAGGAATGCTAAATGGGTAACCGCAGGAAAATCGTTGTCGTCGGAACTTCTAACGTCGGCTCGGCAGTCGTCAACAAACTCGCTGACTTCCAGCTCGCATCTGAAATTTGCTTAATCGACCTCAATCAGGACAAAGCATGGGGCGAGGCAACCGACTCCAGCCACGCAACTGCTTGCGTCTACAGCACCAATATTAAATTCCGTGCCACCAGCGATTACAGCGTTTGCAAAGGTGCTAACATCGTCATCATCTGCGCGGGTCCGTCGATTCGTCCGGGTGAAACCCCTGACCGTCTTAAACTCGCCGGCACCAATGCAAAGATTATGAACTCGGTCTTCCGCGCAATCGCCGAACACACCAAAGAGGCTGTCATTATCCTCATTACAAACCCGCTTGACGTTGCAACCTACGTCGTAACCAAAATCGCGGAAGAAATCGGCTACCCGACCAACCTTATCATGGGTACCGGCACCATGCTTGAAACTTACCGCTTCCGCCGCATTCTCGCTAACAAATACGAAGTCGACCCGAAGAACATCAACGGCTACGTCCTCGGCGAACACGGCAACGCGGCATTTGTCGCTTGGTCGACCACTGGTTGCGCTGGCTTCCCGCTTGAGAAACTCGACGAATATTTCCGCCACACCGAACCCCTTGACAAGAAGGCCGTTGAGCAAGAACTCATTCAGGTTGCTTACGACGTTATCAACCGCAAGGGCTACACCAACACCGGCGTTGCTATGGCGGCTGTTCGTTTCGTCAAGTCCGTCCTCTATGATGAGCATACCATTCTGCCCTGTTCGGCTCTCATGAACGGCGAATACGGCATTACTAACGTTGCCCTGTCGATGCCCCGCATGGTTTGCGCCGATGGTCTTATGCGCGTCTTTGAAATCGCTCTCACCGACGAAGAATTGGAAAAGATGTACGCTGCGGCTAAATCCGTTCGTGCGGCTCTCGACGGTGCTGGCATTAAGTAATCTCGACGACAATTTTTTCTGCATAGAAAGAAGCCCTTTCACATTCGGAGGGCTTCTTTTATGCCTTGCTTAAGATTGGTTCGTTAAAATTAAAGTAATCTAGATAAAGAGCAGTAGAAAGTTTAAATTTTTAGCGCGGGCAGGGATAGAATTATTATTGACGGCGTGGAAAAAATATTGATATAGGTGACATCGTAAAAATTCCCGCCCTATGCAAGCGCATTGTCATTGCCGACATTTTGCTCAAGATTGTTGAGGTATGGTTTAGCAAAGAGATAATTGCTGAGAACAAAATTATTCATGGAAGGAGATGTTTTTTATGGTAATAGTGCGACCAGTTGCGGGTTTAGGTAATCAACTTTTTATGTATGCTTGTGCTAGGAGTTTGGCTCATAAATTAAACACGGAACTGAAAATTGATACAAGAGGAATAGTTAATTACAGACTCAAACCTTATAATATTCAAGCAACTTTGGCAACGCCCGAAGAAATTAAACAGGCTAGACAAATAAATGTAAAAAATATACTGTCGCCACAAACCGATTATCAAGGTGATATACTTTTTCCTTATTTTTTGGTGGACGAAAAATATTTTGTAGATATTGCTGATATCCTACGCCAAGAAATTATTCTAAAGGAGCCGTTGAGTTCAATCGCCGAAATTTGGAAACAAAAAATTCTTTCTACCGCGTGTTCAGTTTCTTTGCATATACGCCGCGGAGATGTCATAAAAAATCCCGCTTATGTTCACATTTACGGCAGACTTTCACTGGACTATTACAAAACTTGTGTACAGCAATTAAAAGATAGCATTCCATGTTTTACCGTTTTTGTTTTTTCTAATGATATAAAATGGGCGAAGGAAAATTTAAAGCTCGACGTACCAGTGGAATTCGTTGAGGGTTGCAAATCAGACGATGAAGATTTTATCTTAATGAGCCTTTGTAAACACAACATCGTTGCCAATAGTACCTTTAGTTGGTGGGCAGCTTGGCTTAATTCAAATCCCGACAAAAAAGTCTTTTCTCCGGATCATCGTGGTCGTAATTATGGACATGAGCTCATCCTTCCCGAAAGTTGGATAAAAGTTCCTGTTGACTATGAAAAATCTGTTCCCGATGATGTAGAACCACTTCTCTCCATTATTATCTACGCTGAAAAAGAAGCGGCTGTTGTTCCGTTGCTATCTGCAATTTCGAGTCAAAAACTTAAGGATTATGAACTTATTTTTATTGATAATACATCTGGTCTCAGCGAAAGTTTTTATCAGCAACTCACCGAGAAAAGACGAGTTACAATCCAAAAAGCTAATAAGGCGGCATTATTTAACCGTGCATTGAGTCGTTCTCGTGGGATATTTGTTTTGTTTTTGCAAGAAGAAGATATTATACTTCCAGAAATGGAGTGGATACTAGGTAGCATTTATGAGATACATATAAATATGCTTCCAGATATTATTTATTCCGTGCGATGGCTAGAAGAAAATGAAGACGGTGATGTTATCGTTGAGGGTATTAAAGACAAAAAATTTTCCATTGTTTGGGACAAATCATTTAAAAATCTGATGTACCGGATGCTTTATAATGGTGAGAAATTACAGCAGTTAAAAACATCTTTCAACACAGAAACAGCTAACTTATCGCTAAGAACAAAGATATTTAAGCGTGATTTTTTAAAGAAACATTCCGTGCTCTTTGACGAAAATCTTAAGGAAGATTTCCAAGCTTCTTTTTTCATGGACGCTTTGAAATGTAGTGAAAACTTTATTCTTATAGGTCATCATACCGTTGTATAACACCGAAAAAATTAGGTTGCCATATTAGTTCTTGAAGGTCTTGACATATTTTTGTTAGGGCTTTTTTCATGCCTGAAAAATTTGTGACATGAAGTCTTTCACAAATAAAATTTTTATAGTACAATGGCGGCGCACGACTGAAAAAGATTTCCTTGACGGAACCAAATAAATTTTATGGAGGCATGAGATGTGTTTGAACTAGATGACAACACTTTAGACCAGTTCGCCAAGATTAAAGTAATCGGGGTGGGCGGCGGCGGCAATAACGCTGTCAATCGAATGATTTCCTTGGGCTTGGAGGGCGTAGAGTTCATTGCTATCAACACCGATGCACAAGCTCTTTTAACCGCGCTGGCTCCAAAGCGTATGCAAATCGGAGAAAAGCTCACTCGCGGACTAGGCGCGGGGGCTCGTCCCGAAATCGGGCAAAAGGCGGCAATGGAAAGTCGCGAAGACATTATCAACGCCCTGCGCGGCTCGGACATGGTCTTTATAACGGCAGGCATGGGCGGCGGCACAGGAACGGGTGCGGCTCCGGTCGTGGCGGAATGTGCTCGCGAAATCGGCGCGTTGACTGTCGGGGTCGTCACGCGTCCTTTTACCTTTGAAGGTCCTAAGCGCAAGAAGAACGCCGACATTGGCATTGAGAACCTTAAACGCAACGTCGACACGATTATCACAATCCCCAATGACAGACTTTTGCAGGTCGTCGACAAGAAAACTCCGGTGAATCAAGCTTTCATAATCGCCGATGATATTTTGCGTCAAGGCGTCAAAGGTATCTCGGATTTAATCGCGGTGCCTGGGTTGGTTAATCTGGACTTTGCGGACGTTAAGTCAATCATGAGCAATGCGGGCTCGGCTCTAATGGGTATCGGCGAAGCTTCGGGCGAGAATGCAACAGTTGACGCGGTTAAGGCGGCGATTGATTCTCCGCTTTTGGAAACGAGCCTGCAAGGTGCCCGCGGTGTTTTGCTCAACATTATGGGCGCGACGGACTCGCTGTCTATGCTTGAAGTCAACGAGGCGTCAACGACAGTTCAGGAAGCGGCGCACCCCGACGCAGAAATTATTTGGGGCGTCAGCGTCGACGAGTCTTTAGGCGATAAAGTTTCCGTCACGGTCATTGCCACGCGCTTTGACGAGGAAGAGGAAGAGACCTACAGCGAGCCAGTCCGCCCCGCTTATAACGAACAGACTCAGCCGACTCCGCCACGGGCAAGGGATGCTTTAAAGAAGTCGCCGTTTGGAAACTTTAATGCGGGCTTCGGCAACACGAATACTCAATCGGGCGGCGGCGAACTTGAAATCCCGACGTGGATGCGTTCGCGTAGGTAAGGTTGACATGAAAAAAGTATGGTGATAGAATTTCCGCCGTTGACAGGCAAGAAAGGCAATCGCGGGGGATTTTATCCCACGAGGAAAGTCCGGACTCCACAGAGCAGCGTGCCGGGTAACGCCCGGTGAGAGAAATCTTAAAGACAGTGTCACAGAAAAGAAAACCGCCGCCATAAGCGGTAAGGATGAAAAGGCAGGGTAAGAGCCTACCGGTTGTCGAGTAATCGGCAAGCCTGATAAACCTCACGCGGAGCAAGCCTAAATAGGAAAGGGTTGAGGTTGCTCGCTGACCTTTCGGGTAAGGTGCTTAGACTTGAGCGGCAACGTTCAAGCAAGATAAATGATTGCCACTAACAGAATCCGGCTTATTGACTGCCCGCCAACAAAAAACGTCGCTACTCTGGACAAGGGGGCGGCGTTTCAACTTTAAAAAACTTTCCGTAATTCATTTATTAATCACGTCGAAAGCTTATAATCCGATTAGATTTCAATTAGAAAGGAAGTGGCTGATTTTGAGGAGTTTCTTGCGAGCGTTGATGGCGGTGGTTTTCCTGTTATCGATTAGTGCCACAGGTAATGCGGCGGGTCAATTCAGAGTCGGCGACCAGGGCGAGGAGATTGCTGAAGTTCAAGAACAACTCGTTTTGCTCGGCTATGACGTAATGGCAGACGGTTCCTTTGGTGCGGCGACGGCTGATGCTATCAAAGAGTTTCAAAAGTCCCAAGGCATCAAAGCGGACGGTTTGATTGGTCCGGCGACTTACTCGGCTCTTCTTGGCAAGGATATGCCCGACATCTCCAATCGTATCGGTTACTTAGCCAACAGCATCGTTTCGGCGTCGATGAATTATATCGGCGTGCCCTATGTCTTCGGCGGCACAAGCCCCTATGGCTTCGATTGCTCTGGCTACGTGCAATACGTCTTCGCAAAGGCGGGTATCTCCATTCCGCGCACAGCTGATGTTCAATACGACTTCGGAACTCCCATTTCCACGACCGACCTTGTCTCAGGCGATTTAGTCTTCTTCAGCACCTACACTTATGGCGCGTCGCACGTGGGAATTTATCTCGGCGACAACCAATTCATTCACGCCAGCTCTAGTCGCGGTGTAACTATCGATTCTTTAGGAAGTTCTTATTGGAGCTCGCACTACATTGGCGCACGCAGAATTTTATAAGTCTTTCAAGACTTCACCAAACAAAAAATGTCCCTCGATAAGCCGAGGGGCATTTTTTTATCCGAACGTCTGATAATTTACTTAAGCTTGGTGTCGCCTATGGTATAGGTCTTGCTACTTGTGAAAATTGCTCCCGAAAATATTCAAGCCCTAAGTGAACTTTGAAACTCGCCGACAGCTTGAGGCTGTCAGTCTCTTTTATCAGAAGAAATGTTCTGAAGGAAAAGGGCATTTAACTGCCATTGGGCATGTTTGTTATAAAATCCTTGCCATTATTTACCAAGCTACGCCGAGAAATTTTTCGTGAGTTCGGGGATATTTGACTTTAAAGCGGCGGCAGTTTATTATGGCAAATAATTTCACATTTAGGAGGCACAAACCTTGAGCAACATATCGAAGACCTACGAGCCGCAACAATTCGAGAAAGAAATTTACGCGGCTTGGGAACGAAATAAAAATTTCCACACGACAGCAGACGCGGCGGGCGAGCCGTATTGCATTGTTATACCGCCGCCGAACGTCACGGGGCAACTTCATATGGGGCACGCCCTCGACGAGACGTTGCAAGATATTTTAATCCGTTGGCACCGCATGAAAGGCGACAATACCCTTTGGATGCCGGGCACAGACCACGCGGGCATTGCCACACAAGCTAAGGTTGAAGAACAGTTGCGCGGCGAGGGCACCAATCGCTACGAACTCGGACGCGAAGAATTTCTAAAGCGCGTTTGGAAATGGAAGGAGACTTATGGCAATCGAATCAGCTATCAGCTTCGGACGCTCGGCTCAAGTTGCGACTGGGAACGCGAACGCTTTACTATGGACGCGGGTTGCTCGGCGGCAGTTCGTAAGGTCTTCGTCAGACTGTACAACGAGGGCTTAATCTATCGTGGCACTCGCATAACTAATTGGTGTCCAAAGTGCAACACGGCGTTAAGCGATATTGAAGTTGAGCACGAGCCGGAGCAGGGGCACCTTTGGCACTTGCGCTATCCCTTCAAAGACGGTAGCGGATATGTCGTGGTTGCGACGACTCGTCCTGAAACGATGCTCGGCGATACGGGCGTAGCACTTCACCCTGACGACGAACGCTATAAAAATCTCGTCGGCAAGACTTTGATACTGCCGCTGGTCAATCGTGAAATGCCTCTGTTCGCTGATAGCTACGTTGATAAGGAGTTCGGCACGGGAGCTGTTAAAGTCACGCCCGCCCACGACCCGAACGATTACGAAATGGGCTTGCGTCATAATCTGGAGCAAGTAAAAGTCATTAGCAACGAAGGCAAGATGATTGACGCGGGCAAGTACACTGGCTTAGACCGCTACGAGTGCCGCAAGCAGATTGTCGCTGACTTGGAGGCGGGCGGCTACCTCGTCAAGGTCGAGAATCATGAACACGCCGTCGGGCATTGCCACCGTTGCCACACGACGATTGAGCCGCTGATTAGCAAGCAATGGTTCGTCAAAATGGAGACTCTTGCCGCGCCCGCGATTGAGGCTGTCAAGTCTGGGGCGTTGCAGTTCGTTCCGGAGCGGTTCACGAAGATTTATATTAACTGGCTGGAGAATATTCGCGATTGGTGCATAAGCCGGCAGCTGTGGTGGGGGCATCAAATTCCGGCTTGGTATTGCGACGACTGCGGCGAGATGACAGTTTCGGAAGAAGACGTTGACGAGTGCCCGCATTGCCACAGTAAAAATCTGCGCCGCGAAGAGGACGTTCTCGACACGTGGTTTAGTTCTGCGTTGTGGCCATTCAGCACGCTCGGCTATCCCGAAGAGACACCAGAACTTAAGAAGTTTTATCCGACAAGCGTCCTAGTCACGGGCTACGATATAATTTTCTTCTGGGTGTCGCGAATGGTGATGATGGGGCTGAAGTTCCGCGGCGAGGTTCCGTTCCGCAAAGTGTTTATTCATGGCTTGGTTCGCGACGAACTCGGACGCAAGATGAGCAAGTCACTTAATAACGGCGTCGACCCCGTAGAGGTCATAGAGAAATACGGCGCGGACTCTCTGCGGTTCATGCTAGTCACGGGCAACACGCCCGGAAATGATTTGCGGTTTTATTGGTCGCGTGTGGAGTCGGCTCGGAACTTCGCGAACAAGATTTGGAATGCGTCACGGTTCCTGCTGATGAACTTGGAAGACTTCGACCCGACCTTCAAGCCGACGCCCGACGATTTAGAGCTAGCGGACAAGTGGATTTTCCAGAAGCTAGCGTATCGAATCGAAACCGTCACGGATAATCTTAACCGCTTTGAACTGGGCGAGGCGGCTCGTCAGCTGTATGAGCTTATCTGGTTCAATTTCTGCGATTATTACATTGAGCTAGCAAAGACGCGGCTTTACGGCTCCGACGCACGGGCAAAAGCAACTGTTCGGTTCGTGCTGGCAACGGTGCTTGAGACTGTGCTTAGGTTGCTGCATCCGTTTATGCCATTCTTGACTGAAATCATTAGGCAGAAGCTCCCGAACGCCGAAGGCTCAATCATGCTGGCGAAGTATCCTACACGCGACGAGCTTTCCGAACTAATCACCGACGACGATAGCATTGACAACGCGGCGGACTTAATCTTTAACACGGTAAGGACAATCCGCAACTTGAAATCGGAGCTGGGCATTGATTCCCGCAAAAAGGCGGCGGTCGTCTTGAAGGTCACGCACGAACAGTTCAAAGAAGTTTTGCAGGAGAATTCGAGTTACCTAACCACGCTTGCCTTCGCAGAGCCGATAACCTTCGCCGAGGAAAAGCCCGCGCACGCAATCGGCGCAGTGCTTGAGGGCGTGGAAATTTATCTGCCGTTGGAAGGCTTAATCGACACGGAAAAGGAAATCGCCCGCCTGACTAAGGAGCTGGATAAAGTTCGCAAGGGCGCGGCGTCGACGGCTGGCAAGCTCAATAACGAACGCTTCCTTAGCAAAGCCCCCGCCGAAGTCGTGCAATCGGAACGTGATAAACTCGTCGCGGCGCAGGAAAAAATTTCGTCGCTTGAGCAGAGGATTAAACAGCTTGAAAACTTATAAAGACGCGTTGAGTTATCTGGACTGGCTGTGCGTCTTCGGCGTCAAGGAAGGTCTCAAACGGATTAAAGCCCTCGCCGAGGCGTTGGGCAATCCGCAGAACGCTTACAGGACGATTCACGTTGCCGGCACTAATGGCAAAGGTTCGGTATGCGCTATACTCGCTGAAATGCTAAAGGCTCAAGGGCTGACAGTCGGATTGTTCACGTCGCCGCACTTGGAAAGCTATTGCGAACGAATCAAAATCAACGGCGTGGACATTCCCGAAGAAGACTTTGCCGAAATGATTTTCCGAGTCAGAGCCTGCAACGTCGAGGCAACGCACTTTGAAGTTTTGACGGCGGCGGCGTTCCTCTACTTCAAAGTTCGTGCGGTTGATGTGGCAGTTATCGAAGTTGGCTTGGGCGGCACGCTCGATTCAACGAACATTATCACGCCGGAGCTTTCAATCATCACGAACATTGCCCTTGACCACGAAAACATTTTGGGCGACTTGGAAGGCATTGCACGCAACAAAGCAGGTATCATCAAACCGAACGTCCCGACGGTTACGGGTGCACAGGGCAAGCCCCTTGAGATTATCCGAGCCGTTGCTAAAGAAAAAAATTCCGCATTGCACGAAGTCACGACTCCCGCCAATGTCAAAGTCAACTTGAGCGGCGAGTATCAAAAGATGAACGCGGCGATTGCGATTAAGGCGGCTCAGGTTCTCGGCATTGACGGCGCGGCGATTGAGGCGGGCTTAGCTCACGTCGAATGGGCTGGACGCTTTGAAGTCATCGACACTGCGGCGGGCGTCGTCGTGATTGACGGGGCGCATAATCCTAACGGGGCAGCGGCTCTTCATCACAGCTTAGATAAAACATTTCCAAACGGTCGACGGGCTTGGCTCTTCGGTGCGTTGCGGGATAAGGACTTCGACAGCATGATTAAGATTCTGTTCCGCGCAGATGATTTCGTTATCGTCACGCCGCCCGACTCTGAACGCGCCGCCTCGACTGATACCTTGTGCAAGTGTCTGCATGAACGCGGCATTAAGTGCTTGGCAATCGAAAATAACGTTGCGGCAGTCGAACGGCTCATGAAGACTTCAAGCGACGTGAAGATTATCGCCGGCTCGTTGTACTTAATCGGGGCGGTCAGAAGGTTTGTTGTTTAAGAAGGGAGGCGGGGCATTGGATAGAGTGAGCGTCTTTGCTAGGCGTCGGCGGATAAGGAACTTGGAAGACTGGACACTTTACGCCGTCTTAACGGAAGCATTCTTCCTCGCGCTCTCTCCTACGGTTGCGGCGACGGCGGTCGTTTTCGGCGTGATAACATGGTTCCTAAGAAGCCGGATTGATTCCCATTACAAGATACGGGGCTTGCCCTTCGACGTGCCAGTTACAATCTTTTTGCTAATCGGAGCGATAAGCGTCTTCACGTCGTCGGCGCGGAGTTTCGACTTGATTTACAATTACTGCTCGCTAGTCGGCATTTACGCGCTAACGTATCTAATCGTCGGGCAGACAATCCAAAAGACCGAGCAAGTCAAATGGGTAGCGCAAGCCCTCGGCGCGTCGGCAGTGCTGGTCGTGCTGTGGGGCTTCTTCCAATTTGTCTTCGGTGTGGACGTGGCTGACGTGAAGTGGACAGACCCCGAAGCCTTCCCAGAACTAAGGAAGCGTATCTTCTCGACGCTGGAAAATCCGAACGTGCTAGCGGGTTATCTGGACGTGATGATTTGCTTGGCGTTAGGGCTCTTGACTAAGGCGGAGCGTCGGGCGCAAAAGATAATCCTAATCGTCGCGATTGGTCTGCTTGCCCTTTGCTTAGTTATGACTTACTCACGCGGGGCATTCATTGCGATAGCGATTGTCTTTGCGGTTTACGGCGTGTGGAAGGATTGGAGGGTTTTAATTTTCTTCGCGGCGATTACCGGACTACTTGCCTACAGCGATTCGACTTTCACGAACAGAATCTTATCGGCGTTCAGCATGGGCGATTCCTCAGAGGCGGTGCGCGTCGGCATTTGGGTCAGTACGTCGGCTATGATTAGCGACCACCCGTTCACGGGTATTGGCTGGGGTGCTTATCAATTCGTCTATCCGCAATACAATTACTTCGTCGCCGACCCGAACATCATCATCTATCACGCGCACAACATCTATCTGAACTACGCGGCTGAAGTCGGTATCGTCGGGGCTTTGGCGTTTTTCTGGTACTTCTTCGGGACAATGTTTATCTCGTTCGGCATGAGTGAACGCGGCGTGGAGAAATGGTTTAGCGAGCACGTCGAGAAAATTTTTGCGTCAAACGCCTTCTTGCAGGAGCTTGCGGAGCTGATTAACGAGAAGTTCTCTGAGTTCGCTAACAGGGTTTTGGATTTGTTCAGCCGGAAGAAGTCACACGTCGTTAAAAAGACGGGAGAGCTTATCCACCACGAGGAAATGAATTTCAGCGAACACACGCGCCAAAAGTTTTCGGAGGATATTCCCGTCGGCGGCGAAAACATTTCCGCGAAGATTATCAAGCTAGACGACGCGATTGACGATAAGCAAGAGCCGATTGATTGGAACGACGCCACGAAGATTGACGATAAAAAATTCCTCGACGGGTTGCAGCTGGGAATTGGGCTAGCGTTTCTGTCTATGGCGTTGAATGGGTTCACGGACGATTTGCTTTTCAATATCCCAAGCTCAATGCTAATGTGGATGCTCGGTGCGTTGGCGGCGGCGATTGACAAGATTAAACACTAAGGAGGCAAGCGCAGTTGAAGAAGACAATTTCACAGGCGACGATTGACAGATTGCCGCTGTACTTTAGGACATTGCGATTAGTCGAGGCAGAAGCCATTGACATAATCTCATCAGACGAGCTGGGGCGGCGACTGGACATCACGCCGGAGCAAATCCGCAAAGACTTGGCGACGTTCGGGCAATTCGGCAGGAAGGGTATTGGCTATGACGTTCGCGAGTTGCGGGATAGGATTGAAAACATTTTGGGCTTGCATAATAAGTGGCGGCTTGCGATTGTCGGCATGGGTCATTTGGGCGGCGCGCTTGCCAATTACGTGAACTTTGCGCCGCTGGGCTTTTCGGTCGTGGCACTCTTCGACAACGATAAAGAAATCATCGGCAGTAAGGTCAACGGGCTTGAAGTCAACGACGCGTCGAGTATGGAGAAAATCATCGCGGAACGGTCGGTTGATATTGGAGTTATCACGGTTCCTGCCAGCGAGGCTCAAGGCGTGGCGGATTCGCTGATTGCGGCGGGCGTCAAGGGCATTTGGAACTTTGCGCCGATAAAGCTTAACGTGCCGATTGATATTCCGCTCGTCAACGAGGATTTGTCCGTTGGCTTGAGTGCGTTAAGCTATCACATGTCACAGGATTAGGAGTTGGTTTGAAATGATGACGTTCTTAATGATATTGGACGCGATAATCTCAGTCGCGTTGATTGGGGTTATCTTGGGGCAAGAGGCGAAGTCGGGCGGTATGGGCGGTATGGACGGCGGTTCGGATGCTGTCTTCTCTGGCAAGGCTCGCGGCATGGATGCGTTCCTTGCTAGGCTGACAATTATATTGGGCGTTCTGTTCGCCGTGATTACTTTGATTATCGCCAAGATGAGTATGTAGGTTGTGGCAAACTTTTCTTTGCTCACCCAAAGACCCGCTTTAAAAGCGGGGGAATAGTGAGGGCATTTACACTGGATGCAACGTTCACGTTGCCGCGGCGGGAGCCGTCGTCCATGACGGCTCCTTTATTACAGAGATTTATTATAAAAGTCTTTTGGGAGGAGAATATCTTGATTGACGGTGGAAAATCTTTTTTGCTTAAAGGCGGTTCAAGCGGTGTCTTGCTGATTCATGGTTTCACCGGCTTGCCCGCCGAACTTTTTTTGCTCGGACAATTTCTAAACCACGCTGGTTTTACGGTTCATTGCCACAGGTTAGCGGGTCATGGCACCGACGAAAATGATTTAATACGTACGACCAAAGACGATTGGTTTAATTCCGTTCTCGACGGATTTTTTATTCTGCGCGGCGTTTGCGACCAAATCTTTGTCGTCGGGCACTCTATGGGCGGGCTTCTGACGTTGAAACTTTCGACTCAACAAGACGTGGCTAAGATTATGACGCTCGCCGCGCCGATTTTTATTGATGACGGACTCGGCTTGAAGAATCTTCCGCCACGTGAATTTTGCGGCAACGCTTGCATTGTTCAGCCTCGAAAAAAACTTTTGGACGTGCCGCAAACCGCTAACGACGTTTATAAGAAGACTCCGCTCATCAGTGTGCATGAACTCGTTGACTTGATTGACGATGTGAAAAATCTTCTGCCGAAAGTCACTGCGCCAATACTCATCATGCACGGCGAAGAAGATCATACAGCTCAACCGCGCTCAGCACGCTACATAATGGATAACGTCGGCTCACGGACTAAAAAAGTTATCACCGTCTCCAACAGCGGACACCTTCTACCACTCGACGAAAACCGCGAATTCGTCTTTGAGGAAATCTTAGACTTCATAAGGAGTTGATTCAAATGGCAACCGAAATTCTTATCAACACTTACGACGACTACGAAATCATTGAGGGGGAAAAATTCATGGCACCGAGCGCAGATGCATGGCACAATAACACGTTAGGAAAATTGTATTTGCTTATTGGAATGCACGTAGCGACTAACAGGCTGGGATTGGTCTTTACTGATAGTTTGGACGTCCACTTCCCCGACGGCAATCTTTTCAAGCCGGATTTTATGTTCATCAGCGCGGCGAACAGCAAAATTGTCGTCGACAACAAACACAGCACGATTCACGGCGTGCCCGATATGGTTGCCGAAGTTTTTTCCCGCTCGACTATGAAAAATGACGTTGGCATTAAAAAAGAGATTTACGAACGCAACGGCGTCAAAGAATATTGGATTATCAACCCGTGGAGCGAGAGTATCGAAGTTTATCTCCTGCGCGACGGCAAATATTTCTTGGACGACGTTTATCACAACTACAGCGAGGCTGAATGGAACGAGTTGACTGACGAGGAACGCGCCGAAATCAAAAAGGAAGTGCCCGTTACGGTTTTGGACGGCTTCAAAGTCAAGATTAAAAATATTTTCGGCTGGTTCATCGAATAAGGAGCTGATTTTATGGCAAAAAAAGAACGATTTGCATTGATGATGGAGGATGGCGCACAGGTTCGCAATATCGACGACCTCAAGGCGCATTTCGACGTTGGCTCGGTCGTCAGAGATTTTTCTAGCGGAAAATTGCTCACGTGGCTCGAAGACCGCTACTATGACGACGAGGCGGACGCTATCCGCGCCATTAACGACAATGACGCTTGCTTGGGGGCGAAACTCTGCAAAATTTTCGGCGTGGAGACCCCTGAGGAGATTGAAAGACGCCTTCAACGCCTTAATCGCCTCAAACAGTTCACCAACGACGAAAAAATCTTGTCCAAAGTCGATTGTGTTGCCTTCGACCAGGAAAATTTAGCTGATTTGCTCGATGAAGGCGTCGACGAAATTTATTTGTGCGAAAATCGCTTTGTTATCCCGCTCCGCATGAAAAATAAGGTTTATATCGGCGTCGGCAAGGCTATCGCGGTTATTCGTAGCAAAGAGCCTGTCGACTTCGATAAAATCAACATTACCTTTAAAAATATTGCCTTCGACGACGACTATCAAAAAATTATTGACGCGTTGCCTCTGCTCGCTAAAGTTGAGTCGCAAAAAGTTAAAACGCCACAAATAGTTACTGAAGATTATAGCTATGATGACCTGATTAAAGCCAACAACACCCTGTTGCAGTCACTGCAGGCAAATATCGAGAAAAAATTTAATTTAATAAGGAGTTGATTAAATGGCAGATGAATATTGCTTTGCTTGCGGCGAAAAAAATCCTATCGGCTTGCATTTGAGCTTTAATTTCGACGGCGAACGCATTTTTACGAAAAAAATCCTGCCAAAAGAGTTTCAAGGCTACGACGGCACCGCTCACGGCGGAATTCTTTCCACTATGCTCGATGAAACCATGTGCAAGTTCATTTCCGCGAAATATCACGAAAAAGCCGTTACTGGTCGCCTCGAAATTCGCTATAAATACCCTACGCCCGTTAATCAGGAACTTAAAATCACCGCGTGGCAAGAAAATCAGCGGAAAAATATAATTTCAATGCGTGCAACGGTCGAAACGCTCGACGGAACCGTAACTGCGGAGGCGACTGCTAAATTTGCGCTCGTAAATGCATTATGAAGACGATTATCGGCAAATTAAGCGTAAATATTAAAGGTTTTGGCTTCGTCGCGCCCGAAAAAGGTTCTGATATATTTATTTCGCCCGAAAATATGCGCGGGGCTTTAAATGGCGATAAAGTTAAAATTAAAGTCATTAACGATTGGCGCGGGCGTCGCGAAGGCGTAATCATTGAGGTTTTGGAACGCGCAAAAAATATTTTCGTCGGCACGCTCTCTAAAATCGGCAAAAAAGTCGTTTTTAATCCCGATGATAAGCGTATCGACCAAAAAATTATTCTGCCGCACGTCAAAGAAAAATTTCCCGCAAATACTAAAGTTGTAGTCAAAATTACGTCGTGGAATCCTCTTCGCGGCGAACTTTTAGAAGTTTTAGGTAAAGAAAATGCGCCAGGCGTCGAAATTCGCGGAATTTTACGCAGTCACGGCGTCGAAGAAGATTTTCCGCCCGAAGTGCAAGCCGAAGCGTCGCGAATCGAACTTCAACCCAATAAAAATGAAATTTCACGCCGAATCGACCGCCGCAATTTAAAAATCGTGACGATTGACGGCGAGGACGCTAAAGATTTAGATGACGGAGTATACGCCGAAGAAAAAAACGGCGCATTTTTTTTGGGCGTTTATATCGCGGACGTTAGTTTTTACGTAAAACCGCGAACTTTTCTTGATAAAGAGGCTTTTGAGCGCGGCACGAGCATTTATCCCGTTGATAGGGTCGTTCCTATGCTCCCGACCGAACTTTCTAACGGAATTTGCAGTTTAAATGCCGGAGTTGACCGTTTGGCAATGGCTTGCGAGATGAAAATTGATTTTTCGGGGCGCGTCGTCGATTATTCTATTTTTCCTACCGTTATTCACGTTTTTAAACGCCTAACTTATACTCAAGTCAATAAATTTCTCGACGGCGATAAAATTTTAGCCGATTGCGCGGAAAATATTAATGCATTAAAGAAAATTCACGATTTGAGGCGAAAAATTCGTTCTGAACGCGGCGCGATTGATTTTGACTTGCCAGAAATGAAAATTTTGCTTAATTCGGCGGGTAAACCGATTGAAATTACAAAAAGAATTCAAACAATCGGCGAATCAATAATTGAAGAATGTATGCTCCTTGCAAATGAAACGGTCGCCGAACACACGATAAAAAATAAAATTCCGAGTTTATATCGCGTGCATGAACTCCCGAACCCAGAAAAAGTTTTAACGCTAAATAATTTGCTTGCGCACTTCAATTTACATATAAATAAGGGCAAAGAGCCGTCCGAATTCAAAAAAATACTGTCGAAAGTCAAAAATATGCCAGCGGAACGAGTAATAACGAGTTATGCACTGCGAACAATGCAACAAGCGCGATATTCACCGGAAAATTTAGGACATTTCGGATTGGCGGCGAAATTTTATACGCATTTCACGTCGCCGATACGTCGATACCCCGATTTAATCGTTCATCGGGCGTTGCGAGGCACTTTAATAAAGAATTTGGAAGAAATATCGCGACAAAGTTCGGAAAGAGAGCGTCGAGCGATAGAAATAGAGCGCGAAGCGTTAGATTTAAAAGCAGTTGAGTACATGGAACGGTTTGTAGGGCAAAATTTCGACGGAATGATAGAATCCGTGACGAATTTTGGATTTTTCGTTGAGTTAGACAACGGAGTTGACGGTTTAGTACGAGCGGCGGACTTAAAAGACGATTATTATGGGTTCGTAGAGCGAGAATTTGCGTTGATAGGGACGCGAACGGGCAAAAGTTATCAAATCGGGGACAATGTGCGAGTAAAATTGATTTCAGCGAACAAAAAGTTGCGGCAGTTGACATTTGAACTGGTCAGCGACGTAGCGAACCGAGATTTGATAGCGAAAATGTAAAAAAACCTCTCAGGCGATTGCTTGGGAGGAATTTTTTTGCTTTGAACGCTAAAAAAGCATTTGAAACGAAAATTTACGCTCCAAAATAATTTTTAAGCTGATTTTATGATTTGAAAGCGAAATTGGGCTTTGAAAATGAATTTTGACGTTTGAAAGTGGTTTTGGAGCTTTGAAAACGGTTTTGGAGCTTTGAAAACGGTTTTGAGTGGCGATTTTAGGAGCAAATGGAAAAATCCGAAATACCGGATTTTTCAAAATGGTAAATGGCGTCATTACGCGAAATAGCTAAAAAAGCCCCGTTTGAGGGCTTGATAGGGGCTGAAAAATCCAGCATACAGGATTTTTATCCGAAATACCGGATTTTTCTGCTCTGAATGCGTAATGGAAAGCTGACGGAGGAGGATGTTTTTGTATTTTAGCGGTCGAAATGGTAAAATCAGCGTCGGGAGATGATAAAAATGGAATTGACAAGAAAATTATTGGATGAAAACAAACCGCTTGAGGCATTGGAACGCTTGAAGAAACTTTTGCCGACGACGCAGGAAGAATGGCGCGTACATGAGTTAATCGGGGCGTGTTTCCACGATTTATGCGACGCAGAAGGAGCTACGCAGGCATATTTCAACGCGGCGATGACGGATAAATATTTGCGCAGTCAGCGGTCGCATTTCTCGAATTATTTATTTGCATTGCACTATTTGCCGCAACTTGACGCGCCGACATTGATTAACGAGCTGAAAATTTACAATTCATTGTATCGGGACGTTGAAAATTTATCGGCAAAGAATAAATCCGCAAAAAAAATATCAGTAGCGTTCATATCGCCGAATTTTTGCGATTCATCGGCGGCGAGGTTCTACGAGGCACTTTTAACGGACTATGACCGCGAAAAATTTACTGTTACGGCGTGGAGTTTGTCTGCGGAGGAAGATTTATTCACAAAAAAGATTCGCCGCAACGTCGACGGCTACTTTGACATATCGGAGACGAGTTTTTTTGAGGCGGCGGAGCAAATTCGGGATTTTGGAGCGGATATTTTGATAGATTTGGGCGGACACACCGAAGGCGGCTCGACTTTGCAAATTTTAGCGTACAAACCGGCGCGAATTCAGCTTTGCGGCATAGGATATTTTGATTCAACGGGCGCGGATTTTATTGATTACTTTATCGGCGACGAATTTTTGACTTGCGACGCGATTTTTACCGAAGAAATTTTTTTATTGCGTAATGCGTTTGCCTTCCGACCAAATCAACGCATGATTCGCGAAAAAAAATCCCGCCGAGCATTTCCGCACAAAAATTTTACGTTCGGGAGCTTAAATAACTTCATGAAGCTCAGCGACGACTATTTAAAGGCAGTAAAAGAGATTTTAGACGCCTTGCCCGACGCAAAAATCATTTTCAGGGATACGACGCCGCTTAAAAGTCGTCAAAATGCGCTGATTGAGCGTTTAAAGTCGTTTGGGATAAAAAATTTTGACGTTAGACGAGGTTCAGATGACTTCTTCACGGACTACAGCGAGATTGATTTGATTTTAGATACGTTTCCCTATCCTGGCGGCATGATGACGGCTTTGGCGTTGTATATGGGCGTTCCGGTTTTGAATTTGTGCGGAGGATTGCCTCACACGCGGACGGGAGCAGATATTTTACGAATTTCGGACGTTGACGAGCTAATTGTTTACGACGTGGACGCTTACATAAAAAAAGCCGTCGAGCTTGCGACGAATCGGGCGAAATTGGCGGCGTTGACAGAAAAAATTTCCGCTGATAAACTGACCGAGACGAAAACTTTTGTTGAAGACTTTTACGGACGATTGGAGGCGATGACGCGTTGAGCATTTTAAATTTCGTGTCGCCTAATTTTTTGCCGATAACAGTTCTGTTGGTTGAGGCGGAGGATTTTTTATCGGGCTTGCGAGAAATTTTGCCCGCCGCGAGGATTGCACTGCTAAAGAAAGAATCATCGCCTGAAATTAACAGGCTCTGCGACGAGTTCAAAGCAGACTTGATTGACGAACTGCCGACTGCGCCGAAAATTTTTGACATAATCCTTGCGCGGGACATTCTAACCGTCGGGGAAAATTTTTACGCAATGTTAATGGCGTTCAATCACCTGCTGACGGATTCGGGCTACCTGCTGACACAATTTTATAACGTGCGGTTCGTCGGGATATTGGAGCGGTTGCGGCAGGGACGATTCTTTAACAACGAGCGGCGACTTTGGGCTAAGGCGGATGTGGTTAAGCTCCTCGACGAGGCGATTTATAAGGAGATACACTTCTTGCCTAGCGAACGGAAAAATATTTCTGCAGACGAGTGGAAGGACTTCGGCTTTGACAACTTCAACGAGGACTTGAGGACGATAACTTGGCTCGTGCAAGCTTGCAAGTGTACTGCCGAGGTCGCCGCCTTGAAAGATATTTTTACGCCCGAAGTCCGCGCCGAGCTGTCGAGGCTCCTGCACCGCATCGAGTATGACATTGACGCCGAAGAAAATTTTCAGCGACTTAAGGAGCTTTGCGAGCGTGAAGGTATCTTCGACGAGTACCTAAGCGATTTCATCAATCAAGTTGTCGTACATGCGGCGGCAAGGGATTCCATTCGCAGTAGGCTGATAAACTAAAAAACCCGTCGATAACCTCGGCGAGCTTTTTTTATGCGCGGAAAAATTTCACAGGATGATTTCTTCCTTAACGTACATCTTCTTGAACAGGTCGATGAAGTTCTTGCAGGCAGTCGAGAGCGTTTGATTCTTGCGCCAGGCAATGACGGTGTGCGTCGTCATTTCGGGTTCGACGATTCGTTTGTAAATCAAGTCGCCGTCAGTCAAAAGGCGTTTGCTCGAAACTGGAATCATTGCCATGCCCAGATTCATCTTGACCATAAGCAAATCTTGAACGATGCTATCGGACACGCAGATTATTTGCGGCACGAAGTCCAGACGTTTGCAGGCGGCAATGAAGTTCGACTTCCACCTAAGCGGAATAATCAGCGGCTGGTTCTTGAGTTCTTCAAGCCTAATCGTCAAATCGTCTTCGCCGCAAACGTTCTTCGAGTTCATGACCATAACGAGCGGTTCATTGGGCAAGACGAGCAATTCATAGGCGAGGTTGTCGACTTGCGTCCGAGTGATTGCGATTTCAATCAGGCGGTTGTCGAGCAGTTCGATAATCCTTGCGCCTTCCGCCTCCCAAATCTCGAACGTGACATCGGGATAAAGCTTGTGGAACTCGTTGATTAAGTCTGGAAGAATCATCGCGCCGGACGTGGTGATTGTCCCGATACGAATCGTGCCCTTAGTCCCGCTGCCAATCTCCGTTATCTCGCGAACGGTGCCATCGACCATTCCGAGGATACTTTCCACGCGGTTGTAGAGGACTTGCCCCGCCTCTGTCAACCTGATTCGCCGCGAGCCCCGTTCAAAAAGTTTCACGCGCAAATTTTCTTCGAGGTGCTTCATCTGGCGGCTGAGGGCGGGCTGAGCAATTCCGAGCCTTTGCGCCGCGTGGCTGATGTTACCTTCCTCGACTATGGCGAAGAACGCCCGCATGTCTTTGATTCCGATTCCTTGTGCCATTCGTCAAATCATCTCCAATAAATTTTTTCACTCCGATACTGCAAAACTTTCGTGCATTATATCACAACTTGGCACTATGTTACATAGCTTAGAAGAAATTTGCAAGCGGCGTTTGAGGCGGTTATAATTGGCGGCGACTAAAAATTTTGGAGGAGATACCTTGAAAAGAATTCGTACACGCTTTGCGCCCAGCCCGACCGGTTACATGCACATTGGCAACTTGCGCACGGCTCTTTATGCTTATCTGTTCGCTAAGAGTCAGGGCGGCGATTTTATTTTGCGTATCGAAGACACCGACCGCGCCCGCTACGTTGCCGACGCCGTGGATTTTATCGAACGCACCCTTGCTGCCGCCAAAATCATTCCCGACGAAGGACCTCATCACGGCGGAGCCTTCGCGCCCTACGTCCAAAGCGAGCGCATGGACATTTACAAGCACTACGCAGAAGAACTCGTTGCTAATGGTCACGCTTATTACGAGGAGACCGAACAAGGCATTGCAATTCGGCAGAAGATGCCCACCGTCGGCGAAACGACTTTTTACGACGTACTTCACGGCAACATCACCATTGCCAACAGCGAGCTTGAAGACCAAGTGCTTCTTAAAAGCGACGGCATGCCCACCTACAACTTTGCCAACGTCGTCGACGATCACTTAATGGAAGTCAGCCACATCATACGCGGCACGGAGTTTATCACGTCGACGCCCAAGCACGTTTTGCTGTATGAATATTTTGGTTGGGAGTTGCCGACGTTCATTCATCTAGCTCCGGTCATGGGCAAGGCGGAAGACGGCACCATTTCCAAACTAAGCAAGCGTCACGGGGCAACCAGTTTTAACGACTTGATTGAGGCGGGCTACCTTCCCGAAGCGATTACCAATTACGTTGCTCTGCTAGGTTGGAGCCCGAAGAACTCTTGCCAAGAGATTTTCTCTATGGACGAGCTGATTGACGCCTTCAGCCTCGACGGCTTGAGCAAGTCGCCAGCGGTGTTCGATTATGCTAAGCTTGACTGGATGAGCGGCGAATACTTCAAAGCCATGACTGATACCGCCTTTGCTGAAGTCGCTGATAAGTACCTTGTCGCCTTCGACGAGCCAAGGAAGATTTTCCTAGCCAGCCTGTTAAAGACTCGTGTCGCTAAGCTCTCCGATATTCCCGATATGATTGCTTTCCTCAAGACGCCACCGCCCTTTGACATTGACTTATTCACGAACAAACGCAATAAAGTCACGCCCGCCAAGTCAGCCGAAATTTTACAGCCCGCGATAAAAATTTTGGAGCAAGTCGACTCGTGGACGCTTGAGACGCTAGACAAAAAAATATCCGCGTTCGTGGCGGAATCGGGCTTGAAGGTCGGCTCGGTCATGTGGCCGCTTAGAATCGCTTTATCAATGCAAAAGGTCACGCCGGGCGGCACCACGGAAATTTTATATCTGCTCGGCAAGGAAACTTCCCTTGAACGATTGAACGCCGCGTTAGGAAAGTTATCGGCTTAACCTGTCGACGTTGTACTTGGTGACAGCCTCGACGGGCGACTTAACAGAATTCATCGGGCAACAGACTTGGCAGCCGCGGAAGTCGTCATGCAGAATCCGATAGCGGGCGGAGGCGTACTCAAACGAGTTAAACACCTTGTCCCAGTCAACGAACTCTTTGCCCGCCGCGTCGTGTTGGATAAAGTTCTTGATGTTAAGCGTCGGCTCGAACCAACCGCAGAAGTCTAAGCGTCCGTCGGGGTAAAGGTCAATCTCATTCCACGGCGCAAAGCAAAGTTCCCGGTCGGCTCTAAGGTGCAGGCTCGGCGATATGTCATCAACCAAAGAAAGTTCCCGCTTACCAAAGGCGCGACGAATCTCGTTGCGTCTTTTAAATTCGCCAAGCACCGAACGACCTTCCGCCAGCTGTAAAAGCTTTGCGTACTTAGTTTTGAGTTCGTTAATCGGAATCGCTTCGACCTCCTGCTGAAGGCTAGCCGCCTCGCCCGAAGGCATCCACAGCCGGAAATAAACGATAATCTTCTCGGCAAGCACTCGTTCAAGTTCCATTAGCGTTTTCAGTGCGGGGCGGGAGGTCTCTGGCTTAGCAAAGAAGTCGCCGTTCATGTCGTTTTCGCTGTAGTCGAAGAAGAAGACGATAAAGCCCGCGTGCAGTTCAATCGCCAGCTCCACAAAGCTCAAGATGTCGTCGGCGTTGTCCTCGTTGATGACCATCGACAAATCGGGCGCAAAACAAAGCTTATCAGCCGCCTCAAGCTTAGCGAGATAGCTTTTGAGGTTGCGAATCATCAGCGGGAACATTTTCTTAGCAGTGGCGGAGTCGTCGCCGTCCCAACAGCTCTTCGCGAAGACTTCAGCATTGGACGCGTTGATTGAGAAATGCGCCTTGAAGAGATTTTGCGCGGCAAGCTCCTGAAACTTATCGTTAAAGGCAATGCCATTCGATTCAGTCATCAAGGTTATCTGCGGGAAGTTGTCGCTCATGAATTTCATATAGTTAAAGCTTTCCTTGGCGAAGAACGCATCGCCGCCCGTAATCAAGACGACGCCTATCTTGTCGTAAATCGGCTTGCACAGGTCGTAGTACCAGCTCGGATTCATCGCGTGGGTTGCCTCGTCTCCAAAGGTACAGCGCACGCCGCAATATCGACATTTGGCGTTGCAAGCGTTCGTTATCCTGATTCGCAGTAGTCCGTTGCTAAGTTCCGTTCGGCAGTCGGGGTGGCGTTCCAAAATCGCGGGCAAGGCTCGGTCAATTTCCGTGCGGTAGCGTCCTTCCTTAAAGCCGAACCGTTCAAAGTGCACCAGAGGATTAATCGTCACGTCAGGATTTTGTTTTAGGTAATCGGTAGTCGAGAAGAACGCGGAAGGGGCTTTGCCCTCGTGCCAGCCGACGTTCAAGTAATGATTCGCCGCGTCCAAATATTTTCCAAAGCCATAAGCCGTGCAATACCATTCGCTGTCGAACAGCAACGAGTTCTCGATAAGCTTCTTGTCCTCGTCGTCCGTCTTCGGTGGTGGCGGCGGCTCGGATTTTTTTTCTCTGCGGAAGAGTTTTTCTAGTATTTTCATGAAATCACCCGCCGCGAATATACAAAAGTTTTATTGCAATGTCAAACGCCGCAAAATATAATGAACGCAACGAATGGAGGAATTCTTGTGAACAATCGGATTAGAAACTTTTCAATCATAGCGCACATAGACCACGGCAAGTCGACGCTAGCCGACAGATTGATTGAGATGACTGGCACTGTTGAAAAACGCGAGATGAATGAACAATTCCTCGACAACATGGAGCTTGAACGCGAACGCGGCATTACGATTAAGGCGCAGACCGTCCGCCTAAAGTACACGGCTAAGGACGGCGAAACTTATCAGCTGAATCTAATCGACACGCCCGGTCACGTCGACTTTACTTACGAGGTCTCAAGGTCGCTTGCCGCTTGCGAAGGGGCATTGCTCGTCGTGGACGCGACTCAAGGCGTCGAGGCTCAGACGCTGTCGAATGTCTATCTTGCCCTCGAACACGACTTGGAGATTGTCCCCGTCATCAACAAGATTGATTTGCCCAGTGCCGATGTCGAACGAGTTCGCGCAGAGATTGAAGACGCAATCGGGCTTGACGCCTCCGACGCCGTGCAATGTTCCGCGAAGACTGGCGCGGGCGTCGACGAGATTTTGGAGGCGATTGTCAAGCGAATCCCGCCGCCCGAAGGTGACAGCTCCAAACCTCTGCAAGCGTTAATCTTCGACTCGTACTTTGACCCGTACAAAGGCGCGGTCGCTCACGTCAGATTGTTTGATGGCTCTGTTCGCAAGGGCGACAAGCTGAAACTTCTGGCTACGGGTAAAGAGTTCGAGGCGACGGAAATTGGAATCTTCGCGCCGAGCATGACTGAACTTGACGAACTGAACGCGGGCGAGGTCGGCTATATCTGCGGCAGTCTCAAGGACGTTCGCGATGTTCGCGTAGGCGACACCGTGACCACGTCGAAAAATCCTGCGGCGGCTTTGGCGGGCTATCGTGCGCCCGTGCCTATGGTCTTCTGCGGACTGTACCCAACTGACAGCGTCGACTATGACAACCTCAAAGACGCACTCGAAAAGCTTCAACTAAACGACGCCGCCCTTGTCTATGAACCGGAGACTTCTGCGGCTTTGGGCTTCGGCTTTCGTTGCGGCTTCTTAGGGCTGTTGCACATGGACGTTATTCAAGAACGCCTTGAGCGCGAGTATAAGCTTAAACTCGTGACGACGGCTCCGAGTGTCGTTTACAAGGTGCACAAGACTAACGGCGAAGTCTTCACTATTGACAACCCCGCCGCCCTGCCACCAACGACCGAGATTAACTTCATTGAAGAGCCGATGGTTAAGGCAACAGTCATTGTGCCCAGTGATTATATCGGAGCGGTCATGGAACTTTGCAGGGACAAGCGCGGCACTTACAAGAGCATGGATTACATTGACAAGACACGCGTTATGATTGTCTACGAGATGCCGCTTAACGAGATTATCTACGACTTCTTTGACAAGCTAAAGTCGATGACCCGCGGCTATGCAAGCCTTGACTATGAGCTTAGCGAATATAAGCAATCAGACCTTGCTAAGCTCGACATTCTCCTAAACGGTGATTTGATTGACGCGCTAAGCTCGATTGTCCACCGCACCCGCGCCGCCAAGATTGGACGCGTCCTTGCCCTCAAGCTTAAGCGTATCATTCCCGAACAGCTCTTTGATATTCCGGTGCAAGCGGCAATCGGCGGAAGGATTATTGCCCGCGAGACCGTCAAGGCTCGGCGCAAAGATGTTTTGGCTAAATGCTACGGCGGCGACGTGTCACGCAAGAGAAAACTTTTGGAAAAGCAGAAGGCTGGCAAAAAACGCATGAAGGCTGTCGGCAGTGTCGAACTTCCGCAAGAAGCATTCATGGCAGTTTTGACTGTCGGCGATGAGGAGTAGCAAAAAGACCGCCTCCTATTTTGGAAGCGGTCTTTTAACATGCGATGTTATTTGCAAGCCGATTGGAGGTTTCAGCCATGAATATTAAAAAATTCGTCAAGCAATGGTCTGGACGCGGCTACGAAAAGGGCGAGGCGCAACCTTTTTGGCTTGCTCTGCTCCGCGACGTGTTCAATATCTCCGAGCCCGAAAATTTTATCAGCTTTGAAGTCCCAATTCCCCACGGCTTCATCGACGGCTTGATTGACGAGAC
>JAFWWC010000040.1 GCA_017518105.1 Selenomonadaceae bacterium
CGTCGACACCGCCTGCAATTTCGTCGAGCTGCTCATCGCTCAATTTTTCGTCCGCGATTTTCTTTTCATCAGCGATTTTCTTTTCGTCTGCCATAATTATCAGCCTCCAAATTTGTTTTCTGCTCTTTATACGTTCCAAATTCCTTTTCGTTACAACTTTAGCAGAAAATTTTTTACTCCGTCAACGAAAAAACCCTCCGACAACCGCCGAAGGGCTTTTTTTGTCGATTGCGACCGTCCGCCGCGTTTTTGTTAGTTATTTAGTAAAAGGCATATGATAACCAAGCTGATTTGAATTTTCGGCGATAATTTGATCTTTGTTACGAAGTATATTCCACCCAAGACCACCCGCGACCTGTTCGAGTTGCTCATCGTCGAGTTTTTCCAGTTCCTCGTTGATTTTTTTCAAATTTTCTTCGCGTGTTGCCATTTTTATCGTCTCCTTTCTGTTTTCATTCCTTTATACGTCTCAAATTCCTTTTCGTTACAAGTTTAGCAGAAAATTTTAGCTCCGTCAAAGCAAAACGGTTACTGATTAGATTTTTTAACGATTGCGACCGTGAGCCGCCTTTTTGTTGGTTATTTAATCCATTGAATAGCTTTCTTAACACCAAGCTGATTTGCAGGGGTGTTTTGGGCGTTGTCGGTGTTCGGTTTGTCGATACAATCCCAATGATTCCAAGTATAACCGCCAGCAATCTTTTCGAGTTCGTCGTCGCTCAACTTTTCATTCCGCCTTTGTCCTTGTATCCAGCGTAACCCATTTTGTGGCATAAGTCCGCCCGCGACCTTTTCGAGTTCCTCATCGCTCAATTTTTCCAGCTCGTCATTGATTTTCTTGATGTTTTCCTCTCTTGTTGCCATTTTTATCAATCTCCTTTAGGTTAATTTTGTTTTCTGTCCCTTATACGTTTCAAATCCGATTTCGTTACACACTTTAGCAAAAAAATTTCTATCAGTCAACGAAAAACCCTCCGACTCGCCGCCGAAGGGCTTTTGTTAGCTTTTTACGACATTACGCCGCGTTTTAGCTGTCGATACTGTGTTTAGCTTACCAATCCCAATCCTTTACGTCCATGAACTTTTTGCAGTGTTCCATTGCGTGCCTGCGTGCTTCGCTTTGGGTGATTTTCTTGGTGCCGAGGTAATATTCATTGCCGCTTATTGCTCCGTTGTGTGCGGTAAACGTGATTCCGACCTGTGCCCAACCATTCTTAATTTCCTCTTGGATTTTGTTGCCGGGAGTAAACGCGATTCTGAGTGCACCGTAGCGGTCGGTTGAGCCGTTCAAGCTGTTGAGGAAGCGACTGTCCGCCGCCGTTTCAGCCCAAGTGCCGCCTGCGACCTGTTCGAGTTCCTCATCGCTCATTGCTTCGAGCTCTGCGTCGATTTTTTTGAAGTTTTCTTCGCGTGTTGCCATTTTTATCAGTCTCCTTTTGATTTTTTGATTGGCTGTTTGCCTTTCTGAAGCTTATACGTTAGGATTTCGATTTCGTTACACACTTTAGCAGAAAAATTTTTCACCCTCAAACAAAAAATGGGCTGAACTCCAAATTCGGAGCCTAGCCCTAATTTTTTTACGCTATTTGGTCGGGAAGAAAAGATTTAGCGTTTTATCGTCCGAACGTTCGCCGAAATACGAGCCGATTAGGAAAAGAATCAGCGAACAGGTTATACCGATTGTAATTTGGTGCAGATTGAAGATTTTAAAGCCCGCCGCCTGTGTAGCGCAGTAAATTATCGTGCCGCCGGTCATAGAGAGCATCGCGCCGAGTTTATTTGCCCGTTTCCAGAACAAGCCGAGCAATAACGTCCAGAAAAATGCGGTTTCAAGCCCGCCGAACGCGAACATGTTTATTAACCAGATTAAACTGGGCGGAGTCAGTGCGATAACGAAAACTGCCGCGCCGATTAGAGCCGTAGCCGTCATCGACAGGAATTTTACCCTTGCAGGGGTCACGACGTGATTATTTTTGTCCGCCCAATGCAAATAAACGTCTTTGATGATTGCACTGGACGCGACGATTAAAAGTCCGGAAATTGTGGAGATAGAAGCGGCTAAAGGAGCGATAATCGCCAAACCGACGAGTTCAGGGGGCATAGCTTTAACAATCGTGGTAGGAATTACGTTATCGACGCCGCCATAGTCCGCCGCAGTGCCAGATAAGACGCCGTGCGCCAAAATTCCCGTAAAATTGATTCCGATGTTCATAAAACCGACGACGACCGTCCCGATTAGCATGGCTTGATGAAGACCGGCCGTATTTTTATAAGAAATGCCGCGAACGACAGATTGAGGCAAAGCGATAGTGCAAATGCCAACGAGGAGCCATTGCGTAAAATAAATCGTCCAAGGCATGTTTCCGAAGCTGAACGGCTCAAAAAGTTCGGGATTATTCGTTTCAAGCGTCGACATGATGTTTTCGTAGCCGTCGCCAGCCTTCAAGACGTAATGGAGCAATAAAACGATACCAATCATCATAATTAAGGCGCAACAGGTATCAGTAAGGGCAACGGCGCGAAATCCGCCAATCGAAGTGTAAATAACGACCGTCAGCCCGAAGAGAATCAGTCCCGCCTCGTAGCTGTAGCCCGTGACTGCCGCGAATAATTTTGCGCCGCCGACAAATTGAGCAGTCATCGTGCCGCAGAAGAATAAAACTATCACGAAAGCCGCGACCGCCGCTAAGAAATCAGATTGAAAACGTGCGCGGATAATGTCAACGACGGTTACGGCGTTCAATTTGCGTGCTAAGAGGGCTACGCGCTTGCCGAAGATACCTAAAACCAAAAAAATCGCGGTGACTTGCACGACAGCCATATAAATCCAGCCGAAACCGACTTGAAAAGCCATTCCGGGGCCGCCGACGAAGCTTGAGACCGAACTATAGGTTGCGACGGTCGTCATAGCCAAAACAAAGCCGCCGAGCTGTCGATTGCCGATAAAATAGTTGCTGACGAAATTTTTTCCCGCTTGTTTATGGCGCACGAAGATACTAATTGCGACCATGACCGCCATAAAGCAAATCAGCGGCAGTAGAGCGGACAAATTTCCTTCAGTCATGCTCATCACCGCCTAAATCAACGTCCTTGAACAAAACTTTGCTAAGAATCGCGCTGATAGCGATTGCGACGACCCAAACGCCGATTGAACCGAGCACAGCCCACAATGGCAGGTGAAAAATCTTAATTTCACTGCTTGCGGTGCCGAAGCCGGCGATTAACCAAAAAATAATCAGCCCAGCCAACGCAAGCCCCGTGTAGATTGCTTCGCGTCTGACCAAGCTGAATTTTTCGGCCTCAGTATATTTTTTCATTGATAAAACCTCCAAGTCTCGTCTGCGAAGAGTACGAGCTTTATTTGCGCGGAGATTTTATATCACGCCCGCCACCGTGTCAAATTAAGTTTCATAACCCAATAAAGGCAGGAAAAATTTTCCGAAAAATAGATTGACATAGCGATTGATAAGTTTTAAAATCAAATCACGATATAACCAAGATTTAATCAAAAAAAGAATTTTGCAAGGAGAGTGAAGGTTATTATGGGTTACACATTCATGGTGCCGGCAAAGATAATTTCTGGCGTCAATGTCATTTCGGAATTGGGCGACCACATCGCGGGCAAGGGCTCAAAGGCTCTTATCGTGACCGACCAATTTATGGTTAAATTCGGCAACGCGGCTAAAGTCGAAGACGCCCTCAAGAAAGTCAACATTCCTTACGTTATCTTCGACGGCGCGAACACTGAACCGACTGATAAAATCGTTGAGGCGGGCTTGAAGGTCTACAAAGAAGAGAATTGCGACTTCATCATTGCCCTTGGCGGCGGCAGTCCTATGGACACGGCAAAGGCTATCGGCTTCATGACGACGGCGGGCGACAGGAAGATTAATTCCTACATGCACGAAGTAATTGATATGCCCGTTCCGTATCTCGTGGCGATTCCTACGACGGCTGGTACTGGCTCCGAAGTCACTAAGAATACAATCATTTCCGATACCGAGAACAACGTTAAAATGCTCCTCGGCGGACCGTCGATTATTCCCGCGTTGGCAGTAGTTGACCCGACCTTTACGATGACTGCGCCTCCTGGAGTCACGGCGGCAACTGGTATCGATGCCCTCTGCCATGCGATTGAGGCTTACACCTCCCGCAAGGCTCAGCCGCTTACAGATACCTTTGCAATCTCGGCTATCCAAAAGATTCATAAGAACCTGCCCATTTGCTATCGTGACGGCAAGAACGAACAAGCTCGCCTTGCAATGTCGATAGCGGCTTTGGAAGCAGGTATCGCGTTCAATAATGCGTCGGTTACGATTGTTCACGGCATGAGCCGCCCGATTGGCGCACTCTTCCACATTGCTCACGGCGTATCAAATGCAGTCCTCCTTCCCGCGTGCCTTGAATTTGCTATCGAAGAGAACACCGCCCGCTTTGCACATATCGGACGGATTATGGGCGTTGCTGACGAGAATACTCCCGACCACGACGCGGCAGTTGCTATGGTTAAGGAAGTCGAGCGTTTCTGCAAAGAAGTCGGCATTCCTCCGATTATCGACTTGCTCAAGAAGGGAAACCACACCCAAGAAGAGTTCATGTCTTACCTCGACAAAATGGCATCCGACGCTTTGGAGAGCGGTAGCCCACAAAACACAATGCGCATTCCTACCAAAGAGCAAATCATTGCGATTTATAAGAAACTCTTTTAAGGGACTGCGTTTTTATGTTTAAAGGCATTAAGAAATTCGGCTTCGGCTTGATGAGGTTGCCACGGCTCGCGGACGATTCGATTGACGTTGAACTTGTTAAGCAGTTAGTCGACGAGTTTTTAGCGGCGGGCTTCACGTACTTTGATACGGCGTGGGCTTATCCCGGTTCGGAAGAGGCAATCCGTCAGGCTTTGGTCGAACGTTATCCGCGAGAAAAATTTCAGCTGGCGACTAAGCTTGCGGCGTGGCGTGCCAAAACTCAAGACGAGGCTTTTAAACAATTCGACGAGTCGCTTGCTAGGACGGGCGCAAAGTTCTTTGACTTCTACCTTCTGCACAACATGGGCGACTACCGTACGAAGTATTTCGACGACTTCAACGTTTGGTCGTTCGTGCAGGAGAAAAAATCGGCGGGCTTGATTAAGCACGTGGGCTTTTCCTTCCACTCGACGCCCCAAGAACTCGAACAGATTTTGACGGCGCACCCCGAAGTTGATTTCGTACAGTTGCAAATTAACTGGGCAGATTGGGAAGCCCCCGCGATAAAGTCTCGCGCCTGCTATGAAGTGGCAAGGCGTCATGGCAAAAAAGTCGTGGTCATGGAGCCTATCAAAGGTGGAATGCTAGCCACTCCTCCTCCGCAGATAGAAAGAATCTTGCACGACGCCGAACCCGAATCATCTTGCGCGTCATGGGCATTGAGATTCGCGGCGAACCTCGACGGCGTGGCAGTCGTCTTGTCGGGCATAAATTCACTGGAGCAAATGCGCGATAACGTCTCGACGCTAAAAGACTTCGTCAAGCTCACACCTGCGCAAGAAAAAGTCATCGACGAGGCACGCAACGAACTAGCAAAAATTCCGCTGATACCATGCACGGCTTGCGACTACTGCGCGACGGTTTGTCCGCAAAAGCTCCCAATAAGCGGCTTCTTCGCAATGCTGAACCATTTGACGCTGTTTGAAAACAAAACGTTTGCAAGTCGTCGGGAAGGTTGGCTGGCTCGTGCCCGCGATAAAAATCCCGCGTCGAGTTGCATAAAGTGCGGGCGTTGCGAAAGAGTTTGCCCGCAACATATTCCGATTAGAAAAAATCTAGTTCGATTCGTCAACGAGTTCGAGAGGTGATACCGTGCTAGTAAAAATGACAGAATTATTCGCGGCGCATGATGACACGTCGTTTGCAGTCGGGGCGTTCAACGTCTCGAACATGGAAATGGCATGGGGCGCGATTCAAGCCGCCGAAGAACTCAAGACGCCGCTGATATTGCAAATCGCTGAAGGACGTCTGAGGTATTCGCCGCTCGACTTACTAGGAGAAGTGATGCTCGCCGCCGCAAGGAAATGCAATCAACCGACGGCAGTGCACCTCGACCACGGCGGGACGCTTGAGACGATAAAGCTTGCGTTGAGTCTGGGCTTTACGTCGGTGATGTTCGACGGCTCGAAATATCCGCTAGAAGAAAATATCAGACGAACCCGCGAAGTTGTCGAACTGGCTCATGCTAAAGGCGCGGCAGTCGAGGCGGAGATTGGTCGGGTCGGCGGCGCGGAGGGCGATTACAAATCCGTTGATGTCTTGGTTACGAGTGTCGAGGAGGCTAAGCGGTTCGCGGAAGAAACTGGAGTTGACGCTTTGGCGGTGGCAATCGGCACGGCTCACGGCAATTACACAGTTCAACCTAAGCTCCGTATCGACAGGCTGAAAGAAATCTTCGAGGCTATCGAAACTCCGCTTGTCCTGCACGGCGGCACCGGCTTGACGGACGACGACTTCAAGAACTGCATTGCCAACGGCATTAAGAAAATCAACATAGCGACCGCAAGCTACGACAACTCGGCAAGGAAAATTCGCGAAGTTTGTTCGGCTAATCCCAACGCAAAGTTCTTTGACTTCAGCGATGCCATAGTCCGTGGCACTCGTGAGAACGTCGCAAAGCATATGCAAATTTTTAATTCCGAAAGGAGATAACATAATGACAACGTTACAAGAGGCAGTAAAGGCTTTCCCGCAAATGGAAGTATGGAACGACTCGTGCTCGTGCAAAGAGCTGACCTACGCTTTGGAGAATTGCGAGGCGTCCGGCGCGACGACCAACCCCGCTATCGTCTTCAACGTCCTCAAGAAGGAATTGCCCGATTGGGAAGACACGATTAAGAAGATTATCGCGGACAACCCGACCTACACCGAAGACGATGTTGCATGGAAAACTATCGAGGCTCTCGGCTTGAAGGCGGCTAAGTTGCTTGAGCCGATGCACGAAAAGAATCACGGACAGCGCGGCAAGATTTCTTTCCAGGCGAACGCGAAGTTCTATCAGAATCCCGAAAAGCTCGTTGAGCACGCCTGCCAACTCGCAAGCCTTGCCCCGAACATTCAAATCAAAGCCCCCGCAAGCAAAGCCGGCATCGAGGCTTTCGAGGAAATGACCTATCGCGGAGTTTCAATCAATGCGACGGTGTCCTTCACGGTTCCGCAGGCTTTGGCAGTGGCTGAGGCAGTCGAACGTGGCTTAAAGCGTCGTGAGGCTGAAGGCAAAGATACTTCGTGGATGCACCCGGTCTGCACGATTATGGGCGGGCGCACTGATGATTATCTCAAGGCGTATCTCAAGGGCAAAGATTATATCGTGCACCCCGAAGCTTTGGAGTGGGCTGGCGTCGCTGTCTTCAAGAACGCGTACAAGATTTATAAGGAACGCGGCTATCGTACTAAATTGTTGTTTGCGGCTTATCGTAACCTGCACCACTTTGAACAGTTCATCGGCGGCGATGTTGTCCTCACGATTACCAGCGACTTCCAGAAGAAATACAACGGCACCAAGATTGAAATCAAAGAGCACATGAGCGAACCCGTTCCTCAGCAATGGCTTGATGAGCTGATGACGATTGACGAATTCCGCCGCGCCTATGAACCCGACGGCATGAAGCCCGAAGAGTTCCAACACTATGGCGCGTTCCTGCGCACGATTAATCAGTTCCTCGGCAGCTATGCAGGTCTCGTCGAACTCGTCCGCAAGTATATGATTGTCTGATTAGGTTACGGGGAAAGGGGAGCTTGTTACCCTTTCCCTTGTTTCCGATAAAGGAGAGATTTTTTCATGGCTCTCATCGATTTTGACCAGAAGAGGGAACGCGACGTAGTGATAATCGGGCGCGCAACTCTCGACTTCAACCCGAACGAAATTCATCGCACGCTAGACAAGGTTAAAACGTTCTCAATGTATTTGGGCGGCTCACCAGGCAATATCGCAGTCGGCTTGAATCAGCTCGGCAAGAAGGTTGGCTTTATCGGTTGCGTATCAAATGACCAGTTCGGCGACTTCATCATAAATTTCTTTAAAGACCGCGGCATTGATACGACGCAAATGACTCGCGCTAAACACGGCGAACGCATGGGCTTGACCTTCACCGAGATTAAAAGCGAAACTGAAAGCTCAATCCTCATGTACCGCGATAAAGTTGCCGACCTGCAGATTGCCCCTGAAGACGTCAGCGAAAATTATATCGCTGGCTCCAAAGCGTTAATCGTCTCCGGATTGGCATTAGCGGCGGCTCCCAGTCGCGAGGCTTGCTTGACGGCGGCTCAACATGCCCGCATGCACGGCACCAAAATTATCTTCGACATTGATTACCGCCCTTATACGTGGCGTTCAAAAGAAGAAATCGCAATTTACTATTCGTTGATGGCACGGCTTAGTGATGTGGTTATCGGCTCGCGTGATGAAGTCAATTTCGCGGAACTGTTGCCCGAAGACGCCGAGACCCCGCCCGACCATGAGATTGCCGAAAAATATTTGTCGTGGGGAAATAAAATCGTCGTCATCAAACACGGCAAGCGCGGCTCCGTTGCCTACACTGCAGACCGCCACGCTTACAAAGTCGAATCGTATCACGTCAAGTTGTTAAAGAGTTTTGGCGGCGGCGACGCTTATGCCTCGGCTTTCGTGCATGGCTTGCTTGAAGGTTTGGAAGTCCCCGAAGCTCTGCGCCATGCGACGGCACATGCGGCAATGGTCGTGGCAAGCCACAGCTGCTCGGAGGCTATGCAGACCATTGACCAAATCGAAGCCTTCATCAAAGAACACGCCGCCGAAGAAGTCATCACCGAAATTGATTGGAAGACTAAAGTTTAGGAGGGTCTCTGAATGAAATTTGGAAGACTCGGAACCGAGTTAAAGCACGGCTACAACGCAATGACTACCCGCGAAAGTGATATGCTAATGGACATCGGCTATCAAGTCATGGACGCGAACGAGGTCATTGAGCTTGAAGACCCGTATCAGGAAAGCGCGATTGTCATCTTGACGGGCGAAGTTGAAATCAGCTGGGACGACAAAAAGGAACTCATGCACCGTGAATCGCTCGTTGATGAAAATCCTTTCTGCTTGCAAGTGCCTCGTGCTAAAAAAGTTTGGATTAAGGCAAAAGTCGACAGCGAACTTTTGATTCAAAAGACAATGAACGACCGCGACTTTGCGCCGGTGTTCTATCGTCCAGAGGACGTGCAATGCGACATTTTCGGCGCGGGACTTTGGAACGCAACCGCCGAGCGCACCGTTCGCACGATTTTTGATTACAGCAACGCTCCCTTCTCAAATCAAGTCAACGGCGAAGTTATTAACAGCCCAGGTCGTTGGTCGGGCTACATTCCGCACAATCATCCGCAACCCGAAGTCTATACTTACAAGTTTGATAAGCCGCAAGGATTCGGGGCGGCGTTTATCGGCGATAATGCGTTCAAAATTACGCACAACAGCTGGTCGGAAATCTCTGGCGGGCTTATGCATCCGCAAGTAACGGCTCCTGGCTATGCAATGTGGTATTCGTGGATGATTCGTCATCTGCCCGACGAGCAAGGCGGTCCTTGGAAGAAGACTCGCACCGACTTGCCCGAACATGTTTGGCTCCTTGACCCCAACGCCAAAATTTGGCAACCCAATCGCTAAGGAGGATTTAAACCAAATGGCTAAAACGATTAGACTTACTGTGGCTCAAGCCCTCGTCAAATTCCTCAATAATCAGTATATAGAATTCGACGGCAAAGAAAACAAAATGTTCGAGGGCATTTTCGGTATCTTCGGGCATGGCAACGTTGTCGGCATGGGGCAGGCTCTCGAAGAGGACGCTGGCAATTTAATCATGCGCATGGGACGCAACGAACAGGGTATGGCTCATGCGGCTATGGGTTTCGCTAAGCAGAAACGCCGCAAACAAATGTACGCTTGCACGTCGTCTGTTGGTCCTGGCGCAATGAACATGGTTACTGCTGCCGCGACTGCTACCGCGAACTGCATTCCCGTCCTTTTCCTGCCTGGCGATACTTATGCTGACCGTCAACCCGACCCCGTCCTTCAGCAAATGGAGCAACCCACGAACTTGGCTATCACTGCTAACGACGCCTTCAAAGCCGTTTGTAAGTATTGGGACAGAGTAACCCGCCCCGAAATTTTGATGACGGCTTGTATCAACGCAATGCGCGTTCTCGCTGACCCCGCTGATACTGGCGCAGTCTGCATAGCCCTGCCGCAGGACGTTGAGGGCGAAGCTTACGATTATCCCGAATACTTCTTCCAAAAGCGCGTTCATCATATCGATAGGCAAGCCCCTGCCGCTCGCGCAATCAAGGCGGCTGTCGAACTCCTCAAGACTAAGAAAAAACCGCTCCTTATCTTCGGCGGCGGCGTGAAGTATTCCGAGGCTGAAGAGTCCTTCCGCAAGTTCGCTGAGAAATTCAATATTCCGTTCGGCGAAACTCAAGCGGGCAAAGGCACGATTCTTTGGAATCACCCGCTGAACCTCGGCGGCGTCGGCGAAACGGGCGGTTGCGGTGCTAATGACATCGCGGCGGTTGCGGACGTTGTTATCGGCGTGGGCACTCGTTATACCGACTTCACGACCTCTTCAAAATGGATATTCCACAATCCCGAAGTCCAATTCATCAATATCAACGTCTCGAAGTTCCACGCTTACAAGCTCGACGGTTTGCAAATCGTAGCCGACGCTCAAGCGGGTATTGATGCCTTGAGTGCTGAACTTGAGAAGACCGATTGGAAAGTTTCCGACGAGTACAAAGCAGAAGTCAAAGCCTCCAAAGAAAAATACGACGCAGAAGTTGACCGCGTTTATCATGTCGAGTACACGGGCAAAGATTTCGTTCCGGAAGTCGTCGACGGTTTGGATTTCGCCAAAGTCAGCGAGGAATTCATCAAGCTTACTGGCTCCAGCTTGCCGCAATGTCGTGCGCTCGGCATCGTCAACGAGACTATCGACGAGAACGCGATTATGGTTGCGGCGTCTGGTTCGATTCCTGGCGACGTTCAGCGCGTGTGGCGTGCAAAATCCGTTGGCGGCTATCATGTCGAATACGGCTTTTCTTGCATGGGCTACGAAGTCAACGCGGCATTGGGCGTCAAGCTCGCCGAGCCTGACCGCGAAGTTTATGCTATGGTCGGCGACGCGGCTTATATGATGCTCCATTCCGAATTGCCGCAGTCGATTGCTGAGGGTGTCAAGATTAACGTCATTCTCTTCGACAACATGACCAACGGTTGCATTAACAATCTTGAAATCGGACACGGGCAAGGTAGTTACGGTACTGAATTCCGTTTCCGCACGGCGACTGGTCTTGACGGCGGCTTTGTCCCGATTGATTTCGCGATGAACGCCCGCTCCTATGGTTGCGTTGCTTACACCGTCCACACTGCCGACGAACTCAAAGCGGCTATCGAAGATGCTAAAAAGCAGAAGGTCTCCACGCTGATTGATGTTAAGGTTCTGCCCAAGACGATGGTTCACGGCTACGGCGACTGGTGGCGCGTGGGTGTCGCTCAAGTCTCCAAGTCCGAGAAGATTCACAAAATCTATACGGAGCTTATGGCTCCCAACCTCGCGGCGGCTCGCAAGTATTGATTACAAGGGTTCAGCCCTAAGATATAAAGCCATTTGTTGGATTAGGGTACAAATATAAAGCTCATTGAAATGTGAGGGGGTACAACAAATGGCTCAGGGTATTTCTCATGAAACCTACTTGCGCCGAGTTATGATCGTCTCGACGTTCGGCGGGTTGCTCTTTGGTTACGACACGGGCGTTATCAACGGTGCACTTGCCTTTATGGCGATGCCTGACCAGCTGAACTTAACGCCGGCTATGGAAGGTCTGGTCGCTAGCGGTCTGTTGGCGGGCGCGGCAATCGGTTCGTTTATGGGCGGGCGCATTGCTGACACTGCCGGGCGTCGCAAGATGATTATTTACTTGGCATTTATCTTTTTCTTCGCGGCGAACGGTTGCGCACTCTCGCCCAACGCTGAAGTTCTTATCTTCTGCCGCTTCGTTTTAGGTCTTGCAGTCGGTGGCGCGTCGGTTACGGTTCCCGCCTTCCTGGCTGAAATGGCTCCTGCAGAACGACGCGGGCGCATGGTTACTCAAAACGAATTGATGATTGTTACTGGTCAGTTGCTCGCGTTCGTCGTCAATGCGGCTATGGGTGTTACCTTTGGATCGACGGGCGGCATTTGGCGTTACATGTTGGCTATCGCGTCGACTCCGGCTGTTGTCCTGTGGCTCGGCATGTTGAGCGTCCCTGAATCTCCGCGTTGGTTAATCGTTCAAGGTCGCATTGGTGAGGCTCTCGAAGTCCTCAAAAAGATTCGTGAAGAAAAACGCGCTCAAAAAGAGCTTGACGAAATCAAAGAGACCATCGCCCTTGAAAGTTCCGTTCAGCAAGCAACTTATTCTGACCTCGCGGTTCCGTGGGTTCGTCGTATCGTCTTCATCGCAATGGGCGTTGCAATCTGTCAGCAAATCTCCGGCGTCAACTCGATTATGTACTACGGCACGCAAATTTTGACGGAAGCGGGTTTTTCGACTCAAGCGGCTTTGATTGGTAACATTGCTAACGGCGTTATCTCTGTTAGTGCTACGTTCTTTGGAATTTGGATGATGGGTCGGCATGGTCGTCGCCCGCTGATTATGACGGGGCAAATCGGAACTATGGCTTGCTTGTGTGCAATCGGTATCGTCTCCAATGTCTTTGAAGGTTCATCTGCTCTGCCTTACGTCGTCTTGTGCTTAACTGTCACGTTCCTTTTCTTCCAACAAGGCTTCTTGTCTCCAGTTACGTGGCTTTTGCTCAGTGAGCTGTTCCCCGTCAGACTTCGCGGCATGGGCATGGGTTGCGCAGTTCTGTGCTTGTGGGTTACTAACTTCTTTATCGGCTTCTTCTTCCCGCAACTGCTCTTCAGCTTCGGTCTTTCGGCAACGTTCTTTATCTTTGCTGGCGTCGGCTTACTCGGCTTGCTGTTTGTTATCAAGTTCGTTCCTGAAACTCGCGGTCGTTCCCTTGAGCAAATCGAGCGCGACTTCCGCAACTACGACAAAGTTAATGCTTAATTCATGGTAAAAAATTTTTTAGGAGGGTTTTGAATGGCTAAAATTAAACTCGGCATCGCCCCGATTGCTTGGACTAACGACGATATGCCCGACCTCGGCAAGGAAAACACTTTTGAACAATGCGTCAGCGAAATGGCTCTAGCGGGCTTCACTGGTTGCGAAGTCGGCGGCAAATATCCCAAAGATACTAACGTCCTCAAAAAGGCTCTCGACCTTCGTGGCATGAGCATTGCTTCCGCCTGGTTTAGTTCCTTTCTTCTGACGCAACCTTATGAGCAAGTCGAAAAAGATTTCATTGCGCACTGCGAATTCCTGCACACCATGGGCGCGAAGTTCTGCAACGTCGCTGAACAGGGCAACAGCATTCAAGGCAAGTTCGATAAGGCTGTTTTCGCCGATAAACCTTACAACACCGAAGAGCAATGGAAACTTTTGACGGAAGGTCTTAACAAACTCGGAGCCGTCGCTAAGAAAATCGGCTTGACGATGACTTATCATCACCACATGGGCACGGGCGTCCAGACTGCTGAAGAAATCGATAGGCTTATGGCTGAAACCGACCCCGAACTCGTCTGGCTCCTCTATGATACCGGTCATCTCGTCTGCTCTGGCGAAGATTATCTTGCTATCCTCAAAAAATATCTCCCGCGCATTCGTCACATTCACCTTAAAGACGTTCGCATGGAAGTCCGCAACCGCGTCAAAGCCGAGAACATGTGTTTCCTTGACGGCGTGCGCGCTGGCATGTTCACTGTTCCTGGCGATGGCGATGTTGACTTTGAACCAATCTTTGACATTGTGAACGCAAGCGACTATGACGGCTGGTATATCGTAGAGGCTGAACAAGACCCCGCTAAGGCTAATCCGCTCGAATACGCTATCAAAGCCCGCAAGTACATTCGCGATAAAGCTCACATCTAAAAATTTCACTCGACAAGCAAAAACGGTGCGTCGAATTTCCCGACGCGCTGTTTTTTTGTTGCTACTTTGACACGCTAAAAATCATCGCTATAATTACGGCACGAAATGGATTGGAGGAAAAATTATGGGACGTTCATTGAAAGATTTCTTCTCTGGGGTACTCGGCAAGATTGAGCGAGAAACGAAATTGGGAGCCATACAAGGCTTTTCCGAAGAGCTGGAAGGCTTTAAGCAGAGAATAAACGACGACTTCTTCCGGCTAGCGGTCATTGGGGAATTCAGTTCGGGCAAATCCACTTTTATAAACGCGCTCCTAGGCAGAGATATTCTAAGCCATGCGACTAAAGAAACGACAGCGGTTTTGACGAGAATCATAAACGTAGCCGAGGACGACCCGCGCAAAGGTTCGGCGGTTGCGTTCATGAAGTCGGGCGAAAGATTGTCAATCCGAAATTTCGACGAGCTAAAGGATTACACGACGGCAGTTAGCACAAAGTATCGCGTGGCTCAAGATATAAACGTCGTAGAAATTTATATGCCGCTCCTGCACGTCACGCGCCCGCTTATGATAATGGATACGCCGGGGCTGAACGGAATAGCCGAAGGGCATCTGGAGCAAACAAAGGAGATAGTAAAGAAGGCGCATGCGTGCATTTACCTGATACAACAACGCGGGCTGACAAAAGATGATTTGGAATTTCTACGCGAGAACCTTGCGCCTTATCAGCAACGATTTATCTTCGTGCAGAATTTCATTGACGAATTCAATTCCATGGAGGAGGAGCGGCTGGACGACAGGATAGATTCTTTACGCAAGACTTTATCGGAAAAAGTTTTTGGCGAGTCGTCGGGGCATGTGTTTTATATTTGCGGAGTCTCGGCGTTGCAGGAGCTGGTATCCCGCGACAAGACGATAAAGCGGCTGTACGCGACTGACACCAGAGATTTGACTGACAAGGACAGGCGACGCCTTGCCAGCACGTCGAACTTTGAATCTTTCCGTAGCATATTAGAGGAAAAATTTTCCGAGCAAAATCTGGATGACATTCAATATCGCGATACGGCGGTTGCGATTCTTCTTTGGACGAGAGGTCTGTTGCAAAAAATTTCTCGGCGGCTTGTTGAAGATGAGGAAGTTTACAAGACGAGTCGCGAGAGAAATGCGGCGGAAAGAATTGAGCGGCTGATTAAAAGAATTGGCGACCGGTGGCAGGATAATCTTATGGCAATACGCGGCTTTATTTCCGGCGAGATTAGAAAGCTCAATAAGGAACTCGACAGGATAATTGCGGATGCCGTTGCCGAGACTGAACAGCGGCTCAATCGGGAGATAAATGATTGCTCGAAGCCCGAAGAGGTCGACCGCCTGCGCGACGTTCTTAAGCAAAAGATTCCGCGTGAATATCAACGAATCGGCGGTAATGCGATTGACTACTGCAAGATTTCTTTTCAGGGTTTATATCAGCTGGTAATGGAGCGGGTCGAGGAATACAGCGGCATTCGTTCGGTTCAGTCGGGCGAAGGTTTTCAGTTAGGGGCGTTGCCGACTCAGCAAAGGCAATTTCAGAGCGAAAACGACCTTGAACGTACAAGGGCTGAGCGTGCCGCAATACAGTCGAAACTTTCTGGGGAGCGCGAGACTTTGCAAAGGGCTAATTCAAACGTTCGCAGTCAGGAAAGCACCGTTAATGGCTTAAGCTATGACGTGAACAACACCCAACAGCGAATCAGTCAAAAGCAAAACGAAATCCGTCGCATGGGTTCGCGTCCCGAAGAAAAAGTTTGGTATGAAGATGTAGCCGTAGAGCGCGGAGGGTTCTTCGGTTCGATAATGGATATTTTCTCAACGAAGTACGAATCACAGGAGCGACGCGACGACAGCGCGGGCGAAGCTTGGGATAGCGAACGTCGACGCCTGCAGACGCAACAGAATTCCCTTTCGCAACAGCTGGACGACACGCGCCGCAAAAAGCAGGCTGCACAAAGTATTTTGGACAGGTATCGGCAGAATGCAAAAGACAGCGCGGAAAGAGTTCGGCAAATGGAAGAGCGGCTCAATCGGCTTGCTGAACAGGAAAGACTTGATAGGATTCGGCTTGAAAAGGAAAAGACGCTAGCCAAAGAAAATTACGTCCGAATGTGCAAGAATCAACTGCGCGAAGAGGTCACAAAATATTTTCGCGGCGACGACGGGGCAAGCAAGCAACTTTCTGATGAACTTCGGAGAGGCACGGCGGAGGGCGAACAGAAACTTGCCAGCGAGGCTGAAAGAGAATTTAATCGTAGCGTCGAACGGAAGCTTGCCGAACTCGAACAGGCGCGGCAGGGAAATATGTCGGTCTTGCAGAAAAAAATTGCGGGCATGGAGCAAACCAGACAGAATCTTGAACGATACGCAGGAGAAATGGAGGAACAGTTAGCATGAGCAAAAACGAACACTTGGTACGCTACGAGGAGCGGAAGGAGAAAATTATTTCGCTCCTCGACGACGCGGGCAACTACTTGCGCGAGAACGACAAGACCGAAGACGCCGAGTCCATGTTCAAGCTAAAAGCGGACGTGGAGAAAAATCTTTTCAGCGTGGTTTTAATCGGCGAATTCAGCGTCGGCAAGTCGACCTTCCTTAACGCGCTAATGCACCGCAGGATGTTGCCTTCGTTCAAAAAGGAGACGACTGCCACGGTAAATTTCCTGCGGCACACTTCGCAAGCTCCGCACGGGGAAGCGGGCATCGTTTACTATCGCAACGGCACGACTAAGAATTTGCCCGATTTGAACGTTGAGACGATTGCCAGGTTCGTAAGCACCACAGGCGACACTGCCGAGGGGACGATTGCTCAGACGGTCGAGAAAGTCGATTTGTTCTTGGATAGCAAGTTTCTTGAAGATGGCGTAATGCTCGTCGACAGCCCCGGACTTAACGGCATAACAGAAAACCTTGAGGCGATAACGCGACGGCAGATTAAAGAGTCGCACGCGTGCATTTTTATGTTCAGCACCGACCACCCCGGCACGAAGACGGAGTTTGAAATTCTCCGCGACCTGCGCACCGAGTGCAATAGTATCTTTATCGTCCTGAATAAAATCGAAGAGATTAAAGCTAGCGAGGGCGAGACCGTCGAAAGCGTCATCGAACACTTGAAAGCCAATTACGTAAAGCAATTCCCCGACGCGAAGTTGCCAGAAATTTATCCAATCTCGGCTTACACGGCACTTGCGGCACGCGATAAGAATGTTCCGCTTGAAAGGGACGCTGGCAAAGTCAAAAACGCGGCGTATTACTCTGAACTGGAAGAGCGTTCACGGCTTGGGGATTTTGAAGATAGGCTTTTCCGCTATCTGACTGAGGGCGAACGGACACGTGAACAGCTAAGCGAGCCAGTCAATAAAGTTGGCAACGCGTTGAAGTACGAGCTTGATGATTTGAACGAGCAGATAAAAGTTCTTGAGGAATCGCGTAGCACTTCCGATTTGGAGCAACAGAAGCTTGCGCTAGAAGAGGCAATCGCTAATCTGCAAAAGGAGCGGCAGTCTTTAACCAAACCCGTCAAGGAGCGGTTCAATACGACAATGCGCGACTTCAAGGATAAAATCAATGCGCGTTGTTCGGATATTTGCCGCCGCCTGGAAACGACTGCAGAGGAATTCGAGACGGTCGACGAGCTACAAGATTTTGCCGCCGAGTTGCCGGAGAGTTTGAAGAAGCAGTTTGTAAATCTATCGCAACGACTGGAAGACGACCTGCGCGAAGATTTAATGCTCGTCGTCGATGAGAGCGTGGAATACTTTGACGGACTGCAGGAGAGCTTGTCGAATGTCAGCGGCGGCGAGTTGAAAATTTATAATCGCGAAATGAAATTGACGGCTACCGAGGTCGGCAAGAATATGGAGGCAATGGAAAAGGCTTTTGCCGCAAAACGCCGCGAGATGAACGAAATCGAAGCGGCAATCGCTACCGCCGAGGTAAGCCGCGCCAAAGCCCGCAAACTCGAACGCCAAAAGGAAGATTTGCAACGCCAGCTCAGGGAAATCGCAAATCGCCGAAATGCAGTCCTCGATACTTTTACGGTTCCTGCCGTCGAATACAGGACACGCAAAGTTAAAAAGTTGCGAGACCGCAGAGGTGTCGGGGGTTTTTTGGCTCAAATATTTGTCGGCAAAAAGGAATACGAAGACACGGAAGAGATTCGTGATTCAAGTGCACACGACGAAGCACAAAAGCAACGCAATGAAATTTTAGGAAGCATAGATTATGAGCGCGCTGAACTGCTCAAGAAAATGGAAAGTTATTCGGATAAGGACAGCGGCTCAAGCGAGGAATTCGACGTTGATATTCAGCGCAAGACAAAACAGCTTGACCAACTGAACGCGGATTACAAAGCCGAAGTCGAAAAGTATATGGCAAGCCTAGACGCCGACGCCACCAAAGCTCGGAAGAAAATTTCCCGCGAGATTAAATCTTACATTGAGAGTTTCGCCGAAGAGAACATTGATAGCATAAATAAATATCTTGCCGGCACGGAAAGGAAAATGTTCGACGCGGTGAAGGCGATGATTGAAACCCGCGTCAATGTGGAGATAGAACGCCAGCAGAAAAAGATGGTCATGCTGATTGAGGATAGCAAAGCCACCGACGCCGCCCGCGATGAGAAATTGCAGAAGGCAACTGCGGCAAGGGAATTAGTCGCGGGACTTCTGGGACGCGTCGCGGAATTGGAGGTCGAACTCGGCGATATGAATGACACAATCACAGAGGAGGCATAAACTTTGGACGAGAAAACTTTTTCAACCTTGCAAGCCGCGTTGGAGGAGCTTAAAGACTTTAACGCGCTAGAAGACCTGCGCTCGATAAAAGAACGGGTCGAAGCGGGAAATTTCTACGTCGCCTTCATAGGGCAATATTCTGCGGGCAAGTCGTCCTTAATAAATAATTTGCTCGGTCGACAGATTTTGCCGGGCGGCAGAGTGGAGACCACGCCGATTTTGACTTACATAAGCTACGGCACGCAGGAAGGCGGGCGGCTGTTTTATCTCGACGGCAACACCGAAGACATTGACTTGGAAACGGTCATGGACATAACGCAGAGCAACAAAGCCTCTCGCAAGCTAGATGAGATTGAGCACCTAGAAATTCTTTTGAACGAACCGATGCTTGCTGACGGAATGATTTTGCTAGACACGCCTGGCATTAACACTTTGATTACGCGGCATGAACAGCTACTGGCAACTTCAATGTCGCTTGCCTCGGCGATAATTTACGTCACAAGCGGCGCACCGTCTCGCGTGGATATTCAAAAGCTACAGGACTTCGCCGCGCACGGGTTCCCGCTGTCATTTGTCCGCACGCATTGCGACGAGATTAACGAGTGGGAGGAAAGTTATCGGCAAGTCGTAAGCTCTGATGAAGGCGTCTTGAAGGATTGCAACTTGATGAATTCGTTGGAGTATTGCTTTTTCGTTTCCAATGTGGTCGGCTCGAAATATTTCGGGGAGATAGAAAATATTCGCGGCGTGCTACGTGCAAAGGGTCTGGACGCTCACAACGAACTTAATCGGGCGGCGGAGGCACGTGTTGAAGTCATAGCTAAGCGGGCGATTGACGAGCTTAAGGAGTTGCATACGACGCTTGGGCAGAAAAAATCCGAACGCGATGCAACCGTTGAAAATCAGCGTAGGCAAATTGACGGGGAGATAACACGCTTACATAAAATTTTGCAGGAGCGGCGGCAACGGCTCAAAGCTGAGGTCGAGACTTGCCTAACTAGCCTAAGGAAAGATTTGGAGTATCACGCCCGAACGTCGGGAGACAAGGCGGCGAAGCTTATCGAGGCGGCGGGCAATGACGTAAAGACGAATGCCGACATGGAAGACTACGTGCGCCGGAAGGTTCGCCCGATTTTGAATCACACCTTCGAGATTATCAATCTGCAAATTTCCCCGATTCTCAAAGACATTAACGGCGGGTTGCAAGTCGGCGGCGACATTAATATCGCGGGAGCCAATGCCGTGATTGAAGACCTGCCAGAGCTGGAAAATTATTCAGACGTTATCAACTATCAAGATTCGACGCTAGAAGAACTCCGCCGCAACCTCGTCGCCTTACAACAGCACCGCGAAGAATTACAGCTACAACTCAGTACAGCGGACGATAGCGAATTGCAAAGCGAACTGATGAACCTCCAAAACGAGTTAATGGCGTTGAGGAATGACCGCGAGAACTTGGGCGCGTATACGGCTAAGATGGTGCAGGTCGACGCGGGCAACGACAGCGGTGCAAGAGTCGGTAAGGTTGTCGGAAATATCTTGGACTGGGCAACGATTTTCTTGCCACAGGGCGCAGTTGTCAAAGCGGCGTCAAAGGTCGGGTTGCTGTCAAAGGTTTCAACGCCCGCAAAAATAATCAAAGCTACCAAAGCATTTCTCTTCGGCGAAAAAGTTTCAAGAACGGCAAGTGTCCTCAACAAGGCAAAAAAGATTTTGACGGAAGCCGCACACGTCGCGGGCAAAGCAAAGGTTGCAGTCGACAAAGCCAGAGAGGTGGCTCCCGTGTCATTTTTGGATTATCTTACGCTTGAGCATTGGGGAGAAAAGCTCGGCAGTCAGTTCGATAGCCCGCCGCGCTACGAAGAGGATTTGACTTATCGCCGCGATTACTTCGAGAACAAGCAGAGGATTGAGAAGGACATCTTACGCAAGCAGCAGGAAATTTATCGGCGCAAAGAAAGTTTAGGGGCGTTCAAAAATGAACAGGAACGCAGAGCGGCTCGGCTTGCAAGCCTTGAGGTCGACGAACAGGAATTGAAGCGCCAGCTGAAAAATCAGGAAGACAAGATTAAGCGGGAGGCGACCAAAAAGGCTCGGCAACAATGGAAAAGTCAATGGGCGGAACATTATCGAAAGACCCTGCCAAAGTTTTTGACGGCGCAAGCTGAACAATATCTAGCCGACCTGCCCGAACGCTTGGAAGAGTATCAATCTAATAGATTTGCCACGCTGGAGGATAAGCTTGCCGAAAAGAAAGCGGAATATGATTCGCTTGCCGACATGCGCGAAGACGACGTTGCTAAGAAGTTTCAGCGGACGACAAATATTTTGCGGCAACTAGAAAGCGCGGGCTACAGATGAAAAACTTTTTGCTCGAAAGAAATCTGCTGTTCATAGGTGACAAGTCGCGGTTCATCTTCGCCAAAATGCTGGCGGGGGTTTTGCCGCCGGACTATGAAAATTTTTCGCTCCGCTTAGGACACGGCGACGCGGCATCGCGGATTCAAAACAGAGAAAATCTTTTTGACTTAGCGAGTTTCAGGACGCCGCCTGGGATAAAAATTTTTTTGCTAAGGGCTGATGACGAGAGCTGGAAGGACAGCCTAGAAAAATTTTCGCGAATCATTCTTTTTGAGGAGTTCCCGCTTGAAAAGGATTCGACGCGGCAACTAATAGAGACGTGGAATAATCTTCCGAAGAGCCGCCCGCCGCTGACAGTCGTGATAATGGATTTGGCACATCGCCAGGGTAGCACCGACCTTGACCGGCTCGACGACGCGATTATAGAGGCAAAGAATCATTACGAGGCGCAAGGGCTTGACGTTGTATTATTCCGTTCTTATGCCGACGCAATAAATATTTTGCACCACCATGAATCGCTGATTCAAAAGCACAAAAAAGTTTTGTCGCACGAGTTGGAAAAGATTTATGACCGCATGTACGAGTTGGATTTCCTCTACGAGGACTTCCTTTTTGATTGCAATGACGCGGACGGCTGTTTGAGTTTGGCGGCGTTGAATAAGATTTGTTCCTTTGATTCGGTGAAAACCAGCAATCGGAATTCGTTTTGGGCGGCTTATAACGACGCGGCGTTGAAGAAATTATTTTCGGCGAACACCTTTGCTAGGGGGACGCTCAATGACTTGGCTAAAATTTGCGGCTACATATTGACGGGCGACTTTGACGGGAAGATTTCTTCTGAAAGGGTCGAGCAGACAAAACTTTACTTGCTACGACTCCTGAAGATAAAATTTCTGGACAGCATGTCGGGCGGCAAATTCTCCGGCAATGTCTCTTCGTACGAGGCACGAGACGTTATCGCCTACAAAAAAATGACGAGCGACAGGGGCGGGCGTTTCTATGGCATTAATGCGGAATACGGGCGGCGGCTTAGGCATTTTGTCGAGCAGGACACAAAAAAAATTATGCAATCGACCTTGGACGATTACATAAACAATTTTGAAAGGGTGATTCGATGAATTCAAAGGAAGTCCAGCTATCTTTATCGTTTTGCGGAGCATTGGCGGCAATACTTTTAATTTCTGCGCCCGTGAACGAAATGACTTCTCTTGTTGGCAGTGGCGTCGCACTTTTTATTTCGAGCGGATTTTTTTACGGCGGTATCAGCAAATATTTCGCTGACAAGGAACAGCAAACGGAACTTTCAAGGGAAATTATCAAAGCGATTGGGAGCCTCCATGATTCTTTAGGCGATTCAATTCAAAGACCGATTGCCGAAGCACAAACCACGACCAATGCTCAACTTAAAGAGGTCGTTAAAGCGATTGGGAGCCTCCATGATTCTTTAGGCGATTCAATTCAAAGACCGATTGCCGAAGCGCAAACCGCGACTAATGCTAAGCTTAAAGAAGTCGTCGAGGCGATTGGAAGCCTCAATAATTCTTTGGGCGATTCAATTCAAAGACCGATTGCCGAAGCGCAAACCGCGACCAATGCTCAACTTAAAGAGGTCGTTGAAGCGATTGAGAGCCTTGACGATGTTTTGAACGATTCGATTGCAAACTCGTTAAACGAAGCCGCCGAGAACCTGTCGACCCTGTCCGAAGCTGTCAATCTCATCAAAGCAAATGCACAGACAACGGAAAGCAATACGGGCAAACTCAAGGAACTACTTAAAACGGCTAAAGACACGCTCGACGAGCTTGAGGATTTGTCGAAGAATATCAGCGACGTTTCAAAGGTCAATGAGACTTTGCAAGAGCTAATGCAAACCATGAACAGCCAAAAGGAATTCTACCAAACGACGCTGAGCCAGTATAAAGACATGACGGCTAAAGATGTTGAGCTGATAGAGAACCTAGCGAGAAAACTCAGATGAACAGTCAGGCTATCGTAATCTACAATCTGCTTTGCAAGCTGGACGAAAAATATCTTGCGCCAGAGAACATTCGCCGAGCCATTCTCGAAGGCAATACCACTAAGCAAGCGGAAATTGAACTCGTCGATTCAATCTGTCAAAGCGTCATAACTTCATTGAACTTTGGAGATTGCAAACGCGCCGTCAAATATCTTGCTTTGGCTGAAGGATTATGCAAAAAGTTTTTCGCCGCGTGATTTTCTTAAGCCTTAGCGAGTTTGACGGCACAGACCTTGTACTCCGGTTGTTTGGAGCCGGGGTCGAAGGCGTCTAGCAGAACGAAATTAATCATGCGTTCCATAACTTGGTCGTGGAAGGGAACATAGACTAAGCCCGGACGTGGTTGCCCGCGTCCATTAATTTTTGCCTTGAGTTTGCAAGTTGCCCGCCTTGAAGTCACCGCGACTAAATCGCCGTCAGCAATTCCGAACTTCGCGGCGTCGTCGGGGTGAATCTCAACGTACATTTCGGGGACGGCTGTCCTAAGCTCCTTAACGTTGAAAGTCATTGTGCCCGTATGCCAATGCTCCAGAATTCTGCCAGTCGTCAGGAAGAACGGATACTCGGCGTCGGGCATTTCTTGTGCGTCCTGCTGTGGTCGGGCGTAGATGATTGCGCGTCCCGAAGGCTTGCCATAAAATTTAATGCCTTCGCCCGCCTTTACATAGGGGTCGTAGCCTTCGGCGTAGCGGATATAAGTTTCGGGCGAATTGTCATCGGGTACAGGCCAAGTAAAGCCGTGACCCTCGCGCAGTCGTTTGTAAGACGCAAGCATCATCGCCGTACCTTTCTGGCACTCTTGATACTCCGCCCAAACCTCTTCGGGCGTATTGAACGGCACGAGCTTTTCAAAACCCATGCGCTTTGCAAACTCGATTATCGCCCAAAGGTCTGGTTTAGCCTCGCCGGGCGGGTCGATTGCTTTGGCGATATGTTGAGTGCGCCGCTCGCCGTTGCCGTAGACGCCTTCCTTTTCCATCCACAGCGCAGACGGCAAAACCACGTCGGCAAGCTCGCTCGTCCGCGTCGGGTGATAAGTCTCTGACACGACCAAGAAAACTTTCTCCATGCCGGGTCGATAGTAATTCAAGTTCGGGAGCGATTGCCCCGGATTAGTCGTCATGACCCAAAGGCATTTCAAATCGCCTGTGACCGCCGCCTTAAACATTTCTAGCGTATGATAACCAGGCTTGCCCGGCAGACTCTCGACGCCCCAAAGCTTTGCAAGCTCTTGACGGTGCTTTTCATTGGCAACCATGCGATGCGCCGGCAGTAAGTGCGACAAGCCGCCAGTCTCACGAACGGAGCCGCAAGCAGAAGGCTGACCCGTCAACGAGAACGGAGTATTTCCAGGACGACAAATCTTGCCCGTGAGCAAATGCAGGTTGTGCACGAGATTATTAACCCAAACGCCCCGCGACCGCTGATTCAAGCCCATGCACCAAAGCGACATCGTATTACGGTCGGGAGCTGAGAATAATCTTGCGACCTCGCGAATCGTCTCCGCCGGTATTCCGCAGGAGTCCGCAACCTTTTCCGGCGCGTAGTCTTGAAGAAACGCTTTGAACTGGTCGTAAGTCAACTTCTCGTCTGCGCCTTTGACAAATTCCGTATGCTCGTTAATGAATTTCTCGTCGGTGCGTTTCTCCTCGATAATCGTGTAAGCCATCGCATTCATCAGGGCAATATCGCGGCTAGGTATGAACGACAAGTGATAGTCGGCAATGTCGCAAGTACGAGTTTTACGCGGGTCGGCAACGATGATTTTAACGTTCGGATTGGAATTCTTCCTATCAATCAGCCGCGAGAACAACACGGGGTGCGCCTCCGCCATGTTCGAGCCGATAAGGAAGAACGTATCCGCCGCCTCGATGTCGGCATAAGTTCCCATAGGCTCATCTTCGCCGAAAGTCGTAATGTAACCAGCCACCGCGCTAGCCATACACGTTCGCGGGTTGCCGTCGATATTGTTCGTGCCAATGCCCGCCCGCATAATCTTTTGCATGACGTAAGTCTCTTCGGCGAGCGTCTGCCCTGAACCGTAAAAGCCAACCGAGTCTGGTCCATATTGTTCGATAGCCTCCTTGTACTTGCTGACGATTAAATCAAGTGCCTCGTCCCACGTCGCTTGAACAAATTCGCCGTCCTTTTTAATCAGCGGGTGCAAAACCCTGTCGGGCGTGTCTAGAATCTTAGCCAAGAGGATTCCTTTGACGCAAAGCCGCCCGCGATTAACGGGGCAATCAGGGTCGCCTTTAATCGAAACTATCTTGTTGCCTTTGACGCCAGCCAATACGCCGCAACCCGTGCCGCAATATCGACAGACGCCTTTGAACCATTTATCAGCGTCGACTTGATTGACGGGACCTTGCTGAGTGTCACGCTTAGGCGAACAGCCCGCAGTCAGCATCGCCGCCGCCACCGCGATTGATTTCAAAAAGTCGCGTCTGGAAAATTTCAAACTCATCTCAATCCCTCCTCACAAGCGAGCTCATCGCGTCAAGGTGACAGGTATAACAGCGGTCGCGGCTCGGCAAAACTTTATTCTTCATCTCATCATGAACGATGCCGCTATGACAGCTAACACAATTCATGCCCTCTTGGAAGTGCCGCTCGGTGTGCGGGTCTTTGCGCTCAAGGGCAAGCTCCCGTTCCTTAATCTTGTCTTGGTGGCAGACGTAGCAATTAACCTCGTTTGTGTTTTGCAACTTAATCGGGTCTGGAACATTGCCGGTCACGTGCAGGACAAGTTCCTTTGTGCCCTTCCACTTGCTCTCGACCGTGCCGACGAGTCCGGGCTTCTCGTGACAGTCCGCGCACTCAATTACCTTGTGATTTGAAGTCTGCCACGTCTTGTACATCGGATCCATCTCGTGGCAGGTCGTGCCGCAGAATGAAGTTTGATTCGTCGCCTCGATGACGCCATAACTCACTGCGAACAGACCTATGCACGCAAAGCCCGCAATCGCTATGTGCTTGAGCGAAAACTTCTTATCGAACAATCCCATTTGAATTCACCTCTTATCTTTTAAACCAGTCATGCTAAAACTAATCGCGCCCTTCTTGCAGACGCTGATGCAATCGCCGCAGTTCGTGCAAAGGCTCGCGTCCTCGAAATTTTTCCTCGCGGGAGCCGTGCCCATTGAACAGACCTTTTCGCACTTGCCGCAATGAATGCATTTGCTTTCGTCGATTTGTAATGCTAGCCGCCGTTTGATTCCGAGTAAGCCATAAATAGCACCGAGCGGACAAAGCGTCCTGCACCAAATCTTTTGCCCCCAAATAAACGCCGCGCCGATTACTAATGCCAGAAGAATAATTTCAACGCCGAACCCGAAAATCATCATACGCATGAACGCGAACACCGGGGAAACCGTGTTGAAGACGGGCACGGCTACGATAGCCGACAACACCAACACGATTGCTAACGACACCAAAGGCAACGTCCGCGCCTGCAAAGTTCTTTTGCGCTTGACGGGCAACAGCTCCAATAGAAAGTTCAGCGGGCAAACGTAACTGCAGAAGACTCGCCCAAAGATTATCGCCACGACTGCCAACGGTATTGCCGAGATGATAAGCGGCGTCCACAGCGAACGACTAGCCAAAGTGATTTCAAGAGCCGTCAGCGGGTCGGTTAAGTCCACGCCCGCAAGCTCCGCTGAAATGTATGTGCCGTACCAGATTAAGTCCGTGAACCAAATCGGCAGGAGCAACACCACCAACGCCGTTAATTGAATCAGTCGCCGCAGGATTTTGATTTTCATGGAGCACCGCCCCTCGGCTTGACGTGAATCGCTTTTGGATCGGCAATGCAAACGTGCTCGCACATGCCACAACCCGTACAGTAATCCGCGTTCACGGTCGGATATTTGTTATTCTCCAGCCAAATCGCCTTGTTGTATTGCGGGCAACTCGTGTGGCAGACGCGGCAATCATGATCCTGCCTCGCTAAGCATCGGTCGTTATCAATCTGAGCCAGCCCCATGCGAACATCAGCTTTCTTCGTCGGCTTAAGGGCACCAGTCGCGCAAACGTGAGCGCACTTCATGCAAAGATTGCAAGCCGCCTCGACTGGAACGATATACGGCGTGCCAATCGCAAGCCCTTTCTCGCCGTGCGCAATCTTAATGCAACCCGTCGGACAAACCTCAGCGCACTTGCCGCATCGAGCACACGTCGCTAGAAATTCTTCCTCGGCTAAGGCTCCCGGCGGTCGCAAAAGGTCTTCAGCTTCACTCTTGCCCGCCCCGAAGAGCAAACCCAATAAGCCGCCGCCGCAAATCATCTTTACAAAAGTCCTCCTCTCCATTTTCTAACCTCCTAACGTGACTTTAAGCACAACTTCAAACGTATAATCTTATAGAAAAGTTTTTTGTCAAGTGCTTGTGCAACGTGCCCACGGAAAAATTTTCCAGCACAGATTACGTTAGACATATCGTTAGGCTTGTGATAAACTTCGCGTGAAAATTTTTGTCGAGGAGTGATTAAGATGAGTTTATCCAAGAAAATGCTGGCGTGCCTGACGGCGTTGTTGATGATGATTTTATCTTCGGCGGTGGCACTGGCGGCTGAAAGCGGCGTTGATTGGGATCGCGGCGTCATTCGGGCAAAGGGAATTGGCGCAGGCAAGTCGACGACTAAGAACAAGGGCTTGAAACGTGCACAAGCTCGGCGGGCGGCAATGATGGACGCTCAACGCGGCTTGGCGGAAGCGGTTCAGGGCGTGCGCGTAACTTCAGAATCTCGAATGGTGGATTTGGAATTGGCTGACGACCGAGTAGCAACGCAGGTAGACGCCATTATAAAGAACATGACCGAAGTCGACGGACGCTACATTGAGGAGGATGAGCTTTACGAGATAGTTTTGGAAATGCCGCTGTTCGGTGCCACGGACGCTCTTTCCACTGCGGCGTTTATTCCGTTCAAAGACGAGCCTAAAGTTTCCTTCCCGCAACCCGTCAATGCAACTCAGCCGGCAGTCGCCAACAAAAACTACACGGGCTTGATAATCGTCTGCTCTGGTACGGGCAAGCAGATTAATTGCGTCATGAGTCCAGTCATCAAGAACGGCAACGGGCAGGAAATTTACGGGCACAAGAACCTTGACTACGACAAAATCATCGTCCAAGGCATGGCGAGCTACGCTAACAGCACCAACGACCAAATCAGTCAATCGCGGGCGGGCAGCAATCCTTTAATCGTCAAGGCAATTCGTTTGGATAACTTCGATGCAAATCCGGTTGTATCAGTCGAAGACGCAGATAAAATTCTAGCGGCGAATCAACATGACGGCTTCCTTGATAGATGCGCGGTCGTCTTCGTGAAATAATCATTGCTCATCAGTTGTAAATGCTTGCGTCTAAGTCAGAGATTAAACTTAAGCGCGAGCTTTTTTTATGGAGGAATTAGCTTTGACATTATCAGGAATTTTGCTTCTAGGCGGCTTCGTATTCTTTGCCGTCTTGATGATTGTGCGTGTGATACCGACGCTTTTGGCATTGCCTTTAATGGCGGCGTGGATAGCCATCGTCAGCGGAGTGCCCTTCTTCGATTGGCTCAACGAAATCTTATTGAAAGGCTCCTTGCGATTGAGCATGCCGATAATGTTAGTAATCTTCGGCTCCATGTTCGCGAAGGTCATTCAAAAGACTGGCATATCCGACGCGATTATAAAGAAGGCGGCGGAGTTATCGGGAGACAAACCAATAGCGATAGCCGTCCTGCTGACTGGGGCGACTGCCTTTGTCTTTTTGGGCATGAGCGGCTTGGGCGCGATAATCATGATTGGTTCAATCGCAATCCCCATTATGACGAGTGCGGGCATTGAGCCGATAGACGCCGCGATTTTAATTCTGCTAGGAATGATGACGGGAAGTTCATTGAACTTTGCGGCGGCGGCGACTGGCATTGGCATTTTCGGCGCGGATGCGGTGCTAAGATATTTTGTCCCTGGCGCAATCGTCTCGCTTATAACCACAATCGCTTATATCGTTATAAATATTCCGCGTGGAGAAAATGCTGGCGGTTCAATGTTCGTCCTGCTGAAGGAATTTGTCTTAGGGGTTCTGTCATTTCCCGTCAGCCTCGTGCGGACGCTCGGCAAGCTCTTCACGAAGAAACCTTCGACGCTGATTAAAAAGAAACAGACTTTGCCGAACGCGGCGTTAATCTCTCCGATTTTGCCACTGATAATCATCGCGGTAATAAACTTCACGGTCGGGCTAGGTTCTGCCAAAGACGGCATGATTGACCCCGTGGCGGCGGCGACTCTTGGCTTCTTAGTCGCCTCATTCTATGCGGCAATCCTCGTTCGCCCGTCGCAAGCAATAAATCTTTTCACGGGTGCTCTTGTCGATGGCATAAAGGACGTTGCAGGCGTTTTATTCCTGTTCATGGGAATTGGTATGCTGGTCACCGCGACGACGCAACCCGCCGCGACGGAGATTTTAAACCCGCTGATTACTGCAATCGTGCCCTCGTCCTTCTACGGCGTGATTATTGCCTTCACGATACTGGCTCCTGCGGCACTTTATCGCGGTCCGCTCAATATGTACGGCATGGGTTCGGGCATCGCCACCATAATGACGAACTTAAACGTTCTACCAAACACCGCGCTTTATGGCATGTTCGCGGCTGTTGGCTACGTGCAGACTATTGCAGACCCGACTAATTCGCAAAACGCGTGGCTTGCCGGTTATGCGGGCGTCGACGCAAACGCTATCATGAAAAAGATTTTGCCATACGCTTGGGGAGCTTGCGTCTTGATGATGATATTCGTGATTGTTTTGCGGTGAGGTGGAATCATGCGGCAAGTACGAATCGGAATTGACGTTGGCGGCACCTTCACCGATGCCGTTGCGATTGACAACTCAACCTACGAGATTATAGCCAAAGAAAAAATCCCGACGACGCATGATTCAAGGGAAGGCGTAGCCGAAGGGATTATAAACGTCCTGCAAAATATCCTAAGCAAGAACGGCATCGCGCCAGAGGAGGTCGTTTTCATTGCGCACGGCACGACCCAAGCGACGAATGCTTTGCTTGAAGGCGACGTGGCGACACCGGGAATTTTGGCGATGGGCAGTGGGCTTGAGACCGCCCGTGCAAAATCCGTCAGCGAGATTGGAAATATTCCGTTGGCTCTGGGCAAAGAGTTAAAGACGGTCTTTGCGTTCGTGGAAACGGCTGACGCCTCCGCCTCCGCTGACGAGATAGAATCCACGATAAACGAACTAACGAGCAAGGGCGCAAATGTTATCGTTGCCACGGAGGCTTATGGCGTGGACGACCCGACTAACGAAAAATTTGTTGTGGACATGGCACGCGCTAAGGGGCTTTACGCGACGGGCGGGCATGAGGTTTCCAAACTCTACGGCTTGAAGGTCAGGACGCGGACGGCTGTCGTAAATGGCAGTTTGATTCCGCGAATGATGGAAACGGCGGATATGACTGAATCCTGCGTTAAGCGTTCGGGCATTCCGTCTTCGCTGATGATTATGCGTTGCGACGGCGGAGTTATGACGATTGATGAAGTTCGACACCGCCCGATACTAACCATGCTATCGGGCTTGGCGGCGGGCGTGGCGGGCGTCTTGATGTACGAGAAATTATCCGACGGAATTTTTTTGGAGGCGGGCGGCACGTCCACGGATATTTCTGTCGTCAAGGACGGGCGCGTTATGGTCAGTTACGGCGAGATTGGCGGACACAAAACTTATCTGTCTTCGCTGGACGTGCGGACTTTGGGCGTAGCGGGCGGCAGTATGATTCGCGTCGAGAACGGAAAGATAACCGACGTGGGTCCGCGCAGTGCTCATATTGCCGGCTTGCCTTACGAAATCTTTTCCGACAAGCTGAATAATCCCAAACTCGAACTGATTGCCCCCTTAGCCGACGACGATAAAGCCTTCGCGATGGTTACGGGTTCGGGCGGCAGGAAAGTTTCATTGACTTTGGCGGGCGCGGCAAATCTTCTCGGCAGCGTGCCCGAAGGAGATTACGCCTTCAGCCGAGATAAAGAAAATGCTCGCGTGGCGTGGCAAGCCTTAGGGGACGTTATCGGTTGTTCAGCAGAAGATGCCGCCCGTCAAGCAATGGATAAAGCCTCCGAAAAGATTTGGGAAATTGTTTCGCGGCTCATCACGGACTACAAGCTTTCGCAGGATATGTTGATGTTGGCTGGCGGCGGCGGCTCAGGCGGCGTTGTCGTTCCTTACCTCGGCGATAAAAAGAAAGTGCAATGGAAAATCGTCAAGAACGCCCCGATAATTTCTACAATCGGCGTGGCAATGGCAATGGTTCGCGAGGTCGTTGAACGGACTGTCGCCAATCCCACTGAACGCGATATAAAGTCCATTCGCCGCGAAGCCCTCGAACAGGTTATGAAGTCCGGCGCGAGTGAAGCCAGCGTCGAGATTACCATTGAGATTGACAAGAAGGCAAATATTCTGCGAGCCGTGGCGACGGGTGCTACCGAATTCAAAATGAGCGACTCTATGAATAAGAACTTGAACGCGGACGAACTCCGAGCCATAGCGGTGAAGTCTCTGCACCTGCCCGCGGAAAATGTCATTGAGGTCGCGGCGGCTGGTAAGTGGCATATCTTCGACGGGCAATATACAAAAAAATTTCTCGGCATCTTCCCCGTTCAAAAACATTTGGTTCGCGTGCTAGATAGAAATGGCGTCGTGTGTCTGCAACGCGAAGGCTTAGGGGCGATTCTAACGACAAAGCAAAAGCTCGAAGAAGATTTCCAGACGCTTTTGGAGGAAAGTGTTTCCTATGGCACGGTCGGCGAACAACTGCCGGGGCTTTTCGCTTACTACGGAGAAAAACAAATCGACCTTTCGGGGTTGGCGAGCCGTGAGCAGATTATTTCCGTCTTGGAGACCGAACTTGACCTGCTACCCGACGAGGAAAAAATTATTCTGCTTGCCGTCAAGTAGTGCAGACGCAAAAAAAAGTCCTGCCGCTCAAGTGAGTGACAGGATTTAATTTTTTAGGGGGTTAGTGATTAAGAAGATGGGTTGCTACTTATCCGCGAGTTTTGCCGCCCGCAACGTTCACAGTGACGCCGTCGACGTAAGAGGCGCGGTCGCTTGCCAAGAAAACAACGGCGTCTGCGACTTCGGAGAGTTTGCCGCTACGTCCGAGTGGCGTGGTCTTCGTGCTTGAATAACCTTTGCGCAGGTCGTCGACGGTGATTCCGCGAGTGTAAGCTAATGCCTCTTCGTAAGCGAGCGTCCTAAGTCCAGTCGCCTCCATGATGCCAGGAGCCATGCCGACGACGCGGACATTATACTTGCCGAGTTCCTTAGCCCAGCTACGAGTGAAGCTGTTGACTGCGTTTTTAGTCGCCGCGTAAATGCTCTGACCTTCCGAACCTTCCAAACCAGATTCGGAACTCATGTTGATAATAACGCCGCCGCCCGCCTTAACCATTTCATGACCGACAGCCTGCGCGACGAGGTAGACGCCCTTAATATTGACGCCCGTGACTTTGTCGTAAATCTTTTCGTTGAGTTCGTATTTGCCGTGAGGATCCTTCGGGTCAACGAGCAAACAGGGAATGTTAATGCCGGCGTTGTTGACGAGAATATCAATCTTGTCAAAGGTTTCAAGAGCCGTCTTAACCATAGCCTCGACACTAGCCGCCTCCGCTACGTTGGTGATGACGTATTTAACCTTGCCGCTGTTCTCAGTGATGTTGAATTCGGGCTCATTGGGGTTGAGGTCGCATACTACGACATTTGCGCCGTTGTCGAGGAACGCTTGAGCGACAGCCTTGCCGATACCAGACGCCGCGCCAGTCACGACCGCAGTTTTGCCTTTCAAGCCGAGCCACGAGCCATCAGCGACTTTCTTATCTTCCGCCTTAAAGATTTCAATCATGTGACCAGGCTTGATTTCGGGCACGGGTTTGTTTTCGACGTGAATGGAGCCTTCGAGGAGTTCGCCTTCGCCGCCGTCAAATTTAATCGTAATGTGTCCGAGGTTCATCAAGTTCTTTTGGACTTCGGAGCCGACCTTGATAATCTTAAACTCAGTGCCCGCAATTTTATAAACGTCGCCGGGCTTAATCATGCCAGTCAGTTGATTGCCGGTGTGCATAACGCAAGCATCGCGCAATTCGGGAAGAGCCATTGCCTCATCGAACATGATGATCATATTCGCCGCTGCGACGAAGTCTTTCACTTGCCCGCCGAGTTCGACGATCTTGCTTGAATAAATCTTTTCTGCCATTGTATAATTACCTGCCTTTATATTTTTTTACGGTCGAAAGACCTATTTTTTTTATGATTCATAGAGACCGAAGCTAGCAAGCCACGCGAGGATAACGGAAACGGGACCTGTGATAAAGCGCGAGTACAACACGGAAGGAACGCCGACTTCGACGGTTTCAGCATCAGCCTCCGCCAAGCCGAGACCGACGGGTACGAAGTCGCAAGCACACTGGGCATTGATAGCGAACAGCGCGGGCAGTGCCAAATGCGGGGGAATGTTGCCTTCACCAATCTGCACGCCTATAAGAACACCGATGACTTGAGCGATAACCGCGCCTGGTCCTAAGAACGGGGAGAGGAACGGGAACGAACATATACAAGACAGAATCACGAGACCGACAATATTGCCTGCCAGTGGCGAGAGAAGATTTGCGATAACGTCGCCAATACCCGTGCCGAGGATAACGCCGATAAGCATTGAGACGAACGCCATAAACGGGAGAATCGTGCGGATAATCGTGTTAATCGAGTCGCGCCCCGCTTGATAGAAGACAGAGACGATACCGCCCATGAATTGACCGATTTTAGCCATGAGACTACCAGACGATTGCTCGGTAATCTTCTTGCTGGTGTCGTAGCCGCCCTTTTTAATTGCGGAGCCCGAATCGCCAGACGTATCTTTAGCGGGAGCCGCGGCAGGTGCAGGAGCAGGAGCCGGAGCCGCCGAGCCGTCAGCGTAGGAAATGTTATCGGGCTTGACTGCTGAAACGTAGATGTCCGCTTTGATATGATCTGCCAGAGGTCCGCTGGGACCTGTTGCGTTCAGGTTGATTGTATAAATGCGTTTCTGGGGATAAATGCCACAGCGCAAGGTTCCGCCGCAATCGATGACGACGACTAAGATTTCATCATCGGGCACGCGAGTTTTAAAGCCGTCGACGAGTTCACAACCTGTCATCTCAGATAAGGTCTTAGCGACTTGAGACATGACGCCGCCGGTAATGTTGACGACTTTATTGCGTTTTTCGTCGGGTACGAGTGTCAAAGGTCCGCCAAAGCCGCCACTGCCCGCTTTTACGACGACTGACTTATAACCGCCGCCAGCAGAGGGAGCCGCACTTGCCGCAGGAGCCGCGACGCCATCAGCGTAGGAAATATTTTCGGGCTTGACTGCCGAAACGTAGATGTCCGCTTTGATATGGTCTGCCAAAGGTCCGCTAGGTCCAGTTGCGTTAAGGTTGATAGTAAAGATTCTTTTCTGGGGATAAATGCCGCAACGCAAGGTTCCGCCGCAATCAATGACGACGACTAAGATTTCATCATCGGGTACGCGGGTTTTAAAGCCGTCGACGAGTTCGCAACCTGTCATCTCCGCGAGCCTTTGAGCAACCTGAGACATGACGCCGCCGGTAATGTTGACGACCTTATTTCTTTTGCCGTCGGGGATAAGGGTCAAAGGTCCGCCGAAGCCGCCGCTACCCGCCTTAACGACTACTGCTTTATAATCAGCCATGTTAATCACTCCTTATGCAGTCTTGAGCTACTTGCTAAGCGAAATGCCCTGCTGCTTTTGAACGTAAGTTGTCGTGAAGTCCGTCACCCAACCGCGCAGGAAGTTAATCACGATACCGATAAGCAAATATCTAAGTGCAAGGTCAATGTGGTTGAGTCCTAAAGTTGTGATACCGTTTGCCACGCCCAGATAAACGAACAATTCGCCGGGGTTGATGTGCGGGAACATGCCGTTAAGCGTGTGGCAGGAACCGGAAGCACTTGCATAATAGCTGGGCTTGTAGAATTCGGGCAGGAACTTGCCTAAGGAAAGCGTCATTGGGTTGCAGAAGAAAAACGTTCCAATAACGGGCAGGACGATGTAGCGAGAAAGAGGATTGCCCGCACAGACGCCCGCGAACTTTTCGATTCGCTCATTACCAATCATCTTAACGATTGCGTTCATTGCCACGAGCAGGACGATAAGCGTCGGAATGATGCCAGATACCCAACCTGCCAAAGTCTCACCGCCGCGATTGAACAGCCCGATAAACGCTTGCGCGAAAGATACCAATGTGTCCATAAAATTCCCTCCTAGAAAAACTTTTAATCTATGGATTAAGGTTGAAGACTGCGCGCTTAGCCCTCAACCGTTAATCGTCTAGCTAACCGCAAGATTCTCCTGCGTCTTCATGAATTTGTAGCTCTCGTATTCCTTTTGAGCCGACATAACCGCTATTCCCTGCTGAAGAGAAAGTTTCATGCTCTTGCAAAGGTCGTCGCTTAGCTCAAAGAGCGTCAAGCCGTTGAATTTGTCAAAGGGTTTGAAGCCGGCAAAAACCGTGCGCCCTTCCATAATCTCGCCTTTTAGGATTCTGCACTCGTCATCGATAACGAACAGGATTAAAACGCCCGCCGAAAAATATCCGCGAGCCCGACCGATTGCAACCCTGCCGAGCTTGCGCAAGTCCTTTAGGTGCCGATTGAACTTCTTAAACTGCCAAAAGCCCAAGACCGTCTGCGCTATCCAAACGACGACTGCCAACGCCACGAAGTATCCTAACACGTCGAAGCCCTCCTTACTCGTTAAGCATAATCTTAGCGGTTTGTTCGTCAGTGATTAGAACGTTAATCGCTTGACCTTTGCACGCGCCCATAATCGCCGGAACTTTTTCACGCGACGCCGCCATACCGATTGAATAATTCAAGTTGCGGAGCGTGTCGAGGTCGACGCCGATAATCCGGTCAGAGAAATCCGTTTTGACTTCGCGCCCGTTCTTATCGTAGAAGACCGAGCAAATCTCGCCAACCGTGCCCGTCCTTGAAAGTGATTCAATCGCCTGCCGCCCGAATTCGCCCATCCAAACCAAATTCGATGACTTAACCGGGGCACCGATACCGACAAGCCCTATGTCCAGTTTCTTCCAGAAGTCGGAAATTTTTTCGTAGTTGGCGTCTTGCACAATGGCGTTGCGAATTTCAGCCGTGCGCGTGATGACTGGCGCGTAAATATAATGGCAACGACCGCCGAACGCCCGCGACAACTCGTAGCAAAGGGTGTTTACGTGCAGTTCACTGTCGATATTCTCTGGACCGCCGTCGAGCGGAACGAAGTCTGCGTCAATCTGCGGGAGCTTTGAGTTTTGAGCGTAGCGGGTGAGTTCCCTAATCGAGGTGCCCCACGCCAAACCGATTACTTGCTTGTTCGATACGATTCGTCGGAGGAGTTGCAAGCCCGCATTGCCCATCGCCTGCTTGACTGCCAGAAGGTCATAGCTTTTCGGGACGATAAAACATTCCTTTAAGCCGAAACGCCTTTCCATTGCTGATTCAATGTCCTCGAAGTTTTCGTTGGCAACGGTTATAGTTACGATTCCTTGGTCGAGTGCTCGCTTTAGATGTTTGCTAATAGTCGTGCGTTCCACTCCGAGGCGTTTGGCTATTTCGGTCTGCTTCATGTGTTCGAGGTAGTACATCGTCGAGACTTTGATTAGAATTCTGCGTTCAACTGGTGTCATCTCTTTTTTGCCTCCTCCGAAATTTTTTCTCCCTTGTGTTGCCGCGATTGTAGAAGATATTTTGTGACTCGGCAAGAAAAATGAGCTAGTCCAACCCGGTTTTGGAGCAAAAAACTAAAAATCGCCGCGTGATTGTCACGTTTGAGCGATTGACGGCAATTTTGATATTTTCTGCGACTTTGAACCACATATGCTACGCTACTCAAACTTTAATCACTCGTTTTGCACATAATGCTAAAAGTTGTTGTAAAGGATTGACAATGTTTTTGCCGTGTGATAACTTTACTGCACCAAAAGATAATCAAAGGAGTGTTAAAGATGAAAATAGCGTTTGATGTGGACGTGCTCGCCAAACAAATGAGCATTCGCGATTACGTGCACAAAGTCGCCGATTGGGGCTACAAGTACATTGAGCAATCGCCGCACCCGCGCATCAATCCGTTCTATAAGCACCCGCTGTTCTCCAAAGAGTGCGAGGCGGAATATCGTCAGGCTCTCAAGGAAACGGGCGTAGAAATTTCTTCGTTCATCGTGGTTTATCGCTGGTCTGGCCCGACTGAAGAGCAAAGGCAACACGCCGTCGCCAACTGGAAGAAAATCATTGAAATCGCCGTCAACATGGGCGTGCCCGTCATCAATACCGAATTCAGCGGCGACCCCAATCAGCAGGAAATTTGCAACGGCATGTTCTTCCGGTCAATGGAAGAGCTTCTGCCGATAATTGAACGGGAAGGTCTGCGCGTCGAGATTCAATCACACCCGTATGACTTCTGCGAACTCAACGACGAGACTTGCGACATTGTTAAATCGTTCCGTTCAAAGAACCTCGGCTACGTTTACTCGGCAAGTCATGGTTTCTTCTACGACCAGGGTAAAGGCGACGTTCGGCATATGCTCCGCTATGCTGGCGACGAATTAACGCATGTCCTTTTGGCTGACACGTGGAATCAGACAATCGATTGCCGCTACATCGTCAATCCGCCGTGGCTCAACGGACGCGGCAAAGCCGATTACACAATTCATCAACATACGGCTATGGGCGAGGGCGAAGTTGACTTCGACGGCATCTTTGAGACGCTCCGCGAAATGGACTTTGCAAATAAACAACTCAAGCCCGATGCTCCCAAGGTCGGCGGCGACAATATCATTTGCGTCAGTTATTTTGGCTTCCCCGAAAAAATGGACAAGCAAGCCCCCGAAGCTCTCGACCGTATCAAACGCGAACTCCTCAGCAAATAAACGAATTCTTTTAAACAAAGATAAAAGACTACCTCTCGGTTTTCGAGGGGTAGTTTCTTTTAGTAAACGCAAAAAAATACAAGTGCGGCAATATAGCGGCGCAATCGGGGAGGATTTTAAGCAGAATCACTAAAGCAAAGAGTCGGCACGGCGGCTATAATAGCTAAAAACTGGGACTAGAAAAGAGGAGGGCTTAACAGATGAAACTTAGCATGAACGAGGCAACGGCTCTGAA